>NZ_JAYRMO010000029.1:0-65912 GCF_041912635.1 Inhella sp.
CATGCCGGCGCCTTGTTGGTGGCCGCCGTGCTCAGCGCCTGTGGCGGCGGGGGCAGCTCCAGCACGCCTGCGCCGCAACCCACGCCGCCCGGTAACCCCAACCAGCCGCCTCCTACCAATCCGCCGCCGGGCAACCCGGCACCGCGCGTGCTCAGCTTCCAGTCCGATCGCAGCGAGGTGTTTGTGGGCGACTCCGTGCTGCTGAAGGCCGAGTTCGAGGGCCAGTTCGGCCGCCTCGACCCTGACGGCACGGCCTTGCAGTCCGGCCAGAGCCTGCGCGTCGGGCCGCTGGACCGCGAGCGCGAGTTCCGTCTGGTGGTGGGCAGCGCGGGTCGGCAGGACGCTGAAGCCGTGCTGCGCGTGCCGGTGCGATTTCGTGACCGCTATGTGAACCTGCCGCAAACGCTGTACCTGTCCCAACACGCCGCGCTGCTGGCCGACGACGGCAGCGTGCTGCTGATCGGCGGCTCGCGGGGCGGTGGGGCCTTGAGCGACCGGGTGGATCGATACGACCCGCAGAGTGGCTCCATCCTGCCCTTCGGCCAGCTGATCAGCGGCCGCGCGGCGCCGGTGGCCACGCGGCTCCCGCAAGGGCAGATCCTGGTCACCGGCGGCTTCCTGAGTGGCGCCGATTGGCGCGCCGCCGAACTGCTGGACGAGCGCACCGGTCAAAGTCAGCCGGCCGGCACGATGAGCACGCCGCGCACCGACCACGCAGCCGCCCTCCTGCCCGGGGGCCGGGTGCTGGTGGCGGGTGGGGTGGTCTCGTACGGCGGCAGCGCGCCGGCCATCAGCGCCACCGCCGAGATCTGGGAGCCGGCCACGCGCACCTTCCGCCGCCTGCCCCAGGGCATGCACAGCAGCCGCACCGGTCACACCATGACGGTGCTCGGCAGCGGCAAGATCCTCATCGTCGGGGGCCACAGCGACAACCCCAACGCCCCGTTGGCCGAGCTGTTCGATCCCGCCACCGAACGCTTCACACCGGTGGAAAGCGGCCTGCCGCTGCGCAGCCAGCATGCCGCTCTGCTGGGACCGGATGGCCGTGTGCTGATCCTGGGTGGCGAGCTCGTGGGCGAGAACCCCCAGCCCAGCGCCAGCGTGCTGCGCTACGACCCCGCCAGCGGCCACTTCGCCGAGCTCCCGCCGCTGCGCCAGCCGCGCAGCCAGGTGCGCGCCACCCTGCTGCCCAGCGGCCAGGTGCTGCTGTTTGGCGGGCAGACGGCGGCGAACAGCCATGCCTGGAGCGCCGAGCGCTACGACCTCGCGCTGGGCGGTCAGGCCCTGGCCGACATGGCGGGCGAGCGCGCCGGCCACAGCGTGACCCGGCTGCGCAGCGGCCGCGTGCTGGTGGTGGGTGGCGAAAGTCTGCAGGGCCAGTTCAACGCTACCGTGCAGATTTACGAGTAAGGACTTCGGAGGAGAAGCATGGCCGTGCAAGGAAGACTGCAAGACAAGGTGGCGTTGATCACCGGAGCAGCGCGCGGCATCGGCGCGGCGATTGCCGAGGCCTTTGTGCGCGAGGGCGCACGGGTCTGGGTGAGCGACCGCGACGGCCCCGGCGCCCGGGCCTGCGCGCAGCGCCTGGGCGCCGCGGCGCTGACCCTGGATGTGCGCGAGGAGGCCGACTGGATCCGCGCCATGGACCAGGTGCTTGCCGCCGTCGGCCGGCTGGATGTGCTGGTGAACAACGCCGGCATCAGCGGCCTGGAGCAGGGCGCCGCGCACGACCCCGAGCACGCGTCGCTGGAGGACTGGCGTGCCGTGCACGCGGTCAACTCCGACGGCGTGTTCCTCGGCTGCAAGCACGGCATCCGCGCCATGCGCCACAGCCCCGCGGCGTCCATCATCAACATCAGCTCGCGCTCTGGGCTGGTGGGCATTCCCATGGCGGCCGCCTACGCGGCCAGCAAGGCCGCGGTGCGCAACCACACCAAGAGCGTGGCGCTGTACTGCGCGCAGCTGGGCCTGCCGATCCGCTGCAACAGCATCCACCCGGCGGCCATCCTGACCCCCATGTGGGAACCCATGCTGGGCGAGGGCCCCGAGCGCGAAGCGCGCATGGCCGCCTTCACGGCCGACTGCCCGCTGCGCCGCTTCGGCACGCCCGAAGAGGTGGCCGCCGTGGCCCTGCTGCTGGCCAGCGACGAGAGCGCCTACATGACCGGCACCGAGCTGCACGTGGACGGCGGCATCCTGGCCGGCGCCGTGGTCGCCCCGCAAGCGGCGGAGGAGCAAGCCTGATGCGCGCCCGTGCCCATGCCTTTCTGGCCGCCTCGCTCGACGGCTTCATCGCCCGGCCCGATGGCGGCCTGGACTGGCTGCTGCAACGCCATGCCCAGGCCCCCGCGGGGGAGGACTTCGGCTACGCCGAATTCTTCTCCCGCATGGATGCCCTGGTGATGGGCCGCGGCAGCTTTGAAGCCGTGCAGGGCTTCGACCCCTGGCCCTATGGCGACAAGCCCGTGTGGGTCTGCTCACGCCGCCCCTTGCAGCTGCTGCCCGGCAAGCCCCTGCAGCAGACGGCCGAGCCCTTGGCCGCGCTGCTGGAGCGCCTGGGCGGGCAGGGCGTGCGCCAGGTCTATCTGGACGGTGGCCAGCTGGTGCACAGCGCGCTGCGCGAGGGCCTGCTGGACAGCCTGACGCTGACCGTGATTCCGGTGCTGCTGGGCCAGGGCCGCACGCTCTGGGGCGCGCTGCCGGGCGATGTGGGCCTGCAGCTGGAAGCGGCCACGCCGTACCCCGATTGCGGCTTCGTGCAGCTGCGCTACCGGGTCAACGCCGAACGCAACGAGGCCGTTGCCGGCGACCCCTGACGAGAACCGACGATGCAACGATTCCTTTCCCGGGCCGCTCTGGCCACCGCCTGCCTGGCGCTGAGTGCCTGCAGCGGCCTGGTGCGCGAAGCCCGCATGCAACTGCCGTCCGAGCTGAACGCTTCGGCCGCCGAAACCCTGGGCCCGGTGGGCGCGGGCCGGCGCGGCGAGTTCAAGCTGGACGGCGCGCCGCTGCGCTTCGAGCGCGAGTCCTCCACCTGGCAGCTGTTCGACCGCGCGCTCGAGTTCGGCAGCGCCCCGCTGCGCTTTGAGTGGCAGCGCGCCAGCGGCCCCCGCCGCGCCAGCTGCACGGCGCGCCGCCACGAGCTGCAGGCCGGCGTGCTGGCGGTGGAGCTGCGCCCCTTCCAGCTGCGCTGCGAGTGGGAGGGTGGGGAAGGCGGGGAGGGCGGCCGCGCCCAGCTGAGCCTGAGCGAACGCCGTGTGCGCGCCACGCTGGACCAGCGCGAAGGCGAGTACCAGCGGGGCAAGCAGCGCCTGCAGATCAGCTCGGTGCACCAGTACGAGGGCAGTGGCATCGCCAGCCAGCGGCCGCTGGGCTACCTGATGCGCCTCGACGGCCGTGTGGTGGGCGCGCTGGACCTGGTGGGTGGCACGCCGCGCCTGTGGCGCCCCGATGCCGCCAGCGCCGCGGCCGTCACCGAGGCGGCCACCGCCCTGGCCCTGCTGTGGGAGCCCGGTAGCGAGCGCTGAAAGACCCAGTGGCCGCCTGGGCCGCTGCAAACCCAGGCAGCATGGCAGGCATGTCGATGACCCTGTTTGCCGCCCTGCGGCGCGCCGGCCTGTTGCTGCTGGCCCTGGCCGGCGCCCCGGCGCCCGCCGCCCCCGCTCCTCAAGACACCCTGGCCCAGCGCCTGCAGGCCTGCACCGTCTGCCACGGCGCTGAGGGCCGTGCCACCCCCCAGGGCTACCACCCGCGCCTGGCGGGCAAGCCGGCCGATTACCTCTACCAGCAGTTGCTCGCCTTCCGGGACGGCCGCCGCTCCAACGCGGTGATGGCCAGCCTGATGGCGCCGCTCAGTGACGCCTACCTGCGCGAGATTGCCGGCTACTTCGCCACCCTGGACTTGCCCTACCCCGCGCCGGCCCGGCCGGCGGCCAGCCCGGAGCAGCTGCGCCGCGGTGAGCAGCTGGTGCGCCAGGGCGACAAGGCGCGCGGCCTGCCCGCCTGCGCGGCCTGCCACGGGGCGGGGCTGGGCGGGCGCCTGCCCGGCATCCCGGGCCTGCTGGGCCTGCCGCCGGACTACCTGCTCGGCCAGCTGGGTGCGTGGCGTGTGGGCCAGCGCCGCGCCCAGGCCCCCGATTGCATGGCCGAGCTGGCACGCCGCCTAAGCCCCGAAGACGTGGCCGCCGTGACGCGCTGGATCGCCCACCAGCCGGTGCCCCCCGGCCTGCAGCCCGAAGCCCCGGCGCCCCTCCCCGAGCCCTGCGGAGCCGCGCAATGAAGCGCGCCTTGCGACGAAGCCTGGCCCTGCTGCTGCTGGGGCTCGTGATGTTTGCCGCTTGGGTGGCCTGGATGAACCGCAGTCCGGCCCCTGCTCCAGCCCAAGCCTTCTCCAGCACCCCGGCCCTGATCGAGCGCGGCGCCTACCTGGCCCGCACCGGCAATTGCGTGGCCTGCCACACGGCGCGCGGCGGCCTGCCCTACACGGGCGGGCGCGGCATCGAGACGCCCTTCGGCACCGTCTTTGCGGGCAACCTCACGCCCGCGCCGCGCACCGGCCTGGGCAGCTGGAGCGCCGAAGACTTCTGGCAGGCCCTGCACCACGGCCGCGGGCGCGACGGCCGGCTGCTAAACCCCGCCTTCCCATACACCGCCTTTACCAAGGTGACGCGGGACGACAGCGACGCGCTGTTCGCCTTTCTGCAAAGCCTGCCGGCGCAGGAGCGCGCGCGCCCGCCGCACGCGCTGCGCTTCCCCTACAACCAGCCCTGGGCCCTGGCCGTGTGGCGCGCGCTGCATTTCCGGCCCGGTGAGTTCCTAGCCGAGCCCGCGCGGGATGCGGCCTGGAACCGCGGTGCCTACCTGGTGCAAGGCCTGGGCCACTGCGCCAGCTGCCACGCGCCGCGCAACGCGCTGGGCGGCAGCCTGGCCGATGCCGCTCTGGGCGGCGGCCTGATGCCGGTGAGTGGCTGGTACGCCCCGGCCCTGGGCGGCGCGCGCGAAGCCGCCGAGCTGCCCGGCCTGCTGCGCAGCGGCCAGTCCGCCCGCGGCGCAGCGCTGGGGCCGATGGCCGAGGTGGTGCTGCACAGCACCCAGTACCTGAGTGAGGCCGATCTGCGGGCCATGGCCGCCTACCTGGGCAGCCTGCCTGACCCTGAGGCGGTGGAGAGCCAACCGGACCGGCAACCCGCCCAGCAGGCCGGCCGCGCCAGCCTGGGCGCACGGCTCTACACCCAGCATTGCGCCGCCTGCCATGGCGAGCAGGGCGATGGTCAGGGCCTGTACCCGCCGCTGGCCGACAACCGCACCCTCGCCCTGCCCAGCCCCGCCAACCTGGTCAAGGCCATCCGCCACGGCGGTTTTGGCCCTTCCACCGCCGCCAACCCGCGTCCCTTCGGCATGCCGCCCTTTGGTCATGTGCTCAGCGAAGCCGAAATTGCCGCCGTGGCCACCCATGTGCGCCTGCGCTGGGGGAAGGGGGCCGGTGGGGTGAGCGAACTGCAGGTGCTGCAGACGCCCTGACAGGCAACTGGCACGGTGCTTGCACAGCAGGGGGCATGGCCATTCCCATGCCCCCTGCTGCCGCCCTGCGTGTGCTGCTGATCGACGACGGCGCCCACCGCGTGCGCCTGGTCGCCGAAGCGCTGATCCTGCAGGGCCACCAGGTGGTGGGCGTGCTGGACGAGGCCACACGCATCCAGGCCGCGGTGGAGGAACTGCGGCCTGATGTAGTGATCGTGGACGCCGAATCGCCCAGCCGCGACACCCTGGAGCACCTGGCCCTGATGCACGAGCGCGCCCCGCGCCCGGTGGTGATGCTGGCCGATGACGCCGCCTCGCAAACCATCCGCGCCGCGCTGCGCGCCGGCGTGAGCGCCTATGGCGTACCCGAGCTGCAGCCCGAGCGCCTGGCCGCCGTGCTGGCGGTGGCGCAGGAGCGCTTTGCGCAGGACCGCAGCCTGCGCGAGGAGCTGAATGCCGCCCAGCTCGAGCTGGCCACGCGCAAGCAGATCGAGCGCGCCAAGGGCCTCTTGATGCAAGAGCAGGGCCTGAGCGAGGACGCCGCCTACAAGCGCCTGCGCAAACTGGCCATGGACCGGGGTGAAACCTTGGCCAGCGTGGCCCAGCGCGTCATCGCCGCCGCCGAGCTGCTGCGGGGCTGAAACCCCGGCCCGGCACCGAGACGGGGCCGATCTGCACCAGCACGGCGCGTCCGCAGCGCCAAACGGCCACCGCATGGGGCAGACCCCCCCTGAAAAAAGCTGGCACGGCTCCTGCAATAGAGAAAGCGTCACCCGCAACGGGGCGGGTGGCAGGAATAAAGGGAGCGCAAGCCCCCGGCATTCCTAAGCTGTGTTGGACAAGGGCGTCCAGCTGACAGCTGGCCGCCTGGATTGGTCTCCTGAGGCGGGCAGACGTTGGCTGTGACGCCCTCTTTTTTTGCCTTGGAGCCACCGATGAGCGATGACCCCCTGAACACCTCCCGCCGCAGCCTGCTGGGTGCCGGCGCCGCGGCCGCCGCCAGCAGCGTGCTGCCGCGCGCCTGGGCCGCCGGCTCGGACAAGCCCGAGAAGGAAGAGGTGCGCATCGGCTTCATTCCGCTGACCGACTGCGCGTCGGTGGTGATGGCCTCGGTGCTGGGCTTCGACAAGAAGTACGGCATCAAGATCGTGCCGACCAAGGAAGCCAGTTGGGCCGGCGTGCGCGACAAGCTGGTCAACGGCGAACTGGACTGCGCCCATGTGCTCTACGGCCTGATGTATGGCGTGCACCTTGGGGTGGGCGGGCCCAAGAAGGACATGGCGGTGCTGATGACGCTGAACCGCAATGGCCAGGCGCTCACCCTGTCGAAGAAGCTGGCCGAGCAGGGCGCGGTGGACGGCGCGGGCCTGGCCAAGCTGATGGCGAAGGAAAAGCGCGAGTACACCTTCGCGCAGACCTTCCCCACCGGCACGCATGCCATGTGGCTGTACTACTGGCTGGCCGCGCATGGCGTGCACCCGCTGAAGGACGCCAAGGTCATCACCGTGCCGCCGCCGCAGATGGTGGCCAACATGCGCGTGGGCAATATGGATGGCTTCTGTGTGGGCGAGCCCTGGAACCACCGCGCCATCATCGACGGCATCGGCATCACCGCCTCCACCACCCAGGAGGTCTGGCCCGAGCACCCCGAGAAGGTGTTGGGCACCACGTCCGAGTTCGTCAAGAAGTACCCCAACACCGCCCGCGCGGTGGTGATGGCGGTGCTGGAGGCGGGGCGCTGGATCGACGCCGGCCTCATCAACAAGAACAAGATGGCCGAGACGATTGCCGAGAAGGCGTATGTCAACACCAGCGTCGACGCGATCAACCAGCGCATCCTGGGCCGCTACCAGAACGGCCTGGGCAAGACCTGGGACGACCCGCGCCACATGAAGTTCTTTGACGACGGCGCCGTCAACTACCCCTACCTGAGCGACGGCATGTGGTTCCTGACCCAGCACAAGCGCTGGGGCCTGCTGAAGAGCCACCCCGACTACCTGGCCGTGGCCCAGCAGGTGAACCAGACCGAGCTCTACAAGCAGGCGGCCGCGCAACTGAAGATCAGCGTGCCCAAGAGCGACTTCCGCACCAGCAAGCTGATCGATGGCGTGAGCTGGGACGGCAAGGACCCGGCCAAGTACGCCGACGGCTTTGCCCTCAAGGTCTGAAGGAGAACACCATGGTTGCTGCCGTCTTCCACCAGGCCGAGGTGCTCACCCCGACTGCGCCCGCTCCTGCGCTCTCACCCGCTCTCGCCCCCGCGCCGCTGCGCGCCACCAAACCGGCGCGCACACCGCGCGCACCCTGGCTGCGCCGTGCGCTGCTGCCCGTGCTGGCCCCCGTGCTCGGCCTGGCCCTGCTGGTGGGCGTGTGGGCGCTGCTCACGCAAAAGGGCGGCCCCTTTCCCACACCCCAGGCCACCTTCGATGCCGCAGCGAAGCTGTTCGCCGACCCCTTCTACCGCAACGGCCCGAACGACCAGGGCATCGGCTGGAACATCCTGAACAGCCTGCAGCGCGTGGGCCTGGGCTTTGGCCTGGCGGCGCTGGTGGGCATTCCGCTGGGCTTCCTCATCGGCCGCTTTGCCTTCCTGGCAGCGATGCTGAACCCCTTGGTGAGCTTGCTGCGTCCGGTCAGCCCGCTGGCCTGGCTGCCGATCGGCCTGCTGGTGTTCAAGAGCGCCAACCCGGCGGCCATCTGGACCATCTTCATCTGCTCCATCTGGCCCATGATCCTCAACACCGCCCAGGGCGTGCAGCGCGTGCCGCAGGACTACCTGAACGTTGCCCGCGTGCTGAATCTGAGCGAGTGGAAGCTGATCACCCGCATCCTCTTCCCCGCCGTGCTGCCCTATCTGCTGACGGGCGTGCGGCTGAGCGTGGGCACGGCCTGGCTGGTGATCGTCGCGGCCGAGATGCTGACCGGCGGCGTGGGCATCGGCTTCTGGGTCTGGGACGAGTGGAACAACCTCAACGTCGCTCACATCCTGATCGCCATCTTTGTCATCGGCTTCGTCGGCCTGCTGCTCGAACAGCTGCTGCTCCTGCTCGCTCGAAAGGTTTCCCATGATTGAGATCCAACACGTGGACATGGTGTTCGACACGCAGCGCGGGCGCTTCCATGCGCTGCAGGACGTGAGCCTGAACATCCGGCGCGGCGAGTTCATGACCCTGATCGGCCACAGCGGCTGCGGCAAGAGCACGCTGCTGAACCTGATTGCCGGCCTGCTCAAGCCCACGAGCGGGGCGCTGATCTGCGACAAGCGCGAGATCGACCGCCCCGGCCCCGAGCGCGCGGTGGTGTTCCAGAACCACTCGCTGCTGCCCTGGCTGAGCTGCTTCGAAAACGTGCTGCTGGCGGTGGAAACCGTGTTCGGCAAGCGCGAGAGCCGCAGCCAGCTGCGTGCCCGCACCCAGGCCGCGCTGGAGCTGGTGGGCATGGCGCATGCGGCGGGCAAGCGGCCGGCGGAGATTAGCGGCGGCATGAAGCAGCGGGTGGGCATTGCCCGTGCGCTGGCCATGGAGCCCAAGGTGCTGCTGATGGACGAGCCCTTCGGCGCGCTGGATGCGCTGACGCGCGCCCAGCTGCAGGACGAGCTGCTGGCGATCGTGGCGCGCACCGGCGCCACCGTGGTGATGGTGACGCACGATGTCGACGAGGCCGTGCTGCTGTCGGACCGCATCGTCATGATGACCAACGGGCCCGCGGCGACGATCGGCGAGGTGCTGACGGTCGACTTGCCACGCCCGCGCGAACGCGTCGCATTGGCCGAAGACGCCCGCTACATGCAGGCGCGCAAGGCGGTGATCGACTTCCTCTACACCCGCCACAAAGCCGCCGCCTGAAATGACAAAGCCCGGCGGTGCCGGGCTTTGCGCTGCAGGCGGGAGGACCCCGAAGGGCGCGCGGCTCGAGTGCGCGCCCCGGGCCGCCTTCAGGTCTTGGTGCTCTGGCTGCTCTTGGCGATCAGCAAGGCGTTGGGCTTGACTGGGTCCGCTGCGGGCTGCTGGCTCAGCAGGCTGGCGCCCACAAAAGCCAGACCCACCAAGGCCAGGGCGGCCAGCAGATCACTCAGCAGGGGCGGCAGGCGCAGGTTCATGGTGGGTCTCCGGTGCGAGAAGCGATGGGTGGACTGTGCGACGGGGCGGCGGGCGATGCGAGCCGGCTGCGACGAACTGCGGTTTGCGGCGGGCGAATGGCTCGTTGCGCCGCTCAAAAGTGAAAAGCCCGGCGGCGCCGGGCTCAAAGCAAACAGCCCGGCAGTGCCGGGCTGTTCGAGGTATCGCGGAACGCTGGGCGGCTCAGCAGACTGCGGTACTTGAAGGCAGGCAATTCGCCGCGGCCTGCGCCACGCGCTCGGCTTGCTCGGCGCGCTTGGCGGTGATCACCACCGTGGGCAGCTGGTGCACCACCTGGTGGGCGCGCGGCACCACCACTTCCACCGGCGGCAGCACCGTCACCATGTGCAGCTCTTCGTGCAGCGGGGCCGGGGCGTAGGTGGCGAGGGCGGCGGCGCTGGCGAAGGTCAGGCCGGCCATCGTGACGAAGGTCAGGACATCGGCGAGGCGGGAAGTGGTGCGGCTCATGGTGGGCTCCTTGGGGTTCAGCGTTGCGATGGCTGAACTTTGCGGGATTGCCCTAATCGACACGAGTGGCTTGCGACGATCTGCCGATTTCAGGCCCTGAATCGACGTCCAGCGCTGTGGACTGCGCCACCGGCGGTGATTTGTCGCACCTGCAGCCGCGCCTCCTTCGTCCGACTGAGGCTGGAAAGCTCCTGGGGCAGGACACTCTCATCTGTAACAAGAAGTGGCAGCCTCAAGGTGTCAACAATGGGAAAAAGAATGACGTCGGCGGCGCGGGCCCAAGCTCACCCGCAGGCCCGGTTTGGCGCGAACAAGCGCAGGCAGAACACTCAGGCCGAAGTCTGGGTGACGGGCAGCCAGGAGCAGGGTTGGTTGACTTGGCCCGCTCAGACGGTGCAGGGCGGGCGGCCCGTGCGCTTTGAGCTGTGCCTCAACCCCGACCAGGAGGGCTACCTGCTCAGCTATCGATCCGAGGATGGTGAGCTCAGTGGTGACACCTGGCATCGCAGCGAAGCCGAGGCGCGCGGCGTGGCGGAGCAGGACTTCAATGTGCGCAGCGAGGCCTGGCGACACGTCTGAGCCCAAGTCTCAGCAGCGCAGGCTCCCCATCAGGCAGAGGGTTCGGTAGGGCAGCTCCACTTGCCCATTCGCGGCATGGCGGCTGAATAGCGCCGCCAAAAGAGGCATCAGCGCCTGCCCGGCTGCGCTATCGCGTGCCGGCATGTAGGAGCGCGAAAACACCAGGGCCTGCAACCCGGTCTGGTCCAGCCGGTGGCCATGTGGCCCCGTCCATTGCTGCAGGTCGGCGCCCAGAAACTCATGGGCGCGGGCGCGGTCGTTGTCCGCCGTCTGCGCGGCCCGGCCGTGGCCGCCGAACTCGGTCAGCAAGGCATCCAGTTCGCGGTTCAAGGCCGATTCCGCCACGCGGTCGTTCCACACCAATGCCACCCGGCCCCCTGGACGCAGCACGCGCTCGAACTGCCGGCGCGCCGGGCCGACATCGAACCAGTGGAAGGCCTGCGCGGCGGTGATGAGGTCGAAATCGGCTGCGTCCGCCGGCAGGGCCTCGGCCTGGCCCGCCGCGCTGCGGTAGCGCGGGTGGGCGCCCAGGCGCGCATCGCAGGCGGCGCGCATGGCGGCCTCGGGCTCCACCGCCAGCACCTCCCAGCCGCGGGCCAGCAGGCTCTGCGTGAACAGGCCGGTGCCAGCGCCCAGATCCAGCACCCGTGGGTCCGCGGGCAGCTGGCCGGCCAGCCACTCGAACAGGTCCGCCGGGTAGTCGGGCCGGGCCGCCTGGTAATCGGCCACCTTGGCGGCAAAGAGCTGGGTCAGCGGTGCACCAAAGGCGGCCTGCAGGTTCATGCCGGCATATCAGGAGGCCGTGGGCCAGAACACCCGCACGCGGTGTCCGTCAGGGTCGGCCGTGGTGGCGGTGTAGCCGAAGTCCATGGCCGTGGGGGCTTGCAGATCCGGCCAGCCCGTGGCCAGCCAGGCGGCGTGGTGGGCATCCACCTCGCCACGGCTGGCGCACTGGATGACCAGCTCGGCAGAACCCGGTGCAGCTTGCGCCGTCGGCAGCACGTCCGCACGGGCCCACAGGCCCAGAACCATGTGCTCGCCGAGCTGGAAGCTGGCGAAACCCGGGTGGTGCTCAAGCGGGGCGGCGCCCAGCAGATGGCGGTAGAACTCGACGCTGTGCGCGACGCTGGCGACGTAAAGGATCAGGCAGTTGGGAATCAGGGCTTGCATGAAGGGCTCCGGTTGAAGAGCCGCCATGCTCGGGCGCGGCACTGTCAGATCCTGTCAGCAGTCATTCTAGCGGCGGGATGCCTTCGCGCGCGCGCCACTCGGCCAGCAGGGCCTGGCGCGGGCGTGGGTAGCTGCGGTCCAGCAGTTCCAGGGTCTGCAGCCGGTCCAGGCGAAAGTGGCGGTAGTCCTGACGCAGTTCGCACCAGGCCGAGAGCACGCGCGATTGCTCGAAGAAGCCCAGCGCGAAAGGCCAGAGCACGCGCTCGCTGAAACGGCCCTGTCCATCGCAGTAGCCCACCTGGATGCAGCGCTGCTGGCGCAGGGCCTGGCGCAGCAGGCCGGGCCAGCGCGGGTCGCTGGCCGTCTGCTCGACGGGGGGAACCAGCAGGGGGTTGTGGTCCAGCTCGTGCCGCAGCGTGGCGGGCAGCACGGCACGGATGCGCGCCAGGGCCTGGCGGGCGGCCTCGCCCAGGGCCGGGTCGGCGCTGCGCTGCGCCACCCAGCGCACGCCCAGGGCCAGGGCCTCAATCTCCTCGACGCCGAACATCAGCGGCGGCAGGCTGTGGCCGGGGCGCAGCAGGTAGCCCACGCCCGCCTCGCCCTCGATCGTGGCGCCTTGCGCCTGCAGGGCGGCGATGTCGCGGTAGAGCGTGCGCAGGCTGATGCCAAGCTGGCCGGCCAGCTGTTCCCCGCGCACCGGGCGGCGGTGGCGGCGCAGCAGTTCCAGCAGGGCCAACAGCCTTTCTGCTCGCCCCACTACTCGCTGCAACGACGGCGCAGATGCGCCAGCGCCTCCTCAACCTGGTCCACCAGCACCAGGCACAGATCGCCTTCTTCCAGCGTTGCCAGGGCGTGGTCGATGGCGACGAACTCGCCGCGGATCTCATCCACCTGGCGCGTGCGGCTGGCGCCTTCGAGCCCCTTGCGCAGCAGGGCCAGCACCTCGCCATCCTCGCGGCCGCGTTGGCAGGCGTCCTGGTAGAGCACCACCTGGTCAAAGGCAGCCCCCAGGATCTGGGTCTGCTCCGTGATGTCCTGATCGCGGCGATCGCCCGCACCGCTGATCACCACCACACGCTTCTTGCCCGGCAGGGCATCGACGGCGGTCACCAGTGCGCGCATCGCGTCGGGGTTGTGGCCGTAGTCGGCGATCACGGTGGCGCCCTGGAACTCCATCACATTGAAGCGGCCGGGGGCGTTGTCGCCGTCGCTGTTGAAGCTGGCCAGGCCGCGGCGGATCGCGTCCCAGGCCAGGCCGGCGCCCCAGGCGGCCGCTACGGCGGCCATGACGTTCTCGACCTGGAAGCCGAGCAGACCACCGCGCGTGATGGGGATGTCGCGCAGCGGGATCGACTCGCGCCAGGCGCCATCGCTGGCCACCACGGCGCCTTCATCCACGAACACGCAGCGCCGGCCCTGCGCCCGGTGCGTGGCCATCAGCGGCAGGTGGCGGTCGGCGCAGAAATAAATGATCTGACCCGGGCACTGCGGTGCCATCGCGGCCACCAGCGGGTCGGCTGCGTTCAGCACGGCATAGCCGCTGGGCGCCACGTTTTGCACCACCACGGACTTGAGGCGGGCGATGTCCTCGACCGTCTCGATGTAATTCATGCCCAGGTGGTCGCCGGCGCCCACATTGGTCACCACGGCAACCTGGCAGCGGTCGAAGCCGAGACCCTCGCGCAGGATGCCGCCGCGCGCGCACTCGAACACCGCGGCCTCCACATCGGGGTGCATCAGCACATTGCGCGCGCTCTTCGGGCCGGAGCAATCGCCGCTGTCGATCTGACGGCCGTCCACATAGACGCCGTCGGTGTTCGTCATGCCCGTCGTCATGCCGCTGGTGGCAAACAGATGCGTGATCAGGCGTGCCGTGGTCGTCTTGCCGTTCGTGCCGGTGACGGCGACGACGGGGATGCGGCCGTCCTCGTTCTTGTCCGAGCCGTAGATGCTTTGGATCACCGCCTTGCCGACATTGCGCCCCTTGCCGTAGGAGGGCGAGAGGTGCATGCGCAGGCCCGGCGCGGCGTTCACCTCGACGATGCCGCCGTTCACTTCTTCGAGCGGCCGCATCACGGTCTCGGCCACCACATCGACGCCGCAGACATGCAGGCCGACGATCTGGGCCGCCGCAATGGCGCGCTGTGCGACCTCGGGGTGCACGTCGTCCGTCACATCCGTCGCGCTGCCGCCGGTGCTCAGATTGGCGTTGTTGCGCAGGATGACGCGCTGGCCCTTCTCGGGCACGGCATCCGGCGTCAGCCCCTGCAGCGCCAGGCGGGTGATGGCGATGTCGTCCAGGCGGATCTTGGTCAGCGAGGTGGCGTGGCCGTCGCCACGGCGCGGGTCTTCGTTGACCTTGGCCACCAGCTCGCGCACGGTGTGCACGCCGTCGCCGCTGACCTGCGGCGGGTCCCGCCGCGCCGCGGCCACCAGCTGATTGCCCACCACCAGCAGGCGGTAGTCGGAGCCGGGCAGGAACTTCTCCACCATCACCTCGCCGATCTCCTCGGCGGCCTTGTAGGCGGCCTCGAAGCCCTCGCGGGTGCTGACGTTGACGGTCACGCCCTTGCCCTGGTTGCCGTCCTGGGGCTTCACCACCACCGGCAGGCCGATCTCCTGCGCGGCGGCCCAGCCGTCCTCCACGCTGTCCACCGGGCGGCCGTGCGGCACCGGTACGCCGGCGCTCTGCAGCAGGCGCTTGCTCAGGTCCTTGTCCTGCGCAATCGACTCGCTCACGGCGCTGGTGGCATCCACCTCCGCGGCCCAGATGCGGCGCTGCTTGTGGCCCCAGCCGAACTGCACCAGCGAGCCCTGCGTCAGCCGGCGATAGGGCACACCGCGCGCCACGGCGGCATTGACGATGCTGCCGGTGGAAGGGCCCAGGCGCACGTCTTCGTCGAGCTCGCGCAGGGCCTTGATGACGGCCTCGTCATCCCAATCCTCGCGGCCTTCCAGCGCGGCCTGCATCAGCTTGATGGCTTCGTCGCAGGCCAGGCGGCCCACGTCTTCCTCGCTGTACTCCACCACCACCTGGAAGTGCCCGGGCGTGGGCGTGCGGTGGGTGTGGCTGAAGGTGACCGGGCAGCCCGCCTGGGCCTGCAGCGCCAGCGTGGCCTGCTCCAGCACATGGGCCAGGCTCACGGGTTCCTTCTGCGGGCTGTGCAGCGGCCCCACGCCGGGAAAGAGGGCGCGCAGCCGGGTCTCGAAACCGGGCAGGTCGTTGATGTCGCACTCGGCCGGGGTGCACACCACCACCGCCTCGATGGCGATGTGGCGGCTCCAGATGTTCGGGCCACGCAGGGCGCGGATGCGGGAGATTTCCATGTTGTCTCTCGGGTCAGGCTGCGGGGATGAAGGTTTCGAGGCCGGCGGCGATCAATTCCGGCGAAATGCCGAGTGCCCAGGCACTGGCCACCGCGGCCAACACGGCCGGCGCCTCGCAGCTCAGGCCCGCCGCGGCATAGCGGCGCAGCAGGGAATCGACATTGGCGCCGACCACCTCGCCCTCTGGGCCCAGCAGCCAGGCCTGGCCGGTGCGCAGCACCACCGCGCGGCCCTCGCCGTGCCGGTGCGCCACCAGCGGGGCGGCCTGCTCGTTGCAGCTGTAGAAGATCACCTCGCCGTCGCACAGCTCGGCCATGCTGGCCACCTGTTCGTCCTCGGCATTCAGCACCGCCGCGCCCTCGGGCAGCACCACGTCCACCTGGGTGCGCAGCACCTTGAAGAGCTGGGCCTGCTCGCGCACATCGTGGTGGTGCAGCTGGTCGTTCAGGTTCAGGTCGGTGACGACACCGACCAGGCAGCGGTCGTAGGCCAGACCGTCGTTCAGGATCGAGCTGGCGTCGTTTTCGGCCACCACGGCATCCACTCGGCGGTTCATCAGCAGGCGGTGCGCGGCGTCAAAGGGCCGCTTGACCTGCTTCTCCACCTGGCGCGGGCCCAGGAACAGGCCGGCGTGGCAGGCCAGGCCCACCTGCTTGCCATGCAGGTGCAGCAGCCAGGCCACCAGGCGCGCAATCGGCGTGGTGCCGTTCGGGCTGTTCGTGCCGGTCACCCCCACGATGGGAATGCGCCCGCTCTCGTCCTCGGCGAAGAGGTGGTCCACGATGGCCTGGCCGACGGGCTGGGGCACGCCCTCGGCAGGCTTCAGGTGCATCAGCAGGCCGGGGCCGGCGTTCACCTCGACGATGGCGCCACCCTGCTCCTGCAGCGGCTTGCCGATGTCCTCGCACACCAGGTCGATGCCGGCGATGTCCAGGCCGACGGTGCGTGCCGCCAGACCCACGGCATGGGCCACTTCGGGGTGCACCTCGGCCGTGCAGTCAATCGCCACATTGCCGTTGCGCTGGATCAGCACGCGCTGGCCATGGGCGGGCACCGAGCTGGGGCTGAGGTTCTGGCGCTGCAGCTCCAGCAGCACCACCGGGTCTTCCTCGGGGGTGACGCGGTTAAGAGGGAAGTCCTCGGTCAGGCCGCGGCGCGGGTCGGTGTTGATCTGCTGGTCGATCAGCTGCTGCACGCTGTGCTTGCCGTCGCCATGGACCCAGGCCGATTCGCCGCGCGCGGCGGCCACCACCTTGCCGCCCACCACCAGCAGGCGGTGCTCGTTGCCGGGGATGCAGCGCTCCACCAGCACTTCCGAGCCTTCGGTTTCGGCCAGCGCGAAGGCGGCGTGCACGTCCTGCTCGGTCTTCAGGTCCAGGGTGACGCCGCGGCCATGGTTGCCGTCGCTGGGTTTGACGACCACCGGCAGACCCAGGTCCTGCGCGGCCTCCCAGGCGGCCTCGGCACTCTTGGCCACCACGCCGTGTGGCACGGGCACGCCCACCGCCTGCAGCAGGGTTTTGGTGAGGTCCTTGTCGCGGGCGATGCCCTCGGCGATGGCGCTGGTGCGGTCGGTCTCGGCCGTCCAGATGCGACGCTGCTTGGCGCCATGGCCCAGCTGCACCAGGTTGCCGTCGTTCAGGCGGATGTGCGGGATGCGGCGCTCGGTGGCGGCGGCCACGATGGCGGCGGTGCTGGGGCCGAGGTAGCAATCGTCAATCGTGTCGCGCAGGCGCGCCACAGCGGCCTGCACATCAAAGCGCTCATCGTTGATGGCGGCCATCAAAAGCGCATGGCCTTCCCGCAAGGCGGCGCGCGCCACCTGCTCGTCGCGGGCGCGGAACACCATGCGGTAGACGCCGCGCTGGGAGGTCGAGCGCGTCTGGCCGAAGCCGGTCGGCATGCCGGCCAGGTTCAGCAGTTCGATCACCACATGTTCGAGCACATGGCCGCACCAGGTGCCTTCCTGCAGGCGCTGCAGGAAGCCGCCGCGCTCGCCCACGCCACAGTGGTGTTCCACCAGGTTGGGCAGCCAGCTGCACAGGCGCTCGTTCAGGCCGGGCAGTTGGTGGCTGGGGTGGTCTTCCAGCTCGCCCAGGTCCAGCCACACTTCCAGGCAGCTGCGGTAGGTCCAGATATTGGGGCCACGCAGGTAGTTGATGCGCAGCAGCTGGATGTCGTTCTTTTTGCTCATGGACGGGACCGTTTCGACGCCGATGGGGCTGGATTCTGCTCTGGACTGCTACGAGGGGCGGCTCACGCACAATTCGTCGCCTGCCGACCCGAAGAACAAACCATGCAGCCCTTTCCCCTGAGTGACGCCTTGCGCCAACACCCCCTGTGGGAGGGCGAGGGCGGCTTGCGGTCGCAGTTGCAGGCCGGCGAGAACGTGATCGCGCTGGCGGCCGTTGACCTGAGCCGCGAGCTGGCCTTCGCGCCCGGGCTGCTGGCCCTGGTCGAGGCGCCCCAGGGTGCGTTCCGCTTGCTGGATGTCGGGGCGCGCAAGTCCTGGCTGGTGCAGCCGGGCCTGCAGCTGCGCTGCCACGACCACGCCGGGCTGGGCTGTCTCGAGCTGTGCGACGCCCAGCAGCGCCTGCAGCACTGGCACTTCACCCTGGCCGAACAGCTGAGCGTGACGCGCCTGCAGGACGGCTTCTCTCAAGCCCTGGACCAGTTGGCCGGCCAGGCCCCGCCCGAGCGCGGCGAGGACGCCGCCCTGTGCCCCACCTGCCAGGCTCCGCTGCCCCCGGACAGCGAGGAATGCCCCACCTGCCACCGCGAGCTGCACACGCCGCCCAGTACCTGGGTGCTGCTGCGCCTGTGGCGTTTTGCCCGGCCCTACCAGGGCCAGCTGCTGCTAGGCTTCTTGCTGATGATGGGCGCCACCGGCGCCACGCTGGTGCCGCCCTACCTGACCATGCCCTTGATGGACCAGGTGCTGATCCCCTTCCAGAACGGTCAGCCGATCGACACTGGCCTGGTGGGCCTGCTGCTAGCCGGGCTGTTCGGTGCCGCGCTGGTGAGCTGGAGCCTGGGCTGGGCCAAGACCTACATCCTGGCTCTGGTTTCGGAGCGCATCGCTGCGGACCTGCGCACGGCCACCTTCGAGCATCTGCTCGGCCTGTCGCTCGAATACTTCGGCAACAAGCGCACCGGTGACCTGATGGCCCGCATCGGCTCCGAGACCGACCGCATCTCGGTGTTCCTCAGCCTGCACGCGCTGGACTTCATCACCGACGTGCTGATGCTGGCCATGACGGCCATCATCCTGTTCAGCATTCACCCCGGCCTGGCCCTGGCCACGCTGGTGCCCTTGCCCTTCATCGCCTGGCTGATCCATCTGGTGCGCGACCGCCTGCGCACCGGCTTCGAAAAGATCGATCGCGTCTGGGGCGAAGTCACCTCCGTGCTGGCCGACACCATCCCCGGCATCCGCGTCGTCAAGGCCTTTGCGCAGGAGCGCCGGGAGGCCATGCGTTTCAAGGAGGCCAATGCCAACAACCTGGCCGTCAACGACAAGCTGAACAAGACCTGGAGCTTGTTCGGCCCCACGGTGGCGCTGCTGACCGAGATCGGCCTGCTCGTCGTCTGGGCCACCGGCATCTGGCTGGTCAGCCAGGGCGCGGTGACGGTGGGTGTGCTGACCGCCTTCCTGGCCTACATCGGACGCTTCTACGGCCGGCTGGATTCGATGAGCCGCATCGTCTCGGTGACGCAGAAGGCCGCGGCCGGCGCCAAGCGCATCTTCGACATCCTGGACCATGTCTCCAACGTGCCCGACCCGACCAACCCGGTGCCCTTCCAGAAGGCTCAGGGCGCCTTGAGCCTGCAGGGCGTGCACTTCCGTTACGGCAGTCGCGCCGTCATCAAGCGCCTGGATCTGGACATCCGCCCCGGCGAGATGATCGGCCTGGTGGGCCACAGCGGCTCGGGCAAGAGCACGCTGGTGAACCTGATCTGTCGCTTCTACGACGTCACCGAGGGCAGCATCCGCGTCGACGGCGTGGACCTGCGCCGCATCAAGGTGGCCGACTACCGCCGCCACATCGGCCTGGTGCTGCAGGAGCCCTTCCTGTTCTTCGGCACCATTGCCGAGAACATCGCCTACGGCAAGCCCGAGGCCACGCGCGAGGAGATCGTGGCCGCGGCGCGCGCCGCGCATGCGCACGAGTTCATATTGAGACTGCCGCATGGTTACGACAGCCTGGTGGGCGAGCGTGGCCAAGGCTTGAGCGGCGGCGAGCGCCAGCGCATCTCGATTGCCCGCGCGCTGCTGATCGATCCGGCCCTGCTGATCCTGGACGAGGCCACCAGCGCGGTGGACACCGAGACCGAGAAGGAAATCCAGAAGGCGCTGGACAACCTGGTGAAGGGCCGCACCACGATCGCCATCGCCCACCGCCTGAGCACCCTGCGCAAGGCCGACCGCCTGGTGGTGATGGACCGCGGCGAGATCGTCGAGCTCGGTGGGCACGACGAGCTGATCGAGAAGCAGGGCCACTACTGGCGCCTGTGGGAGGCGCAGGCCCGGCGCGTCGATGAAAGCGAGGACAGCGGTCTGATGGTCGTTTCGCCCAACCCCAACCAACACACGGTGAGCGCCTGATGGACTGGACCCTCTCACGCGACGCCTTCGGCAAGCTGGTGCTCACCGACGCTCAGGGCCAGGCCCATGTGGGCGTGAGCCCGGTGCGCGCCCACCCCATCAGCGCGCCCGACGAAGGCTTGAGCCTGATCGGCCCCGATGGCCATGAACTGGCCTGGGTGGACCGGCTATCTGGCCTGCCCGACGCACCGCGCCGGCTGATCGAGGACGAGCTGCGCAGCCGAGAGTTCCACCCGCAGTTGCAGCGCCTGGTGGCGGTCAGCACCTTTTCAACCCCGAGCCAATGGACGGTCGAGACCGACCGTGGCCCGTTGCAGTTCATCCTCAAGACCGAGGAAGACATCCGCCGCCTGGGGGGCCCGGGCGAGGGGCGTCTGCTGATCACCACCAGCCACGGTCTGCAGCTCTTCGTGGCCGACCGCTGGGCTCTGGACCGCGCCTCGCGCCGTCTGCTCGAGCGCTTCTTGTGAGCCGCACCGGCCACGCCGGGTTCATCCAGATCAATGCCCTTGAACCGGGCGCCCGGGAGAATTCGCCGCTCCCCGCGCCCTGATTGCCCCCATGCCTTCCCTGATTGCCATTCCGCTGGGTTTGCTCAGCTCGCTGCTGCTGGGCCTGAACACCATCTTCTGGTGCACGCCACTCTTCATCCTTTCGCTGGTCAAGCTGGTGCTGCCCTTTCAGGCTGCGCGCGCGGCCATCGACCCCTGGCTGAACCGCATCGCCAAGAGCTGGATTGCCTGCAACAGCGCCTGGATCGCGCTGATCAACCGTGCGCCCTGGGACGTGCAGGGGCTGGAGCAGCTCAAGCCCGGCGGCTGGTACATGGTGAACTGCAACCACCAGAGCTGGGTCGACATCTTTGTGCTGCAGAAGATCTTCAACCGGCGCATTCCCTTCCTGAAGTTCTTTCTGAAGCAGGAACTGATCTGGGTGCCGGTGATCGGCGTGGCCTGGTGGGCGCTGGACTTCCCCTTCATGCGCCGCCACGGCAAGGCGGCGCTGCGCAAGAACCCGGCGCTGCGCCACCAGGACATGGAGACCACCAAGCGCAGTTGCGCACGCTTTGCGCTGGCACCTACCAGCGTGATGAACTTCGCCGAGGGCACCCGTTTCACGGCGGACAAGCACCAGCGCCAGGAATCGCCGTATCGGCATCTGCTCAAACCCAAGAGCGGGGCGCTGGCCCTGGCGGTCAACATCCTGGGCGAGAAGTTCCGCGCCTTGCTGGACGTGACCCTGGTCTACCCCGACGGTGTGCCGACCTATTGGGACCTGGCCTGCGGACGCGTGGGACGGGTGATCGTGCGCGTGCATGAGCGCGCCATCCCCGCCGAGTTCGTGGAGGGCGATTGCATCGAGGACTCGGTGCTGCGCAAGCGCTTCGGAGCCTGGTTGCAGGCTCTCTGGGAAGAAAAGGACCGCGAGATCGACGCCCTGCAGGCCGCGGCATGCCAAGGCGCACGGTGCCGGTAGTTACCCCAATTGCCAAGCCTCTCCTGTGACTTTTCGGGGCGCTTGAAAACGGGCACAAGATCGCTGTCAGGCCTTCGGAAACGGGGGCTCTGACCCCAGCCGCTGCGTTCCCCGCGGCGCGCGACGCAAGGTGCTACGGCCGGGGTTTGACTTCAGATCCGGCGTGGGCATGGGCCCGCGCTGGGGTCTGGGTTCGTCAAACCAACGCCCCTTGGAGAGCACCATGACCCGCACCCGTCTGCAATCTTTCGCCCCCCTGCTGGCCGCCGTGCTGGCTCTCGGCTCCGGCGCCGCCCAGGCCCGTGACGACAACGCCCATCTGGACCGTGTGGAAGTCGCGGGCCAGTCGATGCGCGTGGACGTCAACCGCACCTGCCCGAACCTCGCCGCGGACCTGAGCGACGCGCTGGCCCGCAGCATCTATCGCGTGAACCTGGACGCCGACTACCAGGTCCGCTTCGACCTGCAGGGCGACCATGTCAGCGCTGTGCAGGCCTTGGGCGGCCCGGTGGATTACCGCCAGGCCGTGCGCGCCGCCATGCGCAAGGTCGACTGCCAGGATGCCCAGACCGCCGGCCAGGCGCAGCGCTTCGCCTTCGTGCTGGCGATCCGCAACAGCGACGAACCCGGCGGCGCGCAGCGCTTCGCCATCCGCGAACTGCCGCAACCGCTGACCGCCAGCGCCAACTGAGGCTTTGATTCAAAACAAAAAGCCGACCCGAGGGTCGGCTTTTTTTCGTCAACGCAGCGGGTGCTTACTGGGCCTTCAGCTTGCCCTTGCGGTAGCTGAACTGGTGCTCTTCCACGGCCGGCTTGCCGGCGGCGGTGGGGTTTGCGGCCAGCACCTTGGCGGGGTCCAGGCTGGCCAGGTATTGGTTGTACTGGCGCTCGTTGCAGCCCAGCTTGCCCTTGGTGTAGACGAACTCGTACTCGTTGGCCTTGGCGCCGTCGCGGGTGGCGCATTCGGTGCGCAGCGTGTCGTTGGCGGCAAAGGCGCTCAGCGGGGCGAGCAGGGCGAGCAGGGCGAACTTCTTCATGGGGTTACCTCGGCGGGGCTGTGAATCTTGAGCGGCCGGACAGGCAGCCACACCCCGGAATTTAGTCGCGAAGCGGCGGCGATGCATCGGGGGCAATACCGCCCGGTTGCGGGATGCGGCCGCCAATCCGGTGACTTATTCACGGTTCAGAGATCCGCCGGGTCGGCCCAGGCCCAGGCGCCGGGAGGCAGATCAGCAGGGATGCGCAGGCGACCGAAGCCGCTACGGTGCAGGGCTTCCACACGGTTGCCCACCGCGGCCACCATGCGCTTGACCTGGTGGTAGCGCCCGCCCGTCAGGGTCAGGATCAGCCGCGTGGGCTCGGGCAGCTCGGCCGCGGCGGCCTGAATGGGTTCGGGGTCGTCGTTCAGCACCACGCCCTTGAGCAACTGCTGGCGCGCGGTCTCGTCCATCGGGTGCTTGAGCGTGGCCTCGTAGATCTTCGGCACCTTCTTCTTCGGGTGCGTCAGGCGATGGATGAGCGCGCCGTCGTCGGTCAGCAGCAGCAGTCCGGTGGTGTCCTCGTCCAGCCGTCCTACCGGCTGCACGCCGCGCACGCGCAAGGGGCCGGGCAGCAGGCTCAGCACCGAGGGGTGGTGCTTGGGCTTCATGCTGCATTCAAAGCCGGTGGGCTTGTGCAGCAGGATCAGGGCCTTCTCGTGCACCGGCCAATCCTGGCCCTGGATCGTCAGCACCAGGCCATTGATGTCGAGGTCGAGTTCGGGGTCATCCAGCACTGTGCCGGCGCGCGAGACGGCGCCGTTGACGATCATGCCCAGGCACTCGTGCCGGGTGCCGAAGCCTTGGGAAAACAGGATCTGGGTCAGTCGCATGGCCGGCATCGTAGGGGGCGCTCCCTAGAATCCTTCTCTTTTCGGAAACTGCAGGTAACCCCATGAATCTCCCAGGTCTTGACTTCCAGTTGGGCGAGGACATCGACGCGCTGCGCGACGCTGTGCGCAGCTTCGCCGAGGCCGAGATCGCCCCGCGTGCGGCTGAGGCTGACCGCAACGACCAGTTCCCCATGGACCTGTGGCGCAAGATGGGCGAGCTGGGCGTGCTGGGCATCACCGTGCCCGAGGAGTACGGCGGCGCCAACATGGGCTACCTGGCCCACATGGTGGCGATGGAGGAGATCAGCCGCGCCAGCGCGTCGATCGGCCTGAGCTACGGCGCCCACAGCAATTTGTGCGTCAACCAGATCAAGCGCAACGGCAACGAGGCGCAGAAGCAGAAGTACCTGCCCAAGCTGATCAGCGGCGAACACGTGGGCGCGCTGGCGATGAGCGAGCCCGGTGCCGGCTCCGACGTCATCAGCATGAAGCTCAAGGCCGAGGACAAGGGCGGCTACTACCTGCTGAACGGCAGCAAGATGTGGATCACCAACGGCCCCGACGCCGACACCATGGTGGTCTACGCCAAGACTGAGCCCGAGCTGGGTGCCCGCGGTGTCACCGCCTTCATCGTCGAGAAGGGCATGAAGGGCTTCAGCACCGCGCAGAAGCTGGACAAGCTGGGCATGCGTGGCAGCCACACCGGCGAGATGGTGTTCCAGGACGTCGAGGTGCCGGCCGAGAACATCCTGGGCGGCCTGAACCAGGGCGCCAAGGTGCTGATGAGCGGCCTGGATTACGAGCGCGCGGTGCTGGCTGCCGGCCCCATCGGCATCATGCAGGCGGTGATGGACAACGTGGTGCCCTACATCCACGACCGCAAGCAGTTCGGCCAGAGCATCGGCGAGTTCCAGCTCATCCAGGGCAAGGTGGCCGACATGTACACCGTGCTGCAGGCCGGCCGCAGCTTCTGCTACACGGTGGGCAAGAACCTCGACAAGCTGGGCGCCGCCCATGTGCGCCAAGTGCGCAAGGACTGCGCCTCCGTCATCCTCTGGTGCGCCGAGAAGGCCACCTGGATGGCCGGCGAAGGCATCCAGATTTATGGTGGCAACGGCTACATCAACGAGTACCCGCTGGGCCGCCTGTGGCGCGATGCCAAGCTGTACGAGATCGGCGCGGGTACGAGCGAGATCCGCCGCATGTTGATTGGCCGCGAACTGTTTGCGGAGACGATGTGATGGTGCTGGCCTTCGGCGCATTGATGGTGGTTCTGGGCCTGCTTTCGGGCGGGGTGCTGACGGCCGCCGCGCTGGAGGTCACGAAGCTGCAGCCGGGCTGGACGGCCTGGCTGGCCTACCCGGGCCTCACCCTGCTGGGCTATGGCCTCTTCGTGGTGCCGGCCAATGACGGTCCGATCCAGCTGATGACCAAGGTCAGCGGCGCCCTGTGCCTGCTGCTGGGCATGGTGGCCATCGCTGTGCTGGTGCTGCGCTCGCTGGGCTTTCTGGCCTTCGAGGGCGGCACCTTCACGCTTTGGTGGGTGTTCGGCTGCAGCCTGCTGCTGGGGCCTCTGGGCTGGCTGGGGGCGCGGGTGCCCAAGGCGGGCGCATGAGCGAGGAACGCATCGAGCTGGGCCTGCCCGGCTGGCAGCTGCGCCGCTGGCGCGAGGCCGATGCCCCCGCGCTGCAGCGGCTGGCCGACGACGAGCGCGTCGCGCGCTGGATGGTGGACACCTGGCCCATGCCCTACACGCTGGACGATGCGCGCTGGTGGGTCACCGAGGGCCACCAGGCCAGCGGCGGCGGCACCTGGGCCATCTGCCTGAACGATGCGCCGCAGGGCGGCTGCGGCTTCCACCCCGGCCAGGGCCCGCTGCGCTGCAATGCCGAGGTGGGCTGGTGGCTGGCGCCCACCTTCTGGGGCCTGGGCGTGGCCAGCCGCGCAGCGCGGGAGGTGGTGGCGCAGGCACTGGCCCAGCCGGACATCACGCGGGCCTTCGCCGGCATCTATGACGGCAATGCACCCTCCCGGCGCGTGGCCGAGAAGATTGGCATGCAGTACGAAGGCCTGCAGCGCCAGAGTGTGATCAAGCAAGGGCGGGTCCTGGACCGGCATCTGTACGCAAGCTATCGAGCATGAGTCAGGACCTCGACGAACTGTTTTCCAAGAATCGCGACTGGGCGGCGGCGCAGGAAAAGCGCCAGCCCGGCTTCTTCACGCGCCTGCTGGGCCAGCAGACGCCGCAGTACCTGTGGATCGGCTGCGCCGACAGCCGCGTGCCTGCCAATGAACTGGTGGGCCTGCTGCCGGGTGAGCTGTTTGTGCACCGCAATGTGGCCAACCTGGTGGTGCACACCGATCTGAATGCGCTGTCCGTCATCCAGTTCGCCGTGGATGGCCTGAAGGTGCAGCACATCATCGTCGTCGGCCATTCGCAATGCGGCGGCGTCAAGGCCGCGCTGGCCGGTGCGCGCTTGGGGCTGGTGGACAACTGGCTGCGCCATGTGCAGGACGTGCGCGACCAGCATGCCGCGCTGCTGGAGCAGATCCCCGAGGCGCTACGCGTCGACGCCCTGGTGGAGCTGAACGTGCTGGAGCAGGCACGCAATGTCTGCCACACCACGGTCGTCAAGGACGCCTGGGCACGCGGCCAATCGGTGGTGGTGCACGGCTGGGTCTACGGCCTGCACAACGGCCTGCTGCAGGATCTGCGCATCACCGCCGGCGGGCCCGAGGATGTGATGCCGGCCTACAAAAAGGGTCTGGAGCGGGTGGCGCGCCGCTACCTGGCCGAGGTCTAGCTTCGGGCTGGCTTCGTCCAACGCGGATGCTGGTGCGGGCGATCCCCGTCGCGCCGGCTAGTCTGCGGGCTTGTGCAGAACGGACGGAGCCCGCGGTGTTTCCCCATCAGCTCAACGACCCCCGCGCCTACGAGATCGCGCAGGCCCTGCTGGGCGGCTTCAACCGCCACTTCCGCCTGTTTCGCGGCACCACCGCCAAGGCCAAGGCGCGCTTCGAGAACGCCGACTGGCATGGCCAGCAGAAAGCCCAGGCCGAGCGCATTGCCTTCTACGACCAGCGCGTGGGCGAATGTGTGGAGCTGCTGGAACTGGGCTACGAGGCCTCGCAGCTGCCGATGGATGTGTGGCAGCAGGTCAAGCTGCACTACATCGGCCTGCTGACCAACCACCTGCAGCCCGAACTGGCCGAGACCTTCTTCAACTCGGTGTGCACGCGCATCCTGCACCACAGCTATTTCCACAACAGCTTCCTGTTTGTGCGCCCGGCTGTCAGCACCGAGTACATCGAGAACGACGAGCCCGCCGCCAAGCCCACCTACCGCGCCTACTACCCCGAGCCCGGCAGGCTGGACCAGACCTTCCGCCGCATCGTCACCAACTTCCAGCTCAAGGCCCCGTTCGAGGACCCCGAGCGCGACACCCGCGCCGTGATGGCGGCGGTGGACCGTCAGATGGCCGGCGCCAAGTGGCGCACCAACTTCCAGGTGCAGGTGCTCTCCAGCCTGTTCTTCCGCAACAAGGGCGCCTATGTGGTGGGCAAGATCATCAACGGCTTCCACGAGACACCGTTCGCGCTGCCCATCCTGCATGGCGACAAGGGCCTGGTGATCGACGGCGCACTGTTCGGCGAGGACGACCTGCTGATGCTCTTCAGCTTCGCCCGCGCCTACTTCATGGTGGACATGGAGGTGCCCTCGGCCACCGTGCAGTTCCTGCGCAGCCTGATGCCCAGAAAGCCGCGTGCCGAGCTCTACAACGCCATCGGCCTGCAGAAGCACGGCAAGAACCTCTTCTACCGCGACCTGCTCTACCACCTGCGCCACTCCAGCGACAAGTTCCGCATCGCCCCCGGCATCAAGGGCATGGTGATGCTGGTGTTCGACCTGCCCAGCTTCCCCTTCGTGTTCAAGCTGATCAAGGACTTCTACCCGCCGCAGAAGGACACCACGCGTGAGCTGATCCAGAGCAAGTACCTGCTGGTCAAGCAGCACGACCGTGTCGGCCGCATGGCCGACACGCTCGAGTACAGCAACGTCGCGCTGCCCCGTCACCGCTTCGAGGAGGAGCTCATCAAGGAGCTGCGCCACTTCTGCCCCAGCCTGCTGGAGGAGAACGGCGACGACATCGTGCTCAAGCATGTCTACATCGAGCGCCGCATGGTGCCGCTGAACATCTACCTGCAGGACGCCAGCGACGCGCAGCGTGAGGCCGCGGTGCTGGAGTACGGCAATGCCATCAAGGACCTGGTGGCAGCCAACATCTTCCCGGGCGACATGTTGTGGAAGAACTTCGGCGTCACCCGCCAGGGCAAGGTGGTGTTCTACGACTACGACGAGATCGAATACCTGACCGACTGCAATTTCCGCAAGGTGCCCGCCCCGCGCAACGAGGAAGAGGAGATGAGCGGCGAGATCTGGTACACGGTCAACAAGGGCGACGTGTTCCCCGAGACCTTCGGCCCCTTCCTGCTCGGCCACCCCGGCGTGCGCGAGCCCTTCATGAAGCACCATGCCGATCTGCTGGATCCGGGCTTCTGGCAGGGCCACAAGGAACGCATCCTGGCCGGCCATGTGCATGATGTGTTCCCCTACGACGCCAGCCGGCGCTTTGCGCGCGGCTGAGTCCGCCTTTCGAAACGCTTTCCGCCATTCCATGATCCTTCGCCTTGGCTCTGGCCTTTTGCTCGCCGTGGCCCTGCTGGCCCAGCCTGCCGTCGCGCAGCCTGCCCACCGCTGGAACCGCGCGGCGCCACTGGAGGTGCGCGACACCGACCGGGCGGGCGCCAAGTTGATGGACAAGATTCCGCAGGGTCATCGGGTCACGCAGCTGCGCGAGGTCGGATCCCTCTGCGAGATCGCCTACGGTCCGAACCGACCCCAGGCCAAGGGCTGGGTGAGCTGCGACAAGCTGCTGCCGCAACCGCTGCCCATGGCGGACGAGCGCTGGGTCAAGAGCGGCCCGTTGCTGGTGCGCGCTCAGGGCAGCGCCGAGGCCCCCGTGCAGGCTCGGCTGCAACAGGGCAGCCGGGTCAAGCTCGTCAAGGCCGGTCCGGAGGACGGCTACTGCGAAGTGGCGTTTGGCGGTCCCTTGGGCGCCTGGGCCGAATCGCAGGCCGGCTTCGTGGCCTGCCGCTTTCTCAATCCCACCTGGGTGGCGCCGCTGCGCGCGGGCGAGGCCGGCGTGCCGGCCGAGCGGCGCTGGGCCGCCGGGCGCGCCGTGCTGCTGCGCGCCGCGCCTCAAGGCGAGGTGCTGGCGCGCCTGCCGCTCAACACCGAACTGAATCTGCGCGCGCCGCCCGCCCAGACCGAGACCTACTGCGCGGTGCAGACCCAGATCCCCACCCAGGCGCCGCAGGACGGTTTCGTGGCCTGCAATCTGCTGGCGCGGACGCCCATCGCGCTGGAGCGCATCGCGGTGCGCGAGTGGCATCGTTGGGAGGGCGTGGAAGACAACCCCGAGTACAACCCGCGCCAGATGTTTGCGCTGGAGCCCTCCTGGGAATGGCTGGCGCATTACGAGAAGCAGCAGGGTCAGTTCTGCGAAGCGGCCGCAGGGGGTGATTGCCCGGTGCGGGATGCCGACTACGTGGCCGAGCGCCAGCGCATGCTGCAGGCCCTGCATGGCCAGCTGATGGTGCAGCGCGAGCCGGCCGCGCCGCTCAAGAGCCTGGCTGAACTGGACGGGGCGGAATGGGGGATCCAGGGCTCACCGGACTTTCCTCGCGAAGGCGACGCGGCTGCCGCGCGCCTGAAGGCCTTCCTGAGCGCCTTACCGCTGCAGTCGCCGGCGCCTTCCTGGTTCCGCAGCGAGCACGAACTGGCGGGGCCAGCCACGCCACTGAATCAATTGGCCGAGCGCTTCGACGCCCAGCAGCGCTGGTACGTGGGTGAACTGCTGGACACGAAGTGGGAGGGCGCGCGCGTCGAGCGCCTGACCAAGCCAGTGCTGCGCATCGAGCTGCTCAGCGATGGCCGGGTGCGTGCCAGCGCGCAACAGCCCCAGACCGTGCGCCACGAATGGCGCCCGGAAGTCGACTACATGTGCCAGGACTGGCCGGGCGAGGGCTTTGCCTATGGCGACCTGGACGCCGGCACCGCCAAGCGCAATGGCTGGCAGGCGCCGCCGGGCGGGCCGCGCCGGTTGTTCTGGTTCCACAGCAGCCGCATGCCCGCCGCCGCGGCCAAGGCCCTGGGCGCTGCCGAGCGCGTCACGCTGAAGCGCGAGCAGCACGGCTTCACGCGCGTGGATTTGCGCCGCTTCGACCTCGACGGCGATGGCCTGCCCGACCTGCTCTGGGCCGAGGCCACGGGGCGCGGCGTCGGCCATCTGGACGGTCCGCCCGCGCATGACGACCCCTGGTTGCGCCTGCTCTTCGTCAACCTGGCCGGGCAGTGGAAGTTGCTGAGCAGCGACCAGATCTCCTACGGCTGCGGCTGCTGAAGCCCCGGGGACCTATCGGCCATGCGAGCGAGTTTCTTGCTGAGGGCCTGGACCGCGGGTTGGCTGCTGCTGTGCACAGGCCTGGCCGCCCAGGCCGCAGCGACGCCGCTGTCCGCCGACGAGGCCCAGGCGGTGCTGGCCGAGGCCGAGCTGGCCATGCGCTTGCCGTCGCGCCAGCGCCAAGGCTTCCGGGCCCAGCTGGCCACGCCGGAGCGCGTCGAGCGCCTGCTCCACAGCCCGGCCCTGGCCGAGGCCAGCGAGCCCCTGCGGGCGCAGGTGCTGGCGCTGGCCGGGCCAGGCGAGGGCCTGCGCTTCGACCAACCCTCGGATGTGCTGGCCCTGCTGGAGCGCCTGCTGCCGGCCGAACTGGCGCGCGCCCGCGACGCCAGGCGCCCGCTGTTCAGCCTGGATCTGCCCGGCCCCTACCCGCATTGGTCGGGGGCCTCGATCGCCTGGGCGGGCCTGTGGCATTGCTGGCCACGGGCGGCCTGGCTGGAGCCGCAGCGCTCGCCCTTCCGGCGCGGCGCCGAGGTTGATCACGCGCCCCTGGCCGGTCCGGGCGGCGCTGTGGGGGCTGAGGAGTTCCGCACTTGCCTGAACCATCACAACGGCGCGCAACATCTGCTCGGCGAGGCCGAGCGCGCCGCCGCCCAGGCGGCGCTGCAGGACATGACGGCGCGCGCCACGCCCGTGCTGAGCGCGGCCTTTGCGCGCCACCTGCGCCGCGCGGGCTGCGCCGGACAAGGGCCGGACGACTGCGTGCTGGTGCTGCTGGCTTGGTCCCAGCTGGCCCCGGCGGACCCGGAACTCTGGCAAGCCCTGCAGCGCCTGGAGAGCGCCGTGGCGCCCTCTGCCCCCTTGCCGGGCTGGCGCAAGGACCCCGGCAGCTACCAAGGGCACCAGACCCTGGGCGAGCCGCGCCATGTGGAACTGACGCGCCGGGCGGCCTTCCTGCGCGCCAAGCTGGCGGCCCTGCTGGCCGAGCCCGCCCGCCGTGCCGGTCCGGCCTTCGGCACCTTGCTGGCGCAGCTCAGTGAACTGGCCCGCCAGCATGCCGACACGATCGACTGGCGCTGGTCGCAGTTCGATCTGCGCAGCGATGCGCGCTTCAATCCGTGGGCGCTGCTGCACCTTGGCGCTGAAGAGGGCGTCTTCGATGCCGTGCTGGCCCACCTGGACCGCGAGGTGGCGGCGGCCAGCAGCTGCCCACCCCAGCAGCTCTGGTTCGAGTCCTCGGGGCGCTGGGGGGAGGAACTGCGCAGCCTGCTGGCCGAGCGGGCCCAGCGCCGCCCCGGCCCGAGCTGCCATGGCCTGGACTGGGCGGCCCTGCGCGCGGGCGCGACGCCCGCCTTGCGCGCGCTGCGCGAGCGCCAGCTGGCGCGCCTGCCGGCTGTTTCCGGGGCGGAGCGCGAGCGCATCCTGAGCGGCCTGACCGCCAATGGGGCCGACTGCTTCGCTGCGCCCTTGCCCGCCGCTGTGCCCGTCGCTGTGGCGGCCGCCTGCCGGCGCTGGATCCATGCACCCCAGCATGCACCGCTCAAGGCGCTGATGCCCGGGCGAAGCGTGGATGCCGAGACCGAATTCCAAACCCAGACCTGGCGCGCGCCCGGTGGCCATCAGGCCCCGGACTGGGACTGGCTGGAAGCGGGCGCCGAAGGCCTGAGTGCGCCGGTGGCGGCGCAATGGCGTGCGCTGCTGGCGGGCCTGCAGGCCGAGGGGCGCAAGGTCTTTGAAGCGACGCAGTGGCGCCGCCCCGGCCACTCCCAGGTGCTGGTGCAGCTGGTGCTGGCCGACAACGCCGGCACGCGGCAGCGCTTCACCCTCTCGGCCCAGGGCCTGCAGCGCTTTGAAGTGCCGCCCCGCTTTGAGAAGCGGGATGCCACGCCGCTGGAGATCGTGCGCGTCAGCGACCTGGACCAGGACGGCCGCCTGGAACTCTGGTGGGCCCAGGCCCATCAGTTCGAGCGCTGCGATGGCAGCCCGGCGGACCTGCAGCGCGACCTGCATTGCCGCCAGACCCATGCGGAGCTGGGCGAGATCGATGGCGACAGCCTGGGCTACTTCGTGGCCGATGCCCCCCAGGCGGCCGGCGCGCCGGCCGCCGAGCTGCCGCCGAGCTGGCACCGGCCGCGCACGGGCGAGGTCTGCAACGAGGCCCATGTGGCCCGCTGGCTGGCGGCGCCGCTGAAGCTGCGCTTCGGGCGCAGCGAAGCGCCGCGTGCCAATGAGGTGCTGCGCTGGACCTGCGCCGCCCATCCCGATGAACCGGGGCAGTTGCTGGTGGCGCTGTTCCATGCCAGCGCGCGGGCCGACCGGCAGGGTTTCGTGCTGGCCCTGGTGGACACCGGGCCGGGCCGCCTGCTGCGCCACGGGCGCATGGCCGTCGAGGTGGATGCCCTGGATCAGGCCGGCGGCGCGCTGGCGCTCGACACGGCCCCCTACAGCCTGCAGCCCGGCCGGCGCGCCATCGGCGTGCGCATGGCCGGCGCCGACAGCCCGCGCTGGGCCGAAGGCGGGCAGGGTGATTACCTGACCCTGTTCGTGCCCGAGGGCGACAAGAACTACCGCCTGGTGCTGGAGCGCCTGCCGATGTCGACCTGGAGCCTGGGCGGGGATTTGCCGGCCTGCTTCCAGCCCGGCCAGACGGGCTGCATCCGCTTTGAGGCGCGGCGCAGCCTCAGCCTGGCGAACAGCCAGACGGCGGGCTGGCGCGACCTGATCCTGCGCGAGCAGATCCGCTCCGAACCTCCTGGCCACCATCCCGGGCCCGATGCCGACCCGGCGCCCCTGCCCAAGCTGCTGCGCATGGGCTCCAAGGGGCGCTATCAATGAGTCGGCCGTCGATAAGGACGCCAAGCATGAATCAACTGAAGTTCCCCGAATTCGAAGGCCCGGCGCAGTTCGACGCCCTGCACGACGAGCCGGCATGCTGGCAGCCCTTGCTGGCCGAGCTGGCGCGCGGCCTGGGCTTGGGCGGCGCGGTGCAGCCCCTGGGCGAGGGCACCGTGCTGGTCGCCAGCGTGGGCGAGCAGCAGGTGCTGAAGCTCTACCCGCCCTTCCTGCGCGACCACTGGGCCTTCGAGCGCGGCCTGTTGCAGCGCCTACAGGGGCGTTTGAGCGTGCCCACGCCGGAACTGCAGGCCAGTGGCGAGCAGCAGGGCTGGGCCTGGACCGTGATGAGCCGCCTGCCCGGCCAGCCGCTGAGCCAGCGCTGGGCGCAGCTGGACGAAGCACGGCGCGGCGCGCTGCTGCGCCAGATCGGCGCGCTGGCCGCGCAGGTGCATGCGCTGCCGGTGGGCGATCAAGTGCAATTGGCGCCGCGCTGGGAAGACTTCATCGCCCGCCAGCGCGCCGGCTGCCTGGCCCGCCAGCGCCGTACCGGCCTGCCCGAGCACCTGCTGGCAGAGGTCGAGGCCTGCATCGCCGGCCCGCTGCCCGCGGGGCCCGATGTGCTGCTGACGGGCGAGTACACGCCCATGAACCTGCTGGTGGACGCCGAAGGCGAGCAGCTCACCGGCATGTTCGACTTCGGCGACGGCCTGATCGGCCCGGCTGCCTACGACTGGGGTGGGCCGCTGTGCTTCCTGGCCGCCGGCCATGCCGAGCGCGTGGCGGCCTTTTTTGCGGGCTATGGCCAAGCGTTTGACGAAGCCGCGCGCGAGCGCCAGTTGCGTCTCCTGCTGCTGCACCGCTACAGCCATCTGCCCATTCAGCTGGCCAGTTGTCCGGGCTGGGCCGAAGCCCGCAGCTTTGCCGAGCTGGCGCAGCGGATCTGGCCGCTGGCGAACGATTGAGCGGGGAGCCACCATGGAATGGAGCAACGCCCTGGAGCAGGCCAGCTACCTGGTCACCGTGATCGGTCTGCCCTTTGCCATCTGGGTCTTCATGCGCCAGGAACGCGCCGAGCGCGAGAACGAAGAGGAGGAGGCCTACCTGCTGCTGGCCAACGCCTACAACGAGTTCCTCAAGGTGGTGCTGGCCAATAGCGACTTGCAGCTGCGCACCACCGCTGCGCTGGAGAACCCCACGCCCGAGCAGCGCGAGCGCATGCAGGTGATCTTCGACATGCTCGTCAGCCTGTTCGAGCGCGCCTACCTCGTGGCCTACAAGGAGGACATGAGCGAGAGCGAGCGGCGGCGCTGGAACAGCTGGGACGACTACATGCGCGAGTGGTGCGAGCGCGACGATTTCTTCTTCAGCCTGCCGACCCTGCTGCGCGGCGAGGATGCCGGCTTCCAGGCCTACATCCAACGCGTGGCGCAAGAGGTGCGCGGCAGCGGCATCCTGCTCAGTTGAGCAGGGCTTGCGCCAGCAGCGGCGCCACCGCCACCGCATTGCTGGGGTGGGGCACGCAGTCGCTGCTCCAGATCTGATCCACGCCGGCCGCGCGCACGCGCGCCTCGGCGTCGCCCACGAACCGCGCAGGCGTCACGGCCACGTCCAGGGCGGCGGCCCCCGCCGCCAAGGCCAGGCGCGCGGCCAGGGCCAGCGTGCCGCCGGTGCTGGCCACATCGTCCAGCAGCACCACGGCGCGGCCCTTGAACTCGAAGTCCGGTAGGGCGATCTGTACCTGCAGGTCGCCGTGGCGCTCCTTGTGGCAGACGGCATGGGCCAGGCCGGATGCCGCGCCGGCCGCGGCCACCCACTGCTCCGCCTCGCCATCCGGCGCCAGCAGCAGCGCGCCGGGGCGCTGGGCGGCCACGAAGCGGCCCAGCAGGGGCGCGGCACTCAGCGCCACGCCCTCGCAGCCGGGCATCACCGCATCCAGCGTGGCCACGCGGTGCAGATGCGGGTCCACCGTCAGCACGGCGTCGAAGGCGCGCGCCAGCAGGGCGCCCATATGGCGTTGGCTCACCACCTCGCCGGGCGTGAACTCGATGTCCTGGCGCATATAGCCCAGATAGGGCGTGACGAGGCTGAGCCGCTGCGCGCCCAGCTCGCGCGCGCCGCCGGCCACCAGCAGCAGCTCGGCCAGGCGCTCGTTCGCCTGCTGCAGGCCGCGCAGCAGCACGGTGTGGGCGGGCAGGCGGGGCGGCAGGCGCAGGCGGCTCTCGCCATCGGGGAAGCGGTGCACCTCCACCAGGGCCAGCGGGCAACCCAGCTCTTGGGCCAGTGCATGGGCCAGCGCCGCCTCGTCGGCCCAGGCCAGCAGCAACTGCGGGGCGCTGCTCATTCGGAGGCCACGAAGTCGCGCGGCAGCTCGGTGCTGCTGCCAATGCGCCAGCCGCTGTCGGCCTCGGCCAGTTCGCGGGCGAACTGCAGGTCGGCGTCGAAGCGGGCGTGGATGCGGTAAAGCAACTGGCCTTCCTGCACCGTGTCGCCCAGGCGCACGCGCAGGTCGATGCCAGCCTCGGGCACCTGCGGGGCACCGGAGAGCCGGGCGATGCGCGCCAGGCGGTGGTTGTCGGCCGCCACCACCACGCCGGAGCGTGGGGCGCGCACCTCGTGCAGCAGCGCGGCCGTGGGGGGTGGTGCACTGCGCCGGCCCTGGGCGTCGATGAGGGCCTGCATCTGCGCCAGCGCACGGCCGCTTTCCAGGATGTCGCGCGCGATGCGCCAGCCCTCGCCGCCGCGCACGTCGGGGTCGAACTCGATCATGCGGCCGGCCAGCCAGAGCGCCTTCTGGCGCAGGTCCTGCGGCGCCTCGGGGTCGTTCTGCAGCACCTGCATCACGTCGCGCGCCTCCAGCACCGGGCCCACGCCGCGGCCGATCGGCTGGCGGCCATCGCTCACCATCACCTCCAGCTGCAGGCCCAGGCGGCCGGCCACGTACTCGAACAGGCGCTTGAGCCGGTTCGCCTCGGGCATGGAGCGCACCTTGGCGCTCGGGCCCACGGGGATGTCCAGCACCAGGTGGGTGGAGCCGGCGGCGATCTTCTTGCTCAGGATCGAGGCCACCATCTGGCCGGGCGAGTCGATCGCCAGCGGGCGCTCGACCGAGATCAGGATGTCGTCGGCCGGCGAGAGATCGGCCGTGCCGCCCCAGGCCAGGCAGCCGCGTGTGCTGCGCACGATCTGCTGCAGGCGTTCCATCGGCAGCTCCACCTCGGCCAGCACCTCCATGGTGTCGGCCGTGCCGGCCGGGCTGGTGATGGCGCGCGAGCTGGTCTTGGGGCACCACATGCCATGTGCGGTGACGATGGGCACCACCAGCATCGAGGTGCGGTTGCCCGGAATGCCGCCGATGCAGTGTTTGTCCACCACCGGGCCCAGGCCGATGTCCTGGCGCCAGTCGATGCGCTGGCCGGCGGCGATCATGGCCTCGGTGAGGTGCAGCACCTCGTCGCGGTCCAGCTCGAACTGGTTGGTGGCCACCACAAAGGCCGCCAGCTCGATCTTGGAATAGCGCGCGGCGGCGATGTCGGCCATCACCGCGAACAGATCGGCGCGGCCCAGGCGCTCGCCGGCGATCTTGCGGTGCAGGGCGGCGATGGACGGCGGCGGTTCGGCGTGTTCGATGCGGGCGGCATGCCCTTCCTCGACCTGCAGGCGCGCGAAGGCCTCCTTGGAAAGGCCCAGATCGCAGGGCGGCACGATGCGCTCGTCGTCCACGACGTTCAGTACCGCGGCGATCGCTTGGCCATTGGCGTGCACGGTCACCTTGGAGAGGGCCTGGAAGCCCTCGGCGCGCACCACCGGGCAATCCCGGTGCAGATAGGCCACGTTCTCGCGCCAGGTGTCGATGCCGACACGGCGGATGTGCAGGGTGGGGTTTTGCATCACGTAAGCCTAGCGCGCGCGGCGCGCCCGGCCTGTGCGTCAACTCAAACTCGCTGCAGCTTCAGGCGCAGCCCGTCTTGTGGCCGCAGGGTCACATGGAAGGCCGGGGTGGGCAGGCCGGGGGCCAGCGGCAGCAGGCGAAAGCGTTGCAGCAGCTGGGCCGCCAGCAGGTTCAGCTCCAGCAGCGCGAAGTGCTGACCCAGACAGACGCGCGGCCCGATGCCGAAGGGGATGCAGGCACCGCGTGGCGGCGTCGGTGCGTCGGGCAGGAAGCGCTCGGGCCGGAAGGTCTCGGGCGCAGGGAAGTGGCGCGGGTCGCGCTGCAGCACCCAAGGGGTGATGCGCACCAGCAGGCGGCGCGGCAGGCGCACGCCGGCCAGCTCGATCTCGGCCAGCGTGCGGCGCGTCAGCAGCGCCGGAATCGGCGGGTACAGGCGCAGCGCCTCCTTCAGCGTGGCCCCCAGCCAGGGCAGGGCGGCCAGGTCCTGCGGGCCGGGGGCGCGGCCCTGCAGGGCCTGCGCCACCTCGGCCGCAGCGCGCGCCTGCGCCTCGGGGTGCGCGGCCATCAGCGCAGACCACCAGAGCAGGGCCGAGGCGCTGGTCTCGTGCCCGGCCTGAAAGGTCAGCATGCACTGGTCAAAGATTTCCTGCACCGCCAGCGCCTGGCCTGTCTCCGGGTCGCGCAGGGCCTGCAGCATGGCCAGCACATCGTCCTGCGGGGGGTGTGGGTCAGCAGCGCGGGTGCTCAGATGGCGCTGCAGCAGCTCCCGCATCACGCGCAGGGCGCGGCGCTTGCGGCGCAGCGCCGGCAGGGGCAACCAGTCGGGCAGGCTGAAGGGCCAGAACATCTCGCGCAGGCCGATTTCGCCCAGATCCTTCATGGCCTGCGCGGCGCTCTGGGCCTCCTGGGCATCGCCCGGGTGGCTGAACAGGGTGCGCAGGATCACGTCCATCGTCAGGTGGGTGAACAGGGCGTCCATATCGGTGTCGCCGCCGGGCAGGGCATCGAACGCGGCGGCGCCGGCTTCGCTCATCAGGCGCGCAAAGCCGGCCACCTGGCGCGGGCCGAAGCCCTGCTGCAGCATGCGGCGCTGGCGCTGCCAGCGGGCCCCCTCGGTCACCAGCACCGATTGGCCCATGGTCTGCGCGAACACTTCGGGGCCGCGCTCGTAGCGGATCAGCTGATCGTGCCGGTCGATCAGCAGGCGGCGCAGGGCCTCGGGGTCGAACAGGTCCAGCGAGCGCTCGTTCAGCACCTGGTGGCGCACCCAGTCGCCCCGCGCGTGCTGGCGGTTCACGAATCCGAGCAAGTCACGCTGCATGGCGCGGAAGTCCGGCCACCCCCACCAGCGCGGCGCCGGGCCGGGCAGGTCATTCCAAGAACGGTTTTGCATGGCCGCATGCTCGTGGCCCGGGCGGGCCGGGTCTTGAACGATTGCGACACCAGGCGCCTGCCTAAACTGCCGCGCCATGGTGCCTGTTGCCGCCGCTCCCTGCCCGCAAGCCGCCCGCTTGTGGCTGCCTCCGCTGGCGCTGAGCGGCTGCCTGCGCGCCGCGATGCTGCGCGACACGCGTGGCCTGCAGCTGCAGCCGGCGCAACGCCACAACTACTTTCCGGCCACGCCACTCATCAGCCTGGTGTGGTGGCTGGATGGCACCGGCGAATGGCTGCCCGAGGCGGGCTTTTCCGCCTTGGCGGTGGATGACCCACAGCAGCCCCGGCCGCTGATGCTGGGCGGCCCCTTCACCCTGCCCAGCCACACGCGCAACCCCGGGCCCGTGCACGTGCTCAAGCTGCTCTTTCTGGCCGATGCCTGGCAGGCCCTGACCGGCATCGACCCCGGCCCACTGTGCAACCGCCTGATCGACCCCACGCCCCTGCTGCCGCCGGACTGGCGCGACTGGTGTGCCGCGGTGGCCGGTGCAGCCGATGACGAGACGCGCCTGAGCACGGTGGTGGATTTCCTGCGGCCGCGCTGGCAGGCCCTGCGCCCGCAACGCGCCGCCGGCAACCGCTATGCAGACTGGATGCAGGCCCTGGCTCTGCGCGCCGCCAGCAGCGGTGCCGGGCGCAGCCTGCGGCAGGTGGAGCGGCGCATCAAGGCCTGGGCCGGCCTGCCGCTGCGTGAGCTGCGCCTGGTCTCGCGCGCCGAGGCCACCTACCTCGCCGTGGCCGCCCATGCCCCGCAGGATCGCGTGGCCTGGGCCGACCTGGCGGCCGCACATGATTACAGCGACCAGGCCCACCTGTGCCGCGAAACCCGCCGGCTGACCGGCTTCAGCCCCGAGGTATTGCGTCAGCGAGTTGCCCAGGACGAGGCGTTTTGGGCCTACCGGATCTGGATGTAGCGCGTAAGCTCTCGCGGCCAATCCAGGCAGGGAGACTCAAGGGTGCGAATCGACAACCCCTATGCCGGCATCGAGGCCCTGGTCGTTGACGACATGGCCACTCAGCAGACCACCTTGCGCAGCCAACTGCACATGGTGGGCATCGAGCATGTGGATGCGGCCGGATCGGCCGAGGACGCGCTGCGCCAGATCCGCAACAAGCGCTACCAGCTGATCCTGTGCGACTACAACCTCAACCACAAGACCGACGGTCAGCAGCTCTTCGAGTACCTGCGTGACAACAAGATCCTGGCGCCCGACTGTCTGTTCTTCATGGTCACGGCGGAGAGCCACTACAGCGCCGTGGCCTCGGCCAGCGAGCAGGTGCCTGATGCCTACCTGCTCAAGCCCATCACCGCGGGCGATATCGAAGAGCGGCTGAAGGCGCAGCTGGAAAAGCGCCAGGCCCTGTTGCCCATCACCAAGGCCATCGCCAAGGAAGACCTGAACGCCGCGCTGGCCGCGACCGACGAGTTGCTGGCGCGCAAGGACCGCTGGTTCATGCAGGCCCTGCAATACAAGGGCCAGCTGCAGCTGCAGCTGGGCATGGTGGACGAGGCCAAGCTGGCCTACCAGCAGGCCCTGCAGCTGCGCCCCGGCCTGCTGTGGGCGCAGATCGGCTTGATGCGCGCCTACAAGGCCGGCGGCGCCTTTGAAGCCTGCCGCAACCTGGCCCAGGAGGTGCTGGCCAGCCGCGAAGGTGCCAAGTGCCTGGCCGCCTTCGATCTGCTGGCCGAAGCCCTGGAAGGCCAGGGCGACACGGCCGGCGCGCTCGAAGCCATGAAGCAGGCCGCGCAGGCCGTGCCGTCCACCCGCCGGCAGCGCCTGATGGCCGACACCGCCTACCGCAGCGGTGATCTGGGCGCTGCCAAGCAGGCCTATGCCAAGGCCTACAAGGGCAGCCAGGGTTCGATGATGGGCCAGCCGCAGGATGCGCTGGCGCTGGCGCAGACCCTGGTGGAGCAGGGCGAGACCCAGGAGGCGCTGACCCTGCTGACCGAGGCCCATGCGCGCGGCACCCGCGGCGCCGCCTTCGACCAGGTGGCCCTGGCCATCAAGGCGCAGGCGCTGGCCGCCGCGGGCGAGACCGAGCGCGCCCAGGCCGCCGCCCGCCAGGCGCTGGAGATGCAGGCCGGCGCGGGCAGCAAGGGCGATTTCGCCACCCTGGCGCTGGCGCGCGCGGCGCTGGCCACCGGCCAGCACGAGCGTGCGCTGGCCCTGATGCGCCAGGCCCTGTGCGCCGACCACGAGAACAAGCGCATGCAGCAGCTCGTCACCCGCGCGCTGCAGGACCATGGCCAGGGCGAGCAGGCCGAGGCCCTGATCGCCAGCGCCACCCAGAGCCTGAAGACGCGTCTGTTCGAGGCCAAGCGCCTGCTGCGCAGCGGCAAGCTGGATGAAGCCCTGGAGGCCATCGAAGAAGAGCTGCGCGAGTACCCCGAGAACACCACCGTGCTGCTGGAGTGCACGCAGATGAACTGCATGTGGCTGCGCCTGAACAAGAGCCTGGATCCCGTGCGCCTGGACCGCGTGCGTGACTACCTGGAGCGCCTGGAAGCCCTGCTGCCCGGCCATGAGCGCGTGGCGCAGATGCGCCGCTACCTGCGCGAGACCCTGGCCACGCTGCAGCGCGACGGCAACTTCAGCATCAGCAAAGACAAGGCGTGAACCGCGAACTCGTGGCCCTGCTGGCGCACGACCTGAAGAACCAGCTCGGGCAATTGGAAGCCGAACTGGCCAGCCTGAGCCTGCAGCCGGATGCCGCCCGCGCCACGCGCGCGCACCAGCATTGCGCCCAGCTGCGCCAGCGCCTGGTGGCCTACCTCACGCTCTACGGCGGCCGCCAGGGCCTGCGCGCGCAGCTGGAGGACGAAGCCCCGGCCGAGTTCCTGCGCACGCTGGAACACATCGCCTCGCGCCCGGAAGGGGCGCCTCTGCGCCTGTGTCCGGCAGCGGGGCTGCCTCCCTACTGGTACTTTGACGCCCGCCTGGTGCGCCTGGCGCTGGAAGCCGCCCTGCACAACGCCTGGCGCTTCGCGCGCGCCGAGGTGCTGCTCTCGGTGCAATCGCAGGCGGGTGGGCTCCTGTTCACGGTGGAAGACGACGGCCCGGGCCTGGGCAGTCAAGATCCCAGCGCGCAGAGCTCCACCGGCCTAGGGATGCAGCTCTGCGCAGCCGTGGCGCGCGCGCACCGGCGCGAGGCCGTGCGCGGTCGGGTGGACCTGCTGCCGCGCGTGGGCGGCGGCACGCGCTTCGAGCTCTGGCTGCCCTGATTCAGGCCATCAGCTGGGGCAGCGCCCCTTCCGGGTCGCCCGCAAACAAGCGCTGCGCCCAGTCCTGCTCGCGCCCCTGCACCGTGCCCAGGAACTCCTGCGCCCCGCGCATGGCGCGGAAAGTGTCGAAGCCGCATTCCAGGAAATCCTGCAGCTCGTGCAGGCCGGCCAGCTGGGCCGGGCCGCGCATCAGGCGCAGCGAATGGCGCAGCAGCGGCTTGCGCGTGTAGACGTCAAGCGCGCGGCCCACGGCCAAGGTCAGCTCGATCTGGCGCTGGCGTGCCTCGGGCTGGCCCACGGCCTGCCAGGCGGCGATGTAGTCCGGCGCCTGCACGCCCGAGCCGAGCAGGCGCTCGGCCATGGCGGAGTCCAGCTCCTCCGACAGTGCATGCAGTTGCGCCAGCGCATGCACGGTGTCCACCACCTCGCAGGGGAAGAGCCGCACCAGCGGGCGCACGATGCGCTGGAACTGCGCGTCACGGCGGCTGAAGTCGGCCGGGCCGTACAGCTCTTCCAGAAAGAACCTGGCCGCGTGGGTGTAGCGCGGCGTGGCCAGCAGGTCGCCGTAGGCGCGCCGGAAGCGTTCCTGCTGGAACGCCTTGAGGCGCTGGGTGGTGTCGCCCAGCGCTGCTTCGACGGCACGCCGCTGGCGCTGGCGCTCGACCCGCGCCAGGCAGTCCAGGATCTGCGCGCCAACTTCGCTCATCAGGCCGGGGTGGCTTCGTCCTTCAACACGCCGCGGCGGATCTGGTCCAGCTCGATGCTCTCGAACAGCGCCTGGAAGTTGCCTTCGCCGAAGCCCTCGTTGCCCTTGCGCTGGATGATCTCGAAGAAGATCGGGCCGATCACTTCCTTGGTGAAGATCTGCAGCAGCAGCTCCTTGTCGGCGCCCAGGTGGGCGGCGCCGTCGATCAGGATGCGCAGGCGGCGCAGCTCGGCCAGGTTCTCGCCATGGCCGGGCAGGCGCTTGTCGATCAGGTCGAAGTAGGTCTCGATGGTGTCCTGGAACTCCACGCCGCCTCGCTTCATGCCGTCCACGCTGCCGTAGATGTCGCTGGCCGACAGGGCCACGTGCTGAATGCCTTCACCGTTGTAGGTGTGCAGGTACTCGGCGATCTGGCTCTTGTCGTCGCTGCTCTCGTTGATGGGGATGCGGATCTTGCCGCAGGGGCTGGTCATGGCCTTGCTCTTCAGGCCGGTCAGCTTGCCCTCGATGTCGAAGTAGCGCACCTCGCGGAAGTTGAACAGGCGCTCGTAGAAGTCTGCCCATTCCTTCATACGGCCGCGGTAGACGTTGTGCGTCAGGTGGTCGATCAGACCCAGGCCGTAGCCCGGCACCTCGCTGCTGACCGGCTTGCCATCGGCGTCGGTCAGCGGCACGAAGTCGACGTCGTAGATGCTGATGTTGCCAATCTGGCCGGGCTGGCCGCCGTCCTTGCCATGCCAGCGGTCCACAAAGTAGATCAGCGAGTCGCCGATGCCCTTGATGGCCGGAATGTTGAGCTCCATCGGGCCGGTCTTGTTGTCGAAGCCCCAGGCACCCAGCTCCAGCGCGCGCTGGTAGGCGTAGGCGGCGTCCTTGACGCGGAAGGCGATGGCGCAGATCGAGGGGCCGTGCAGGCGCACGAAGCGCTGCGCGAACGAATCCTGCTCGGCGTTGATGATGAAGTTGATCTCGCCCTGGCGGTACAGCGTGACGTTCTTGTGGCGGTGCTTGGCTACGGCGCGAAAGCCCATGGTCTCGAATAGGCGGCCCAGCGCGGCGGGATCGGGGGCGGCGAATTCGATGAACTCGAAGCCGTCGGTGCCCATGGGGTTGTCCCAGGGAGTGAACTGCGCCATGGTGGTCTCCTGTTTGAGTGAACCCAGCACTGTAGGCCTGAGGTGGCGCAGGTTTCCTGCGACTTTTGGCGGCACTTCACCCGAGTTGCGCATGATCAATGCAGAATTGTCAATATGAATGCACCCATTGAGCTGGATGCGATTGATCGACGCACGATCCAGGCCCTGCAGGCCGATGGCCGCCTGACCTTCGATGCCCTGGCCGAACAGGTGGGCCTGAGCCCCTCGGCCGTGTTGCGCCGGGTGCGGCGGCTGGAGCAGGCCGGGGTGATTGCCGGCTACCGCGCCGTGGTGGTGCCCGAGCGCCTGGGCCTGGGCCTGACGGCTTACGTCAACGTGCGCCTGGAAAAGCACACGCCGGACCTGCGCCGCAGCCCGATGGAGAGCTTTCGCGCCGCCGTGCAGACCTGGCCCGAGGTGGTGGAGTGCGCGGCCCTGGCCGGTGAGATGGACTACCTGCTGCGCATCCTGGTGCGCGACATGGAGCATTACGCGCGCTTCCTGCGCGACACCCTGCTGGCGCACCCGGCGGTGCAGGACTGCAAGACCAGCTTCGTGCTGGAGCGGGTGAAGAGCGCGGGCGCCGTCTCGGTCTAGGTCGCGAGCTGGCTAGCGCAGGCTCGGCCCGCTTTCGCGGTCAATGTCCTGCAGCAGGCGCAGCGTCGGCTCGGGCCCCAGGTTCAAAAGGGTGCTGATGTCCTTGACGTCGTCCGGAATGGCCGGGTTGTCCCAACCCTGACTGCTGTGCCGCGCCACCCGCACCGCCAGGCGCACGCACTGAGTCTGCGGGTCGTGGTGGTGGCGGTCGTCGGTGATGTGGGCCAGCAGCGGCGGCAGATGCCAGGTCTTCATCAGCGCCTGCTCCAGCGCCGGCAGCTCGATGCCCAGCACCTGCTGCTGTGCCTTGACGCTGCGCAGGTTCGGGTTCAGGGCCTGCAGGCGGCGGATCTCCTGCGCCAGCGCGGGCGCGTGGCACCAGAGCAGCAACTCGGCAAAGTCGTGCAGCAGGGCGGCGCTGTGCAGGATCTGGGCATCCTGGTCCATGCGGTGGGCGGCGAAGGCCAGGGCGTAGCGGGCGGCACGCTCGGAGCGGCGCAGCACCGCGTCGACCCCATCGCGCGCCTGTGGTTGGCCGACCAGCCAGTGCTCCAGCGTGGGTTGCGGGCCGAAGGTGGTGAAGAAGGGCGTGATGCCCATCAGCACCACGGCGCTGGTGACGGTCTCGGCGTCGGCATTGCGGCGCTCGCGGCCGAGTTGCGCCGCAGCGACCAAGACCTTCAGGCTCATCAGCGGGTCGCTCGCGAAAGTCTCGCCGATCAGATGCGCGTCCACCGAATCCTCGTCGGCACGCAGCTGCTCCAGCGCTTCGGCACTGGTGGCCAGCACGGGGATCTCACGGCCGGCGAAGGCCTGCACCCAGGCCGACAGGCTGGGCAGTGGGCGATCGATGGGCGGGAGAACTGGGCTGTCGTTCATGGGGCACGCCAGGGTTGTGACCATGATAGGAGCGGCCCCAAAAACAAAGGCCCGCAGAAGCGGGCCTTTGTGGCTTGTTTGCGTGATTTACAGGCGCTCCAAGCCTTGCAAGAAGGTGAAGCGGCGCACGCCATCTTCGTAGAGCGCGCCTTGGCCGGTGCTCGGGTCCAGCCGGTATTCCAGATGGCCGCTGGGTTCAGCGGCGGCACGGGCGGGCTGGGCCAGGCGGGCGGCCAGGTAGTCAAGTTGGCGGCTCCCCGCGTGCAGGGCACGGATCAGGAGCTGGCGGGGGAGGGATCGCCCGGCGCTGCGGGCAGTGAGTGCGATGGCGTGCATGGTGTTCTCCGGCTGGGCCGCTTGCGGCGGCTCAGCTATTCAGTCGTGGCGGGGTGGGCTCCAGAGTTCGCGCAGGGTCTGCGCCAGCTCGATTCGGGCGGCCTGTCGGGCATGGGCGGCGCGGTGGACGCCGGCCTTGCGCAACTGGCTGGGTGCGACCCAGGGATTGCGCGGTTTGCGCAGGCTGCTGCCGTTGCTGGGGCGCGGCGAGGTGAATTGCGGCATAGAGGCTCCTGATCAAGGAAGTGAGCTAAACGAGTGGCGAATGATAAATAAAGCTTATTCATAAGCGCAAGCGTTTTTTGTTGTGGACTTGCCATTCGCTTGCGCGCAGCGCCGACACTCGCCGCCTCACCCCCAGCGGAGCCCCGCCATGCTGCTGTTGCGCAATGTCAATCTGCCCGATGGCCGCCACGGCTTGGATGTGCTGGTGCAGCAGGGCAGGATCGCCGCCGTCGGCCCCCAGCTGCCGGCGCCGGCCGGGGCGGAGTGCCTGGATGCGCAAGGGCAGTTGCTCAGCCCGCCGTTTGTCGATGCCCATTTCCATCTCGACTCGGCGCTCACCCATGGCCAGCCGCGCGTCAATCAATCGGGCTCCCTGCTGGAGGGCATCGCGCTCTGGGGCGAGCTCAAGCCCAGCCTGACGCATGAGGCGGTGGTGGAGCGCGCGCTGCGCTACTGTGACCTTGCGGTGGCCCAGGGCGTGCTGGCCATCCGCAGCCATGTCGATGTGTGCGACCCACGGCTGCTGGCGGTGCGCGCCCTGCTGGAGGTGCGCGAGCGCGTGCGGCCCTACCTCGATCTGCAACTGGTGGCCTTTCCGCAAGACGGCCTGCTGCGCCACCCCGGCACGCTGGGGCAGCTGAAGCAGGCCCTGGATCTGGGCGTGGACCTCATCGGCGGCATTCCGCACCACGAGCGCTGCTATGCCGAGGGCACGCAAAGCATTCGCATCTTGTGCGAGCTGGCGGCCGAGCGCGGGGTGGGCATGGACTTGCACTGCGACGAGACCGACGACCCGAACTCCCGCCATGTCGAGACCCTGGCCGCCGAGACCCTGCGCCTGGGCCTGCAGGGGCGCGTCACGGCCTCGCATCTGTGCTCGCTGCACAGCATGGACAACGCCTACGCCGCCCGCCTGATCGGGCTGATGGCCGAAGCGCAGCTCAGCGTGGTGGCCAACCCCTTGATCAACATCCTGCTGCAGGGCCGCTACGACAGCTACCCCAAGCGCCGCGGCATGACACGCGTGCCCGAGTTGCTGGCCGCCGGCGTGTCGGTGGCCTTCGGGCAGGACTGCGTGCTCGACCCCTGGTACCCGCTGGGCAGCGCCGACCTGCTGGAGGTGGCGCACATGGGCCTGCATGTGGCGCAGCTCAGCTCGCAAGCCGGCATGCACGCCTGCTTTGAGGCCGTGACCCGCACCCCGGCGCAGCTGCTGGGCCGGCCGGTGCAGACCTGGCAGCCGGGCGCCCCGGCCGACTTCGTGCTGCTGCAGGCGCGCGACCCCATCGAGGCCATTCGCACCCGTGCGCCGCGCCTGGCGGTGCTGCGCGGCGGCCAGGTGCTGAGCCGTTGCGAGCCGCTGCGGCCGCGGCTCAACCTGCCCGGCCGGCCCGCCCTTCTGCAGCTCGCTCCGTAGAATCCCGCCCCAGTTACGAAGCGGTTACAGCGCAGTCTGCGAGCCGGCCTTCCCAGGATTCATCAACTCCCCCGAGGACCTTCCCATGCCACTCGTTTCGATGCGCCAGCTGCTCGACCACGCCGCCGAGCACGGCTATGGCATTCCCGCCTTCAACGTCAACAACCTGGAGCAGGTGCAGGCCGTGATGGCCGCCGCCGATGAGGTGGGTGCGCCGGTGATCCTGCAGGCCAGCGCCGGTGCCCGCAAGTACGCCGGCGAAAGCTTTATCAAGCACCTGATCCAGGCCGCCACCGAGGCCTACCCGCACATCCCCCTGGTGATGCACCAGGACCACGGCACCAGCCCCAAGGTCTGCCAGGGCGCCATCGACCTGGGCTTCGGTTCCGTGATGATGGACGGCTCGCTGCGCGACGACGGCAAGACCCCGGCCGACTTCGCCTACAACGTCGAAGTGACCCGCACCGTGGTTGAGATGGCGCACAAGGTGGGCGTGTCGGTCGAGGGCGAGCTGGGCTGTCTGGGCAATCTGGAAACCGGTGACGCGGGCGAGGAAGACGGCATCGGCGCCGAAGGCAAGCTCAGCCACGCGCAGATGCTGACCGACCCGGAAGAAGCGGCCCAGTTCGTCAAGGCCACCCAGCTGGACGCGCTGGCCATCGCCATCGGCACCAGCCATGGCGCCTACAAGTTCAGCCGCAAGCCCACGGGTGACATCCTGGCCATCGGCCGTGTCAAGGAGATCCACGCCCGCATTCCCAACACGCACTTGGTGATGCATGGCTCTTCCTCGGTGCCGGCCGACCTGCTGGCCGTCATCAATCAGTACGGCGGCAAGATGAAGGAGACCTACGGCGTGCCGGTCGAGGAGATCCAGGAAGCCATCAAGCATGGCGTGCGCAAAATCAACATCGACACCGACATCCGCCTGGCGATGACCGGCGCGGTGCGCAAATTCCTGGCCGAGAACCCCGACAAGTTCGACGCCCGCGAGTGGCTGAAACCCGCCCGCGCTGCCGCGCAAGAAATCTGCAAGCAGCGCTACCTGCAGTTCGGTTGCGAAGGCCAGGGCCGCGCACAGAACAACCGCAGCCTGGTGGACATGGCCGCCGCCTACGCCAAGGGCGAGCTGGCGCAAGTGGTTCGCTGAACACGCTTCGAGTGATCCACAAGGGGCGCTGCGGCGCCCCTTTTTCATGGCTGCAGCGAAACTCCCGCCCCATGCGCCGAATCGCCCTCCTCATTCCCCTGCTGCTGGCCCTGACGGGCGCGCACGCTGAACAGGCCCCCGCCTACGGCCTGCTGCCCGAAGTCCGCCAGGCCTGGCTGGCCGCTGCACCCCAGGTGCTGGACAGCCTGAACCGTGAACGCACCCGCCTGGGGCTGGGCGAACTGGTGCGCCAGCCCCAGCTCGACAAGGCCGCTCAGGCCCATGCCGACCATCTGGCCCGCCACCGCCGCGCCACCCACGCGCAGCAGCGTGATGAAGCGGGCTTCCTCGGCAGCATGCCCTGGGACCGCGCCCGCGCCCATGGCTATGGCCTGGGCCAGGCCGGCGTGGTGGCCGAGGCCTTCGTGGTCGGCATCGCCGATGTGGACGCGGCGCTGATGCAACTGCTCTCCGGCCCTTACCACCGCCACATCCTGCTGTCGGCCCGCGCGGCCGATCTGGGCCTCGGCCTGTCCGATCAGCCCGGCCTGGTGATGGAGTTCGGCGCCGCCCGCGCCGCGCCGCAAGCTGCGCCGGACTGGCTGCTCTGGCCCAGCCCCGCGCAAGAGAACGTGCCGGGCCTGGCCTGCTGCGAACGGCCGCGCCCAGCCGGGCTGGACCGCTTCGGCATGCCGGTGTCCGTCTACGCACCCCCCGGTCGCGTCCTCAAAGTGGTGCGCTTCGAGCTTTTCGAGGAGCCCAGCGGCCGCGCCGTCGAGGCCCTGCTGCTGAATGCCGAGAACGATCCCTACCTGAAACTGCACCGCAACCTGGCTTACCTGGTGCCACGCCTGCCCCTGCTGGCCGGTGGCCGCTACCGGGTCGAGTTCGAGGGCGAGGCAGGCGCGCTGAAGCTTCAGCGCAGTTGGACCTTCGATACCGCGGCGAACTGATGTCAGGGCACCGCAATACCCATTGCCCGAACTGCGGGCATCGGTTCAATGTCTTGGACCGCTTTTGCGCGTCTTGCGGCCAGACTGCAGTGCTGCATCAACCCAGTTTCTGGGAGTTTGTGCATGAGTTCATTGGCCACTACTTTGCAATTGAAGGCGGAAAGCTTTGGACAAGCCTCTGGCTGATGCTGGTGCGCCCCGGTCAACTGACCGTTGACTACTTGGAAGGGCGCCGTGCTCGCCACGTGCTGCCGCTGCACTTGCTGCTGAGTTTCGGTCTGCTTTGCTTGCTGACGATCAAGCTGCGAGCGCTGGTCATTCACGATCCGCAGGCAAGGGCTTGGCTCAATCTAGGGCTTGTGCCTTATGCGGTCTTGGTCGCCTTGCCAGTGCTTGCGGCTGCCTTGATGGCAATCTTTCGCAATCGGCGTCGGCCCTTCGGTGAGCACATGGTGTTTGCCGTCCATCAGCAGGCAGGTGTCTATCTGATGATTGCCTTGAGCGTCGGCTTCGAGATGCTGGGCTTGCATTGGCTTGAATACCCGCCGCTGGTCTGGATTCTTTTGGCTCCATGGATTGCATTGCGCCGTGTCTATGGCGGGCGATGGTGGACTGTGTCGCTGCGATTTCTGGGCTACCAGTGCGCCTACTTGCTGGTTGCTTTTCTCGCGATTTTTCCGTTAGCAGCTCTCTACAAATAGGTATTGCATGGCGGCGGCTCCGACTTCCAATTGCAGCAATTGCGGCCACCGTGTCGCCCCCTGGGACAAGTTCTGCTCGCAATGCGGGCAGGACACTCTGGACCACCCGCCCTCGCTGTGGGAGTTCGTGCACGAGTTCCTGCTGCACTACGTCGCCTTCGAGGGCAAGCTGTGGAAGTCGCTCTGGGGCCTGTTGGCACGGCCGGGCTTTCTCACCAAGGAGTACCTGGCCGGCCGCAAACAGCGCTATGTACTGCCGTTGCGCCTCATCCTGACCCTGGGCTTGGTGTTCTTCCTGGTGCTCAAGGTGGAGCCGGCCGACGATCTGGTGGTCGTGGACGGCGCGGCGCAGGCGTCCACCGCTGCGTCGGCGCCGGCTTCGGCTGCGAGCCTGGGCAAGCCCAGGAAGCCGGTGGCCTCGGCTCCCGACCCGGTGGCACAGGCCAAGGCGGAGTTCGAAGCCGACCGTGCGAAAAGAGCCAACGAGCCCCAGGAGGCCGGCGACAACCAGAAGTTCGAGGACTTCGCTCGTCAGTTGCCGGCGCCGATGGAGCGGGCGGCCAAGCGCGCCATGGCGCGTCTTGAGGCCGACCCGAAGGCCGAATCGCGCCGCCTGGGCGCGCGCATGCTGGCGCTGGCGCCCTATGCGGTGCTGTGCAGCCTGCCCTTCTATGCCGGCCTGCTGGCGCTGCTGTACCGCAACCGGCGCCAGCCCTTTGGCGCGCATTTCGTGTTCGCCATGCATCTGCACGCTGCCTGGTATGCGGTGCTGCTGCTGGCCCAGTTGCCGCACTGGACGGCGGTGACCTTCGCGGTGCTGTGGGGCAACGCCTATCCGGTGCTGGCGCTCAAGCGCGTGTACGACGGGGCATGGTGGAAGACCTTGTTGCGCGCGACCTTGCTCTGCTTCCTGCACCTGCTTTTGTTGATGCTGGGCTTCGTGCTGCTGGCGCTGGTGGGTGCGCTGACCTGATGGTGCCTGCGTCCACCGCCCTGCTGGAGGCGCTCGGCGACCCGGCCCTGGCGCGCCGCTGGACGGCGGCGGTGCTGGAGCGCGGCACGGCACTGCTGGCCCATGTGCGCGACTTCGAATGCGCTCAACAAGGGGCAGTCAGCGCCGCGCAGGGCCGCGTGCAAGGGGGGGCGCTGTATCGCGTCAGCCTGACCCATAGCCCGGGCGGCGCCTTGCGGGGCGATTGCGACTGCCCGCATGCAGCGGGTGGTCAAGCCTGCAAGCACCAGGCGGCGCTGGCCTTGGCTTGGCGCCGGCATCTGGGCGGCGAGGCGCTGGCGGGGGCCATGAGCGGACCGGAACCCGCAACCGAACCCCCGGTCAAGCCGGCCGCCGAGCAGGATTGGGCCCGTTTCGTGCGCCAGCAGCCCGCCGCCGAGCTGGCGGAGCGCCTGCTGCGCTGGGCTGCGCGCCTGCCTGAACTGCGCAAGGAGCTGCAGCTCTGGCAGCAGGCCGCCACGCCGGTGCAGGATCTGGCGCAGGCCAAGAAGGTCGTCACCACCGTGCTGGCCGCGCCGCGCGAGCTGTGGGAGTGGCGCCAGGTCAGCGCCTATGTGCGCAAGGCGGAAAGCGTGCTTGGCCTGCTGGCCGGCTGGACGGCGCGCGACGCCGCGCTCGGCCTCGGGGCGGCCGAGCATGCGTGGCTCAAGCTGTGGAAGCTGCTGGATACGGCCGACGACTCGAATGGCGAGATTCAGCAGCTGATCGTGCAGGTGGGCGAGCTCTGGGTGGCTGCGCTGCAGGCCGCTGGGCCGCCACCGGCTGTGTACGCCGAGCGCTACCTGAAGCTGCTCGATGCCGATGACTGCGGTTACCTGCCCGTCAACGCCGCCCTGGTGGCGCTGGGCCCCGCCGCGCGCGAACGCCTGCTGCGCCTGCTGCGCGAGCGCTGGGAGGTGGATCCAGCCGGCACTGCCACGCCGGCGCGTCGCCACTACTTGCAGCACTTGCGCGCCGTGCAGGATTGGGACGAGGCGCTGCGCGTGCTGCGCGCCCGGCTGCAGGCTTGGACGGACCATCGTGAGCTGATCGAGACCTTGCAGGCCGCCGGCCGCGCGCGCGAGGCCCTGCAGGCCGCCGAGGCTGCGCACCGCGCGCACCCGCAGGCGGCCGAACTGACCGAGCTGCTGATCGGCTTCTACCGCCGCGACGGCTGGGACGAGCAGGTGCTGCAGCTCTACCGCGAGCTGTTTGATCGCCAGCCCGACAGCGCGCGCTACCAGGCCCTTCTGCAGGCCGCCGAAGCTGCCGGCCAGCCCCGTGCGGCCGAGCGCGAGCGGGTCTGGCGCGAGCTGGAGCAGCGCCTGGCCGGCGCCACCGGCTGGCGCGAAAGCGAGGTGGCGAACCTGATGCTGACGCTCTGGACCGACGAAGGCGACTGGGCCAGCGTCCTGCGCTGGCTGCAGACGCCGCGCGCGGTGGGCGAGACGGCGCTGCTGCGCCTGGCGCAGTTGCTGCCGGCCGAGCACCGCGACGCGGCGGCGCAGATCTTCAAGGAGTTGCTGACCCGCTCCATGCGCGCCGCCAAATCCCCCTACGCCCAGCCGCTGCGCCTGGTGCGTCAGGCGCTGCAGGTGCTGGAACCCGAAGCCGCCCGGCTCTGGCTGGCCTGGCTGCGGGTGGAGTACCGCGCCAAGCGGCACTTCATCGAAGGCCTGCCGATGCTCTAAGCGCCGCGGCGACAATCCCGCGCCATGAATGCCCTGCTCAGCTCCTCCCTGCACTCCCTGCCCTTGCTCGCCCGTGGCAAGGTGCGCGACAACTACGCGGTCGGCGAAGACCGCATCCTGATGGTCGCCAGCGACCGCCTGTCGGCCTTCGACGTCGTGATGGGCGAACCCATCCCCGGCAAGGGCGAGCTGCTGACGCAGATGGCGCTGTTCTGGTTCGACAAGCTCAAGGATGTGGTGCCCAACCACCTGACGGGCGAGGACCCGCTCTCCGTGGTGGCGGCCGATGAGGTCGATCAGGTGCGCGGCCGCAGCATGCTGGTCAAGCGCCTGAAGCCCCTGCCGATCGAGGCCGTGGTGCGCGGCTACTTGGCCGGCTCGGGCTGGAAGGAGTACCAGGCCACGCAATCGGTCTGCGGCGTGGCCCTGCCGGCCGGTCTGCAAAACGCCTCCAAGCTGCCCGAGCCGATCTTCACGCCGGCCACCAAGGCCGATGTGGGCGAGCACGACGAGAACATCGATTTCGAGCGCTGCGTCGGCCTGATCGGCCGCGAGCTGGCCGAGCAGGTGCGCGCCACCGCCATTGCGCTCTACCAGCGTGCGGCGGAGTACGCGCTGACGCGCGGCATCATCATTGCGGACACCAAGTTCGAGTTCGGCCTCGACGCCAACGGCACGCTCACGCTGATGGACGAGGTGCTGACGCCCGATTCCTCGCGCTACTGGCCGGTGGAAGGCTATGCCGTCGGCGCCAACCCGCCTTCGTACGACAAGCAGTTCGTGCGCGACTGGCTGGAGGCACAGCCCTGGAACAAGACCGCGCCGGCGCCGGCGCTGCCGGCTGCCGTGGTCGAGCAGACCGCGGCCACCTACCGCAAGGCCCTGGATCGCCTGACCGCCTGATGAGCGGGGGCGCCTTCCACTCGCGCCTGCTGCGCCAGGTCGAGCAGGAGATCGAGCAGGCCCAGTTGGCCGGACGCCAGTTGCAGGCCCAGACCCTGCGCGCGCGCCGCTGCGGTCTGCTGGTGCGCCACGGCCAGCTGGATCTGGCGCGGGGCGAGCTGACGGCGCTCTACCAGGCCCTCTTTGCCAGCCCGCAGCCCGAACTGGCGGCGTGGCTGCATTTGGCCGAGGGCCTGCTGGGCTTCTACGGCGGCTACGACAGCCACAGCGCCCGGGAGCGCCTGCTGCACGCGGACGCGGTGGCGGCCGAGGCCGGTTGCGTGGAGGTGCAGGTGGAGGTGCAGGCCTTTCTGGCGCACCTGGCCTTCGTCGATCACCAGCCCGAGCTGTTGGTGACGCATGCCCTGGCCGCGCGGGCCCTGGCTCAGCCCGAGCAGGGCGCCGCGCTGGCGCGTTGGCACTTGGTGCTGGCGCTGGCCCACCATTTGACCGACAGCCAGGAAGCCGCCCAGCCTTGGTACCAGCGGGCCCGTGCGCTGGCCGCCGGCTGCGGGGACGATGCACTGGTCTCGGCCCTGCTCTACAACATGGCGGTGATCCGGGTGGCGCGCTTGCGCGAGGCCGAACTGGCCGACGGCGCGGCGCGCGGTCCGGTGCCCATGGCGGCGGTCGACTCGATCACCCATTTCGATGGGGCCATGGGCGTGGCCGCGCTGGACCCGCTGACCCCGCTGCTGCGGGCCCAGGTGCTGGTGGCAGCCGGCCAGTTCGAGCAGGCCCTGCCGCTCTATCAGGACAGCCTGCCCGAGACCCTGGGCCTCGGCCTGAGCCGTCTGGGCTCCAGCTTGATGGCCGATCTCGCTTGGTGCCGCGCCCGTCTGGGGCAGGCCGACACCGCGCTGGCCCAGGCGCGCCAGGCCGAGCTGGAGATCGAGCCGGCCTGCCACCCGGACGACCTGGGCATCACCCATTCGCGCCTGGCCCAGGTGTACGAATACCTGGACCAAGCCGAGGCCGCCGAGCGGCATCGCGCCCTGGCGGCGCAGGCTTGGGCGGCCTGGCGCGCCCTGCAGGCACGCTGGCGCGCGGCGCTGGCTGCGGCGGGATTGCAACAACCGGGCTGAGCGCCGGCGCCCCGTGCGGGCGCGTGAGGGCCTGGTTTCCCAGGACGGCCGGCTGCCAAGGGGCGGCCAGGGTTTGTCTGGGCAGGGATAGAAGGGATTCGCCGTTTGGGGGCCTGGCCGCACGCTGGCGGGCTTCACCGCACGGTGTTTCCGTCGTAGGCCCCGGCAGAGGGGCGCACCGAGAGGGTGAGCTTGTTTCCGACCCCCTTCAGGAGACCTCCATGCCCCTTTCCCTGCCCGGCGCGCTGCGCCGCCTGCTGCCCGCCCTGGCCCTGCTCGGCCTTGCCACCCAGGTGGGCGCCAGCACCCTGAACCAGAACGTGTCCTGGACGATCGATCGTTCCGGCACCAGCACCAAGTACCGCCTGGTGGCCTATGGCGACTCGATCTACGCCGGCTACAACGGCTCGACGCTGAACGCGGCGAAGTATTCGGCTCCCACCGTGGATGCCGAGTACCTGTCGGCCCAGTGGAATGCCGACATCGAGAGCGTGCGCCGGGCCAAGTCCGGCGCGGTGGCCAAGGATGTGTACGACAACAAGATCGTCGCCGAGCGCTCCTACATGCAGAGCAGCAGCACCCGCGTCGTCACCTTCGAGATGTGCGGCAACGACGGCCTGCAGGCCCGCTCCGCGCTGAAGAGCCAGACCGGCACCTGCAATTACAGCGGCCTGGACGCTGCCGAGGCCAACTGCAAGCTCTACGTGGCCAAGGCGATGGACTACATCAACGCCAACGCCTACCCGGGCACCAAGCTCAAGGTCATCGGCAATCTGTACTACCCCGGCTACGCGGCCGACAACGTGCAGAGCAGCTGCAAGGACGCCAGCACCGGCGCCACCATCAATCTGCAGAACAAGTTCCTGCCGGCGCTGGCGCGCATGAATTACTGGATGTGCGAGTACGCGCGCCAGAAGGGTTTTGTCTGCGCCGACAACTTTGCCGAATACATGGGCGCCGACTACGACCGCAATGGCGACGGCATCGTCGATACCGAGGGCCTGCGCTATGTGGCCGGCGAGAGCGAGTCCAACTACGTGACCCGCATCACCTCGACGCTGCGCGCGTCGATCCGCGACGCCAACACCCACTTCGTCTCCAGCAGCAGCAGCTACGACTACATCCAGTCCGATGACGTGCACCCGACCTACAGCGGCGGCACGGTGAGCGCCGGCCTGTTCGGCGGCACCACGGGCTCGGGCGCGCCGCGCTACACCAGCTTCAGCGGGGGAAAAAGCCCGCTGTGGAACCAGTACGGGCATGAGCGCATGGGCTGGCGTCTGTCCACCTCCAACCCGGTGGCGCCCTAAGGTCTAGGGCGGTGCCAGGGTAGACGGGCCATGGCGGCAGGCGCTCCTCAATCGGGCGGCTGGCAGCCGGCCGTGGCCTACCTGCTGCTTGCCCTGGGCCTGGTGCTGGTGGCGATCTGGCTGCTGTGGCCGCAGCCCGAGCCCGAAGCGGCGCCGGCGGCGGCACCGGCCGCGCCGGTGCTCGCAGCGCGGCCCCTGGTGCCGGCTCCTGCTGCCTCCGCGGCGCTGAACCCGGTGCACACGCACCCGGGCGAGCTGGCCGCCAGTGAACCCCCGTCGGACGATCTGGCCGCCCATGTGCCGCCCGGCCAAGCCCCCAGCATGAAGGAAGTCATCGAGCGCCTGCACCAGGCCGGTGTGCACACCGGCCTGGGCGCCTTCAACCCGCCCGGCACGCGCCCGCCCCTGGTGGGGCTGGCGGTGCCCGAAGATTTCGTGCTGCCGCCGGGCTATGTGCGGCATCACCAGGCCACCGACGACGGCCAGCGCATCGAGGCCGTGCTGATGTTCGACCCCGAGCACCCGCCGCCAGCGGCTGCCGGCCGCTCGCTCGCCACGGCGCAAGACCGCCTGGTGCCGCCCGAACTGGCGCCGCCCGGCCTGCCGCCGCGGCGCATCGTCATTCCGCCGCCGATCGAGCCGGGGAGGGCGGCGCCCTGAACCCGATCTGGCGCGGCCGGCTGGGACTGCTGCTGTTCGGTGCCCTGCTGCTGGCCCTGTACGTGCGCGGTGCCTGGATGCTGGGCTTCGTGGCCCTGCTGCCCTGGCTGCGCATGCTGGAGGGCTGCCGCAGCGCGCGCCAGGCCCTGCTGGCCGGCTGGGTGCTGAGCCTGGCCTTCACGGCAGTTGCCTTTTCCTGGTTCGGCGTGGCCATCGGCCGCTTCACCGACTGGGGCCCGCTGCTGGGTAGCGCCGTGCTGCTGCTGGGCGCGCCATTGTTCCAACCGCAGCTGCTGGCTTTTGTGCTGGTGCGCCAGCTCGCGCGCGCACGCCACGGCCCGCTGCTGGGGGCGCTGGCGGGGGCCTCGGCCTGGGTGGCGGCGGAGTGGTTGTGCCCGAAGCTCCTGGGCGACACCCTCGGGCACGGGCTCTACCCCGCCGAGCTGCTGCGCCAGGGCGCCGCGCTGGGGGGCGCGGCGGGCCTGAGCCTGTTGCTGCTGCTGGCCAACGAGGCCCTTGCCATCACCTGGGCGCGGCGTCGCCAGGGTTGGGGGGCGCTGCGCTTGCCGCTGCTGGGCGCCGCTGTGCCGCCCCTGCTGCTGCTCGCCATGGGCCTGAGCCAGCCGCCCGCACCGCAGCAGGGCCCGCAGCTGCGCGTCGGCCTGGTCCAGGCCAACATCACCGACATTGAGGCGCGCCGCCGCGCCCAGGGCAGCCACGCCGTGGTGCGCGAACTGCTCGACACCCATTTCGCTATGAGCTACGACGCCGTCGAGCGCCAGGGCGCCGACGCCGTGCTCTGGTCCGAGACCGTCTACCCCACCACCTTCGCCCAGCCCAAGAGCGCCGCCGGCGCCGAGTTCGATCAGGAGATCGCTGCCATCGTCAACGCGGCCGGTGTGCCCTTCGTGTTCGGCGCTTTCGACCGCGATGCGGCCGGCGAATACAACGCCGCCGCCTTTGTGGAGCCCGGGCGCGGGCTGCTGGACTTCTATCGCAAGACCCGGCTGTTCCCGCTCACCGAGTACGTCCCGACCTGGCTGCGCGGCCTGCAACCGGCTTGGGCCGGCCACTGGCAACCCGGCAGCGGTGCGCGCGTGCTGCCCCTGCGGCTGCGCGACGGCCGTGAGCTGCCGGTGCAGGCGCTGATCTGTCGCGACGACGTGGACCCCATGCTGGCCATCGCTGCCGCCCGCCAGGGTGCGCAGGCGCTGCTGACGATGTCCAACGACAGCTGGTTCAGCACGCAGGAGCTGGGGGCACGCCTGCACCTGCAGGTGGCGGCCTTTCGCAGCATCGAGACCCGATTGCCGCAGTTCCGCGTCACCACCAATGGCTTCAGCGCCGTCATTGACGCGCGCGGCACGGTGCGCGCCAGCAGCGCCATGAACGAGCGCGCGCTGGTGATCGATGCCCTGCCGGTCCCCGTGCCCGGCCCGACGCTGATGGTGCGCTGGGGTGACTGGGTGGGCCTGGCCGGCTTGGTCTTCCTGGTTCTGTTGGCGCTGAGCCCGGTCTGGCGCTGGCTGGCCCGCCAGCCACCCGCTGCCGCTCCGCAAACGGCGTGGCGCGTCTGGCTGCTGCCCCGCCCGGCACGGCTGGCGGCGGCGGCCTTGCGTCTGTTGGCGCGGCTGAGCCTGCTGGCCCTAGGCCTGGTGCTGCTGCTGGACGAGGAGCTGCGCAGCCAGACCCTGAAGCAGCTGCGCCTGGTGGCCGCCCTGGTGCTGCTGCCGGAAGCGGCCGCTGCCTGCCTGCTGGCGGCTTTTGCCGCCACGGCGCGCCTTGAACCCGAAGGTTTGGCGCTCACGCGTGGCCATCAGCGCCGTTTGCTGCCGGTGGCCGAACTGCGCGCCGCCAGGCCTTGGCGGCTGCCGCTGCCCTGCGCGGGGCTCGCACTGAGCCCGCCAGGTGCGGCTGCGCTGGAGCTGGGCGTGAGCCATCTGCCCAGCCTGCTGCAGGCGCTGGCCGCGGCACCGCCGCTGCCGGTGTTCGTGCAGGCCCGGCAGGCCTTTGACGCGGGTCGCCTGGGGGCGCCGGCCTTGAAGTTCGTGCTGCTGCCGCTGCTGCTGGCGCTGCCGGCCTTCCATCTGCACCAGCACATCGCCTATGGCAGTGCGCTGGGCGAGTTCTACAGCTATGGCCTCAAGGCCTATGGGCTGGCCCTTGGCCTGTGGTGGGCGGCCTGGGCGGTGGGGGTGTTGCTGACGGCAGCGGCGCTGCGTGCCGTCATCGAGGCCGCCGCCCTGCTGGGCGCGCTGTGGCGCCCGACGCAGGCCCTGCCCATCCGCAGTGCCTGCGAGCGCCTGGGCCTGGGCCTGCTTTACCTCGGCCTGCCGGCCTGGCTGGGCTGGCGGCTGTTGGTCACCTGAATCAGAACAGCGCCATCGACAGCTTGCGGCGGTACTGATCCACCACAGGGTCGCTGGAGGCCGTCACGGTGTGGCCGGTCAGTTGCAGCTTGCTGTCGCCGCCGGCCGCCTTGGCCTGGGCCTTGGGCTGCGGCTTCGTCAGGATCTCCAGCACCGCCACGATGGTCTTGCGCGCCAGGCTGTCGTTCCAGGCCTTGTCGCGCATCACGATCTCCAGCAGTTCGTCCATCGCCTGGGTGAAGCGGCTGGCGGCGAAGTGCGTTTGCGCCAGCAGGAAGCGGGCGTCGAAATCGCGTTTGTTGGCGGCGATGGCGGCTTCCAGCTGCGCGGCCGGCGGGGCGGCTTGCGCGGCGGCGCAGGCCTGCAACCAGGCGGCCAGGGCGGCGAAGCGGGCGTGCGGGGTAATGGTGTCGCGTGCCAGGGCGGCGACGGGCTCGAACACCGCCTGTGCCTGCGCCAGCTGGCCGGCCTCGATCAGGGCCTTGATCAGGTCGAAGCGCGCGGCCTCGTTCTTCGGGTCAGCTTCCAGCGCGGCCACCAGGCGGGCCAGCGCGTCATCGGCCGCGCCCTGTTCCAGCAGTTGCTCGGCCTCGGCCAGCTCCTGCTCGGCCTGCAACTCGCCCTCGCCAGGCACGTGGCGGCTCAGGAATTCGCGGATCTGGCTCTCGGGCAGGGCGCCGACAAAGCCATCCACCGGCTGGCCGCCGACGAACATCACGCAGAAGGGGATGGAGCGCACGCCAAACGCGGCCGAGAGCTGGGAGGCGATCTCCGGCACCTCGTCGGCGTTCAGCTTGGCCAGGATGAAGCGGCCGGCGTAGTCTTCCTCCAGCTTTTCCAGCAGGGGGCCGAGGGTGCGGCAGGGGCCGCACCAGGGCGCCCAGATGTCCAGCAGCACCGGGGTGTGCGTGCTGGCGGCCAGGAGTTCGGCCTCGAAGTTCTGCAGGGTGATGTCGATCATGGCGCTGCCAAAGGGAATGGCCGGGTCAGGTGAGGGGCGCTGCCTACAATTCAAGGCTCTTTACCGTCCCACGCAAGGAGCGCCATGAGCGCCAGCCCGCTGGTCGGCGTCGTGATGGGTTCCAGCAGCGACTGGGAAACCCTGAAGGCAGCCGCCGACATTCTGACCGAGTTCGGAGTGCCCTTTGAGGCCCAGGTCGTGTCCGCCCACCGCATGCCGGACGACATGTTCCGCTACGCCGAGGCCGCCCAAGCCCGCGGCCTGCGCGCCATCATTGCTGGCGCTGGCGGAGCCGCGCACCTGCCCGGCATGCTGGCCGCCAAGACGCCCGTGCCGGTGCTGGGCGTGCCGGTGGCCAGCCGCCATCTGCAAGGCGTGGACAGCCTGCACTCCATCGTGCAGATGCCCAAGGGCATTCCGGTCGCCACCTTTGCCATCGGCGGCGCCGGGGCGGCCAATGCGGCGCTGTTTGCCGTGGCCATGCTGGCCGGTCAGGACGCGGATCTGCTGGACAAACTGCAGGCCTTTCGGCAGCGTCAGACCGACGCGGCACGTGCCATGACAGCGGACCTGCAATGACCAAACTTCAAGCGCTGCACCCGGGTGAGTGGCTGGGCATGCTGGGTGGCGGCCAGCTCGGTCGCATGGCCGTGCATGCCGCCCAGGCCCTGGGCTACCGCGTGGCGGTGATCGACCCCGACAAGCACAGCCCCGCTGGCGCGGCCGCCGACGAGCACCTGCAGGCCGGCTACGACGACGCCCACGCGCTCTCGCAACTGGCCTCGCGCTGCGCGGCCGCCAGCACCGAGTTCGAGAACGTGCCCGCCAGCAGCCTGGAGCGACTGGCGCAGGACATCGACGTTGCGCCTGCCGGCGCCGCGGTGGCGGTGTGCCAGGACCGCGCGGCCGAGAAAGCGCATTTCGCCAAGGCCGGTGTGCCCTGCGCGCCGCATGCGGTGCTGCGCACGGGGGCCGCTTGCGCGGCTGTGGACGCCGGGCTGCTGCCCGGCATCCTGAAGACCGCCCGCATGGGCTATGACGGCAAGGGTCAGCGCCGTGTGGCTGATGCCGCGGAGCTGGCGAGTGCCTTTGCCGAACTGGGGAACGTGCCCTGCGTGCTGGAAGCCCTGCTGCCGCTGGCGGCCGAGCTGAGCGTCATCGTGGCGCGCGGGCGGGATGGTCAGATCGTCAGCCTGCCGGTGCAGCGCAACTGGCATGTCGGCGGCATCCTGGCCACCACCGCCGTGCCGGCCAGCGGCATTGCGCCCGCGTTGCAGGTGCAGGCGCAGCAGCAGGCCCAGGCCATTGCCGCTGCCTTCGAGTACGTCGGCGTGCTGTGCATCGAATTCTTCGTGTTGCAGGACGGCCGCCTGCTCGCCAATGAAATGGCGCCGCGCCCTCACAACAGCGGCCACTACAGCATTGACGCCTGCTCGCACTCGCAGTTCGAGCTCCAGGTGCGTGCCATGACCCAGCTGCCGCTGCCACAGCCGCGCCTGCACAGCCCGGCCTTCATGCTCAATCTGCTTGGGGATTTGTGGTTCGACGCCCAGGGCCAGCGGCGCGAGCCGGACTGGTCGGCCGTGTTGGCCCTGCCCGGCGCCCACCTTCACCTCTACGGCAAGACCGACCCGCGCCCGGGCCGCAAGATGGGCCACTTGACGGTGACGGGCGCCAGCGCCGATGAGGCCCGCGCCCAGGCGCTGCAGGCGGCGCAGGTGCTGGGGCTGCCGCAGGACGGTCTGGTTTGATCCTGAGCGTTCAAGAGGCGGCCCGGCGCCTCGCCGACGGCGAGTTGGTGGCCCTGCCCACCGAGACCGTCTATGGCTTGGCCGCCCGCGCGGACGACGACGCGGCCGTGGCCAAGATCTTTGCGGCCAAGGGCCGGCCGGCCGACCATCCGCTGATCGTGCACGTGGCCGATGCCGCCCGGGCACGCGCCTTTGCGGCCGAATGGCCCAGTCTGGCCGAACGCCTGACGGCCGCCTGCTGGCCCGGGCCGCTGACGGTGATCGTGCCGCGCCGCGCCGAGTTGGCGCAGGCGGCGGCGGGCGGGCAGGACAGCATCGGCCTGCGCTGCCCGGCCCACCCGCTCTTCCATGAGGTGTTGGAGGCTGCCGCCGCCCTGGGTGTACCCGGTCTGGCGGCACCCAGCGCCAACCGCTTCGGGCGCGTCAGCCCCACCACGGCGGCCCATGTCGAGCAGGAGTTCGAGAGCCGCATCGCGGTGGTGGATGGCGGTGCCTGCGCGGTCGGCATCGAATCCACCATCGTGGATTGCACGCGGCCCTACCCGGTGCTGCTGCGCCCCGGCATGCTGGATGCAGCGCAGCTCGAAGCCCTGCTGGGCGAGACGTTGCGGGCGCCCGATGCCCAGGCGCCGCGCGCCTCCGGCACCCTGGAGGCGCATTACGCCCCGCGAGCGCGGGTGCGGTTGTTCGAGCCTGCCGCGCTGGCCGTCGCCCTTCAGGGCTGCTTGCCCGAGGGCCTGACGGTATATTCCCGCACCCCCTGGACGGGCGGCCCCTGGGCGGCCCTTCCGGCCGAGCCCGAGGCGGCGGCCCAACAGCTGTTCGCCACCCTGCGGGCCTTGGACGACGCCGGTGCACGCGAGATCTGGGTCGAGTCCCCTCCCAGCGCGGATGCGCGCTGGGCCGGGGTGCTGGACCGGCTGCGCCGGGCCGCGGCGGCCGGGTGACTTCCCCTTTGTTTCTGGAGCTTTGACGATGAATTGGGTTCAACTGCGCAGCGGCCTGGCGGCCGTGGCTCTGGCGGCGCTTGCGGCTTGCGGCGGCGGCAAGGGGCAGATCGAACCCTTCGTGCCCACGCGCCTGGTCAGCTTCGGCGACGAACACAGCCTGTTGACGGCCGATGGCAAGCGCTATGGCGTCAACGGCCTGAAGTCCGGCACCACCACCGGCGAGATCGACTGCACCGCCAACCCCATGTGGGTGCAGACCCTGACCAGCCACTTCGGCCTGGTGCTGGCGCAATGCAACCCCGAGAACAAGCCGGTGACCGCCTTCCTGCGCGGCAGCGTCGGCGCCAAGGTGGCCGATGTGAAGGCGCAGATTGACCAGCAACTGGCCAGCGGCAGCGTGGGTCCGAAAGACCTCCTGGTCATCAACGTTGGCTTCTATGACGTGCTGGAGGCCTACCAGCAGTTCCCCACGCGTAGCGAGGGCGAACTGACCGGCCTGGTGCAGCAGCGCGGCCGTGAACTCGCCGCCCAGGTCAACCGCTTGGCCAATGCCAATGGCCGCGTGGTGGTGCTGACGGTGTTCGACGCCGGCCTCACGCCCGCCGGCCTGAACGAGAAGGCCACCAAGACCGATACCGACCGCGCCGCCCTGCTGACACGCCTGACCAACGCCTTCAACGTGGCGATGCGATTGGCCTTGATCGAGGATGGGCGTCTCATCGGCCTGGTGCTGGCCGATGAGACCATCACCACCGCAGTGCGCTTCCCCAGCGCCTTCGGCTACACCGATGTCAAGCAGGCAGCCTGCACCGTGGATCTGCCCAACTGCACCACGGCCACCGTGCGCAGCGAGGTTGGCACCAACGTCTGGCTGTGGGCTGATGGCCTGCACCTGGGCGCGGCCGGTCAAAACCTGATTGGCAATGCGGCGCTGACGCGCGCGACGAACAACCCCTTCTGAGCGCCTTTCAGACTTTGGGGTGAAGCCCGGCCGCCCGGGGGCGAACCGCAGCCGGCCGGGCGCCCGCGGTGCAAACTTGCGCGGGTGAATCTGTTGCTGCCTGCCTCCCCGCGCCGCTGGCTGCCGCCCTATCTGGCCGGGCTGCTGGCCATGGGCCTGCTGCTGAGCTTTGCCGCGCTGCAGGACTACCGGCGTGCCGGTGGGCGCCATGCCTGGGAGCCCTTCCTGTGGGAGTTCAGCTCCATCGTCATGGTGGGTCTGCTGGCCCTGGCCCTGCACCAGCTGGTGGGGCGGCTGCGCGGCCGGCCCTGGACGCAGCAGCTGCCCGCCCTGCTGCTCGCGGCCTTGCTCTTCAACCTGCTGCATGTGGCCGGCATGTTCGGCCTGCGCTTGGCGGTCTATGCCGGGGCCGGGCTCGATTACCAGCCCGATCCATTGCCCGAGCTGCTGCTTTACGAAGGTGCCAAGGACCTGGTTGCCTTCGGTTTTCTGCTGCTGGCCTCGCGCGGCTTCTGGGCGGCGCAGGCGGCGGCTGCCCAGGCCCAGGAACTGGAACGCACGCGTCGTGAGCTGGCCGAGGCGCGCCTGGCCCGCTTGGCCGAGCAGGTGCAGCCGCACTTCCTGTTCAACAGCCTGAACCTGATCTCCTCGCTGATGTACGAGGACGTCGAGCGTGCCGACCGCCTGCTCTGCGAGCTGGCCGGCCTGCTGCGCGCCAGCCTGGCTGCGCAGGAGCAGGGCGAGCACACGCTGGAGGCCGAACTGGCCCTGGTGCAACCCTTCCTGAACCTGATGCAGGCGCGCTTCGGCGCGGAACGCCTGCTGGTCCAAATTGACGCCGATGCCGAAGCGCGCGCCTGCCGCCTGCCGGCCCTGCTGTTGCTGGCGCCGGTGGAAAACGCCATCAAGCACGACGTGGCCCGGCACGCGGGGCTGGTGCGGGTGCGCCTGCAGGCGCTGCGGCGCGCAGACCAGCTTTGCCTGCAACTGGACAACGATGGCGTGCGCGAAGCCCCGCCGGTGGACGGCGGCCTGGGCCTGCGCAATTTGCGCGAGCGCTTGCAGGCCCGCTATGGGGTGGCGGCGCAGGTCGAGTTCGGCCCGGCTGAAGGCCTGATGCGCCTGCGCATCACCATCCCGCAGGGGGTTTGATGCGCGTGCTCGTGGTGGACGACGAACCGGCGGCGCGCGCCAAGCTGCGCCGCCTGCTGGCCGCGCATGCCGATGTCGAAGCCGTGTTCGAGGCCGCCGACGCGCCGACCGCGCTGGCCCTGCTGGCGCGCGAAGGCGCGGTGGACCTGGCCTTGCTGGACATCGAGATGCCCGGCGGCAGCGGCCTGCAGCTGGCTGCGGCATTGCCGCCCGGTACCCGCCATGTCTTCACCACCGCCTATGCCGAGCACGCGCTACGCGCCTTTGAGCTCGGGGCGCTGGACTATCTGCTCAAGCCCTTCCATGCCGAGCGCTTGGCGCAGACCTTGGCACGGCTGCGCGAGCAGCTGGCCTTGCCCACACCGGCGGCGGCCCTGGCCGCGCCGCCGGGCCAGTGGTGGGTCAGCACCCGCAGCGGCCGCCAACGCATCGCCCTGGCCGAAGTGCAGTGGCTGGCGGCGGCGGACAACTACGTCAGCTTCGAGCTGCCGCCGCAGAGCTTCTTGGAGCGTGGCACGCTGGGCGCGCTGCTGGAGCGGCCCGAGCTGGCGGGCCTGTTCTTGCGCGTGCACCGTTGTCATGCCGTCAATCCGCAGCATGTGCGGGTGGTCACGCCGCTGGCGGGTGGCGAGGCCCAGCTGCGTCTGAGCAGTGGCGCGGAGCTGCGCGTGTCGCGCGGCTACCGTGAGGTGCTCGACCAGTTGCGCTGAGCGGTGTTCTCAGGGGGCCAGCCAGCGCGCGCCCTGGGCATCGAACAGCGCGCGGCGGTGGCCGCCGGCGCGCAGGCCCAGCCAATCCAGGCTCAGCACCTGAAGGCGCACCAGCGCGAAGTGGTTGCGCGCCGCGGGCAGGGGGGCCGGAACATGCTCGGCCAGCAGGGTGCCGGGCGGCAGGGGTGAGAGGTAATCCTGCGCCGCCGGTTTGAGGCGCAGGCGCGCCCAGCGGCTGGAGACGCCCAGCCCCTCGGTTTCGACTTGGGCCCGGACCCGCAGGCGCAGCTGCCAGCCCAGCCGCGCGCACCACGCCACCAGCAGGGCCTCGGGGGCTTCGCGCAGCTGCGTCACCTTGGGCGAGCGGGCGTCGGTGAAGAACATCAGCTGCTGGCTGGCGTAGTCGACCTCGCGCAGCACCACGGTGCGCGCGTCCACGCCCTCGGGTGCGCAAGTGGCCAGCGTGGCGGTGCGCCACCCATGCAACTTGTCCTCGACGCAGCGCTCCAGCTCGACCCAGAGCGCGGCGTGCAGGGCTGCCAGATCGTCGTCGGCAGCCCCGTCCATCTCAGGCCTCCCGGCGCAGGGCAGGGAAGAGGATGACGTCGCGAATCGAAGGTGAGTCAGTCAGCAGCATCACAAAGCGGTCGATGCCGATGCCGCAGCCGCCGGTGGGTGGCATGCCGTATTCGAGCGCACGGATGAAGTCGGCATCGAAGTGCATGGCCTCGTCGTCACCGCTGTCCTTGGCGTCGACCTGGGCGTGGAAGCGTGCGGCCTGGTCCTCGGCGTCGTTCAGCTCGCTGAAGCCGTTGGCCACTTCGCGCCCGGTCATGTAGAGCTCGAAGCGCTCGGTGATGCCGGGGTTCTCGTCATTGGCGCGCGCCAGCGGGCTCACCTCCAGCGGGTGGTTCATGATGAAGGTCGGCTGCCAGAGCTTTTCCTCCACCGTCGCCTCGAACAGGCTGTACTGCAGCACGGCCAGGTTGGCGTTCTTGGGCACGTCTTCCCCGGCGGCCTTGATGCGGGCGGCCAGCACCTCCGGGTTGTCAACCTCCGTCTCGCTCAGCCCGGCATGCACGAGCAGAGCGTCGCGGATGGTCAGGCGTGCGAAGGGCTGGCTCAGGTCCACGGGCTGACCGGCGTACGTCAGCTGCGCTGAACCCGTGGCGCTGCGCGCCACGTGCCGCAGCAACTCCTCGGTGAAGTTCATCTGGTCCTCATGCGTCCAGTAGGCCGCATAGAACTCCATCATCGTGAACTCGGGGTTGTGACGGACCGACAGACCTTCGTTGCGGAA
>NZ_JAYRMO010000030.1:0-62993 GCF_041912635.1 Inhella sp.
AAGCATGCCGACACTTACCTCGCCGCCTTCGCCTACCGCTTCAACCGCCGCTTCGAGCTGCGCGGCCTCGTCGCCCGACTCATCGTGAATGTGGCGCGCTGTCCGCCGCATCCAATTCCGGAGATCCTTGGCGGTGCTGAGGCACATTACTAATCAGGAAAGGTCAAGCCCCGCTCCAGCGCCCCTGGCTGCACCAGGGGTTCCCTGCGCTGCTCAGAAACTGGGGCCGGCCCGAAACTCGCTGCGTTCGCTTCGCTCACTCCGCTCAGCCAGTCGGGCCGAGTCAGTTGGGAACGCGTGCTGTCGCACGCGGCCCCAGCTTCTTGCGCTGCTCGGCGCTTCCGAAGGGGCGGAACAGCCGAAACAGCCAACAGCCGGGAAACGGCGCGACAGTTGAAGTCCTGGCTGTTCGGTATTCGGCTGTTGGCTGCTCAGCTGTTTGGATCCTCCCCTATGCCAACCCGAGGAGCACAGAAGAGCGGGCCCGCGCGCGCAGCGTGCTTCATGCTTTGACTTGGCGCAACTGTCTGAGCGGAGTGAGCGAAGCCAACGCAGCGAGTTCTGCGCCGGGCCCGCTCTTCGCGCACCGCAGGGAACCCCCGGCACAGCCGGGGGCGCAGGCATCGGGGTCGCCCTTCTTGGCCTACCTTCTTTGGCGAAGCAAAGAAGGTAGGTCGGGTGCCGGGCCGAGACCCGGCGGGCTCTTACGGAGACCGGCGCCTCAACTCAGGGCCTCAATCGCCGCCGCGATCTTCTGCAGCCTCGGCTTCACCGCCGCCGCATTGCGCACTGCCTCGCGCACGATCTCCTTCGCGCGGTCCTCGCGCATCGCCACGCGGCTGACCTTGTTGATCATCGGCACCACGTGGTGCACGGCCAGCAGGCGGATCTGCTCTTCGGTGAGGGCGGGCTTCTTGGCCAGCACGTGGTCGATGGTCTTGATCAGCACCTCGTTGATCAGCTCCTTGATGGTCTTCAGCAGCGCGGTCAAGGCGTCCTCGCCCACCTTGCCGAGGAACACGCCGATCAGGCCCTTGACGGCCTTGGGCGCGGGAATCGCACCGGCGGCCATTTCCTTGGCCTTGCCGGTCAGGTCCGATTCGATGCGGCCAAGGAACAGGCCGGCGTAGACCTGCTCGTGGAAGGTCGGCATCAGGCGGCGCAGCTCCATGTCGTTGCCGACGAAGGCTTCGAGCGCGTCGCAGTAAAGGCTGTAGTTGCGCTTGATCTTGCCGCCCGCCACCACCAGGTTCATGCCGGTGATGGCCAGGGCCGTGGGGCCGCCGGCCACGGCCATGCAGCCAAGGTAGATGTCGAGAAAGTCCGACAGCACCGACTTGGTGGCCGCCAGCTTGACGTTGAGGATGCGCGAGGTGCCGCTGAAGCCGCCCACATCGGCACCGAAGTAGAAGGCGCTCTGCCTGAACAGCCGGCCTTCCTTCCAGCGCTCGCTGGGCAGGGCCTCGACCTGGATGAAGTAGGCCTCGCCGCCGCCCACCGTGGCCAGGAAGCGGCGGCCATCGCAGGCGGGGTAGATGGATCCCGCCTCGGCCAGGCCGTGCGGGCGCAGCTGCACGCTGCCGGTGTTGGGGATGCCCCAGATGACGGCGGGATCGACTTCCTGCGGGGTCTGCAACATGCGGGCCTCCTGATGCGGCGAGGCGCGCAGTCTCGCCATCCGCAGGCGTTCGCGCGCCTGCCCGTTCAGGGGGCGGGCGCATGGATGCGGGGGGCGTTGACAAGGGCTTACCGGCGCCCGCGCCGCAGCGGCTAAAAGCCTCGCCCTACCATCGCGCCCCATGAGCGCCACCTACCTCTTTCCGCCGCCGCCCCTGCCCAGCGTGGCCGTGCAGGGCCGCACCGAACGCTTCCCCGTGCACCGCATCTACTGCGTGGGCCGCAATTACGCCGACCACGCCCGCGAGATGGGCCATGACCCCGACCGCGAGCCGCCCTTCTTCTTCAGCAAGCCGGCCGATGCCGTGTTCGAGCCGGCCGCGCAGGGCGCCTTGCCCTGGCCGCTGGCCACGCAGGACCTGCACCACGAGGTGGAGTGGGTGATCGCCCTGGGCGCGCCGCTGCAGCAGGCCACGCCGGAGCAGGCGGCCGCGGCCATCTGGGGCCATGGCGTGGGGATTGACCTGACCAAGCGCGATCTGCAGGCCGTGGCCAAGGCCGGCGGCAAGCCTTGGGATGTCGCCAAGGGCTTTGACCAGGCGGCCGTCATCGGCGCGCTCGTGCCGCTGCAGGGCACGTTGCCCACGCGTGGCGCCATCACGCTGAGCGTCAACGGCCAGCCGCGCCAGCAGGGCGATCTGGCCCAGCTGATCTGGACCGTGCCCGAGCTGCTGGCGCGGCTGAGCGAGTTCTACGCGCTGCAGGCCGGCGATCTGATCTACACCGGCACACCGGCTGGCGTGGCGGCGCTCAAACCCGGCGATGTGGTGGATTGCGCGATCGACGGCCTGCCGCCGCTGCGCCTGGAGCTGGCCCATGTTTGACCACAACGAAACCCTGGGCGAGGCGCGTGCCCGCAACATCCGCGACGCGCTCTTTGAAGACATCGGCGTGGCCGACTGGACCGCGCGCCTCACGCCGGCGAACCAGCGCGTGCGCGCCCAGGTGCGCTGCCGCGAAGCGGCGGTGTGCTGCGGCCAGCCCTGGTTCGAGGGCGTGTTCAAGACCCTGGACCCGAGCAGCCAGCTGAACTGGCATGTGGCCGAAGGTGCGGCGATGCAGCCCGATCAGGTGATCCTCGACATCGAGGCCGATGGCCGCGCCCTGCTCAGCGCCGAACGCCCGGCGCTGAATTTTTTGCAGACGCTTTCCGCCGTGGCCACGCGCACGCGCCTGCATGTGCAGGCGATCGAGGGCGCCAGCCCCAACCCCAAGGGTTGCCTGGTGCTGGACACGCGCAAGACCCTGCCAGGATTGAGATTGGCGCAGAAGTACGCGGTGCGCGTGGGCGGCGGCGCCAACCAGCGCCTGGCCCTGTACGACGGCATCCTGATCAAGGAAAACCACATCGCCGCCGCCGGTGGCGTGGCCGCCGCGCTGCGCGCCGCGCAGGCGCTCAACAGCGGCGTCGGCATCCAGATCGAGGTGGAAAACCTGGACCAGCTGCACGAAGCCTTGGAGGCCGGCGCCACCAGCGTGCTGCTCGACAACTTCACGCTCGAAGGCATGCGCGAGGCGGTGGCGCTGACGCAAGGCCGCGCCCTGCTGGAGGCCAGCGGCGGCGTCACCTTGGAGCAGCTGCGCGGCATTGCCGAAACCGGGGTGGACCGCATCAGCCTCGGGACCTTGACCAAGGACCTGAAGGCGACCGACTACTCCATGCGGGTGCTCGGCCCGCTCTGACCTCACCGCCATGCGCCGCCTGGCCCTTCTGCTCAGCTGCTGCCTGCTGCTGGCCAGCTGCTCCAGCCTGGAGCTGGCCTACAACCAGGCCGCGCGCCTGACGGCCTGGTGGCTGGACCGCCAGTTCGACCTCGACCGCCGCCAGCGCGATCAGCTGGACCAGGCCCTGGCCGAGCTGCACGCCTGGCACCGGCGCGAGGAGCTGCCGCACTGGCAGGCGCTCTTGCAGGCCGCCCTGCGTGGACTGGACGATGGTCGTGTGGACGCCGCCGAGCTGCAGGCGCTGGAGCAGCGTCTGGATGAATCCCTGCAGCGCACCCTGCGCCGCACCGCCCCGCTGGCCGCCCCCTGGCTGGCCACGCTGCGCCCCGAGCAATGGCAGCACTACAGCGAGCGTCGCCGCGAGCATTTGCAGGAGTGGCGCGCGGAAGAGGCCGACGCCGACCAGCGCGCCGATGCGCTGAAGGACAGCCTGGAGCGCTGGCTGGGCCGGCTGGAGCGGCCCCTGCGCACCGCCGCCGAGCGCCAGGCCCAGAGCTGGGGCCCGGCACCGGCCGCGCTGTGGCAGGAACGCGCGCAGCGCCAGGCCTGGACGGAACAGGGCCTGCGCACCTGGGCCGCGGGCGATCTGGAAGCCGGCACGCGCCTGCTGCTGATGGGCGGCGCCCGCCTGCCCGAGGCGCGCGGCCCTGCCACCCAGGCGCAGCGCGAGCGCACCTACGCCGACCTGCCCGTGCTGCTGCAGCAGGCCAGCCCGGCGCAGTGGCAGCGGGCGCGCGAGCGCTGGCGCGGCTGGCTGCTCGATCTGGAGCAGCTGCGCGCGGACTCCTAGGGCCCGACCCGCTCCCTGACCCGATCAGTGCAGTTCAGACGGCGCGCCGCAGCACTTCTTGAACTTCTTGCCGCTGCCGCAGGGGCAGGGCTCATTGCGGCCCACCTTCTGGCTCAGGCGCTGGGCCTGCCCGCGCTCGGCCATGGCCTGCCGCAGCGGCAGCCAGAACGCATGCATCTGCGTCAGGCTCTCTTCAATCTCCGCCGCCAGCGCCGCGCGCTGTTCGGGGGTACGGGTCAGCTCGTCCTGGTCGGCTGAAAAATCATCTGCACCCAGCAGGCCGATGGGGCGGTACCAGCGCTGGCCCTGCGGGTGCTCCAGCAGCGGCTGCCAAGCCGGCCGGTTCAGCTGGACGCCCTCGACGAAGCCGCAAGCCCACATCTCCGCGTCTTCAAACTCGCCGAGCTCGCCGAAGCGCACGGTGGGCCAGCAGGGCGCCACCAGCGGTGGGCGGTGCTCAAAGCCCGCCACGATGCTGTTGAAGTGGCGCGTCACCAGGCCCAGCCAATGGTTTGCCTCGTCCAGGCTGTCGGCCGGCGGCAGCATCGCGCCCTCGCTCTGGCCCCACACCCTGGGCAGCCAGCGGCTGGGTGGCACGGTTTCCGGGCCCATCGCCAGGGCATGCAGAAAGCCGTCCAGCATGTCCAGGGTCATGCTCTCTTCGGCATCCAGCTCCAGCAGAAAGCCATCCAACTCGGCCAGTTCCTCTTCGCTCAGGGGCAGCAGCATGTTGCGCGCGGGGCCCTTGGGTCGCGCGGGTGCGGCCATCTGCGCCAGCCGGCGCAACTGCTCGGGCTCGGCCTCCCGGGCTGCCTGCTGAGCCTGCATCACGAAGTTGTGGACACCGCCTTCGGCCGCGATCGCTGCCAAAGCGGCCTCCAGCGCGGCGCTGTCGGTCTCGAACTCCTCGTCCCACACGGTGGAGGTGCCCTGTTCATCGACGATCTCCAGGATCCAGGGGCTGTCGGCGCTGCGGTAGATCTCGATCTGCAGCGTGTGCCCTTCGGCGCTGTGCGTTTGCGTCAGCGGCGAGTGGATGAGTTCGTAGTCGTCGTCGTCGGTCATGGTTTGGGACGGTGTTTGAGGGTGCGCTCCAGCGCCTTCAGTTCGACCTCATCGAGCCAGTCGGCCCGCAGGACTTCCTGCTGCTTGCGGCGCCGGTCAAAGCCAGGATGCAGCGCGTGGGTGCCGTCCGTGGCAACTGTCAAGGATTGCTTGGCAGTTGCCGCCGGGTTCAAACCCTGTCCTGAAAAGTTGTTCTGCGGGCCAGGTGGTTGTTTGGTGCAGGCCGAGCGATTTTGTCGCGGGCCATCACCCACACGCCTGAGCTTTCAGACCACAGCGCCAATGAGCCCTTACCACCCCACCATTCACGACGGCAAGCGCACGGTCTGGACGAATGGCGGCGCTGCCTGCTCCCTACCCGCTGGGATGCGTGGTTTCGAATGGCGTGGTTGTCGTCACCTTGTGGCCGGGCGATTGGGCAGTCGAGGCTGGGCAGTCTTGTGGTTTCCTGGGGGGCTGCATCAGGCTGAGTGCAGTCGTTTGAGTAGGTCAACGCAGCAGACAGCTACCGACCCGAAGCTGCCGAGCGAATAGGTTCAGCACCCCGGCCAAGCTCTGGCGCATTCAGGGTTCGCCGTCTTGGCATCTGAGGATGAGCACCTCGTAAAGCCGTGCAGCTACCCCTATGTACGTTCCATTGAAATGGGCTAGCCTCCGATGGCTACCGCGCGTTGGTGAGCAGCGGTGCAGCACGTTGCCCAAGCGGCTCATCTTCGAAGAGGACAAGGATCGCCGGCGCCTTGTTTCCTTGCCATTGAGGCTGTTGAATGACCCACTTCTGAACGAACTCAGTGACCGTCTTTCGCGCTGACTCCCGCTGAAGATTGATCAACTGCGGCGTCGCAGCCTTGTTGGCCAGCGAAGAAGTAATCGACTTTTGCAGCGATGAAACGACCTGCCCACCGGTCAGAGGCGACCAGAGCCCCAACGCGAAGGATTCCAACTTCCCGGTGTCGATGGCGACGGGCAAGGAGGGCCTAACGCTCGGTGCGATGACAACGAGTGCATTGCCCGTTTGGCGCAAGGACCAGTCCTTTGCCAGGGGGATGTGATAGCGGTAGACCGCGGGAACCCTGATCTGTGCAACCGTCTTGCCCAAGGGAACACCGAGAACCGTGTGGTTTGTCGACGAGTCAAAGCGCTCTTCAGCGGCAATGGTGCTCACTTCCAGCAGGCCGCCTGGGGTGCGCATCACGACATGGCTGTCCGTGGAGACCGTTGTCGTTGTCTTCGGCGGAGCGCGAAGCTGCCAAGCGAAAAGGGCGGCATTCGCGGCGATGCCGGCGACCAGGAGCGAAGCAAGAGCGAGTCGCATTTTGTCGAGTTGGAGGAGCTGATTGATTGTGGGCCCAGGTGTTGCAAACACCGACCCAAGTCCCCTGAGTGCCGTCATGCGACCTCAAAGTTGGCAGGCTGACCGGCCGCAACCGCTGCAATCCAGCCGCCCAATGCATCAGCCTTCCCCGCTGCGGGCGCGCGTGAAAGCGGCGGGCAGCAGCATGGCCACGCGCAGCAGCTTGACGACGGTGGCGACGCTGCCACCTACCTTCGACTCGCTGTAGCCCGCCCCAGGCGCCCGCCTTCATCACAGCCTTGATCTGGCTCAGCCCAAACCCAGGCCGGGCCTGCCAGCATGGAAACTGTGTCCAACCAAGGATGGCCATGCCCAACCCCGACCTGAGCCAGTTGCTGGGCGAGCCGCCGCGCCGGCGGCGGATCTGGCTGTTGCTGCCGCTCCTCGGCCTGGGCCTGGCACTGCTGGCCTGGGCGCTGTGGCCACGTGCCGCCCAGGCGCCGCGCTACCAAACCGCCCAAGTCACACGCGGTGCGCTCACCGTCACCATCAGCGCCACCGGCACCGTGCAGCCCACCAAGAAGGTCAATGTGGGCAGCGAGCTTTCCGGCACGGTGGCGCGCGTGCTGGTGGATTTGAACGACCGCGTGCAGCGCGGCCAGCTGCTGGCCGAGCTGGACAGCACGCGCCTGCGCGAGCAGGTGGCGGGTGCGCGCGCGGCGCTGGCGGCGGCGCGCGCCAGCCTGCGCCAGGCCGAGGCCACGCAGGCCGAGACCCAGGCCGCGCTGCAACGCCAGCTGGCCATCCAGAAGGCCTCGGGCGGGCAGCTGCCGGCTGCGCAGGAACTGGAGGCCGTGCGCGCTGCGCAGCTGCGCGCGCAGGCGCAGGCCGCGGCCGCCCAGGCCCAGGTGCTGCAGGCCGAGGCCGCGCTGCGGGCCGACGAAAGCAATCTGCGCAAGACCGCGCTGCGCGCGCCCATTGACGGCGTGGTGCTGGCGCGCGCTGTGGACCCCGGCAACGCCGTGGCCGCCTCGCTGCAGGCCGTCACCCTGTTCACGCTGGCCGAGGATCTGCGCTCGATGAAGCTGGACGTGGCCATCGACGAGGCCGATGTGGGCCAGGTGCGCGAAGGCCAGGCCGCGCGCTTCAGCGTCAGCGCCTACCCGCAGCGCGAGTACCCGGCGCAGGTGCGCCGCGTGGGCTACGGGCCCACCACCAAGGACAACGTCACCACCTACCTGGCCGAGCTGACGGTGGACAACGCCGACCTCAGCCTGCGCCCCGGCATGACGGCCACCGCCTGGGTGACCACCGCGCAGCGCCAGGACGTGCTGCTGGTGCCCAATGCCGCGCTGCGCTTCAGCCCGCCGGCCGCCAAGCCCGAGCCCAGTGCCGGCAGCGACGTGATGGCCCGACTGATGCCGCGCCCGCCGCGCGCCGGGGCTTCACGCGCGGCGGGCACCGACACCCGCCAGGTGCGTCAGCTCTGGGTGCTGCAGGACGGGCAGCCGCGCGCCGTGCCGGTGCGCCCGGGGGTCAGCGACGGGCGCCAGACCGAGGTGATGAGCGACGAGCTGAAGCCCGGCATGGCCGTCATCACCGGCCTGGTGCAGGCCACGAAATGAACCCGCCGCTGCTGGAGCTGCAGGGCGTCACCAAGGTCTACGGCAGCGGCGCGGCGGCCTCGGTGGCGCTGGCCGGGGTGGACCTGCGCATCCAGGCCGGCGAGTTCGTGGCCATCATGGGCCCCAGCGGTTCGGGCAAGTCCACCGCCATGAACATCCTCGGCTGCCTGGACCGGCCCAGCCGCGGCAGCTACCGCTTCCAGGGCGTGGAGGTGCAGGGCCTGAGCCGCGACCAGCGCGCGCTGCTGCGGCGCCGCTGGTTCGGCTTCGTGTTCCAGGGCTTCAACCTGCTGGCGCGCACCAGTGCGCAGGAAAACGTCGAGCTGCCGCTGCTGTACCGCGGCGAGAGCGCGGCCGCACGCCGCCGCACCGCACGCGAAGCCCTGGCGGCGGTGGGGCTGAAAGGTCTGGAGGCGCACACGCCGGCGGAACTTTCCGGCGGGCAGCAGCAGCGCGTGGCGATTGCGCGCGCGCTGGTGAGCGCGCCGGCCGTGCTGCTGGCCGACGAGCCCACCGGCAACCTGGACAGCCAGCGCGGTGCCGAGATCATGGCCCTGCTGGAGGGCCTGAACCGCGAGCGCGGCATCACCGTGCTGATGGTGACGCACGAGCCCGACATGGCCGCCTGGGCGCAGCGCGTGCTGCACTTCCGCGACGGCCGCCTGGCGCGCGATGAAGCCCAGAACGCCCGCCGCAGCGAGGCCCCCGCATGATCGGCAATGCGCTGCTGCTGGCGCTGCGCGCCATCCGCCGCAACCTGGTGCGCTCGGGGCTCACCATCCTGGGCGTGGTGATCGGCGTGGCGGCGGTGGTCACCATGGTCACGCTGGGACGCGGCGCCACCCAGGCGGTGGCCGATCAGATTGCCAGCCTGGGCACCGACCTCTTGATGGTGCGGCCCGGCCAGCGCCTGGGCCCGGGGCGCGACGGTGGCGGCGCACCGCCCTTCAGGCGCGCCGATGCCGAAGCCATCACCGCCCAGCTGGCCGGCCTGCGCGCGGTGGCGCCGCAATCCAGCCTGGGCGTGGCCGCGGTGGCGGGGGCGCGCAACTGGTCCACCCAGGCGGTGGGCAGCAGCCTGGCCTACTTCGAGGCGCTGAACTGGCAGCTCGCCGGCGGGCGGCTCTTCAATGAAGCCGAGGAGCGCGCCGGCGCGGCGGTGTGCGTCATCGGCGCCACCGTGCGGCGTGAGCTGTTCGGCAGCGCCGACCCGATCGGCCAGGGCCTGCGCCTGCGCCAGCTGGGCTGCACCGTCATCGGCCTGCTGGCCGCCAAGGGCCAGGCGGCGATGGGGCAGGACCAGGACGATGTGGTGGTGCTGCCCCTGGCCACCCTGCAACGCCGCCTGAGCGGCAACACCAATGTGGGCCTGCTGCTGGTGGCGCGCGAACCCGAGGCCGACAGCGCCAGCGTGCAGGCCAGCCTGCGCCAGCTGCTGCGCGAGCGCCGCCGCCTGAGCGCGGGCGACGAGGACAACTTCAACATCCTCGACACCCGCCAGCTCGCCCAGACCCTGGCCGGCACCACCGAGGTGATGACCGCCCTGCTCGGCGCCGTGGCCGCCGTGAGCCTGCTGGTGGGCGGCATCGGCATCATGAACATCATGCTGGTCAGCGTGACCGAGCGCACGCGCGAGATCGGCATCCGCCTGGCCATCGGCGCGCTGGAGCGCGAGGTGCTGCTGCAGTTCCTCATCGAGGCCGTGGTGCTGAGCGCGCTCGGCGGCCTGGTGGGCTTGGCTCTGGCCCTCGCCGCGTCACTGGGCCTGACGCAGCTGATGGGTCTGCCCTACCGCTTTGATGCCGACATCCACCTGCTCGCCTTCGGCTTTGCGGCCTTGATCGGCGTGCTGTTCGGCTACGTGCCGGCGCGCCGTGCGGCGCGGCTCGATCCGATCGAGGCGCTGCGGCATGAGTGAACGATGTCCTTCGCTGCTGCAGAAACGACAATTGTTGTGATCACAGCATCCGGCCACAATGGCCGCCATGAAGGCCGATTTCGATTCCGTCAGCATCCAGCGCCCCGAGCTGGCCGCCAGCTATCTGGGCCTGCTGGCCTCCCAGCCGGGCCGGCCGTTGGCACTGTTCGGGCCGCGGCGCCTGGGCAAGACCTGGTTCCTGGATCAGGACCTGACCCCGGCCGCACGCGAGCGCGGCTGGCTGCCGGTGTACGCCGACCTGTGGCTACAGCGCGGGGCGCCGCTGGCCGCCATCAACCACGCGCTGGAAGAGGCGCTGGACGATGCCAGCGTGCCCGCCCAGTCGGCCGGCAAGCTGGCCAAGACGCCGGTGCCCAAGCTCAGCGCCCTGGGCGTGAGCGTGGACCTGGGCGCTGCGCCCACGCGCCGCAAGCTGCCCGAGGCGCCCGAGCTGCGCTTTGACGCCTTGATCCAGCGCCTGCACGCCGCCGCCGGCCGGCCCGTGCTGCTGATGCTGGACGAGGCGCAGGCCTTGGCCGAGGGCTCGGCCGCCAGCGCCGAGGCCCTGGCCGGCAGCCTGCGCGCCGTGCTGCACAAGCGCCGCCAGCAGGTCTACGCGGTGCTCACCGGCTCCTCGCCCGATGCACTGGCCCAGCTGCTGGCCACCGCCGGCGCGCCGATGTACCACTTCGCCCAGGTGCTGAACTTCCCGGCCCTGGGCGACGAATTTCTGAAGGCGCTGGCCGAGCAGTACGGCCGTGTGCACAAGGGCCGCAAGCCCCTGCTGGACGACCTGCGCCAGCTGTTCGAGCGCCTGGGCCACAAACCGGCGCTGATGCGCGACGTCGTCAAGTCCATGTCCGCCGAGGGCGAGACCGATGTGCAGCGCGGCTTTGCCAAGTACCTGGCGGACGAACGCCATGTGGCCGGCTGGCGCGCACTCATCGACACCCTGGGCCCGCTGGAGCGCGGCCTCGCCCGCGCCGTGGCCGCCGGCCTGGCGCCGCTGGGGCAGGACACCCGCCAGCAGCTCGGCCAGCTGCCCGGCGTGGAGGCGGCACCCACGGTGGGCAAGGTGCGTGCCGCGCTGGAGCGCCTGCGCAAGCTGGGGGTGCTGACGCGTAGCGGCGCGCCGCAGGTGGAAGACCCCTTTCTGCAGGCCTGGTTGCTTGGGCGGCCCCCCGTGTAAACCTACCCGAAGAAACCTGATGGGGAAGGTCCTTCCTCTAAAGGGAGGTGTGAAAACCCGCGTTGTGGCGGCGCGGTAACCCAAACGTCACGGCCCCTCGCTAAGGTGCGCGGCTTCGCAAAAAAGTCGAGGCATGACATGCGGCTGATCGTTTCGAAGTGGGCCTTGGCCCTGGGGCTCACCTTGGGTGCTTTGGCGCCGGCACTGGCGCAGACCGCGCTCAACAAGGGCGTGGCGGTCACCAACCTCTCGGCCACCAAGGGCAGCACGCGCGACTTCAGCCTCGTGGTGCCGGCCGGTGCTACGGCCTTGAGCTTCAAGCTCAGCGGCGGCACGGGCGACGCCGACCTCTACGTGCGCCGTGGCTCCCAGGCCACCACCAGCAGCTACGACTGCCTGTCCAACGGCAGCAGCAACGCCGAGACCTGCAACTTCGCCAGCCCCAGCGCCGCCACCTACTACGTGCGCGTGCTGGCTTACAGCAGCTATAGCGGCGCCAGCCTGGTGGCCAACTACACCGCGGCCAGCACGCCGCCCGCCACGGTGACGCTGCAGAACGGCGTGGAGCTGACCGGCCAAGGCGCCGCCGCCGGCGCCTGGCTGCGCTACCGCATCGACGTGCCGGCCGGCGCCACGAACCTCGTCATCAGCAGCAGCGGCGGCACCGGCGCGGCCGACCTGTACGTGCGCGCCGGCGCCGAGCCCAGCAGCACCGCTTACGACTGCCGCCCGCTCGTCAACGGCAACAACGAGTCCTGCAGCTGGGCGCAGCCGCAGGCCACCAGCTACTACGTCGGGCTGTACGGCTACCAGGCCTTCTCGGGCGTCAGCATCAAGGCCCAGTACACCGCGGCCAGCACGCCGCCGCCGGGCACCGGTGCCACCTGGGACGGCTTCGCCACCTACTACGTGCAGGCCATCGGCAAGACCGGCCTGGCGCTGCGCACCTCGCTGAACCAGCACGCCGCCCTGGGCCACCAGCGCAAGACCTACACGGAAGTGTGGGACGCCATCAAGTACACCGACGAGGACCCCGCCAACAGCGCCAACGTCATCCTGCTCTACACCGGTCGTTCGCAGGCCAAGACCTTCAATGCCTCGGGCAACTCCGACCCCGATGCCTGGAACCGGGAACACGTGTGGCCCAAGAGCCATGGCTTCCCCGACGAAGCGCAGTGGGCGCACACCGACATCCACCACCTGCGCCCGGCCGATGTGACGGTGAACAGCACGCGTGGCAATAAAGACTTCGATTGGGGCGGCAGCGCCATCGGCGAAGCCCCCGGCAACCTGACCGACGCCGACAGCTTCGAGCCGCGCGCCGCAGTGAAGGGCGACATCGCCCGCATGATGTTCTACATGGCCATCCGCTACGAGGGCAACGACGCCACCGGCGTGCCCAATCTGGAACTGGCCGACAACACCGGCACCAGCGGCAACTTCCTGGGCAAGCGCTGCACCCTGGTGAGCTGGCACCGCCAGGACCCGGTGGATGCCTTCGAGATCCGCCGCCATGCGCGCATCGTCGAGCGTCAGGGCAACCGCAACCCCTTCGTGGACTACCCAGCCTGGGTGGAAGAGCTGTTCGGGGCGGGTTGCCCGTAAGCAGGCAGAAGGCCTGAGCTTCAGGCCTTGCCCACCAGGCGGGCGCCGCTGAGCTTGGCGGCGCCCTTGTCGAAGGTCCACAACGGCAGTTCCTGGGCCTGGGCGGCCAGTGCGATGTGCAGGCCGTCGGCGAAATCCGCCGCGCCTTCGCGGTACAGCTGCAGCGCCACTTCAAGCGCGCGCTCTGATTCGAAGCTGAGTTCGGCGGCCGAGAGCAGCGCGGCCAACATCTGCACCACCGCGTCCTTTGCAAAGCCGTAGCGCTTGCGCAGCACCCATTCCAGTTCCAGCACCACCGTCACGGGCACGAACAGCGCTTGCCCCTCTTGCACGCAGCGCCGGATCAAGCGCTGCGCCGCCGCAAACTGAGCGGCGTCGTCTTCGACGAGGAAGCGGACCAGAACATTGGTGTCGAGCGCCGGCATCGCGGGTGGCCTGGGCTCAGCGCCAGGGGTTCATGTCCTCGGTGCTCACCCGTTTGCCCTTGGGGGCTTTGAGCATCCCGGCCATGTCCAGCACGGACTGGCTCTTGGCCCGCACGATTAGGGTGCCGTCCGGCATCGCCGACCAGACCAGGCGCGTACCCGGCTGGGCATCGATCAAGGCCCGAATATCGGCGGGGACCGTGGTCTGGCCTTTGGCGGTGATGGTGGATTCGGTCATGGCAGTCTCCTTACTTTCTGTTGAATTGTAAGGAGTGCCCCCCGTCGTGGCAGCGATAGACAAGGCAGGCTCTGGGAGCGGAGAGCGCGCCCTGCCGATCTCTCGCCGCTCACCCCTTCAAGAATCCCTCCAGCGCCGCCAGCGCCTCGGCCTCCATCAGCGTGGGCGCATGTCCACGCCGCGGCATTTCCACCGCTTGCAGCTTGGGCAGCCGCGCCTTCATCTCCGCCACCGTGGCGGCGCTGAGCAGGTCAGATTCCGCCCCGCGCAGCAGCAGCATGGGCGTGGCAGCGGCCGCTTCAAACAGCGGCCACAGCGGCGGCACCGCGCTGCCGCTGGCCAGGCCCTGGGCGATGGCGGGGTCGTAGTCGGGCAGCCATTGGCCGTCTTCCACGCGGTGCGTTTCCAGCGCCATGCGCTGCCAGTCCTGCGGCGCGAAGTCAGGGAACACCGGGGCCTGCACGGCGGCGGTGCGGGCGGCCGCTTCTTCAAGGCTGGTGGCGGCGGCCTGGTGGCCCACGTAGCCGGCAATGCGCGCCAGGCCCGTCGGTTCCAGCACCGGGCCTACGTCGTTCAGCACCAGGGTCTGGAAGCGCTGCGGCTGCAGCGCGGCCAGCATCACGCCCATCATTCCGCCCAGCGACGTGCCGATGACCTGGCACCGAGCCACCTCGGCCTGATCCAGCAGGGTCAGCATGTCGGCCACATAGCGGTCCGGCCGGTAGCGGCTCGGGTCGGGGTCGTGGGCCGAAAGCCCGCGGCCGCGTTGGTCCGGGCAGAGCAGTCGAAAGCGCGTGGACAGGTGCGCCGCCAGGCGCTCGAAGTCGCGGCCGTTGCGCGTCAGGCCGTGCAGGCACAGCAGCACGGGCGCGTCGGCGCGCGGGCCGGGCCATTCGGTGACGTGCAGGCGCAGGCCGTCGTCGCTGCGGAAGAAGCGGTGCACCCAGTCCATTCCAAACTTTCTTGGTAGCCAGAAGGCTCACTCTTGGCAATACGCAGGCGCGATCAAGTGCCACCGCGGAGCCGGCTTTGCCGGGCCGCTGGTGGCGCCCCCTGGGGGGAGGCGCCGCAGGCGCTTCGGGGGGGTCAAAACTTATACGACGCGCTCAGGCTCACTTGGCGGGGCGCGCCGTAGAAGCCATCCAGCACGCCCAGCGCGGCGATGTTGTAGCCATCGGTGCGGTAGGCCTTGTCACCCAGATTGGTGCCCTGCAGCGCGAAGGTCCAGTGGCGGTCGCGCTCCCAGATCAGGCCGGCGGACCACAGGCTGTAGCCGGGCTGGGCGATGACCTCGCTCAGGTCCGTGGTCGGGTAGACCTTGCTGCGGTAGCTCACGCCGGCGCGGGCGCGCAGTTCGCCGCCCAGGGCGAAGGGCATGCGGTACTCCACGTCCAGCGCGCCGCTGGTCTTGGGCGTGTTGCTGAACTTCTTCTGGTCGGCCACGTTGACGCCGCGGTCCAGGTACTCGTCGTACTTGGCGTCGATGACCGAGGCGTTGCCCCGCAACGTGAGGTTGCGCGTGGGGCGCCAGATCATTTCCAGCTCCAGGCCGTTGACCGTGGCGCGGCCGGCGTTGGTGAAGTCGCCGAAGAAGCCGGGCTGGCCATTGGCCTGGGTGAAGCTGGTGAAGACCGAGAGCTGGACGTTCTTGTACTTGTTGTGGAAGACGGCGCTGTTGAGCTCCAGCCGGCCTTCGTCCAGGCGCAGCTTGGCGCCGAGCTCGAAGGAATCGAGCGTCTCGTCCTCAAAGGGCTTGCTGGACGAGGGCACGGCGGTGACGTTGGCGCGGATGTTGTAGCCGCCGCTCTTGAAACCGCGCGAGGCGGTGGCGTAGAACTTGGTGTCCTTGCTCAGCTCGTAGCCGAGCGAGAGCTTGGGCGAGGTGTTGCTGACCTTGCGGGTCTTGTCGAAGTCGGACACGGTGGCGATGGGCACCGAGAAGGTGGCGTCCTTGTAGGCGCGGTTCAGCACCACGGCGCGCTTCTCCTCGCTGGTGTAGCGCAGGCCGGTGCTCAGGCTCAGGGCCTCGCTCAGCTCCCATTCCCAGTCCACATAGGCGGCATTGCTCTTCGTATAGACCTGGCCGCGCGTGTCGCCAAAGCTGAGGTTGAAGAAGTTGTTCAGCACCTGGCCGCCGGCATCGCCCTCGAAGCGGTAGAGCCCGATCACGCCGCCACCGGAGCGCGCCAGCTGCAGCTCGTGGCTGCGCGAGTTGTCGCTGTAGAGCGCGCGCACGTCGGCGATCTTGTTGGGCAGGCCGTCGAAGTCGATCGAGGTGTCGGTGTCCGAGCTGCGGTAGGCGCTGATGAGCTTGCCGCTCCAGTCCTTGCCCAGATCAAAGCCCAGCGTGATGGCATGGCCACCGGCGTGGGTGTAGTTCTTGTTGGGCATGCCGCTGGCGATGTCGTAGCGGCCGGTGCTGGCGGGCGTGGCGGCGGGGTCGAAACGGTTCACGGCCATGCGCTGGAAGCCGCGCATGTTGGAGTCGTCGCGGGTGCGGTCGGCGCTCACCTGCACGTTCAGCGGCAGGCCTTCCGGGAACCAGCCGGCCTGGATGCGCGCGGCGCCGGTGTCCTGGTTGCTCACGTCGGAGCCGTCGGTGAGGTTCTTGCCGTAGCCGTCGCGGTCGCTCTTGGCCAGCGCCAGGCGGGCGCGGAACTGGCCGTCCTCGGTGGCGCCGCCCAGCATGCCCTTGGCCTGCAGCAGGCCGTGGTTGCCCACCGCCAGCGCCACATTGCCGCTGGTGGCGGTGCCCAGCGCGCGTGAGACGTACTTGACCGCGCCACCGATCGTGTTCTTGCCGTACAGCGTGCCCTGCGGGCCGCGCAGCACCTCGATGCGCTCGATGTCGAAGACCTCCAGCAGCGCGCCCTGCGGGCGGGCCATGTAGACGTCATCCAGATAGATGCCCACGCCGGCGTCCACGCCCCAGAGCGGGTCGGCCTGGCCGACGCCGCGGATGAAGGTGGTCAGCGTGCTGTTGCTGCCGCGTGCGGCGTAGATGGTCAGGCTGGGCACCTGGCCCTGCAGATCACCGAGGTTGCGCACCGCCAGGCGGTCCAGGCTCTGCGCGGTGAGCGCCGTCACGGCCACCGGCACGTCCTGCAGCGTCTCCTCGCGCTTGCGCGCGGTGACGGTGACCTTCTCCAGCTGCGCGGCCTCATCGGTCTGGGCCGGCACGGTCTGCGCCAGGGCGGGGGTGCCCAGCAGGGTGGCGGCGGCCAGGGCCAGGGGTTGCAGGCGCAGCAGGGTCATCGGTCGCATGGGGTGGTCTCCGGGGTTCGGGTGGGTTCGGGCTGTGTCGGGTCGCCTGCCGGCTCGTCGGGTGGGTCGGCTGGACGCTGGGCTGACAAGCGCAAGCGGCGTGCCCAGTTGGACGACACAGGCCCAAAGCGCGGGAAAACCATCAGGGTGACGGAGATTGGCGCGCGTGCGGCGACCGCGATGAGGCCGCGGGCGCCCCCTCCGGCGCGCGCCGGTGTTCGCCAGGCAGACAGGGCGGCCGAACGGGCTGTCTGCTTTTCAGGCGCTGCCTGTTTTGCGGACAGGCGTGGGCGCAGACGCCTCCGAAAACAACAAGGCTTGCGCCCGCGGGGCACTGCGCAGCCCGAGCCAGCGCTCCTGCACCAGCCCCAGCAAGCCCTCCGCCGCCAGCAGCTGCTCCAGCTGCGGCAGCGCCAGCTCGCGCGGCGCGCCCAGGCCGATCCACAGGCGCGCGTCGGCCTCGCCGGCGGCGCTGAGCACCTGCACATCCACCACGCCGGCGTGGCGCGCCAGCGTGGCGCGGTGCGCGGGGGTGAGCGCCTCACGCAGCCAGGCGTTGGCCACCGGCTGGTGCTGGCTGCGGTGCGGCGGCGCCAGGCCCAGGGCCTGCAGATCGCCCGCGCCCTGCCAGTGGCGCAGGCGGGTCAGCACCTCGCGCTCGCTGCGGCCCAGTTCCATGGCCACGGCCTGGAAGGGGTGGGCACACAGGGGCAGGCCGCCTTCGAGGCGCTGCGCCAGCGCGGGGTCGGTGCAGGGGCCGTCGGGGGCGCTGCAGCAGCACACCGGGCAGGGCGGCGCGGGCAGGTTCAGCCAGCGCAGGGCCGGGCCCCAGGCCTGCTGCAGCAGCTCGCGCTGGGCCTGCAGGCTGGCCGCGCTGCGCGCCTGCAGCTCGAAGTGCAGGGTACACAGCGCGGTGCCGGGCACGGGCTCGGCCTGCTCGATCCAAGCGCAGCCCGGCAGGGCAGCCAGGCGGCGCAGCGCGGCGGCTTCCTGGTCTTGAGGCAGGCGCAGGCGGGCGCGCAGGCGCCAGGCGCTCAGGCGCTCGGCCCAGTGCACGCGTGGGCCTTGCAGCGCGCCCTGGCGTTGCAGCTGCTGGCATTGGCTGAGCAGCTCGCGCAGGCTCGCGCCGGTCTGGCGCGCCAGTTCCTGGAAGGGCGAGGCCTGCAGCGGGAAACCCTGCCGCCAGCCTTGTTGAAGGGCCTGTCCGAGGCCCGCGCACACACTGCTCATGGTGGCCCCGATGCTGACCAGCACGGGGCGCCGCGGCCTTGACCCGCTTCAAACTTTTGCGAGCAAACGGCAGCGTGTTGATGCAGCGCAAGTCCGGCCCGCACGGCACGCGAAATTGAAGCGCTTCAAGGCCCGCAAGCGCGGCGGCACGCAGGCTAGGGGTTATCACCCAACCCTTGAAGACCATGCGATCCGCCCTCACTCCCCTGGCCCTCGCTCTGAGCCCCTTGCTGGCCACCTCAGCGCTGCAAGCACAGACCCTCACCCTGCCCGTGGTGGTGGTCAGCGCCACCCGCCACGCCCTGCCCCTGGCCGAGGCGCCCGCCGCGATGACGGTGCTTGGCAGCGAACAGCTTGCCGAGCGCGGCAGCGAGAACCTGCTGCAAGCCCTGCGCGCCGAACCGGGCGTGAGCAGCTTTGGCCGGCCGATCGGCGGACGCAAGGCGCTGGCCCTGCGCGGCATGGACCCGCGCCACACGCTGATCCTGGTGGATGGCAAGCGCATCGCCGCCAGCGACGGCTTGGTGGGCGCCTCGGACTTCCAGCTCGACTGGACCGGCGCGCAGGACATCGAGCGCGTGGAGGTGGTGCGCGGCCCGATGTCGGTGCTCTACGGCGCCGAGGCCCTGGGTGGCGTCATCAACGTCATCACCAAGCCGCTGCCGGACCAGCTGCAGGCGCAAGCGCTGCTGGAAGGGCGCGAGGGCGCGCGCGGCGGCTCCGGCCACCGCGCCCAGGCCAGCCTGCGCCTGCCGCTGTCCGCGGGCCTGCGCGCCGGGCTCTCGGTGAGCGACAGCCGGCGCGAGGCCAGCCCGAGCACCGACGACCCGCGCCTGACGGCCGTGGAAGGCCGCCACCCGCGCGAGGCCGCGCTGCGCCTGGAGACCGAGCCGCTGAAGGGCCAGCGCATCCTGTTCGACGCCCGCTACCAGGACGAGGAGCGCTGGCTGGACACGCGCGAGCGCAGCGGCCAGCGGCGTTACCACCAAAGCCTGCACTGGCTGGAACGCCGCCATGCGTCGCTGGCCTGGGAAGCGGACTGGAGCGGCTGGGACAGCCAGTTGCGCGCCTATGCCACCGAGCTGGGCGTCAGCAACCTGAAAACGAACGGCGTGGCCTCGCTGCGCCCCAACACCCTGAACGACCGCGTGCTGGAAGGCCAGCTGCATGGCGCCCTGGGGGGCAGCCAGCAGCTCACCACCGGCTTCGAGCTGCGCCGCGAGCAGCTGGACAACGCTGGCCTGCCCGGCGGCCAGGCCGAGGCCGAACACCGCGCGCTGTTTGCGCAATGGGAAGGCGCGCCGGTGAGCGCGCTGAAGCTCACCGCCGGCCTGCGCACCGACCACCACGAGCGCTTTGGCAGCGAACTCAGCCCGCGCGTCTACGCGGTGTGGCGCGCCGCGCCCGAGTGGGTCGTCAAGGGCGGCTACGGCCATGGCTTCAAGGCTCCCACGCTGAAGCAAATCGACCCCAGCTACCGCGAGGACGAAGGCCCGCACACCTACCTGGGCCGCGCCGACCTGCGCCCCGAGGTGAACGACAACTGGGAGCTCGGCCTGGCCTGGGACGGCGCGCAGTTCGGGGCCTCGGCAATGGCCTTTCGCAACCGCATCCGCGACCTCATCACCCCGCGCCTGATCAGCGGCACGCCGCTGCGCGGCACCTACCAGTTCGAGAACCTCGACCGCGCGCGCCTGCAAGGCCTGGAGGCCGCACTGGCCTGGCGCAGCGGCGCCTGGCAGCTGCAGCTGCACCAGACCTGGCTGAGCGCCCGCGACGGCCAGGGCAACTGGCTGGACAAGCGCGCCCGCCGCACCGCCGGCCTGCGCGCCGACTACCGCGCCGCCACCTGGAGCGCCGGCCTGGCCTGGGAAAACCAGACCGGCCTGCACCTGGCCAGCACCGTGGCCGGCCAGCCCGCGCAGCGTATGGCGCCGCTGAGCCTCGTCAACCTGCACGCCAGCTGGCAGCTGCACCCCAAGCTGCGCCTGCGCGCCGGCCTGGACAACGCCACCGATGTGCGCCTGGCCGCCAAGTCCCCGCTGTTCAGTTACGAGGAGCTGCCGCGCACCTGGCGCCTGGGGCTGGAGGCGCGCTGGTGAGGAAAGGGGGCGGACAATCCCCCTCATGAGTTGGTACCCCCTGCTGCGCCATGCGCATATCGGCCTGGCGCTGCTGAGCGTGGCCCTGTTCACGCTGCGCGGCCTGTGCGTGCTGGCCGGCGCACATTGGCCCATGCGGGGCGCCGTGCGCGCCGCCAGCGTGCTGTTCGACACCCTGCTGCTGGCCGCGGGCGTCACCCTGGCCGTGCTGCTGCAGGTCAGCCAGGCCTGGCTGCCCGTCAAGCTGGGCCTGCTGGTGCTCTACATCGTGCTGGGCAGCCTGGCGCTGAAGCGCGCGCCCACCCGCGCCGCCAAGGCGGCCTGCTTCGTGGCCGCCCTGCTGTGCGTGGGCCTGCTCGTCAGCGTGGCACGCAGCCACCACCCGCTTGGAGTCTTCGCGCCATGAGCAGTCTGTTCCCCTCGCCCAGCGCGGGCTTCGACGAACCCTTCGAAATGCTGCATGCCTGTCACGAGCGGGTGGAGCGCATGCTGCACCTGCTGGAACGCCTGGCCGCGCACCTGGCCCAGGTCGGCCCCGACACCCAGGCCCAGCAGGCCGCGGCCGATGTGCTGCGCTACTTCGAAATCGCCGCCCCGCACCACCACGAGGACGAGGAGCGCCATGTACTGCCGCGCCTGCGCGCAAAAGGGCTGGACGAGCTGGCCGACCGCATCGCCGCCGACCACCGGCGCATGCACGGCGCCTGGCTGCCGCTGCGCGACCAGCTCTTCGCCGTGCAGCGTGCCCAGCACCCCGACTGCGCCGAGTGGCCGGCGTTCTGCGCGCTCTACCGCGCGCACATCCAACTGGAAGAGGGCCAGGCCTTCCCCGCCGCGGCGGCGCTGTGTGACGCGGGGCAGCTGCAGGCGATGGGGGCGGAGATGGCGGGGCGGCGGCAGGCGCGGTGAGGGGTTGATGGGCTGAGGGGCTGGTATTGGGCTTGGGGGCTTGCGTCAGAGCCCTCGGGGGCTTCACCCCCGAACCCCGACCCGCATTTCTTTGTCTTGCCAAAGAAACGCGGGGCAAAGAAAGGCGCTGAATGCACGCACGCCGCCTAGGGCGGCGCGCGATTGCACGGCTGGTTCACATGGCTCCCACAGCCCGCCTCTGCCTGCGAAAACCTGCCCGCTAAGCTGGCCGGAGTACCGGCCGACTAGACCCACGCAAACCATCGAGGGCTCTCTGCGATGAACGGACCCCCAACGAGCAACTGGGTACCCCGTGGCGCTGGTTGGGGGTCTGTTCTTCGGAGCTTGGCGGTCATGGTCCTGGGTGCCCGGGACGACCGGTACTCCGGGCGCCTTCGTCGTCCTGCCCGTCGCAGTCAGAAGAGGGCTCGTGTCAGTGTGAGCCCAAGCACCGCCATCACAGTTCGCCCCTAGGGCGACTGTGTGGGTTGGCGCCTTTCTTTGCCCCGCGTTTCTTTGGCGCAGCAAAGAAATGCGGGTCGGGGTTCGGGGGTGAAGCCCCCGAGGGCTCTCACGAAGCGAAGCCATCCGCCGCCCACCGACAATCCGCCCCCCTCGCGCACCCCAAAGCGCCAGGCATTCACACATCCCTCCGCAACATCCCCCCGCCAACATGCCCAGCCCCTGCCGCATCGCCGTCTTCTACGACGGCACCTACTTCAACAAGGTCACCAACTACTACCTCTACCAGCACGAGCGCCGCGCGCGGCTGTCCATCAAGGGCCTGCACGACTTCATCGTGGCCGAGGTGGCCAAGGCCGAGGGTGCGGATCCGCGCCTGTGCCAGATCGTCGACGCCAGCTACTTCCGCGGCCGGCTCACCGCGCAGATGGCGCAGGAGCGCGACAAGCTGTTCGGCGAGCGCCTGTTCGAGGACATGCTGCTGCGCGCCGACGTGAACCTGTTCCAGCAGCATGTCTCGGTGCTGGCCGATGGCAGCTTCGAGGAGCGCCGCATCGACGTCTGGATGGCGCTGGAGTGCTTCGAGGCGACCCAGCTCAAGCATTACGACGTGGTGGTACTGCTGACCGGCGACGGCGACTTCGTGCCGCTGGTGCGCAAGCTGGCCGGCCTGGGCACGCGCGTGATGCTGCTGGGCTGGGACTTCAGCTTCGAGCGCGAGGGCAAGCAGTACCGCACCCAGGTCTCGGGTGCGCTGCTGGACAAGGTGCACTACCCGGTGATGATGGACAAGGTGATCGACGCGCGCGAACGCCGCGCCGACCCGCTGGTGAACAACCTCTTCCTCTCGCGCCCGGCCGACCTGCCGCCGCGCAACGCGCCGGTGCCCGCGCCGGCCCCCGCCGAAGTGGAAGACGCGCTGGAGCGCCCGGGCGTGCTGGTGAACTGGTTCCCCGACAAGGGCTACGGCTTCATCCGCCCGGTGCTGGGCGGCGACAACCTGTTCTTCCACGTCTCGGAGCTGCAGGATTGCGCGGCCGACCAGCTCTATCTGCAGTGCAGCCTGAGCTACCTGCTGGCACGCGGCGACCGCGGCCCGGTGGCCAAGCAGGTGCGCCTGCTGGGCGAGGACGCGCCGCCGCTCTGAGGCCGGGCCACACCGCCGGTCCAGCTGCTTGATTGAGACCAAAAGCTGCGTTTTTTGGTCGCACGCAGCGCCTGGGTGCGCGCGCGCCGGGCGGCGGGGCTAGCCTGGGCTGCCGCCCGCCCGAGCCCCCGCCATGCACCGCCGCCTTGTCCTGTCCACGCCGCTGGCCTTGCTGGCCCCACCCGGCGGCGCCGCAGTTCCTGAGGGCACGGCCCCGGCTGCGCGGCCGCTGCAGCTGGTCAACACCGTCTACCCGCCCTTCGTGAACCCACCGGGCCACCCGGACGGCGAGGGCATCGACGTGGAGATCGCCCGCGCCGTGCTGGAGCGCCTGGGCCTGCGCTGTGAGCTGGAGCTGGTGCCCTGGAAGCGCGCCCTGCTGATGCTGGAGTGGGGCCGCGCGGACTTCACCACCACCATCAGCCGGCGCGACGACCGCGACCGCTACCTGCTCTGGTCAGCGCCCTACCGCAGCGGTGCCAACTACCGCTTCTATTGCCTGCCCGGCGGGCCGGCGGTGAACAGCCTGGCCGACCTGCGCGGCCTGCGCCTGGGCGTGGTGGCGGGCTTTCACTACCCGCCCCCGCTCGTGCAGGAAGGTGGCGCGCGCCTGGTGCCGGGGCGGGACATCGCCGCCCTGGCCGCCATGCTGCGCGCCGGCCGTACCGACTGCATGGTGGTGACCGCCATCGCCGGCGCCTGGGAAGTGCGCCAGCTTGGCCTGGAACAGCAGCTGCTGCGCCAGGCCTTCGAGCACCACTCGGACAGCCCGAACTACCTGGCCTTTTCGAGGGTCCGCACGGAACCCGGCTTCATGCCGCGCGTGGACGCGGCGCTCAAGACGCTGGCGCAGGACGGCACGCTGGCGCGCATCGAGCGCAAGGTCCGGGTTTGATCAGCCTTTCAGCCCTTCAGGCCTTCGGCCTTCATGGCCTCCTGCACCGCCGGGCGCGCGGCCACGCGGGCGCGGTAGGCCGCCAGATGGGTGAAAGGCGCCAGGTCCACGCCCACCAGCTGGCCCCAGTTGCTGACCGTGAAGAGATAGGCGTCGGCCACGCTGAAGCCGCTGTCCAGCAGGTACTCGCGGCCGGCCAGCTGGGTGTCCACCCAGGCGAAGAGCTTGAGCAGGCGCTCGCGGATCAGGGCCTTGGCGGCGTCCGGGAAGGCCGGGTTGAACAGCGGCCCGAAGCCCTTGTGCAGTTCGCTGGTGGTGAAGTTCAGCCACTCCTGCAGGCGCGCACGCGCCAGCGTGCCGTTGGCCGGCGCCAGGCCCTTGTCAGGGTGCTGGTCGGCCAGGTACTGCACGATGGCCGGGCCCTCGGTGAGGCGCTCGCCGCCGTCCAACTCCAGCACCGGCACCGAGCCCTTGGGGTTGATGGCGTAGAAGTCGCCGCCGTCGGTCGTCTGGTGCGTCTTGGTGTTGACCTTGACCAGCTCGAAGGGCAGGCCGAGCTCGCGCAGCACGATGTGGGGCGAAAGGGAGCAGACGCCGGGGGCGTAGTACAGCTTCATGGGGGTCCTCCTGAGTGAACGAAGGCGCGCACCATAGGCCGCCCACCCTCAGCCCCGCAGCGCACGCGGGAATGCGCTTTCTGTCAGCTGCTCAGAGCGCCGCCACCCCGGCCGCCGCAATCTGACCGTCCTGGCTGGACAGCACCCCCGACACGCCGATGGCACCCAGGTAGCTGCCGTCCGCCGCCACCAGCGGCAAGCCGCCCTCGATCGGTGTGGCGCCGGGCAGGCTCAGCAGCACGGTGCGGCCGCCCTGCACCGCGTCTTCGAAGGCCTTGGTGGGGCGCTTGAACAGGATGGCGCTGCGGGCCTTGGCCTGCGCCACCTCCACGCTGCCGAGCTGGGTGCCGTCGGCGCGCTCCAGGTAGATCAGGTGGGCGCCGGCGTCGACGATGGCGATGACGACATGCCAGCCCTCCGCCACCGCCTTGGCGCGCGCGGCGGCGGCCACGCGGCGGGCGTCTTCAAGGGTGAGCTGAACGGTGCTGTGCATGGTGGTCTCCTAGAAAGGGAGGCATTGGAACCGCCGCCGTTCATGCCGCCGTGCCTGCATTTCGCCCGGCCCTTCCGCCATTCGCCCGCCGCGGCGGCCCGTCATGCGTGCGCGCCAACACAATGCGCGCCGTCCCATTCCAAGAAACCCCCATGCTCAAACGACTCTCCGTGCTGGCGGCCCTGCTGAGCGCCGTGCCGCTGGCGGCCGCGGCCGCCCCGACGATCGAGCTCAAGCCCTGCCGGCTCAGCGGCGTGGCCACCGAGGTGCAGTGCGGCCAGCTCCAGCGCCCGCTCGACCCCACCCAGCCGCAGGGCAAGACCATCGACCTTCACGTGGTGGTGGTGCCCGCGCTGGCGCGCAACAAGCTGCCCGACCCGGTGGTCTTCCTGGCCGGCGGGCCGGGGCAGTCGGCCGTCAAGCTGATGCCGATGCTGACCGGCCGCCTGGCACGCCTGCAGCAGCGCCGCGACCTGGTGTTCGTGGACCAGCGCGGCACCGGCAAGTCCGCCCCGCTGGAGTGCCCGGAGGAGCGCCATCTGCCCGTGGCCGAAGGCCTGGACCTGGAGGCCAATTACCGCCGCACCGATGCCTGCCGCGCCGAGCTGGAGAAGCTGCCGCATGGCGACCTGCGCCAGTACACCACCGTCATCGCCATGCAGGACCTGGACGCCGTGCGCGAGGCCCTGGGCGTGGCGCAGTGGAACCTGATCGGCGGCAGCTACGGCACGCGCGCCGGGCTGGAGTACCTGCGCGCCTTCCCCACCAAGGTGCGCCGCGCCGTGCTGGACGGCCTGGCCCCGCCGGACATGGCCCTGCCCCTGTCCTTCAGCCCCGACAACCAGGCCGCGCTGGACGCCTTGCTGGCCGCCTGCGAGCAGCAGCCGGGCTGCGACAAGGCCTACCCGAAACTGGCCGAGCAATGGCAGCGCCTGCTGGCCAGCCTGCCGCGCGAAGTGACGCTGCAGCACCCGCTCACCGGCAAGCTGGAGAAGGCCATGCTGCAGCGCGAGCATGTGCTGCGCGCGGTGCGCGGGCCGCTGTATGTGCCGGCGTTTGCCAGCGCCCTGCCCGCCGCCATCGCCAGCGCTGCGGACGGCAACTTCAACGCGCTCAGCGGCCTGCTCAGCAGCATGGGCGGCCGGCAGACGGCGCTGGCCCTGGGCATGCACCTGTCGGTCATCTGCGCCGAAGACTTGCCGCGCATGGCCGAGGCGAAGGAAGCGGCAGGGCGCGACTACGGCCGTGCCGACGCCCAGTTCTACGGCCGCATGTGCCAGCAATGGCCGCGTGGCAGCGTGCCCGAGGCCTTCTACACACTGCCGCCGGCGCAAAGCCCGGTGCTGCTGCTCAGCGGCGGTGCCGACCCGGTGACGCCACCCCGCCACGGCGAGCGCGTGGCCAAGGCCCTTGGGCCTAAGGCCCTGCACCAGGTGGTACCGGCCGCCGGCCACGGCGTGATGGCCCTGCCCTGCATGCGCGAGGTGGTGAACCGCTTCATCGACGCCAAGACCGATGCCGAGGCCCTGGGCGTGAAGACCGACTGCGCCGCCAAGATGCCGCGCCCGCTGGCCTTCGTGCCGCCCGACCCCAGCCTGCCCAAGCCCGACAAGAAGAACGCGGAGGTGAAGCCATGATCACGCTCGACCAGATTGCCAAGCGCTTCAAGGCGCCCGCCCCCAAGGCCAGCGGCCTCGGTGCCCTGTTGAAAAAGCCCGCCGCCAGCTGGGTGGATGCCGTGAAGTCCGTCAGCCTGCAGGCCGGCAACGGCCGCATCACCGGCCTGCTGGGCCCCAACGGCGCGGGCAAGACCACCAGCCTGCGCATGCTCGCCGGCCTGTTCCAGCCCGATGCCGGCCGCATCGAAGTGGATGGCATTGACGTGCTGCGCGAGCCTCAGGCCGCGCTGGCGCGCATGGGCATCCTGGGCGATGCCCATGGCCTGTACCCGCGCCTCACGGCGCGCGAGAACATCGTCTACTTCGGCCGCCTGCAGGGCCTGAGCCAGGAACAGGCCGAAGCCCGCAGCGAAGCCTTGAGCGAGCTGCTGGATCTGAAGAAGGTCATCGACCGCCGTGCCGAAGGCTTCAGCCAGGGGGAGCGCATGAAGACCGCGCTGGCCCGCGCCCTGGTGCACGACCCCGCCAACATCGTGCTGGACGAACCCACCAATGGGCTGGACGTGCTGGCCACCCGGTCCTTGCGCGAGGCCCTGCGCGTGCTGGCCCGCGAGCAGGGCAAGTGCATCGTTTTCTCCACGCACATCATGCAAGAGGTCGAGTACCTGTGCGACGAGGTGGTGGTGGTGAGCCGCGGCAGTTCGGTCGCGCGCGGCACGGTGGACGAACTCAAACAACAGGCCGGCTGCGAGCGCTTCGAAGACGCCTTCGTGGCCCTGGCCTTCGGCAATGAAAAGGAGGCTGCGTGATGACAACGCCGAGCCTGATGAACCATGTCGCCATCGTGTTCCTGAAGGAACTGGTGGACGCCCTGCGCGACCGCCGCACCCTGCTGCGCCTGGCCGTGCCGGCGCTGCTGATGGGCCCGCTGATGCTGATGATGCTCAGCGGCCTGATCGCGCAGTTCGAGAGCCGCGCCGAGCAGCGCGAGATCGTGGTGCAAGGCATGCAGCACGCCCCTACGCTGCGCAACTACCTGGAGCGCCAGAACTACACCATCAAGGAAGCCCCGGCCGACTACGAGGCGCGGCTGCGCGACAGCAAGCTGGCCGACCCCGTGCTCGTGGTGCCGGACGACTTCGAGGACAAGCTGGCCCGCGGCGACGGCCCCGAGCTGGAGCTGGTGACCGACAGCGCCAACCAGCGCGCCAGCGCCGGCAGCGGCGTGATCAGCCGCCTGGTGGAGGGCTTTGGCCGTGAGCGCGCCGGCCTGCACCTGATGCTGCGCGGCGTCTCGCCCGAGCTGCTGCGCCCGGTGGACTTGAACGAGCGCGACCTCGCCAGCCCCGGCGCCCGCGCCTCGCGCATCACCAGCATGATCCCGATGTTCGTCATCATGGCCGTGCTCTATGGCTGCCTGACCGCCGCGCTGGACAGCACCTCGGGCGAGCGCGAACGCGGTTCGCTGGAGCCCCTGCTGATGAACCCGGCCAAGCCGCTCGGTATCGTCAGCGGCAAATGGCTGGCCGTGGCCCTGCTGGGCGCGGGCGTGACCAGCCTGTGCAGCTTGAGCTTCATACCGGCCCAGCTGCTGCTCAAGAGCGACGCGCTGGCCGCGATGTTCCGCTTCGGCTGGGGCGAGGTGGCGGGCTTCGCCCTGATCCTGCTGCCGCTGTGCGCCGCCCTGGGTGCGCTGCTGATGGCCGTGGCCATCCGCACCAAGACCTTCAAGGAAGCCCAGGCCAGCGCCACCCTGGTGATGACGGTGGTGAGCCTGGCCCCGATGGTCTCGATCATGAACCCCGGCGGCGACGCCCCCTGGTACTTCTGGATCCCGGGCCTGGGCCAGAACCAGCTGATGATGCTGGTGCTCAAGGGCGAGCCCATCACCCTGCTGCAATGGGGCCCAGCCGTGCTGACCGCGGCGGTGCTGACCTCGGCCTGCCTGGTCTACGTGGCCCGGCATATGCGGGAGGCGGTGAGCCGCTGAACCGCTGAACCGCTGAGCGGAGCATCTGGGTGGAGGCGGCTATGGCCGCCATCCACGCTTTCGATTGGCCGCAGACGCGGCCTTTCTTCATCATGGCGGCCCGTTCAAGAACCCGGAGTTCCGTCATGGCCAAATCCGCCTCCTTCGGCGTCCTGCACCTCGGGGTCGCGTTCGGCGTCAGCTATGCGCTGACGGGCGATCTGGCGATCGCCGGTGCCATCACCTTCGTGGAGCCGGCGGTCAACACCGTCGTGCACTACTTCCACGACAAGCATTGGGGCCGGCTGAGCGCCTGGTGGGCGCAGCGCCGTCAGGCCCTTTCGATGCGGGCCGCGTAACAGCCACGCCGCGCATGGTGCGCGTGCAGGAAAGCCACCTGCGGGTCGGCCAGGAAGCGCGCGATCAAGGGCTCCAGCGCCGCGCCCTCGGCCACTTCGGCGTCCACCATCATCCCGTCGGCATCGAAGGCGCGCAGCGAGATCAGGCGGCGGCGGATCGCGTCGGGCAGCGCGCCCACGGCCTCGAAGCGCTGCGTCGCGCCCTCGCGCACGAAGATCGCGTGCGTGCCGCGGTAGGGCGTGTCGGCTTCCAGGTAGCAGTGGTTGAGCAGCAGCACGGTCTCGCCGGGTTCGGCGTCGCGCAGCTCAATGCGGTCGGGCGCGGCGTGCGATTCGGTCACGCGCAGGCGGCGGGCGCCGCGTGCCTGCAGCTCGGCGTCGGACAGGCTGTAGAGGGGCAGGAAGGCTTGTGGGTCAAGGCCCAGGACTCGGTAGGACATCGGGAACTCCAGATCGGTGCGGCCATTCTGGAAAGCCCGGCGGCGCGGTTGCGCTGAAAGCGGACATGGTGTTCGGCCTGCCGGCGCGCTTCGGTATGCGAAGCGCGCGTTTCGGTCGCGCCTGGGCGGCGGCCGTCGCGCCGCCAGCCCGTCGCGAAGGGAGCTTGCGCAGCATGAGCAACCTCGCCACTACTGAAAGTCTGCGATGTCCCATGCCTTCGCGGCGGCAGCGCCGCCGCTCTCGCCTCCGACCGGCTTGGCGCGGCGCCTGCTCGACGGCAGCGCCGCCCTCTGGTTCACGCTCGCCCTCGGGGGCCAGCTGCTGTTCGCCGCCTACCTGGTGGCGGCCTATTTGCTGCCCACGTTGCAGGGCCGGTTCGATGCCTGGAACCTCAAGCTGCCGAATGGCTACACGCCAGGGGATGCCTGGGGCAATGCCCTGGTCGGCCTGCACCTGCTGTTCGCGCTTTTGATCCTGGTCGGCGGGGCGCTGCAGTTGCTGCCACCGCTGCGGCGCACGCTCCCCGCGCTGCATCGGGGCATAGGCCGTGCCTATCTGATCGCCGCCGCCGTGATGGCCATCGGCGGTCTGCTGCTGGTGTGGACACGGCCGGCCGTCGGCGGCCTGGGCCAGCACCTGGGCATCAGCTTCAACGCGCTGCTGATGCTGGCCTTCGCCGGGCTGGCCTGGCGGGCCGCGCGGGCGCGCCGCATCGAGGCGCACCGCGCCTGGGCGCTGCGGCTCTTCCTGGCGGTCTCGGGCGTGTGGTTCTTCCGCCTGGGCCTGCCGCTGTGGCTGATGTGGCACGGCAAGCCGGTGGGCTTCGACCCCAAGACCTTCGACGGCCCTTTCCTGACCACCCTGGCCTTTGCGCAGACCCTGCTGCCGCTGGCGGTGTTCGAGCTGCTGCGTGCTGCCCGGCGCAGCGCCCGTCCGGCCTTCCAGGTCGCCGTGGCCCTGCTGCTGGGCGCCCTGGTGCTGCTCACCGCCGCGGGCCTGTTCGGCGCCTTCCACATGCTCTGGAGCCCGCCGCTATGAATCTGAACCTCCCCCGCGCCGCCGCCTGGTCGGCCGCCTTTCTGGGCCTGGGCTATGTGCTCAGCTTCGTGTTGCAGACGACGCTGTTCAACCCCGGTGGCCCGCTGACGCCGACGACCCGGCTGGACTTCGTGCTGGAACACCGACGCGCCTGGCAGGCCTGGCTGCTGCTCTACCCGGCCCAGGGCCTGGCCCTGGGGCTGCTGGCGCAGGGCCTGCACGAACGCCTTGCAGCGCGCGCGCCGGGCTGGATGGCGCTGGCCACGCCGCTGGCCTGGGTCTGGGCCGCGCTGCTGATCGCCAGCGGCTTCATCGGCATCCTGGGCGTGGAGGTGCTGGCGCGCCAGCCAGCGCGCGAGGGCCTGCTGGGCCTGTGGCTGGCCCTGGGCGTGGTGCAGGACGCCCTGGGTGGCGGCAACGAGCTGGTGGGCGGCGTCTGGGTGCTGCTGATCGGCGCCGCGGCCGCCCAGGCGCAGGCCTGGGGGCGCGGGCTGATCGGGTTCGGCACCTTGATCGGCCTGGGCGGGGTGCTGAGCATCTGGCCGCCGCTGCAGGAGGCGGTGATGCTGTTCGGCCTGGGCCAGATTCCCTGGTTCCTGGCGCTGGCCTGGGTGCTGGCCCGGCCACAAGCCGCGCGCGCTGAGGGGCTGGTGGCCGCGTGAGGTCAGCCGCATCGTTGCCACTATCGTGATGGCCATGTCCCCCACCCTGCCCAAGCCGCGCGGCTGGCGCCAGCTGTTCGGCTGGCGCCGCGTGCGCGCCACCGCCATCACCTGCGCCGTCGTGGCCGCCCTGCTCAGTCTGGCCTGGGAATCCAACCTGCTCGGACTGTGGCTGCGCGTCTTCGGCCTCGGGGCGGTGCTACTGCTGGTGTTCGGCCTGCTGGAGCAGTGGCCGCGCCAGCTGCCGCGCTGGCTGGCGCGCTGGGCCCTGCAGGTGATGGGCGTGGGGCTGGCCGTGCCCATTGCCACGCTGGCCCTCTACATCGCCAGCACGCAAGCCGGCGCGCCGCCCTTCTGGATGGACGAGAAGCGCGTGGCGGGCTTCGCCATGTTCACCATCCTCGGCGTGCTGTTGGCGCCCTGGGTGGCGCTCTCGGCCCTGGTCAAGCAGCGCGAAGCCTGGGTGACCGAGCAGGCTCTGGCCTTCGAGCTGGAGCGCAGCGAGCTGGCGCGCCAGGCGCTGGATGGGCGCATGCGCCTGCTCAGCGCCCAGGTGCAGCCGCATTTCCTGTTCAACACCCTGGCCAATATCCAGGCCCTGGTGGAAACCGGCAGCACGCGTGCGCCTGCCGTGCTGCAGAGCCTGATCGACTACCTGCGCGCCGCCGTGCCGCGGCTGGATGAGGCCGGCCACCGCCTCGGCCAGGAGCTGGAGATGGTGCGCGCCTACCTGGACCTGATGCAGCTGCGCATGCCCGACCGCCTGCAGATCGCGGTCGAGTTCGACCCCGGCGTGCTGAAGCTGCATTGCCCGCCGCTGACCCTGCTGACCCTGGTGGAGAACGCCGTGCGCCATGGCATCGACCCGAGCGAGGACGGCGGCCGCATCGAGCTGCAATTGCGGCGCGAGGATGGCCGCTGCCGCGTCACGGTGCTGGACACCGGCGTGGGCCTGGGCGCCAGCGGCCGCGGCCTGGGCACCGGGCTGAAGACCCTGCGCGAGCGCCTGGAGCTCGTGTTCAATGGCGAGGTGCAGCTGCAGCTGCACGCCGTGCAGCCGCATGGCGTGCGCGTGGAACTGAGCTTCCCGGCCCTGGAGATTGCCGCTTGAACGCACCGCCCACCGCCCTGATTGCCGACGACGAACCGCTGCTGCGCGAGCTGCTCATCCAGCGCCTGGCCAAGGCCTGGCCGGAGCTGCAGATCGTGGCCGAGGCGCGCAACGGCCGCGAGGCCATCGAGCAGTTCGAGCGCCTGCAGCCCGCCATCTGCTTTCTGGACGTGCACATGCCCGGCGTCAGCGGCGTCGAGGCGGCGCGCGCCATCGGCCGGCGTGCGCATCTGGTGTTCGTCACCGCCTACGACCAGTACGCGCTCGAGGCCTTCGAGCATGGCGTGCTCGACTACCTCGTCAAGCCGGTGACGCCGGCACGCCTGGCCGAAACGGTGTCACGCCTGCAGGAGCGCCTGGGCAGCCCGGTGGTGCACAGCGAAGAACTGCTGCTGCGCCTGGCCGGTCAGCTCGCGCAGCAGCTGCGCGGTGGCGGGGCGGCCGGGCCCGCCGCCGGGCCGGAGCGCCTGCGCTGGTTGCGCGCCAGCGTGGGCGACGCGCTGCTGATGATTCCGGTCGAGGCGATCGACTACCTGAAGGCGGACAGCAAGCTGACCCTGGTGGCCTACCGCGACGACCAGGGCCGCGCCGCCGAGGCCCTGATCCGCCTGCCGCTGAAGGAGCTGCTGGCCCAGCTGGACCCGGCCCGCTACGCCCAGGTGCACCGTGCCGTCGTCGTCAATCTGGACCAGGTGCGCCGCGTGCGCCGCGCCGAGAACGACACCGCCACGCTGGAGCTGCGCGGCCGCAGCGAGACCCTGCCGGTCAGCCGCAGCTATCTGCACCTGTTTCGGGAGATGTGAGCAGCCAGGCCCTTTCGCGTGGCTTCCCGTAGTGTTAACAGGCCCTAGTTGCGATGCCGGTCGCGCGCAATCTGCGCCCGCTCGGCCATGGCACGGGTCGATTCGTCCAGCTGCGGCGGGGCGGTCTGATCCATCAGGCGCTGGAACTCTTCGAGCGACATCTCCAACTCCTCCACCTGCGGGCGCCGCGCTTCCAGATGGGTGCGGCGTTCGCGCAGCCCGCGCGGTGGGCCCTCATCACGCTGCCGCCGGTCGCGCCCGCAGCGGCGTTCTTGCGCGGACGCACCGGAAGCTGGCCGGGCACCAGGGAGGGAAGCAGGTGTAGGCATGGGCGCAAGGATGACAGGTCCGCGCCGCGCTGAAAACCACTTCCCGTCCCCTGTTCAAGCTAGTTCGGGTTATTCCCCTCACGAGCTCAGCGCGCGCGCAACTCCAGCAGCGCCGGCGCCAGCAGGCGCAGGCCGAACACCCCCACCAGGCTGCCGCACAGGCGGTTCAGGGCCCGGCGGCGCGCCGCATAGACGCGCTGCACATGCGGATTGCCAAAGGCCAGCGCCAGGAACAGATGCCAGACCAGGGCATTCAGATAAACCAGCAGCACCGCCGCGGCGCTCAGGCCCCAGCCGCCCCCCGGCGGCAGCAGGGCCGCGAAGGCACTGCTGAAGAACAGCGCCGTCTTGGGGTTCAGGATGTTGGTCAGAAAGCCGAGCCGGAAGGCCTGTACGCCGCGCAGCTGTGCGGCTGCCCCGAGGGCCGCCGCGGCCGCGGCACCGGAGCGCAGCAGGCGCCACGCCACCCACAGCAGGTACAGACCGCCGGCCACCTGCGCCCCCTGGCGCAGCAGCGGGTGCAGCGCGAACACCGCGCCCACGCCCAGCACCGCCAGCAGCGCCCAGGTGAAGGTGACGCAGGTGATGCCCAGGCAGGCCAGCACCGCCGCCCGCCGCTGCCCCGAGGCCGCCAGCTGCCCCACAAGCAGGAAATTGGCGCCCGGCGTCACCAGCACCAGCCAATGCAACAGGGCAACGGAGATCAGTGCACTCAGCATGGGCGGTCGGGGCTGCAAGGGAAAAGGGGGCGGATCTTAGGCAGGCCGCCGGCCCCAGCCCCCACCCGGTTACGGGGAAACCCCGACACTGCGCCGATGACCGCTGTCGCCACCGCCCCTGCCACCACCCGCCCCTGGCTCGTTCACCTCAAGTTGCTGGGCATGGCCGGGCTCTGGGGGGCGGCCTGGCCGGCCGGCAAGGTGGTGGCCAGCCAAGCACCGGCGCTGTCGGCCAGCAGCTGGCGTTTCGCGCTCTCGCTGCTGCTGCTGCTGGGCTGGCTGCTGGTGCGCTCCGGCGCGGCCACGCTGAAAGCGCTGACGCCGCGCCAATGGGCCGGCCTGGCACTCGGCGGGGCGCTGGGCGTGTTCGGCTACGCGGCCTTCTTCCTGATGGGTCTGCAGCACCTGCCGGCCGGCCGCGCCGCCCTGGTGGTGACGACCAACCCGGTGCTGACCCTGCTGCTGGCCGCCTGGCTGCTGGGCGAGCGCCTGAACACCCGCATTGCCCTGGGCATGGTGCTGGCCGTGGGCGGCGCCGCCGTGGTGCTGACGCATGGCAAGCCCTGGACCCTGTTCACCGGCGGTGCCGGCGTGGGCGAGGCCCTGCTGCTGGGTTGCGTGCTGTGCTGGAGCGGCTACACCCTGCTGGGCAAGAAGCTGCTGGGCGGCATCGACGCGCTCACCACCACCACCGTCACCGCCGGCTTCGGCCTGAGCCTGCTGCTGCTCAGCGCCGCGCTGTTCGAGCCCGCCGGCCTGGCCCTGCCGCTGCAGCTGGGCCTGGGCTGGTGGGGCGCCCTGCTCTTCATGGTGGTGGGCTCCACCGTGCTGGCCTACGCCTGGTACTTCGAGGGCGTCGCCGCGCTGGGCGCCGGCGCGGCCTCGGCCTACATCAGCCTGGTGCCGGTGTTCGGCGTGGCCATCGCCACCTTCTGGCTGGGCGAGGCGGTGGACGCCTCCCTGCTGGCCGGCGGCGCGCTGGTGCTGGCCGGCATGGTGGTGATGAACAAGGCGCGCCGCTGACCTTCGGCTGACCCGGTGCGGCTGGCGACACTGCCGGCCCCCTCAAGGAGCCCGTCATGCGTCTTGCCGCCTTCGCCCTGGCCGCCCTGCTCAGCACCCCGGCCTGGGCCGAGCTGCCCGTCGTCGCCAACCCCGACCACGAGGCGGTGCTGGCCAGCACCGACCCGCAGCTGGCCGCCAACAAACGCCTGGTCTACGACTTCTGGCGCGAGGTCTTCGAGGCCCGCCAGCTGGAGCGCGCCGCGCAGTACCTGCACCCCGACTACAAGCAGCACAACCCGATGGTGGCCATCGTGGCCGAGGGCGATCTGGTGGTGCTGAGCTTCGTGGCCACGCGCCAGGACGCCGAGGGCAAGCCCTACACCACCACCTGGTTCGACCAATTCCGCGTGCAGAACGGCAAGATCACCGAGCACTGGGACCCGGCACTGAAGCGCTGAGCTCCCTCAGGGCTGGGTGCTCTGCTCCATCCAGCCCAGCCAGCGCATCGCCTGCTCGCGGCTGTCGCCGCACATCTCGGCGCTGGGCTCCAGCGAGCCGCAGACGGCCGGGCGCTCGGGCTGGCCGAAGATCCTGCAGCGGTCTTCCTCGTCCAGCTGGATGCAGCGCACGCCGGCCGGCTTGCCGTTCGGCATGCCGGGAATGGGTGAGGAGATCGAGGGCGCGATGCAGCAGGCAGCGCAGCGGGGGCGGCATTCCATGCGCCGATGTTGCCGCACATCAAGGCCACCGCCCGCCCGCACGGGCAGCATCGCGGCAGGAGACCCTCTCATGACACAACGATTCGATTCGCTCGGCGCCGCCGTGGACGCCGTGCTCGCCCGCATTCCGGGCCCCATCGTGCTCGGCCTGCCGCTGGGCATCGGCAAGCCCAACCCCTTCGTCAATGCGCTGTACCGCCGCATCAAGGCGGACCCGACGCGGCGCCTGGCCATCGTCACCGCGCTCTCGCTGGAAAAGCCCAGCGGCAAGAGCGAGCTGGAGCAAGCCTTTCTGGCCCCGCTGGTGGAGCGAGTGTTCCGCGACTACCCCGACTTCGACTATGTGAAGGACCTGCGGGCCCAGAGCCTGCCGCCCAACATCGAGGTGCGCGAGTTCTTCATGAAGACCGGCGACTACCTCAACAACCTGGCCGCCCAGCAGCACTACATCAGCACCAACTACACCTTTGCCGCGCGCGATCTGGTGGGCCAGGGCATCAATGTGGTGGCGCAGGCCGTGGCCGAGCGCTGGCAGGACGGCCAGCAGCAGCTCAGCCTCTCCAGCAACCCCGACCTCACCGCCGAGCTGGTGGAGCGCTGCGCCGCTGCCGGCCGGCCGCTGCTGAAGATCGCCGTCATCAACCGCCAGCTGCCCTTCATGGAAGGCGCGGCGGTGGTGGCGGACTTCTTCGACGCCGTGGTCGACTGCCCCGAGGGCACGCACACCCTGTTCGGCCCGCCCAACGGCAAGATCAGCACCACCGACTACGCCATCGGCCTGCACGCCAGCTCCCTGGTGCAGGACGGCGGCACGCTGCAGATCGGCATCGGCAGCCTGGGCGACGCCATTGCCCAGGCCCTGATCCTGCGCGACCAGCAGGCCGAGACCTACCGCCACATGCTGGCCACGCTGTGCCCCAATGGCGAAGAGGGCCTGGCCGGCCGCGAACTCGGGCCATTCCAGGAGGGCCTCTACGGCTGCTCGGAAATGTTCGTCAACGGCCTGCTGCAGCTGATGCAGGCCGGCATCGTGCGCCGCCGCGTGTTCGACGACCTGGCCACCCAGCTCGCCGTCAACGAAGGCCAGCTGGACCCCGCCACCTTGAGCGGCGGCGTCTGCATGACCGGCGGCTTTTTCCTCGGCCCCGGCAGCTTCTACCAAGCCCTGCGCGACCTCACCCCCGAGCAGCGCGCGCAGATCGACATGACGCGCATCGACGCCATCAACCGCCTGGACGCCCACGGCGGCGCGGCCATGGACCTGAAGCGTGCGCAGCGCCGCAAGGCCGCCTTCATGAACACGACGATGAAGGTGACGCTGCTGGGCGCGGCGGCCTCCGATGCGCTGGAAGACGGCCGCGTGGTCAGCGGCGTGGGCGGCCAGTACAACTTCGTGGCCATGGCGCATGCGCTGCCCGATGCCCGCTCCATCCTGATGCTGCGCGCCACCAAGGAAACCGCCGACGGCCCGGTCAGCAACATCGTCTACCGCTACGGCCACTGCACCATCCCGCGCCATCTGCGGGATGTGGTGATCACCGAATACGGCGTGGCCGAGCTGCGCGGCTGCAGCGACACCGACATCGTCAAGCGCCTGCTGGCGATTGCCGATTCACGCTTCCAGGACGAACTGATCAAGGAAGCCAAGCAGCACGGCAAGCTGGAGGACGACTGGCAGCTTCCCGAGGCCTACCGCCACAACACCCCGCAGGAATTGGACGCCAAGCTGCACCCCTTCACCGAGCAGGGCCTGCTGCCCGGCTTCCCCTTCGGCACCGACCTGACGCCCGACGAACTCAAGATCGTGGCCGCGCTGCGCCGGCTGAAGAAGGCGACGCAGAACCCGGTCGAGCTGGTGAAGCTGGCGATGAAGGCCTTCTGGGAAGGCAAAGAAGCCCCGCCGGCCTACCTGGAGCGCCTGGGGCTGGATGAGGCCCAGGGCTTCAAGGCGATGTTCATTCGGAAGTTGTTTGCGGGGAATTTATGAATTGCCCTGGCCACCTCTGTCATTCGCAGCGGCCCAACGGCCTAATGGCTTTACGGCCTCTTGCATCAATCACTTGTACGCCTCCGTCACAAAAATTTATTTCGGGAAGCAAGCGCCTGGAGATTGATAGTTTTTGGTACACACACTGAAACCAATACTCCTGTGACCGGTCTCTGTATTCAAGACGCCATACTATTCTATCTTCCTCCAGCTCTGGCAATAAATAACCAGGTGGAACGCCATTACCACCCTCCAGCGGACCCTCAATAATCCCCATGCCTGAGAGAGTGGCCCCAACAATAGGTTTGCCCTTGACAACCCAATTTTTGTGAATGGACCGAACTGTGATTTCATCGAGCTGCATCGGGCAGCTTTGCGCCGAAGCGCCGCCACTCAGTAGTGCAACCTGAGCAATCAAAAGCACGGGAGCAGATCTACTTGCCGAAAATAATGACATAGTACTCTCTTGCGTTATTGCTGGATGAGCCGAGATCGAATGGCTTTGGTCTGACATTACGCATCCCTATAGCCCCCTGATATTCTAGGATGTGGCGAGATTGATCCACAATTGAGAAACTGCCATCCGCCCGCTTATTGCTTGCCAATAGGCCAGCATGTTGCCCAGTTTCCCTATCTCCAGGGAATCGGCCATCTAGATCCCAGCCTGCGGCGATAGCAGTCCCCGGGAGTGTTTTTTCGTCAACCTTCTCTCCTTTGCGCCATGTGGTGGTCGGCTGGCGGTTTCCTACTGTCTGCTTCACCAGTTCAACGCATTCATTGCTGCCTTCGGCATTCGGAAGTGCCGGTTTGCCGACGAGGGACTTTGGATCAGGATGGACCCTTGGGCCTGCTCCATTCTTCTTGCCGCCGCCCTGCACTTGCCCATCAAGCCTGCTTGTAGAGTCCCCACTGAAGTACCCAACAATTTCCCGCCCATCGGGATCGGTGTACCTGTATGGGTTGCTCTCTGCGTATTCGTAGCGATTGAAGCTTGCGCCATCGGCAGTGTTGGCCAATACCGGATCCACTGACAAGAACCGCCCAATCAGCGGCTCGTAATACCGCTGCTGCATGTACACCAGCCCGGTATCCGCATCTTGCGCATGCCCGGTGTATCCCACCACCGTCGGCGCCGTGCCCGAGTGGATGCCGCCGTAGGGCTCGTAGCGCGTGCGGCTGAGGATCTGCCTAGCTGCATTGGTGCGCGCCACCGGTGAACCCAGTGCGTCGGTGTGCGGGTACTCGACGCCGGTGGGCCCGACTTCGGCAATCAGCTGGCTGCCCAGGTAGATGTGCTCGGTGCGGCCCTGCGCGCTGTCCTGCGTCAGCAGCAAACGGCCGTCGTTGCTGTAGACCTGCAGCCGGGTCTTGCCATCGGCGAAGGCCATCCACACGCGCCGGCCGTGGCCGTCGTACAGGTAACTGGCCTTGCCAGTGGCGGCCGTCATGCGGTTGCCCAGGTCGAAGCCGTAGGTCTGGCTGCCCTTGCTGCGCACGCTGCCGTAGGCGTCGTAGCCAATCGTCTGGGCACTGCCGTTGACGGTGATGCTGCCGATGCGCAGCTGCGCGTCCAGCGTGGTGCTGATGCTCTTGCTGCCCAGACTGGCCGAGCGCAGGTTGTCGAGCCCGTCGTACGTGAAGCTGCCAGACCCCCAAATGCCGCTGGCGGTCTTCAGGCGGTCCAGGCCGTCGTAGCCCAGTACCCGAGTGGTGGCGCCGGCCTCCTGCAGATCGGCGATGCGAGAGACGTTGCCATTGCCGTCGTAGCTGTACTCGTCATTCACCACGCCGGCATGGCTCCAGCGCAGCGGCAGGCCACGGGCGTTCTGGGTGGCGCTGAACGCAATACCGCTGCCGGTCGTGTAGTTCCCCAGTTGCCCGTTCGGGTGGAAGGCCACGCCGCTGGCATAGCCGCCCACCTGGGTCGGTTCGCCCAGCGCATTGGGCGCGTAGGCCACGTTCAGGCCGCTCGGATACGTCAGGCTCACGCGGTTACCCTGGCTGTCGATGCCGTGATTGAAGGCGTAGCTCTGGCCCGCACCGCTGATGGTCTCGCGGTACATCAGGCGGCGGCGGTTGTAGTCATAAACCCAGGTGACGCCGCCGCTTTCGATGCTGCGCAGCAGGCCGTCGCTCTCGTAGTTCCGAGTCACAGCCGGGCTGCCGTCGGCGTAGCTGGTGGTCTTGAGGCGATTGCGTGCGTCGTAGCCAAAGCTGATGACGGCACTCGGGCTGACGCTGCCCAGGTCGCAACTGCTGGTGCCGGCCAGCGCCTGGCCCGGCGCGCGCCAGGCCACGTTGCCGGCGGCGTCGTAGTCCTGCACCGTCGCACCGGTCTCGGGCTCGACCGTCTTGCACAGGCGATGGAAGTTGTCGTAGACGTAGCTGCGTGTGGCGCTGAGTCCGCCACCTGCCCGCGTCATGTGCAGGGCCTTACCGAACACGTCGCGCTGAATGGTCAGCGTCACGCCCTCGGGTGCAGAGATCTGCGCAATCGAGTCTTCGCTGGGGGTTTCGAAGGCCTGGAAGGCGTAGGTGGTGCTGAAGTTGCGTGGGTTCTTGACGACGCGCTGGAACAAGTTGGCCGGGTAGGTGATGACAGTGCTCAGATTGCCCAGCTCACTGCTGGCCACCTGCAGAGTCGGACGGCCCAAGGCATCGTTCGTCGTGGTCTGCCCACCGATGGCACCGTCGACGGTGCCGAAGGTGCGCTGCGGGTAGCTGACAAAACTTGTCTTGCCCAGCTTGTCGTAACGCGTTTCCTCGAACTTGCTGGTCGCCGCCGAATTGCCGGCGTCGTAGCTCCACTCCAGGCGCTCGCGCCAGAGTGCATCGAAGAAGCGCACCTTGCGGGCATTGCCGGTGCTGATGGTCTGGCGCCAGTGCCCGGCTGCGATGCCGAACTCAGAGGAGCCGACCTGCTCGAAGGTCTGGATGGTGGGGCTGTAGCCCACCGGATCGCCGGTTGGGTAGATGACAGCCGACACGCGCCCCATGGCGTCGTACTGATAAGTCGTGGTCGAGCCCGCTGCGTTGGTGCGGCTGTCGGCGTTGCCCAGGTTGTTGATGACCTGACTCTCGGATGTGCCGTCCGGGTAGAGCACGGTCTGCGGCTTGCCGCGCTTGTGTTGCAGCAACTGGATGGGGCGATTGGCCTGGTCGCGCACCACGGCCAGCGTGCCGTCGGGGTTGTACTCAAAGGCCTCGATCTGCTTGCCAAAGCGGCTGGTCGTGGCCTTCAGTGCCGTTGCCGGGTAGTAGGAGTTGGCCTCCATGACCTGACCAACAGCGACCTCGGTCACGCTTGCGATTTGGCCCATCACCCAATGGCCAAGGTGATCGTTGTAGGAAGTGCGCTCGGTGCGGCTGAAGCCCAGGCTGCTGTACTTCCGCACCTGGGTCGGGCGCACGTAGTAATCAAAACCAGCCGCGGTGTTCAGTACTTCATGCGTGAAGGTTTGGCCCTGCTGGCTCACAGTGCGCAAGTCCTCGGGGCGGTGGCGGCTGGCCAGCCAGTCCTCGTTCGGCAGCAGGCTGACGCCGAATTGCTCCGGGTAGGCCTGGCCGGCTGGCTGGCGGTAGCGATAGTTGGTGGTCCGGAGCGCCGTGCTGCCGTTCCAACCTTCATCCAGACGCAGCAGCTGGCCCTCACTGACGCGCCAGCGGTTGCCGAACACATGACGCGTCCGGCTGCCCGAAGGTTCGGTCACAGTGATGGTGCGCTCTTGTGAGCAGGTGGTGCAGGTCGTCCAGCCGCCCGGGGCTGTGTAGGCATAGCCCCAGCTCAGCGTGGCCATGCCGGGTCCGCTGATTTGCTTGGCGGTCAGGGCCTGGGTGTTGACGTAGCGCGGATAGACGGCGCCGATCGTGGCGCTGGTCCCGTTGGGGTGCGGTATGCAGTACCGCTCCACGAAGGTGCGTCCCAACAAGACGAAATTGGTGGTGAAGCTGCCCACCGCGCCGGACGGGTGGGTGATGGTTCCGGTCAAAGCTTCCGACGGAAAGTCCCCGACCGTGTCGCAGGTGGCACCTTCACCGGCGGTCTGCAGGGTGGCGGGCACCATGCCATCCAGATTGAAGGTCCAGGTGCTGCCATCGTTTTGCCGCACGCTGGTCAGGCTGCCGATGCCGTTGTACCCGTAGGTCACGCTGCGGGTGCCATCGCTGGCAGATGCCGCGCGTCCACTGGCGTTCCCCACCGTGATCAGGCGACCATCGCTGGACTCGATGCGGGTGAGAAGCATCGGGTTGGCGCTGTCGTAGCTGTAGCGAACCCAGTTGCCGAAGCGGTCGCTGACCTGCGTGGCCATCAGGTAAACGTCTTGCCGAGCGATCTCGGCGCCGGCCTTCTTGACGTTGGTCTGCTGTCGGCTGGCCATCCAGTCGAAGCGATAGCGCGTGCCATCGGGGGCAACAGCCAGGAAGCCCTCGCCGCTGCCGTTCTGGATGCTGGGCAAGCAGCGGATCTGCCAGTTCTGGTGGGTGACCAGAGGGTAAGAGGCGTCGCTGGGGCTGCCGGTGTAACCAGAGGACCGACGCAGCACTTCCTGGCTGCCCTGTCCTGGGACTGTGATGTGCGTCCCTTGCCAGTAGTTCGAGGCGTTGAAGCCCACCACCGACGTGGCATTGGGCTCCGGCGTGGAGGCTGCTCCGGCCGGCGGGCGCGGCAGCACGGAAGGCAAGGTCGAGGAACTCGGACCACCGCCGCCAACGGACACGATGGGCGGTAGCGAGAAGCCGCTGCAGCGATCGACGCCGCCACTGCTGGTGACCCAGCCGCGCAATTGGGAGAAGCTGCCACCGATGCGCGGGGTCTCGATGTCCCAGGTGCCGAGCTGGCCACGAACTTGATGCGAGCGCCCAGGGCTGTGGCTGCGCACCAGAGCCACCGGCAAGGCGTTGTTGCCCGGCAGGCTCAGATCGGTGTGTTGGAAGGACAGCGAACCGTTGTAGAGGTTGATGCGGTCGCCGAAGAGATCGACGCCGTAGGCGGTCATGGCATCCGGTGCGACCGGCGCCTTGCCTTCCAGATACGAAATGGTGACGGAATCACCCTGCGCGCCGGCGGTGCCGAGCGCGAACAACAGGGCCGTGATGGCCTTGCGCCAGTTCTTCATCTTGTCTCTCCCACTGTCCAGCGTGGCCCCGGGCCACTCGTCATCAGGGCTCAGGCACTAACTTCAGCGAGAGCTTGGAACTGCGGGCGGACTGTCGCGGCTTTGGACTGCCGTGACCATCTCCAAAAGCTGGAGTTGGGCAGGCTTTTGGTAAGCATTGGTGAATCCCAACCCGAGTGCGCTGCGTCGGCTGAAGAAGGCCACGCAGAACCCGGTCGAGCTGGTGAAGCTGGCCATGAAGGCCTTCTGGGAAGGCAAGGAAGCGCCGCCGGCCTACCTGGAGCGCCTGGGGCTGGATGAGGCCCAGGGCTTCAAGGCGATGTTCATTCGGAAGCTGTTTGCGGGGAATTTGTAGGGCGGTCTGCGGGTTCAGCGATCTGCCCTTCGAGAAGCTGCTGCAGTTCGGCAGCGCTGAGGGCCAGGCACTGCCAACAGGCCCGTGCCTGGCGCAGTTCTTCCAATTGCTCAGATTCAAGCGTCACCTGTGTGCGCAACAAGCGGCGAATGCGCCGGGTGCGTTGGGTGCTGGGCAGTTCGGGCTCCAGTACCCCCGCCGCGCGCATTGCTTGAACCATGGCGTCCTGCTGCTCCGGCGCCAGCAGTTCCCGCACCCAGACATCGACCTCCTTGTACAGGCCTCGGAGGAACGCAATGCCGTGCTGCAAACAGTCGGGGGAGTCCACGAACTCGGCAAAGCCCGCCGGCACTGCGCCGGCCGGCGCCTGCTTGGCATAGACGCGAAGCTTGCAGTGCAGCGAATCCTGCACACCTGGCCGTTTGGGAGAAGGCTGCCGCCGCACCCCCTTCATGCACTCGCCCTTTGGAGGTGGTAAAGCTTGGCGGCCCCCAGCGAGCCCGCAAGTAGAAGCAGCCACAGCGCGGCCGACTCGGTCGGCCGATTGCCCGCCCACTTCAACGTGTCGAACAGCCATTGCGCGAGCCCCCCCGCCTCATCGCCCCGCTGCGCACGCACGGCATCCGCCGCACCCCAGAGCAGGACAGCGGGCGCCAGCAGGCTACCGAGCGCAAGCCACTGCGGTGGCCAGCGCAGAAACAGCACCCAGCCGTTGAGCAGCACCGCCGCCGGGAGCGCTACGGCAGCCAGGAAGAGCAAGGGCAGCGCCGCATAGGCACCGACATCGATCGCCAAGCCGATGAACGCGGGCACCAACAACGGCGCCGGCAGCACCATGCCCAGCCAGAACCTGGGAGCCAAGCGCACGGAGGCAACGGGTTTGGAATGCAACTTCTTCGGCTCGCATCTTGTGGACGAGGTGGCGGTTCTACCGGAACGAGGCTCGCGCGCTGTAAGCGACTGTGCTCCACCGGGTCGCCCGCCAAGCCGCCGGGGCTCCCGGACTCGACAGCCCGCCGGCCCCGTGCGTCAATGCAGGCCCCCTCAACACAACGGAGATCACCATGGGCCTGCTCGATTCACTTGCCGGAGCACTCGGCGGCAGCGGTGACCAAGGTGCCGATGGCGCGGCCTTGATCGGCGCCTTGCTGCAGCAGTTTGGTGGCGGCCAGGGCCTGGCTGGTTTGGTGCAGCAGCTGGGCCAGGGCGGGCTGGGTGAGCTGGTGCAGAGCTGGGTGGGCACGGGGCAGAACCTGCCGGTTTCGGCGCAGCAGATCGAGGCGGCGCTGGGCAGCGGGCCGCTGGCCGCGCTGGCGGCGCAGTTCGGGCTGGACAGCCAGCAGATCAGCGCCCAGCTGGCCCAGCAGCTGCCGGGCGCGGTGGACCGGCTGACGCCGCAGGGCCAGCTGCCCGAGGGGGGCGTGGCCGACTTGCTCGGCCAGCTCAGCGGCCTGTTGAAGTTCTGAGCGAGGGCCGGCCATGAAGTGGGAAGGGCATCGCCAGAGCGAGCGCATCGAGGACCTGCGCGGCGGGGGCGGCCGGCCGCGGGTGGGTGGGCGCGGGTTGGGCTTGGGCGGCATCGTCATCGCGCTGCTGGCGGCCTGGATTTTTGGCGTCAACCCGATGACGGTGCTCGGCCTGATGGGTGGGGGCGGCGCACCGGGGGCGCAGAGCGAGCCGGGGCGGCCGCTGGCGGCGCAGACGGAGTCGGAGCGCTTCGTGGCCACGGTGCTGGCCGATACCGAGGATGTCTGGGCCGCCTACTTCAAGACCCGGCAGCCCGCTGTGGGCTACGCGCCGCCCACCTTGGCCCTGTTCCGCGAGCCGGTGCAGACCGCCTGCGGGCGTGGCGAGGCGGCGATGGGGCCGTTCTACTGCCCGGGCGACGAGAAGGTGTACCTGGACCTGGGCTTCTTCGAGACCCTGCAGAGCCGCCTGGGCGCGCCGGGCGACTTTGCGCAGGCTTACGTGATCGCGCACGAAGTCGGCCACCATCTGCAGCAGCGCCTGGGCATCAGCGCCAAGGTGCAGCAGGCGCGCCAGCGCGTGTCCGAGGCGCAGGGCAACCAGCTCAGCGTGCGCCTGGAGCTGCAAGCGGACTGCTTGGCCGGCGTGTGGGCGCACCACTCGCAGCAGGGCAAGGGCTGGCTGGAGCAGGGCGATGTGGAAGAGGCGCTGAATGCCGCCAGCCGCATTGGCGACGACGTGCTGCAGAAGGCCGCGCGCGGCGTGGTGGTGCCCGAGAGCTTCACGCATGGCAGCGCGGCGCAGCGCCAGCGCTGGTTCCGGGCCGGGCTGCAGCAGGGCGCGCTGGCGGCCTGTGACACCTTTGCGGCGCGCACGCTCTAAACCTCACGCTGCGCAAGCACGGCAACCCGCCGCTGCCTAGTCAGGGCAAACCGGATCGGGCCGGCCCCGAGCGCACAGCCCGCCCGCACGGGGCAGGATCCGCGCCCCCGGCCCACTTCCGCCTGCACCGTGCCCGCACCCGCCCGCCGTCTCCGCGCCCCGGCCCCGCCGGCTGCACGCTGCGTGCAGTGCTGGGATCTGCTGCCGGCCGATGACCTGGAGGCCCAGGCCCTGCTGCGCGGCGCGGCGCAGACGGCGCTGCTGTTCGACGGCGTGCCGGGCCTGCTGTTCGTCGTCAAGGACGACGCCGGGCGTTACGTGAGCTTCAACGCCTCGCTGGCGCGGCGCCTGGGCCGGCGTGCACCCGAGCGCCTGCAGGGCCTGCCGGCACGCTCGCTGTGGCCGGCCGAACTGGCGCGGCGCTACGAGCTGCAGGACGACTGGGTGGCCACGCACCGCCAGCCGCTGCTGCAGCAGCTCGACCCCATCCTGCTGGCCGAGGGCCTGCCGGGCTGGGCGGTGACGCACAAGTACCCGCTGCTGAACGCCCGCGGCGAGCAGAGCGGGCTGCTGAGCCTGTCGCGCGACATCGAGGGCCTGGCCCGCGCCGCCGTGGACGAAGGCCTGGTGGAGGCGGTGGACCGCATGACCAAGGCCAGCGAAACCCGGCTGACGGTGGCCGGGCTGAGCCAGCTGGCCGGCCTGCGCCCGGCCAGCTTTGCGCGCCTGGTGCGGCGCATCTTCGGCATGGGGCCGATGGAGTTCATCGTGCACAACCGCGTGCGCGCCGCCGCGCTGCGCCTGCAGGGCGGCAGCGAGTGCCTGGCCGAGATCGCGCTGGACTGCGGCTTCTACGACCAGGCGCAGTTCTGCCGCCAGTTCCGCCGCGTGATGGGCCTTGCGCCCTCGCAATACCGCGAGCAGGCACGCCGCGCCCCCTCGCCCTGGCTGCTGCCGGGGCTGGGGGGCTTGCTGAGCCTCAGTTCGGCAGGCTGTACCTCAGCGTGAAACCGCCGCTGCCGCTGTAGGACTTGACCTCCCAGTAGTAGTAGCCGGCCGTGCCGCTGTAGCTGATGGACTCCTGGCTGGTGGGGCCCTCGGACTTGGCCACCACGGCCCAGGCGCTGCCGTTCCACTTGTAAAGGAAGAGTTCGAAGTCCACCGGCGCGGCCGGGCCGCTGAGCGTGGCGCTGAAGCTGCCGCCGTTGGCGCTGTAGTGGTAGCCGGGCGAGGCGCTGGGGAAGCTGGCCTTGCCACCGCTGGCCAGGTTGCCGCTCACCGTGGTGCCGCCGCCCACGCTGCGCACCGTCAGCGTGGCGTTGTTGCTGGTCACGCTGCCGCGGCTGTTGGTCACGACGACCGAGAAGTTCGCGCCGTTGTCGGCCGCCGTGGTGGCCGGCGTGGTGTAGCTGGCCGCGGTGGCGCCGCTGATGGTGCTGCCGTTGCGGCGCCACTGGTAGCTCAGCGCCGCGCTGCTGCTGGCGCTGACGCTGAAGGTGGCCGTGCGGCCGGCGTCCACCGTCACGCTGGCGGGCTGGCTGGTGATGGCCGGCAGGTTCACCTGGGTGCCGGTGTAGGAATCGAACACCGCCTGGGCGCGCGCCTCGTTCACCCCATGCCAGGGGTTGTTGAGGGCGCGCATGCGCGAGTTCTCGGTGGGGCGGTAGACGCCGCTGGTGCAGTACTTGCCGCCCTGGAACAGACCCACCGTGCCGTTGGCCACCGAACCGGCCTGCGTGGGCACCGGTGTGTTGGCGTTGATGAATTGGCGCCACTTGATGTTGGCGCGCGAAGTCTGGCGGGTCACATTGACCTCGCTGGGTTCGCTGCTGGTGCCGCAGCTGCCGTAGTCGTACTCGTCGGCCAGGTTGAAGGCGGAGTGGCCGATCTCGTGCAGCGCCACCTCGATGGACTGCGGGTGCAGGGTCATGGTGCCCACATTGCCCAGCGCCGCACCGCCATAGGTGCTGCTGTTGGCCACCACGAGGTAGACGTCGCGGCCATCGGCGGGGGTCAGCGGGCTGACGGTGTTGAGCACCTTGTTCTCGTCCACGCACACCAGCCGCTCGATGTTGTAGCAACCGATCACCGTGCCCAGCGCGGTGTTGCGCGTCACGCCGCCTTCGCTCACGCCGGACTGGGCGCTGGCCACATCGACGCGGCGGATGTTGAAGGCGTTCTTGTGGCGCGCGAACAGCGGGTCGGCCAGGATGCCATCGGCAATGCGGCGCGCCTCGGTCTGCCAGCGGCCCAGCTCGGCGCTGGTGAAGCCGTCACCAATCAGGATCAGGTCCATGCGCGCGCCGGTGGCGCCGGACTCCCACAGCATGGCGCTGCCGCTGGCCACCGCCATCGGGCTGATGCGGCTGCGCGCGACGGCATCGGCCTGGGCCAGGGCCTCGATCTCGTTGCGGCCGATGCGCTTGAGTGCATTGGCGCTGCTGATGCCGACGCGGCCGCTGCGCTGCTCCTGCAGCTCGATGCTGGCCAGGCCCTCCGGGTAGGGCAGGCGCACCTCCAGCGCGCCCGCGCCGCTCAGGTCCTTGGCCTGCTGGATCTTGCCGGTGCGCGGGTCGAACACCTCGGCTCGGATGTGGTTGGGCCGACGCGTGGCCTGGCGGAACAGCTCCTGGCCCTGGGCATCACGCCCGATCACCAGCAGCTCCCCCTCGGCCACCTCGCTGCGTTCGGGCTGCAGCGCGAAGCGCCCCTTCTGGGCATGGCTGATGCTGAGCTGCTGCTGGCCATCCTGCTGGATGCGCAGCAACACCTGCTGCGCCTGGGCACCGGCACTGAGCAGGCTCAGGGCGCTGACCAGCAGCGCAAGGCGGGGGGTGGACATGGTCGGTCTCCGGTAAACAGGGGGACCGGCATGCTCGGCAGATGCGCGCGGGCTGGCTTGTACGCAATGGCGGGCGGGGGCCGCAATGCGTACAAGGGGGTGTGCGGGCTTGTAACGGGGGCTCAGCTCCAGCCGAGGCGGGCGGCGCGGTCGCGGCACTCAGGAAGCAGAGCGGGCAGTTGCTCGCGCAGGCATTGCAAGGCGCCGACGGCGTTCTCGCAGTCCACCAACCAGTGGTCCAGGCGGTAGCCCAGCTTGACCATCGGGTTCTCAAGGTCCTCCGCCAACGCCGCCTGCGCGGCCCAGCCGCAGAAACGCAGGCTGGCCGCGTCGTCAGTCAACTCCAGCACCAAGGCGCGCAGGGCAAAGTGGTCGGCGTAGGTCAGCTCCAGCGGACGGATCGGAAAGTCCGCCTCCGCCTTGCGCATGCAAGCCTCGGGCCCCTCCAGCACCAACTCGATCAACTCCCAGGCCGGCTCATCCTGTGCCGCAATCTGGGCAGCGGCCCAGTCCACCAGCGCACTGCGGTCAAGCAGGCCTTCGGTCCACAGAGTCAGTTGGGTTTGCAGGGTTCGCATGGGTCGGCATCGTCGTGCATGGCTTGTGCAACTCGGCGCGCTGCAGCCACCGAACCCACAAGCTCATTGGGGCTCCCGTCATCGCAGAAAGCCCGCGATGGTTTGCGGTGGTCTAGTCGGCCGGTACTCCGGCCAGCTTAGCGGGCAGGTTTTCGCAGGCAGGGGAGGGCCGTGGGAGCCATGTGAGCCAGCCGTCCAATCGCGGCCGGCCCGAGGCCGGCTGCGTGCATTGAGCGCCTTTCTTTGCCCCGCGTTTCTTTGGCGCAGCAAAGAAATGCGGGTCGGGGTGCAGGGGTTGAAGACCCCTGCGGGCTCCAACGAAGTAAGCCTCAGCGCCCCACCGCCGAAGCCGACGAAGCAGCCGGCACCACCACCTCCGGGCACCCCCGCCTCTGCTCCAACCAATACACGATGTTCCCCACCAGCACGATGCTCCCCGAGATCACCGTGGAGGTGGCCAGCACCGCGCCTTCGAACACCAGCTGGGCCACGCAGCCCTCGTTGACGCAACCGCGCACGCGGTTGTACTCGGCCACTTCGAGCACCATCTTTCGGCGCTCAACCTGGCACTCGGCGTCGTACACGCTGACGGTGCGCGGGTAGGCGCAGGCGGCCAGCAGCAGCACGGCGGCGAGTGCCGCGGTGCGGCGCATCAGTCGAGCGCGCGCGACAGCGCGGCGCGTGCCAGCAGGCGGGTCGAGTCGAGCATGGGCAGCGGACCCTCGCTGTCGGCCATCAGCAGGGGCAGCTCGGTGCAGCCAAGCACCACGCCGTCGCAGCGCTCCTCGTCACGCAGGCGCTGCATCACCTGCAGGCAGTGCTGGCGCGCGGCGTCGGTGAAGCTGCCGCGCACCATCTCGTCCATGATGAGCTGCGAGACCTGCTCGCGCTCAGCCGTGTTCGGGCGCACGCAGGCGATGCCGCGCACCGCCAGCGCCTGGGGGTAGACCTCGCTGCCCACGAGCCAGTTGGTGCCCAGCAGGCCCAGGCGGCGCAGGCCGCGCTGGTGGGCAGCCTTGGTCACGGCGTCGGCGATCGAGATCCAGGGCAGGGGCGATTTGGGCAGCACCCAGGGCAGGGCCTGGTGAATCGTGTTGTCCGGGCAGATCAGAAAACCGGCGCCGGCCTTGGCCAGCTTGCGCGCCGAGTCGAGCATCAGCGCGGCCACGGCGGGCAGGTCGTTGGCGTCCAGCGCTTCCACATAGCGGGCCAGCGAGTGGCCGTGCATCACCACCTCGGGGTGGGCATGGGGGCCCAGGCGTTCGGCCGCTTCCAGGCAGAGCGTGCGGTAGCACAGCGCCGCCCCTTCGGAGGAGCAGGCGACGATGCCGATGGCTTTGAGGGTGTGCATGCTGGGGCCGAGCATCGCGGCGCCGGCCCGGTCTGGCAAGCCGGGCCTACTCGGACAGGCGCTGCTTGCCCGCGGCCTTGGCGGCGTAGAGCGCGCGGTCGGCACGCTGCATCAAGGTCTCCAGGTCTTCGGCACCGCCGCTGAACAGGGCCAGGCCGACGCTGACGCTGACCGGCTGCTGCGTGGCGGCCCAGGGCGGGGCCAGCGCGGCCAGCAGACGCTCGCCGGTCTGCCGGGCTTGCTCAGCATCGCTGTCGCCCAGCAGCAGCATGAACTCGTCGCCCCCCAGGCGCGCCACCACGTCGGCGCTGCGGCAGCTGGCCTGCAGGCGCTGCGCCACTTCCTTCAGCACGGCATCGCCGGCGGCGTGGCCCTCGTGGTCGTTCACGCCCTTGAAGCCGTCCAGATCGAGCGCCAGCAGGGCCAGCGGGCGCTGCTGGCGGCGCGCCAGCTCCAGGCGCTGGCGGCCCAGCTCGAAGAACAGGCCGCGGTTGGCCAGGCCGGTGAGCGGGTCGTGGTTGGCCAGGTACTGCACCTGCTCCATGGCCTGGGCGGCGCGCTGCAGGGCCTGGCCCACTTCTTCGGCCTCGCGCAGCTGCAGCTGGGGCAGCTGCAGGGCGCTGCCCTGGTGCAGGGTGGCCGCCGCATGGTTGAGCGCGTGCACGGTGGCCAGCACGCGGCGCGCCAGCCACATCGCCGTCAGCACTCCGGCCAGCAGGGCCAGCGCGCCCGCCACGGCCAGGCCGCGCAGCAGATGGCGCTGCTCGGCCTGCAGCAGGTCCACCGGCGCACCCACGGCCACGCGCCAGCCCCAACGCTCTGAAGTGGTGAAGGCGGTGTAGACGGGCACGCCCTCCTTGGTGGTGCCGATCAGTCGGCCCTCGCGCTGCTGGCGCAGGGCCTCAGCCAGATCGGGGGTGATGGGCTGGCCCATGAAGCGCGCAGCCTCGCGCGAGCGCGTGACGATGCGGCCGGAGCGGTCGATCAGCGCCACCAGCCAGCCATCGGGCAGGGCCTGGCGGGTCAGGAACTCGCTCAGGCGCGCGGCCGGCAGGCCCATGTTGAGGCTGTAGCGCACCTCGTCGCCCACCCGCACGGGCACGCCCATGGCCACGGTGGCCCGGCCGGTGACGGGGCCGATGAACCAGTCCGTCAGCGCGGTGCGGCGTTCGCTGAACACGCGCTGCAGGGCCGGCGGCGTGCCCTCCTGCGGCAGCGGCTGGCCGGGCGGCACCAGGGTGTTGAGCAGCTGGCGGCCCTGGGCATCGGTGATGACGTAGTTGAGCAGGATGCCGCTGGCAATGGCGGCCTGGGCGCGCTGGCGGAAATCTTCGAGCCGGCCCTGAGCCAGGTCGTCCGAGGTGGCCAGCACGGCCAGACCGCCTTCGATGGCGGCCCATTCGCTGTCCACCTCGGCCATCACCTTCTTGGCCAGCAGCAGGGTCTGGCCGTGTACCTGGGCGCGCAGCTGCTCGCAGTAGCGCTGTACCAGCAGGCCCCCGAAGGCCAGCGGCGGCAGCACGCAGACGGCCACCAGCAGACCCAGTTGCAGCTTGAGCGAATAACGTGCGGCTTGGTAGGGCATCTTCCTTCCCGTAGTGGCCGCGAGCATCCCCGCTGGGCGGCGCGGCCGTCAATCCGGCAAGCGAAGGCCCTGCCCCGCCCTCGGATATGGGCAGGACAATCGCCGCCTTTGCCCCCTTTTTGCCGAATTCACCATGAGCGACACCCGCCCCCCGCTGCCCGACCACCTGGCCATCGACCCGCGCAGCCCCCACCATGTGGCCGAAGTCTTCGAGCACGACATCGGCATCCGCTTCAACGGCAAGGAGCGCAGCGACGTGGAGGAGTACTGCGTCAGCGAGGGCTGGGTCAAGGTAGCCGCCGGCAAGACGGTGGACCGCAAGGGCCGGCCGATGCTGATCAAGCTCAAGGGCCAGGTGGAAGCCTTTTACCGCGAGGGCTGAGCAGTGCCTCGGACCCAGCGCGGTGAGATGACCAAGCCGGAACAAGCCTTTCTTGTCCATCGCGCGCTGCTTGTGCTGTATGGCCTGTTGACGCTGCTGACCGGTCTCAGTGTGGCTGTGGGGCCCGCCGTGCCGGCTTGGCTGAGCCCGTTGCCTTTCGTGTTGTTCTTCGGCCTGATGGCCTGCGTGCACTGGTGGACGGGCAGGGCCTGCCGCACCGGCAGCAACCTGGGCCGCAGCCTCTCCGTGGCCCTCGCCGTCATCATGCTGCTCGGCTTTCCGTTCGGCACGCTGATCGGCCTGTACCTGTTGAGCGTGACCCTGAAGGCCTGGACCACGCCGGACAGCGTGCGCAGCTGAGCTGACGCAACGCAGATACTGACTCCATGCTGATCGAAGCCGTCGGGGGCATGCAGGACATCGGGCGGATGCACGACATCGCGTCCGTGCTGGTGCGCCACGGCCTGGGCGACATGGTGCGGCGCTTCGGCCTGGCCGATGCGCTGGCGCGCGCCGGTCGCGCGCTGCACATCCCGCAGGCCGATGCGCTGGCCCGGCTAGAGCCGCCGGCCCAGACCCGGCGCGCGCTGGAAGAGCTGGGGCCTACCTTTGTGAAGCTCGGGCAGATCCTGGCCGGCCGTGCCGATCTGCTCGGGCCCGAATGGATTGCCGAGCTCTCCAAGCTACACAGCCGCGTGCCGCCGGTGCCGCTGGAGGCCTTGCGGCCGCAGCTGCGCGAGGACCTGGGTGGCGAGCCCGAGACGGTGTTCGCCGAGTTCGACCCCGAACCGCTGGCGGCGGCCTCGATCGCCCAGGTGCACCGCGCCCGGTTGCAGGACGGCCGCGCGGTGGTGGTGAAGATCCGCCGCCCCAACATCCACGAAGTGGTGGAAGCTGACTTGCGCCTGCTGGCGCGCTTTGCCGCCAGCGCCGAACGCGACTGGCCCACGCTGCAGCCCTACCGCCCGGTGCAGCTGGTGCGCGAATTTGCGCGCTCGCTGCGCCGCGAACTGGACCTGGCCAACGAATGCCGCCAGGCCGAGCGCATCGCCCGCAACCTGGCCGGCCTGCCGGAGGTGCAGATCCCGGCCGTGCACTGGGCCTTCACGCATGAACGCGTGAACGTGCAGGACTTCATCGAGGGCGTGCCGGGCGAAGACCTGGAGCGCGTGGACCGCGCCGGCCTGGACCGCAAGCTGCTGGCCCAGCGCGGCGCGCGCGTGGTGCTGAAGATGATCGTCGAGGACGGCCTGTTCCACGCCGACCCGCACCCCGGCAATGTGTTCTACCTGCCCGGCAACCGCATCGCCCTGATCGACTTCGGCATGGTGGGGCGGCTGCCGCTGAAGCGCCGCGAGCAGCTGCTGCAGCTGCTGCTGGGCCTGGTGGAGCGGCGCCCCCAGGAAGTGGCCGACGTGCTGCTCGAATGGGCCGGCGACCACCGCGCCGGCCTGAACCTGGAGCAGCTGGAGGACGAGATCGAGGCCTTCGTGGACCAGTACCACGGCGTGCCGCTGGCGCAGCTGCACATCGGCCAGATGCTGGCCGAGGTGACCCAGGTGCTGCGCGAGCACCACCTGGCGCTACCGCCCGATCTGGCCCTGCTGATCAAGGCCTTCATCTCGATGGAGGGCATGGGCCGCGCGCTCGACCCCGACTTCCACATGACGGCCGAGGCCCTGCCCCTGCTGCGCCAGGTGATGACGGCGCGCTACCAGCCCAAGGCCATCGCCCAGCGCGGCTGGCAGCTGCTGACGCGCACGCTCAAGGTGGCGCAAGGCCTGCCCGAGGATCTTTCGCGCCTGCTGCGCCGCGCCCGCCATGGGCAACTGCGCGTGGGAGTGGACATTGCCCACATCCGCCAGGTGGGCGACCAGCTGGAGCGGGCGTCGAGCCGGCTTTCGCTGGCGCTGGTGATCGCTGCGCTGATCATCGGTTCGTCCATCGTCATGACGGTGGGCGGCGGGCCCACGCTGCTCGGCCTGCCGGCCTTCGGGCTGCTGGGCTTTCTGGCCGCGGTGGTGGGGGGCTTGGCGCTGCTGCGCTCGATCTGGCGCGGCTTTCGCGGCCGCGGGCTGGACGAAGAATGAGGGCCGCGCTGCTGACCGGCTTGGTGGCAGCCCCATTGCTTGCCGGCAGCGCGCAAGCCGACCCCGGCTACTACCTGATCACGCCCTACGCCATGCCGGGCGAGGCGGCGCTGGACCTGCGCTACTGGACCGTCAAGGCCGACCGCCGCAAGGCCACGCTGTGGCCCGAGGCCGGCCTGCGCCTGGGCCTGGGGCCGCGCTGGACCAGCACGCTCTTTCTGAGCGGCATCGGGCCAGCGCTGCAGCGCCAGCGCCTGAGCTCGATCAACTGGGCGCACAACTGGGTGCTCAGCGAAGGCCGCAGTGATTGGGACTTCGGCCTGCACGCCCAGGCCATCCACCGCCCGGGTGAGGGCAATGCGCTCGAATGGGGCCCGCTGCTGCAGACCGACCAGGGCCTGACGCGCCTGAACCTCAACCTGCTGTTCGAGCGCGACTTCGCCACCGGTGGCACCCAGCTGAAGCTGCAGGGGCAGGCCCTTCACCGCTTCGGCCGGGGCCTGCGCGCCGGCCTGCAGGGCTTTGGCGAGCTGGGCCGCTGGAACCGCCTGAGCGAGCGCCCCTCGCTGCGCGCCGGCCCGGTGCTGCGCCTGGGCCTGGGGGATGCCGCCGAGCTGCAGATGGCCTGTCTGCGCGGCAAAACCTATGGCCGCACCGGCGCGATGTTCAGCACCCAGCTGCTGCTGAGCCTCTGAGGAAACACTGAACAAATCACTGGCAGCCCGCCGTGCCCAGCCAGGTGCCGAGCGCGCCCAGATCCTGGATGCCGACGCTGCCATTGGCGTCCCAGAACACCAGGCGCTGGCCGCTGAGGGTGATGCCGACGTAGGTGTTCGTCGTCGGGTAGTGGCGGTAGTAGTAGTCGCCCGCCGTCTTGGAGACCTGCGGCTGCGGCTGGAACAGGCTGGCGTACTGGCGCTCGCCCCAGCTGAAGAGGCAGTCGGCCTGCTCGCTCAGCGTGCGCGCCTGCGGCTTGAGCTCGACCACTTGCAGGCCGCGCGCGGGCACGCTGGTGCTCAGTTCCAGCACGCCGGCGCTGGGGCTGAGGTCGCTGCGGGTTTCCTGCGCCGGGCTGGCCAGCAGACTCTGCAGCGCCGTCGCATCCACCTTGGCCGGGTTGCCAGCCACGCTGAGTTCCTGCACCGCGTTGCTGGGCGTGCGCAGCACCGCCTGGTAGCGGCCGCTGCCCAGGCCCTTGACGCGCACGGTGGTGCTCTGCGCGCTGCTGCCGTCGTTCGTCAGCACCAGCAGGGTGCGCTCGCCCCGCTGGGCGCCCAGGGCCAGCAGGGGCAGGGTTTCGGCGGCGTAGCCGGCCAGGCAGTTGCTTTGGCACACCTGGGTGCTGAGCTGGGTGCCGCCGCGCAGCTGCGCATGCGCCCAGAAAGCCCAGGCCGAGGGGTTGATGCGCGCCTTGCCGGCCGTGGTGCTGAAGTCGAACAGCGCCATGATGGGCACGCCGGCATAGAAGTGCGCGGCCTCGATGTTCTGCGCCGGGTCCTGGAACTGCGTGAGCACCGCACTGGCATAGGACTGCGTGCGCGCTTCGCCGAAGAAGGCGTTGCCGCATTGGTTGCCCAGACCGATGTTCCATTCGGTGATGTGGATGGGCAGACTGCTGCCGCCCTGGTTGTTCACCAGGCTGCGCAGGTTGCGCAGGAAGGCGGCGCTTTCACTCGCGCTGGCGCGATCGCAGCTGCCGTACAGGTGGGCGGAGTAGAAATCCAGATTGCTCAGGCCCACGCCGGCGATGAAGCCGTTGGCCGGGTTGCCGGCCACGCCACTGGTGGTGAGGATGCTGCGCGTGAAGCCCGGCCCGCCGATGCGCAGGCTCTTGCCCGCCGTCTGCGCCGCGGCGCGCACGCGCGTCACGGTCTCGCGGAACAGGGTGTAGAAGTCCGCCTGTGTGCCGCGCCAGAAGCCGCCGTCGGGTTCGTTGTGCACCTCGACGAACACCGGGTCCACCGCCGCCACGCCGGCCGTGGGCTTGAAGCGGCCGATGACATGCTGGTAGATGTTCGTGGCCACCTTGGCCCAGGCCACCGGGTCGGCGGTGTTGTTGGGGCCGTTGTAGCTTTCGCCCAGGCGCAGGTAGGTGGCAGCCCCCGTGCTGGCCACTTCCTTCAGCGCGGTGTCGGTGCCGCTGAAGTCGTAGTTGGCGGTGTTGTTGAGGTCGGCATCGGCGCTTGAAGTGGGCGTCCAGGTGAAGGTGGGGATGCCGCCGGTGCCGGTGAGCTCGCAGCCGCTGACGGTCTGCGCCGGGCTGACGCCGGTGTTGAGCTTGGTGGCGGCGGTGTAGGTGCTGCAGAGGTCCAGGCCGGCATCGTGCAGGCGCACCTGACTGAGGCCGAAGGCGGCGTAGAGATTGGCGGCATCCAGGTTGGCGGCCGCGCCCTGCGTGGGCTTGGTGGAAAAGCCCGGCTTGCGGTTGACGCCGAAGACGTCGCGAATGGCGCCCTGCGGCTGCGCCAGGTCCAGCTCCACGCGCAGGCTTTGCGCGCTGGCGGCCAGGTGCAAGCCCATCGAACCGATCAGACAAGCAAGCAGCGGACGCATGCGGCACTCCGGTGGGGGCGGGGCTTCATCATGCCCAAGCCCCCGCTTGCTCCGCAAGCCGGGTCAGGGCTCAATCAAGCTCAGACAGGTCAGCCCCGCCTCGGCGCGGCCGAAGGCGGGAATGCCCACCGCATGCAGCGCGATGCCGCGCTGCGCGGCCTCGGGGCCCAGACACCCCAGGGTGCGCGGGTAGGCGGCATTGGCCAGCCAGGCATTCGGCAGGCGCAGCACGTTGGCGGCAAAGGGCTCGGCCGCATCCACATGCAGGAAGCGGAAGCCCGGCAGCGCGGCGGCATCCACCCACTCGGGGTTGATCAGCAGGGTCTCGTCATCGAGCGCGGTGCAGGCGGTCTTCAGGTGCAGGCTCGGGCCCAGGGGCACGGCGTCCACCTGGTAGCCGAAGGGCTGCAGCAGGCTGCGCAGCTGCTCCACGGCGGCGGCATTGCTGCGCGTGGAAAGGCCGACCAGCAGCCGCTTGCCAATGCGCAGCACGTCGCCGCCATCCAGCGTGGCCGGGGCCTGCAAGGTGTGCAGGGGCAGGCCACGTGCGGCCAGGGCGGCCTGCAGGTGCACGGGCTCGGCCTGGCGGCTGGCCACGCCGGGGCGGGTCAGCACGGTCAGTTCGGGCAGCAGCAGCGCGGCGTCTTCCACGAACACCGAGTCAGGGAACTGCGGCAGCGCCGGCAGCACGATCACCTGCAGGCCCAGCTGGGCCAGCGCGCGCCGGTAGGCCTGGTGCTCGACGAGCAGGTCGGCGTAGTCGATCGGTTCACGCGCCAGGTGCGTGAGTTCACAGGCCTCGGGCAGGGTGACGGCGGGTTCGCGTACCCAGGCGTGGCGGGGGGTTTGGGACATGGGGGGCAGCCTCGTGAGCAAGGCGGCCATTCTGGGTGGCTACCCCCTTGCACAGCGGCGAGCAGGCTTCGCCGCCGGTGCACGCTCAGCCGGGCAGATCGGGCGCGGGCGGCACGCCCACCAGCGCCGCCAGTGGCTGCGTCAAGTCCAGCTCGCCATCGGCAAAGCGCAGCTTCTCGATGTCGAACAGCTGGTCGCTGCCGTCGCGGCCGCTCACCAGGTCGTGCACGCGGAACTGCCCCTGGGCATCGGGCTCGATGCGGTACTCGCTGCGCAGGCCGCGGTACACGGCCACATCCTGGCCCTTGCCGCCGTAGAGGCTGTCGTCGCCGCCGCGGCCTTCCAGCGTGTCGTCGCCCCCGTCGCCCCAGAGCGCGTAGCCGAGGTCATTGCCGATCAGCTGGTCGTCGCCTGGGCTGGCCTGGTGCTGGGTGGGCTGACGCAGCGCGGGCTCGTCCAGGCTCACCACCTGGCCATCGCTGAAGCGCAGCTGCTCGATGCCCTGCAGCGCGACGCTGCGGCCGTCGATCTGCAGCTGCCAGCCGCCGCCTTCACGCGCCTGCAGCTGCAGGGCGCTGCGGCCCAGCGCGGTGTCGAGCTGCAGGGTGTCCAGGCCGCTGCCGCCCTGGAGCGTGGCGAGGTCCTTGAACAGGTAGTGCGAACGGGCGGCGCCGGGGGCCGGGTTCAGATCGGCCAGCTGGAGCTGAATGCCGCCGTAGTTCAGGGTCTCGATGTTCTGCAGCCAGCTGCGACCGTCGGCATGCTCGATCAGCCACTGACCGCGCGCGGCGTCGAAGCGCGGCGTCGCATAGTCCGCCAGGCGGCCGGGCAGGTAGAGCATGTCCTGGCCCGCCCCGCCGTCCAGCTCGTCCTCGCCCGGGCTGAGCATGAGGAGGTCGTCGTCCGCGCTGCCCAGCAGCCAGTCGTTCGCGCGGGTGCCGCCCAGCCAGCCGGCCGTGGCCAGGCTCTGCTTGAGCCGGCCATCGGCCTGGATCTCGAACTCGCCATCCTGCAGGCGCAGGCGCTCGATGCCCTGCAGCGTCAGCCCGCCCTCGGCCAGCGGCAGCTGCCAGGCCTCGCCCACGCGGACCAGCGCGCCCTCAATCGCCTGGCGGCTGATGGGCAGCACCAGCAGGTCCTGGCCGGCGCCGCCGTCGAAGTGACTCAGGCCCTTGAAGCCGAGCAGGGTGTCGTCGCCCGCACCACCCTGGCCCCGCGCCAGGGCTTCGGTCAGGCGCAGACGCAGCGGCGGCGAGCTGGGCTCCAGGAAGTAAGGCAGGGTTTCGCCATCGATGAGCAGCCACTCCACGCCTTCCAGGCGCGCGTCCAAGTGGTCGGCCTGCAGGCGCCAGCTGCCGTCGGCCTCGGCGCTCAGTGCGTAGCTGCCCAGGCCGCGCATCAGCTGCACGGTGTCTTCGCCGGCGCCACCGCGCAGCAGCAGTTGCTGGCGTTCCTGCAGCATGGGGATGCGAGCGCTGATCTGGTCTTCGAAGAACACATCGCCCCAGTCCAACCAGGCGGGTGCATCGGCCTGCAGCAGGTCGTCGCCGTCGCCGCCGTCCAGCACATCGTTGCCGCCCGGGCCGCCAAAGAGCTGGTCGGCCCCGGCGCCGCCCTGCAGATGATCGTCACCGGCATGGCCACGCAGCTCATCAGCACCGGCGCCGCCCTGCACCAGCAGGCGCCCGCCCTCGCCCGCGCCGAGCTGGGCGCGGACGTCGCGGAACTGCAGGGTCTCGATTCCGCGCAACTGCAGGGCGGCGCCGCCGTCCAGCTGCAACAGCCACTCGCCGTTCGGCTGCGCCAGCAGGCTGCGCATCCCGGCCAGGCTGAAGCTCAGCACCAGCGTGTCCTGGCCGGCGCCGCCGTCGAAATCGGTCAGGCCGCCCAGGGCGTAGAGGCAGTCATCGCCAGCGCCCGGTGCCTGCAGCAGCTCGGCCAGCAGCAGGGTCTGGCCGGCAAAGTTCACCCGTTCGATCTGCTCCAGCACCACGGTCTGGTAAGGGCTGCTCAGGGTCCAGCGGCCGCCCTCGAACTGGAATTGATAGGCGCCGAAGCCCTGGTAAAGCACGGCCAGGTCGTCGCCGGCACCGCCGTCCAGATGGTCGTCGCCCGCGCCCCCCTCCAGCACGTCGTTGCCGGCGCCGCCGCGCAGCAGGTCGCGCCCGCCATGGCCGCTCAACTGGTCGTCGCCCTCACCGCCCTGCTGCAGCAAGCGGCCATCCACGGCCGTGCTCAGGTCGACCACGCGGTTGCTGAACTGGATGCGCTCGATGCCGGCCAGGCGCAGCGGCGTACCGAAGCTGTGCAGACTCCAACCCTGCTCGGCGCTCCACTGCAGGGTGAGGTCTTCGTCGCGCAGCGCGTAGTCGACCACCAACAGGTCGTTGCCCGCGCCGCCATCGATGAAACCGCGGCCAGCGTAGGCGTAGAAGGTCTGGTCGGCGTCGCTGGGCTGCAGCTGCCGCTGCAGATCGGCCAGCTCGATGCGCAAGTCACGGAACTGCAGGGCCTCGATGCCGTCCAGGCTGTCCTCGCTGTTCAGGCCGATGACCTTCCACTGCCCGCTGGCCGGGTCCTGCTCGATGCGGTAGGTGCCGAGGCCGTAGCCGAACAGCGCCAGGTCATCGCCCGCGCCGCCCACCAGCTGGTTGCGACCCTTGCCGCCGTACAGCGTGTCGTTGCCAGCGCCGCCGTCGATGTGCTCATCGTCACGGGTGCCCACCAACGTGTCATCGCCCGCCGTGCCTTGCAGCTTGCTCGTCATCTCTGCTCCCTGAGTCTTGTTGGATCCGGCGCGGATTCTGTTCAAGTGCTCCGGGCCTGGCTTGTGATGGCCGTCACCCGATTTCGATCTCGGGCACACCGATCAGCGCCAGCTCCTGCAGGTTGAGGAGAGCGTCGGCGAACTGCAGGCTCTCGATGTCTTGCAGGCGCGTCTGCCCTTCCGGGTGCTGCAGCAGCCAGCTGCCGCTGCCGGGCTCGTATTGCAGCTGGCAGGCGGCGCGGGCATGCGGCAGCCAGGCGCGGTCCAGGCCCGGGCCGCCGTCCAGCAGGTCCTGCCCCGCGCCGGCCACCAGCAGGTCGTTGCCGGCGCCGCCCTGCAGCCAGTCGTCGCCGGCATCGCCCCAGAGTTGGTCGTCCAGCGCACCGCCGATCAGGTGGTCGGCGCCGGCATGGCCGAACAGCGGGCCGGCCAGCCAGGGGTGGTGCTGAACCACACGGCCGCCCGCCGGGTCGAGCTGCAGGCGTTGGTAGCTGACCAGCAGGGTTTCGATGCCGCGCAGGCTCAGCAGACCGGCGGTGCTGGGGACCCACCAGAGGCCGGTCTGCGCGTCGAAGCGAATGGCCTGGCCGGGCATCAGGGCATCGATCAACAGGCTGTCCTGACCCGCACCGCCCTCGAAGCGGCGCAGGCCGGCGAAGGCCACCAGGGCGTCGTCGCCCGCGCCGCCTTCGCCGCTGGCCAGGGCCGGAGAGAACGGCAGCGTTCGGTTCTGCAGGTAGAGCCACTCCACACCCTGCAACTCGGCCTGCCCGGCCGGGCTGTGCAGGCGCCAGCCCTCGGCGTCTGCTTCCAGTCGGTACTGGCTGGGCTGCCCGGACAACTGCACGGTGTCTTCGCCCGGACCACCGTCCACCCTCAGCTGCGCACCCATGCGCAGCAGCGGCAAGCTGCCGAGGGGTTCGGCCCCATGCAGATGCGTCACGCCCTTTGACTCTTCGGCCGAGTCCGGGGCGAACCAGTCGTCCCCCATGCCGCCGCTGAACCAGTCGTTGCCGCCCTTGCTGCCGTAGAACCCGTCGTCGCCGCTGCCGCCCTGCAAGTAGTCGTCGCCGGTGTGGCCCCAGAAGCTGCCGCTCTGTTCATCGCCAAGGAACCAGAGCCTGCCGCTCGCCGCCGTCGCGGCCAGGTCGATGCGACCGTCCTTCAGCTGCACGAACTCGATGTTCGCCAACTGCACTTCGCGCTCAAACAGGCTCAGCAGCCAGCTGCCGTCGGCCTGCTGCTGCGGCATGCCATCCAGCCCGTGGAGCTGGCCGGGCAGATGGGCCACATCAACGCCCGCGCCGCCGTCCAGGCGCGTGCCGGGGCCCAGCAGGTAGAGATCGTCATCACCCGCGCCCACGCCACGCCGCAGCGCCGCCAGATCCACGCGCATGCCGGGGAACTCGACCCATTCGATGTCGATGAGCTCGCTGGCGAACTCCCCTTCGCCCAGGCGCCAGAGCTGCCGCTCTTCCAGCCAGACCAGCTGGGCGTCGCGAGGGTCGCCCAGACCTTCAACACCATCGATGCCCGGCCCGCCATCGAAGCGGTCGGCGCCGCCGTGCCCATAGAAGCGGTCGTTGCCGGCGCCACCGACCATCCAATCCGAACCCCACAGGCCTTGCAGCTGGTCATCGCCGGCCGTGCCCTCAATCCACAGCCGCCCTTCGCGCGCCGGGCTCAGCGTCAGCGAACGATCGGCGAACTGCAGGCGCTCGATCGAGATCAGCTGCACCTGCTCACGCGGGTCGCGGCCCAGCAGCCAGCCGGCGCGCGCTTCGTCCCAGCTCAGCGCCAAGTGAAAGCTCTGCTGCTTGCCGCTGAACTGCAGGGTATCCAGGCCCTCCCCGCCGTCGAACACCCGCCGCCCTTCGAAGCCATAGAAGTGGTCGTCGCCCGGGGTGGATTGCAGCTGCGCCTGAAAGCTGGCCAGGCTGATGGCCAGGTCCGGGAAGCGCAGCTGCTCGATGTCCTCCAGCGTGTCCATGCCCATGCCGCCGCGCACCTGCCAAAGCTGGATGCTGGTGTTGAACTCGATGCGGAAGTCGCCAAAGGGCTCGTCGAACACCGCCGTGTCCAGCCCCGCTCCGCCGATCAAGCGGTTGTGGCCCTTGCCGCCATACAGCGTGTCATCGCCCGCGCCGCCGTCGAGCCGGTCATCACCGTCCCCCCCGCGCAGTTCATCGTCGCCGGGCCCGCCCAGCAGCTGCAGGGCCGTGGGGCGGCCCGTGGTTTCGCTTTGCATCGCACTCCCTGTTTGTTGTCATGCCGCTCTGCCGGCGGCGGCGCGCATTCTTCAGGCGCGGTGGGCCGTGCAGGGTTCACGCGCGGTAAATCCTGTAAGCCTTTGTGCGGCCTATGCTGAGCGCGCATGCAGCCCGCCATCCAATCCATCGGCCCCACGCAGGGCCAACAGCCCGCGCTCGATCAACCGCGTGCCGACCGCCGCGTGCAGGGCGCGCCCTGGCGCAAGACCTGGCTGCAGCACGAGGCCGGGCCGATGAGTGCTGGCGTGTGGGAATGCGAAGTGGGGCGCTGGCGCATCCAGTTCGCGCCGAACAAGCAGGAGTACTTCTTCGTGCTGAGCGGCCGGGTGCGCCTGCATGGGCCTGAAGGCAGCTTCACCGACATCGGCCCCGGCCAGGCGGCCGTGATCCCGCCCGGCTTCGAGGGCGAGTTCGAGGTGCCGGGAGGCTGTCGGGCTTTGGGCATGCCCCGCGCTGGGCTGCCAGGAC
>NZ_JAYRMO010000031.1:0-60001 GCF_041912635.1 Inhella sp.
AAGAACGACGGGTTGCTGCGCCGGAACTGGCTCAAGGGCAGCCTGGGCGACGCAATGCATGCCTTGTTGTGCGGTGCCGGGCACAACCTGCGGCTGATCCTGGCGCACCTGCGGGTGCTTTTGCTGGCCTTGTTCGGCGTCGTGGCACTGGCCGAGTGCGTGCTCAGCTCGCGATTAGCGCCCGACCCAATGGTGCCAGTCGGCGCGAACTGAGTTGTTCAGGGCCGACCAGGTAGCTGTCGCCGCGCTTGGTGCAAGCGCTGCAATTGGGTTTCGATCTGTGCATCCAGTTCGGCCAATTGCTGGCAGGTCCCTGACTGTTGGTCAAACCGCCCGGCCCTGATCCCCCGATTCAACGGCCCCAGCCGGGGCCGTTGTCTTTGCCGCCCCACAATGCCGCCCGACTCATGGGAGAGCACATGGACGGCAAAAAACAATTGATTGGCGGTCTGTTGGTGGTGGCGGCTCTGGCCGGCGCCGTGCTGGGGCTTCGTGCCCTCGAAACGCGCGGCCCTACCGCAACCCAGGCGCAGGCCGGTGGCGGCACGATGGAGTTGCCCCCAGACGCCCCCTTTGCCGCCCATGAATGCGCGGTGCGCCCCTTCGACGAGCGGCCCGCCCTGGCGCTGAGCTTCACGCAACCGCTGGATGCCAAGAGCGAGATCGACAAGCATGTGCGCGTGCTGGACCTCGGCCCCACGCAGGGGCAGGACGGCGCCGAGCAAGGCACGCAGGCCGCCAAGGCGCCGGTGCAGGCGCAAGGCCAAGCGGTGGAGGGCCGCATCGTGCAGGGCAGCTGGACGCTGGGTGAGAACCCGCGCTTTGCCTTCTTTCCGAACATCCAGCCGCAGCGCCGTTACCGCATCGAGGTGGCGGCCACGCTGAAGTCCATCGACGCCAAACCCGTGGCCGCTGCCAAGAGCTGCGAGCTGGCGATCGAGTCGACCCCCCCGGCCTATTACTTCGCCAGCCGCGGCACGGTGCTGCCGGCCGGCCAGAACGGCGGCCTGCCCATCGTCACCATCAACGTGCCCGAGGTGGACGTGCAGTTCCTGCGCGTGCTGCCGCAGGCCCTGCCGCGCTTCCTGGAGCGCGTGGCCGGCGGCCAGAGCCGCGGCGAGGGGGAGGGCGAGGGCGAGTACTACGAAGGCGACTACGGCGGCGGTGAAAGCAGCCTGAAGGGCAGTGCCACGGGTTGGCAGATCGACCAGTACAAGGCCATCACCGAGCCGGTGCATCTGGCTCGCTATCAGACTGAAGCGAAGCCCGAGGCTCGCCGCGTCAGCTTCCTGCCGGTGGAGCACATCAAGGAACTGCAGCAGCCCGGCGTCTACATCGCCGTGATGAGCGAGCCCGGGCGCTTTGGCAAGCAGTACCAGGTGAGCCATTTCTACGTCAGCGACATCGGCCTGCAACTGCAGCGCCAAGGCGGCGGCATGAGTGCGTTTGCCACCTCGCTGAAGAGCGGCAAGGCGCTGGGCGATGTGCGGGTGGAGCTGCTCGATCAACACGCCCGCGTGCGCGCTGTTGCGCCGGTGGATGGCGATGGCCATGCCCGCTTCCCCGCCGTGCCGGCCGACGCCGTGCTGGCCGTGGCGCGCCGCGGCAACGAGATGAGCGCGCTGCGCCTGGGCGAGACCGGCCTGGACCTGAGCGAGTTCGACATCGGCGGCCATGCCTCGCGCAATGCCAAGCTGTTTGCCTACGCCGGGCGCGACCTGTATCGCCCCGGAGAGCGGTTCACGCTTTCGGTGCTGGCGCGCGACCCCGACGGCAAGCTGCTGCCGCCGCAACCCATCGCCGTGACGCTGAAGCGCCCCGACGGCCGCACGGTGAGCCAGGAAAGCTGGCAGCCTGACCCCAAGCGCCCCGGCTACTTGCAGCACGCGGTGCAGCTCAGCGCCGATGCCCAGACCGGCCGCTGGACGGCCGAGCTGCGCCTCGACCCGGCCGCCACCGAGCCCATGCACAGCTGGAGCTTCCAGGTGGAGGAGTTCCTGCCTGAGCGCATGAAGCTCGAACTGAAGAACGAGGCCCAGGTGCTGGCCCCGGGCGAAGACTTTGTGGTCGCCGTGCAGGGCGACTACCTCTACGGCGCCCCGGCCGCCGGCAACCGCCTGATCGTGCAGGCCGCCGCCGAGCGCCAGCGCGAGGCCCTGCCCAAGGCCTGGCCGGGCTTCTACTTTGGCGACTTTGCCGACGATGGCCACAAGAGCCGCCAGCAGGTCAGCGACGAGGCGTTGGACGACGAAGGAAAGGCCCAGATCACCCTGCCGGTGCCGGCCGAGGCCAAGAGCCCGATGAAGGTGCTGGGGAGCTTCAGCCTGCTGGAGTCGGGCGGCCGGCCGGTGGTGCGCTCGATCGAGCGGCAGGTCTGGCCCGCCGCGCAATTGATCGGCATCCGCCCGCTGTTCGACAGCGAGGTGGCGGGCGAGGACAGCAAGGCCGGCTTCGAGCTGATCCGCGTGGACCCGCAGGGCAAGCCACAGCCGTTGAAAGGCATCAAGCTCAAGCTGCTGCGCGAAGACCGCCAATACCACTGGCGCTTTGACGAGAACCGCGGCTGGCAGAGCGGCTTCATCGAGACCGATGAGCTGGTTCAGAGCCAGAGCCTGGACCTGGCCGCCACCCGTACGCCCCTGCTGCTGCCGGTGAAGTACGGCCGCTACCGCCTGGAGCTGCAGGACCCAGCCACGGGTCTGGCGGCGCGCTACCGCTTTTACGCCGGCTGGGGCGCACAGGAAGCCGAACGCCTGGGCAACCGCCCCGACCGTGTACAGCTGCAGTGGGTGAAGGCGCCGCTGCAGGCGGGCCAGAGTGCCACGCTGAAGATCAAGCCCCCGCACGACGGCGAAGCCCTGGTGACGGTGCAAAGCGGCGACGCGCTGCTGTGGACGAAGCGCATCAGCGTGTCGGCCAGCGGCTCGGAGGTGCAGATTCCCATCGACACCAAGCCCGAGTGGGCGCGCCACGACCTCTACGCCACCGTCACCGCCTTCCGCCCCGGCAGCCAGGGCGACCGCGTGACCCCGGCGCGCGCCGTGGGCCTGCTGCACCTGCCGCTGGCGCGCGAGGACCGCAAGCTCAAGATCGCCCTGCAGGCGCCGGCCAAGACCGAGCCCGAGCGCAAGGTGCCGGTGAAGATCAAGGTGGAAGGCGCCCCGAAGGAGGCCTGGGTCACCGTCTCCGCCGTGGATGTGGGCATCCTCAACATCACCCGCTACGCCACGCCCGACGCCTTCGACTTCTTCTTCGGCAAGCACCGCTTCGCGCCTGAATGGCTGGACCTGTACGGCAAGCTGATCGAGAAGATGGACGGCCAGCTGGCGCGCCTGAAGTGGGGTGGCGACGCCGCCGCGCGCGACACGCAGAGCTTGCCCAAGAAGGTCAAGCTGGTGGACCTGTTCAGTGGCCCGGTGAACCTGGACGCCAAGGGCGAGGCCACGGTGATGCTGGACATCCCCGATTTCAACGGCACGCTGCGGCTGATGGCCGTGGCCGCCAACGGCGAGCGCTACGGCAAGGCACAGGCCGAGCTGGTGAGCGCCGCGCCCATCGTGGCCGAGCTGAGCACGCCGCGTTTCATCGCCCCGGGTGACCAGGCGCAGATTGCGCTGGACGTGACCAACCTCAGCGGCCAGGCGCAGACGGTGAATGTGGCCATCGAAGGCGCCGCACCGCTCAAGCTCGGCGGCAATTCGGCGCCGCTGCAGCTGAAGGACAAGCAGCGCCAGATCCTGCGCTTCCCGGTGGAGGCGAACGGCCCCTATGGCTTGGCCAAGATCACGCTGAACGTCAGTACCGCCAGTGGCATCAAGCTCAAGCGCGAGAGCTGGCTGCAGGTGCAGCCGCCGTACAGCATGGAACGCGAGGGCCGACGCCTGCGTCTGGCCCAGGGCGAGAGCACGCGTCTGGACACCAGCCTGATCCAGCGCTTCCACCCCAGCAGCAGCCAGGTGTCGATGAGCGTCAGCGACAACCCGCCGCTGCACATCGGCAAGCTCGTGCAGGGCCTGCTGGACTACCCCTACGGCTGTCTGGAGCAGACCACCAGCGCGGCCTACCCGCATCTGTTCGTGGACGAGGCCGCGGCCAAGGCCTGGGGCCTCAAGCCGCGCACGCTGGCCGAGCGCCAGGCGTTCGTGGAAGGGGCGCTGGGCCGCATCGCCGGCATGCAGGCCAGCAATGGCGGCTTCACCCTGTGGGGCAGTGGCTCTTACTACGAGGGTTACATCAGCGCCTATGTGCTGGGCTTCCTGCAGGACGCCAAGGCGGCCGGCTTCAAGGTGCCCGAGAGCCTGCAGACCCGCGCCATTCAGTGGATGCAGGGCGAGCTGGCGCAGGCGCCAAACCGCTTCCCCGGCCTGCCCAAGGAGCTCAAGTTCGATCTGTTGACCAAGGGCAATGCCGCCAGCTTCAACTGGCGCGATTACGAGCTGGTGCGCGACAGCCACCGCCGCTTTGCCGAGCTGGCCCACATCGGCTACCAGCTCGCGCGCGAGCAGAAGGCGCCGCTCTCGACCCTGCGCTACCTGCACGACAACGTGCGCGACCGTGCGCGCTCGCCGTTGCCGTTGCTGCACCTGTCGGCCGCGTTGAAGCTGATGGGCGACGAGCGCCGTGCCAAGGAAGCGCTGGACGACGCGATGAAGCGGTCCTACGGCATCCTGCCGCGCGACCTGCCCGGCTACTGGTGGAGTGAATGGCTGGGCGACTACGGCTCCGCCGTGCGCGACTACGCCATGGCCTACGCGCTGATGCATCGCCACGAGCTGCAGCACCCGCAGCGCGAGCAGCTGCTGTTCGACGCCGCCGACCGCCTGGGCAATCGGCACTGGAGCAGCACGCAGGAAAAGATCGCGCTGGTGCAGGCCGCCCGCGCGGCTGGTGGCCTGAAGCGCGAAGGTCCGTGGACCGCGCTGCTGAAGGCCGGTGAGTCCAGCCAGGCGCTGGAAAGCCGCAGCACCGAGATGCGCACGTATGAGCCGGCCCAGATCGCCGCCGGCGTAAGCCTGAGCAACAGCGGCGCCAGCCCGCTCTTCGTCGAGCTGGAAGGCAGCGGCTTCCCGCTGCAGGCGCCGACCTTCCGCGACGATGTGATCGAGCTGAGCCGCCAATGGCTGGAGGCCGATGGCCGCGCCTACAACGGCCGCACGCTGAAGGTTGGCGAGATGCTGCTGGTGCGCGTGCAGGCGCGCAGCAAGACGGCCATCAAAGACGCGCTCATCGTCGACCACGTGCCGGCCGGGCTGGAGATCGAGAACCTCAATCTCAGCCAGGGCGGCGTCGAATCGATGGTGGCCAACGGCCAGCAGCTGCTCGAAGCCGCGCAGGATCAGCGCATCAAGCACCGCGAGTTCCGCGACGACCGCTACGTGGCTGCCGCCGAACTGGGGCCGGACTGGGTGACGGTGTACTACCTGCTGCGGGTGGTGAGCCCGGGCCGCTTCACGGTGCCGGCACCCTTTGCCGAAGACATGTACCGCCCCGAGCTGCGCGGCGTGGGCCGTAGCGGCGGCACGGTGGTGATCGAAGACCTGCGGCGCTGATCCACCGGGCGGGCCAGGCCGGGGCAAGGAGCCCCGGGCAAGCCCGCCCCATCCAGCCCCGGGCGCCGCCCGAAAATTGCGTCTTTCGCGCCTCGCGCGACAGCACTTCAGCGGCCCTTGCCGCACCTTCCCGATGCTTCCCAATCTGCTCGCCACCCGCAAAGGCCGCCTCGCGGCCTTTTTTGCGCTCTATGTCACCGAGGGCATTCCGCTTGGCTTTGCGGCCACGGCGGTGGCCTATTACCTGCGCAAGCTCGGGGTGGGCCCGGCGGAGATCGGGGCCTTTGTGGGTTCGTTCTACCTGCCTTGGGCCTTCAAGTGGGCCTTCGGCCCGCTGGTGGACGTGTTCCGTTCGCGGCGTTTCGGCCACCGCCGTGCCTGGATCCTGGGCACGCAGTTGGTGATGGCGGCCACGCTGGCGGTGCTGGTGGGCGTCAAGCTGCCGGACCAGCTCTGGCTGTTCACCGCCATCCTGCTGGTGCACAACACCTTTTCGGCCATGCAGGACGTTGCCATCGACGCGCTGGCCTGCAACACCTTGCAGGAAGACGAGCGCGGCCTGGCCAATGGCCTGATGTTTGCCGGCGCGGCGGTGGGTCAGGCCATCGGCGGCAGCGGGGTGCTCTTCCTGGTGCCCTACACCGGCTTCCAGGCCACCTACTTCTTCGTGGCGCTGGCCATCCTCAGCGTCACCGGCCTGGTGGTGTGGCCGATGAAGGAGGCGGTGGTGCAGGCCGCCGGTCAGGCGGCGGACCAGTTTGGCGAACAAGCGCGCGGCCTGCGCAAGGCCGCCGCCGAAATGAAGGCCTTCTCGGTCGAAGCCTTCAAGTCGTTCTTGGGTACGCGTGGCGCCTTTGCCGGCGTGTGGTTCTCGCTCTTGCCGGCTGGCGCCATGGCACTGGGGCTTTCGCTGCGCTCCAGCCTCTCGGCGGAGTTTGGGCTGGACGAAAACCAGACGGCGCAGCTCGAGTTCTGGAGCAATCTGATCTCCGCCGTGGCCATGGTGGCCGGCGGTTGGCTGTCCGACAAACTGGGCCGGCGCAGCACCCTGTTCGTGTACCTGGGCTTGATGAGTCTGCCGGCGGTGTACATGGCCTATGTGCTGGAGCGCCAGGGCTATGTGATGCCGCGTGCGCCCGGTAGCGCACCGGTGGATGCGGTGCTGGTCAGCGCGCTCTGGGCCACCACGCTGGTCTACAACTTCTTCCTGGGCCTGATGTACGGCACCCGCTCGGCCATCATGATGGACGTCACCAACCCCAAGGTGGCGGCCACCCAGTTCACCGCTTACATGGCGCTGGCCAATCTGGCCATCGCCTACAGCGCCACCTGGCAGGGCGCCGCGGCCGAGGCCGTGGGCTACCCCAAGACGCTCTACATCGACGCGGCGGTGGGCCTGCTGAACCTGGTCGTGTTGCTGTGGATCCGCCCGCCCAAGGCCGGCGAGGAAGGTCCGGATTCAGCCGCCCGCCGTGCGCGCTGGGTTTGCTGGGGCCTGACGGCGATCTGCCTGGCCTGGTGGGCCTTCCACTTTGCCGGCAGCCATCTGGGGGCGGCGCAGGGCATCGTCAACACCTTCTTCACCGTGGGCTTCGTGGCGGCGGCCCTGGTGTTGCTGGCGGCCTGCGCACTGCTGGCGCGCGAGGCCGCGCTGCGCGTGGCGCCCTGGGTGGCGCTGGGCCTGCTGCTGATCTATGCGCGCAATTTCCCGGCCCCGCTGGGCCGCTGGACCGGGGTGGGCACCGAGACCATGCAGAACCTTCTGGGCTACCTGACCCTGGGCGTGACCCTGGTCGCCGCCCTGCTGCTGCTGCGCCTGGCGCGCCACCGCTGGGGCGAGCTGACGCAGGCATGAAGCCGGCATGACCCGCGCGCGCCGGTGGGAGCTGGCGCTGGCCACCCTGCTGGCCCTGCTGCTGGCGCTGGACCTGCTGTTCCCGCCCCCGCTGCCGAAAGAGCAGGCCGGGGCCGGCCAGGGCCTGGTGGTGCTGGCGCGCGACGCCAGCCCGCTGCGCGCCTGGCCCAGCCGCGATGGCGCCTGGCGCCAGCCGGTGCAGTTGGAGGAGGTCTCGCCGCTCTATCTGCAGGCCCTGCTGGGCTATGAGGACCAGGCCTTCTACGGGCACCCCGGCGTCAACCCCTGGGCGCTGGCGCGGGCGGGCTGGCAGTGGGCGCGCGCCGGGCGCATCGTCTCGGGTGGCTCCACGCTCACCATGCAGGTGGCGCGCATCCTGGAGCCGCGCCTGGCCGAACGCAGCGTGCGCGCCAAGGCGCTGCAGATCCTGCGCGCGCTGCAGTTGGAACTGCGCCTGTCCAAGCGCGAGATCCTGACCCTCTACCTGAACCATGCGCCGATGGGCGGCATCGTTGAGGGCGTGGAGATGGCCAGCCGCCTCTACCTGGGCCGGCCCAGCCGCACGCTGAGCCACGCCGAAGCCGCCTTGCTGGCCGCCTTGCCGCGCGCGCCCACCCGCCTTCGCCCGGACCGCGCCGCCGCCAGCGCCCAGGCCGCCCGCGACCGTGTGCTGGCGCGCCTGCAGGAGCAGGGCATCTGGGACGCGCAGACCGTGGCCGAGGCCCGCCAGGAGCAGGTGGCAGCGGCTCCCTTGCGCGCGCGCTGGCTGGCCCCGCTGGCGGCCGAGCGCCTGCGCCGCCAGGCGCCGCTGGCCGAGCGCCGCGCCGGCCGCGTGCTCAGCACCCTGGACCCCGAACTGCAGACCGGCGTGGAACGCCTGCTGGCCGACCGCGTGGCCAGCCTGCCGGCCAAGGTCTCGATGGCCGCCCTGGTGCTGGACAACGACAGCCTGGAGGTGCTGGCCTACGCCGGCAGCGCCGACTTCAGCGACCCCAGCCGCGCCGCCCATGTGGACATGGTGCGCGGCGTGCGCTCGCCCGGCAGCACGCTCAAGCCCTTTCTGTACGCGCTAGCGTTGGACGACGGCCTGATCCACTCCGAAAGCCTGCTGGTGGACGCGCCGCAGAGCTTCGGTGGTTATGCGCCGGGCAATTTCCAGGCCGATTTCGCCGGCCCGGTGAGCGCGGCCGAGGCGCTGCGCCGCTCGCTCAATGTGCCGGCGGTGGACCTGCTGGAGCGCCTGGGCCCCGAGCGCTTTGCCAGCCATCTGCGCAGCGCCGGCCTGCGCCTGCGCCTGCCCAGCCGCCAGGCCCAGGCCAACCTCAGCCTGATCCTGGGTGGTGCCGGCACCACGCTGGAAGAACTGGTGGGCGCCTACCGGGCGCTGGCGCGCGGTGGCCTGGCTGGCCAGCCACGCCTGCACCCGCAAGCCCCCCGGCGTGAAACCCGGCTGATGAGCGAGGGCGCGGCCTTCATCGTGCGCGAGATCCTGGAAACCGGCGGCCAGCCGGGGCGCCCCTTCCAGGAACAGCCGCGGCGCCTGGCCTGGAAGACGGGCACCAGCTTCGGCTTTCGCGACGCCTGGGCCGTCGGGGTGACGCAGCGCTTCACCGTGGGCGTGTGGGTGGGCCGGCCCGATGGCACGCCCAACCCCGGCCACTTCGGCGCCAACACCGCCGCGCCTCTGCTGCACGAGCTGCTGGCCGTGCTGCCCGAAGACCAAGGCCCGCGCCCCGCGCCGCCCGCCACGGTGGGGCAGGCGCTCATCTGCTGGCCGCTGGGCGGCCTGGCCAGTGCCGCCGCCCCGACCGACTGCCTTGAGCGCCGCAGCGCCTTTTTGCTGCAGCACAGCGCCCCGCCCACCTTGCCCGACCGTCTGGACCCCAGCCCGCTGCGCCAGGAACTGCCCTGCGGCGTGTGGCTGCGCTGGCCGCTGGCGCTGGCGCCCTGGCTCAGCGCCGAGCAGCAACCCCCGCCTGCACCGCCCTGCGCCCGCGCCCAGGCGCGCGCCTGGCAGCTCGAAGGCCTGGACGACGGCGCCCGCCTGCGGCCCACCCCCGGCCAGGCGACGGTGAAGCTGGCCCTGCGCACCCTGGGGCAGGGCGGGGCGCTGTACTGGCTGCTGGACGATCGCCTGGTGGCGCGCGGCCCGGTGGGCAGCGCGGTGCAGCTGGAGCTCACGCCGGGGCGTCACCGGCTCAGCGTGGTGGACGAGGCGGGGCGTTTTGAGCACCGGCGCGTCGAGGTGCGGTGAGCGGGCTTCGGGCATCATTGGCCCTTCAGATTGCCAGGCCAGCCATGGGCATCCGACCCTCGTCCACTCTCAAGCGCGCCCTGCGGCTGGTGTGGGCCGCCTGGCTGCCACTGGTGGCGCATGCACAGCCGGAGCTGAGCTGGTTCGTGACGGATTGGCCGCCGCTCTTCATCTTCGCCAAGGGCCAGCCACCCAGTCAGCCGGCCGATTTGGGCGAGGGGCAGGTCGACCGAGTGATGGCGGAGCTGATCGCACGCTTGCCCGCTTACCAACACCGCTTTGAGGCGCTCAATTCGCGCCGCCTGTGGCGTGCTATGGCCGAAGGTCGGCCGCTGTGCAGCGCAGCCGCACTCAAGACGCCCGAACGCATCGCGCTGGCTTACTTCACGCCGCATCTGCGGGTGGCACCGCCGGTGCTGGTGGTGCGGGCCAAGGGTGCGGAGCGGTACCTGGGTGCGGACGGTCGTGCCTCGCTGAAGGCCTTGCTGGAGCGGTCCGATCTGCGCGGCAGGCTGGAAGTCGATCGCAGCTATGGCTCCCAACTGGATCCGTTGCTGGTCGGCTCGCGGGCGCTGCCGCGCGACTCCACTTCACGTATCGGCCAGATGGCCGAGATGGTGGCGGCGGGGCGTGTTGACTACACGCTGGACTTCGCACACACCATCGAATACCTGCGCCGTCAGGGCCGTCTGCGCGAACCCTTGGCCGCGCTGCCGTTGCAGGAGGCTGGTGATTGGGGGCTGGGCTATGTGGCCTGCCCGCGCACGCCCTGGGGGCTCGCGGCCATCACCGCCATTGACCTGGCGATCCGCCAGGCCGCTGCCTCGCGCAGCTACCGCGAGGCCTACATTCGTTGGTTGCCGGAACCCCTGCGCAGCCAGCAGCAGCCGCAGTTCGAAGCCTTCTACGACGCCCGCGCCCTGGGTGGCCCGCAGATCGAGTGAGCCCGGAGCGCGCGGCCGCACAATGCGGCCCCGCTTTTGCACCTGGATCCCACCCCGCCATGCTGACGCCGCGCATGGCCGAACTGCTGGCCCGCATCCACCGCGCCAACCGACCGGCCTACCACTCGATGAGCCCGCAACAGGCGCGGATCGCGTACCGGATGGGGGCGGAGATCCTCGACCTGCCGCGCGTGCCGCTGGCGCGCGTGGAGGAGCTGCACTTGCCCGGCCCCGCGGGAGCGCTGGCAGCCCGGCTCTATGCGCCCAGTGCGGCGCGCCTGCCAGTGCTGCTGTACCTGCACGGCGGCGGCTTCACCATCGGCGACCTGGAAACCCATGACAGCCTGTGCCGCCAGTTCGCGCTGCGCGCCGGTTGCGCCGTGCTGGCGCTGGATTACCGCCTGGCCCCCGAGCACCGCTTCCCCGCCGCCGTGGATGACAGTTTTGCCGCGCTGCGCGGGCTGCCGGCCCTGGCCGAGACGCTGGGGCTGGACGGCAGCCGCCTCGCGGTGGGGGGCGACAGCGCCGGCGGCACGCTGGCGGCGGTGTGCGCGCTGATGGCGCGCGACGCTGGCCTGCCCCTGGCCCTGCAGCTGCTGATCACCCCCGGCACCTGCGCCCGCGCCGACACGGAAAGCCACGCGCGCTTCGCCAAGGGCTATCTGCTCGACGCCGAGGCGATCGCCTGGTTCTTCGCCCACTACATCGAGGATGCCGACAAGGACGACTGGCGCTTCGCCCCGCTGCATGCCCAGGACCACGAAGGCCTGGCACCGGCCTGCGTGATCCTGGCCGAGGCCGACCCGCTGGTGGACGAAGGCCTGGCCTACGCCGACACCCTGCGCGCCGCTGGCGTGCCGGTGGAGCTGGAGCTGTACCGCGGCGTCACGCACGATTTCATCAAGATGGGCCGCATGATTCCCGAGGCCCTGAGCGCCCAGGACGTGGCCGCCCGGGCCCTGCGCGAGGCCTTTGGAGACCGCCGATGAGCTTCCGCCATTCCGAAACCCTGCGCGTGCGCTGGAGCGAGGTCGATGCCCAGGGCATCGTCTTCAACGGCCACTACCTGAACTACCTGGACACCGCCAGCAGCGGCTACTGGCGCATGCTGGGCCTGCCGTACCCCAGCGCCTTCGAGCGCCTGGGCGCCGACCTGGTGCTGCGCAGCACCGAGCTCGACTTCCTGGCGCCCGCACGCTTCGACGAGGTGCTGCAGGGTCGGCTGCGCTTTGTCGAGGCCGGCCGCACCAGCCTGCGTTTCGAGGCCGAGTTGCTGCGCGGCGCGCAGTGCCTGCTCAAGGCCCGGTTGCGCTATGTGATGGTGGGGCGCGAGGGGGCCACGGCGCTGCAACCCGTGCCCGTGCCCGAAGGCTTGCGCGCCGCGCTGCAGGCCTTTGAGGCGGGCGAGCCCATGCTGGCCGTGCAGGTAGGCGGCTGGGCCGAGCTGGGGGCGGACGCCCAGCCGATCCGCCAGGCGGTTTTCGTGCGCGAGCAGGGCATCCCGGCCGATCTGGAATGGGACCAGGCCGACCCCGCGTGCACGCACGCGGTGGCCTACAACCGCCTCGGCCAGGCCCTGGGCACCGGCCGCCTGCTGGAGCATGTGCCGGGCACGGCCAAGATCGGCCGCATGGCGGTGCTGGCCGCCGCGCGCGGCACCGGCGTGGGCGCCCAGGTGCTGGAAGCCTTGATGCAGGCCGCGCGCCGCGAGGGCTACCGCCAGGTGCTGCTGCACGCCCAGGCCAGCGCCGTGGGCTTCTACCGCCGCGCCGGCTTTGCGCCGCGCGGGCTGCCGTTTGAAGAGGCGGGCATCGAGCACCAGGAGATGCTCAAGACCATCTGAACAGGTCAGGTGCGGAAGGTCTCGACGAAGACCTCGCGGTGGCGCTCCTGCGCCAGCTCGGCCATGGCCCGCGCCACCATGGCCTCGGCATCGGCCATCTGCTGCGGGCTCTGGCCGCTGTAGCTCTCCATCCAGGTCATGCGCTCCTCGGGGCGCTCGCTCAGCACCAGGTGCACGCCCGGCACGGCCTCGGCGGCCTGGCGGGCGGCGGCGCGCCAGCGCCCGCGCCAGGCCTCGGCCTCCTGCAGATCGAGCTTGAAGTAGACGTGCAGGCGCACCGGGCTGGCCATGCGGGGGGTGGCGGCGCTCACTCCGGGGCCTTCACGGCATAGGGCAGGGCGGCGCGCTGCAGCGTGCGGCCATCGGCCAGCTGCAGCACGGCCTCCGACTCCCAGGCGGCCAGCTGCACCTCGGCAAGCACGCCGGCCTGGTTTTCCCAGCAGGCGCCCATCACCACCTCGCCCACCGGCTGCTCGCGCTCGGGCCCGGCAAACAGCTCGCTGCCCGGCGCCGCGCTGGCGCCCAGCAGCAGTTGGGTACGGCGCTTCACGGTGCCGCGGTACTGGCTGCGCGCCACCACCTCCTGGCCGGGGTAGCAGCCCTTCTGGAAGTTCACGCCGCCCACCAGCTCCCAGTTCAGCATCTGCGGCACGAAGTGCTCGGCGGTGGCGCTGCGCACCCAGGCCAGGCCGGCGTGCAGCTCGCTCCAGTCCCAGGCGGCGCGGGGCAGGGCGGCACCGTCCAGTTCGCCCAGGTGCAGGGCGCGCGGCTGGCCCAGGGCATCGGGCAGGCGCACGAAGCCGGCCCGGTGGCCCCAGACGGGCAGGTCCGCCGGCACCTGGGCACCCAGCACGGCCAGCAGCGGGGTTTCGTCGCTGGCGTCGCGCACCTTGGCCTTGGCGCGCAGCACGAACATCGACAGGCGCTTGGCCAGCGCGGGCGCGAGCTCGCGCGGCAGCAGCAGCGCAAAGGCCTCGGGGCCCTCGCGCAGCAGGATGAAGTTGGCCATCAGCCGGCCCTTGGCCGAGCAGTAACCGGCCAGGCGGGCCTGGTCGGCGGGCAGATCGCTGACCGATTGGGTCAGCTGGCCATGCAGGAAGGCGCCTGCATCCGGGCCTTCGGCGCGGATCAGACCCCAGTCTTCGAGGCGGCAGGCGCCATGGGGGAGGGTGCTCATGCCGGCATTATCAGAAGCGCCCCAAGCCCATAGGCCGGCGCCGGCCATGCCAAACTCCGCGCCCCCATGAAACGCCTCTTGCTTCTCCTCCTGCCGCCGCTGCTGCTGGCCCTGGCCGCAGCCGCCCTGGCCTGGCAGTGGTGGCGCGCGCCGCTGGGCCTGAGCCAGGACACGGTCGAGCTCACCATCGAGGCCGGCAGCAGCCCGCGCCAGGTGGCCCAGGCCTGGGTGGCGGCCGGCGTGCAGACGGACGAGCGCCTGCTGTGGCTGGGCTTCCGGCTCAGCGGCCAGGCGCGCCTGATTCGCGCCGGCAGCTATGCGCTGGAGCGCGGCGACAGCCCGGAGCGCCTGCTGCAGAAGATGGTGCGCGGTGAGGAGCAGCTCGAATCGCTGGCGCTGATTCCGGGCTGGACGATGCGCGAATTGCGTGGCGCGCTGGCCCGCGCGCCCGGGCTGCGCCAGACCCTCGGCGCGCTCAGCGACGCCGAGCTGATGGCCCGCCTGGGCGCACCTGGTCAGGCTGCCGAAGGCCGCTTCTTCCCCGACACCTACCGCTACGGCCGCGGCGTCAGCGACCTGACCGTGCTGCGCGAGGCCCACCACGCGCTGGAGCGCGAACTCCTCAAGGCCTGGGCGCTGCGGCCGCAGGACAGCGTGCTGAAAACGCCCGAGGAGGCGCTGATCCTGGCCTCCATCGTCGAAAAGGAAACCGGCCGGGCGGCCGAGCGCGCTCGAATTGCCGCCGTGTTCCACAACCGCCTGCGCGCAAACATGCCGCTGCAGACCGACCCGACCGTCATCTACGGCCTGGGCGCGGCCTTCGACGGCAATCTGCGCAAGCGCGATCTGCAGGCCGACACCCCCTTCAACACCTACACCCGGCGCGGCCTGCCGCCCACGCCGATTGCCCTGGTGGGGCGCGAGTCCCTGCGCGCCGCCGTGCTGCCCGAGCGCAGCAGCGCCCTGTACTTCGTGGCGCGCGGCGATGGCAGTTCCGAGTTCAGCGCCACCCTCGAAGACCACAATCGCGCCGTGCAGCGCTACCAACTCAGCAAGCCGTGACCCGTCCCCTTTTCATCAGCTTTGAAGGCATCGACGGTGCCGGCAAGTCCACGCATCTGGAAAGCACCGAGGCACGCCTGCGCGCGGCCGGCGCCAGCGTCTGCCGCAGCCGCGAGCCCGGCGGCACGCCGCTGGCCGAGACCCTGCGCGAGATGGTGCTGAACCAGCCCATGGCCCCGCTGACCGAGGCCCTGCTGGTGTTCGCCGCGCGCCACGAGCATTGGCTGCAGGTCATCCAGCCCGCGCTGGCCGCCGGCCAGGTGGTGCTGTGTGACCGCTTTGCCGACGCCAGCTTCGCTTACCAGGGTGGTGGCCGCGGCGTGGCTTGGGCTCAGCTGCAGGCGCTGGAGGAATGGACCGTGGCCGGCCGCACCCCCGACCTCACGCTGTGGTTCGACCTGGACCCCGCCGAAGCCGCGCGCCGCCGTGCCGCGGCGCGGAGCGCCGACCGCTTCGAGGCCGAAGACCTGGACTTTTTCTCCCGCGTGCGCGCTGCCTACGCACGTCGGCTGGATGAGCAGCCCCAGCGGTTCGAGCGCATCGACGCGGGCCAGAGTCTGGACGGCGTGGCCGCGCAACTGGCGGCCGCCTTGCAGCGCCGCGGCTGGTGAGCATGAGCAGCCTGCCGATCTTTCTGCAACCCGCGCTGGCGCGCGCCCTGGCCCTGGGGCGCGCCCATGCGGTGCTGCTCAGCGGCCCGGCGGGTCTTGGCCAGCTGGAACTGGCGCGCGCCCTGGCCCAGGCCTGGCTGTGCGAAACCCAGTCCGCCGGTCAACCAGCCTGCGGGCGTTGCCCCTCCTGCCATCTGGTGGAGCAGGGCAGCCACCCGGACCTGCGCTGGCTGATGCCGGCCGCCCTGCGCGTCGAACTGGGCTTCGAGGAAGCCCCGGGCGAGGGCAAGGCCAAGCCGAGCAAGGAAATCCGCATCGACGAAGTGCGCGGCCTGCAGAGCTTCACCCAATCCACCAGCGGCCGGGGGCAGGCCAAGGTACTGGCCATCCACCCCGCCGAGGCCATGAACACCGTGGCCGCGAACGCGTTGCTCAAGACCCTGGAGGAACCAGGGAGCGCGCTGCGCTTCGTGCTCAGCTGCGGCGCGCCCGAGGAGCTGCTGCCCACCATCCGCTCGCGCTGCCAGACCCTGAGCCTGGGCGTGCCCGAGCCCGCGCTGGCGCTGGCCTGGCTGCGGGAACAGGACCTGGGCGAAGCCGATGCGACGGCCTTATTGCGCCTGGCCGGTGGCCGGCCCGGCCAGGCCCTGCAGTGGGCCCGCGCCGGCCTGAGCGCCGACCGCCTGGCCGAGCTGCCGCAGCTGATGCTGCGCGGCGAGCTAGGCGGCTGGGAAGCCCTGGGGCCGACGCTGGTGGTCGACCTGCTGGGCCGGCTGGCGCACGACCAGTTGCGCCGCAGCCACGGTCAGGAGCCGCTCTACTTCAGCGCCGCGCACCTGCCGCCGCCCACCGCCAGTGCACGCCTGCAGCGCTGGGCCACCGAGCTGCGCGAGGCCCGCGCCAAGGGCGAGCACCCCCTGGTGCCCGGCCTGTGGATGGAGAGCCTGGCAGCACAGGCACAAAGAGCCCTGAAATCCGATGTTCGGCCCGCTGCTGCCGACAAAAGGCCCGCACTACACTCGACGCCGTGAGCGACATCCCAGCCAAGCCCCAAGCCGCCGCCCTGGCCCAAGCCGCCTCCGCCCCCGGTCGCGGCGGTGTGATCCAGCTTGTGTTCAAGGAGAAGGGCGCGCTCTATGCCGCCTACATCTCCCTGTTCGCCGATGGCGGCCTGTTCGTGCCCAGCACGCGGGAATACAAGCTCGGCGAGGACGTGTTCCTACTGGTCTCGCTGCCCGACGACGTGGCCCGCTACCCGGTGGCCGGGAAGGTGGCCTGGATCACCCCGCCCAACGCGGCCGGTGGCCGCACCCAGGGCGTGGGCGTGCGCTTCCCGAACGACGAGAAGACGCGCCAGGTCAAGCACAAGATCGAGGAGCTGCTGGGCACCAGCATCTCGTCGTCCAAGCCCACCCAGACGCTCTGAGCGCCGCGGCCCCAGTCGGGCCGGCTAGCCATGTTCATTGATTCCCACTGCCATCTGAGCTTCCCGGAGCTGCGCGAGCGCCTGCCCGAATTGCTGACTGCCATGCGCCAAGCGCAGGTGCAGCAGGCGCTTTGCATTTGCACCACGCTGGAGGAATTCCCAACTGTGTTGGGCCTGGCCGAGCAGCATGAGGTGCTGTGGGCCAGCGTGGGTGTGCACCCAGACAACGAGGACGTGCTGGAACCTAGCGTTGCCGATCTGTTGCGCCTGGCCGCGCATCCCAAGGTGCTGGCCATCGGCGAGACCGGGCTGGACTACTACCGCCTGAATGGCCGCAGCGTGGCCGAGATGGAATGGCAGCGCGAGCGCTTTCGTGTCCACATCCGTGCCGCCAAAGCCTGCGGCAAGCCGCTGATCGTGCACACGCGCAGCAGCGCGGCCGACACCTTGGCGATCCTGAAGGAGGAGGGCGCCCAGACGGTGGGCGGTGTCTTCCATTGCTTCACCGAAGACCAGGCCGTGGCCGCTGCCGCGGTGGATCTGGGTTTCCACATTTCCTTCAGCGGCATCCTGACCTTCAAGAACGCCGAGGATCTGCGCGCGGTGGCCGCTTCCTTGCCGCGCGAGCGTGTGCTGATCGAGACCGACAGCCCCTATCTGGCGCCGGTGCCGTACCGCGGCAAACTCAACCAGCCGGCCTACGTGCCCCATGTGGCCACCCAGCTCGCGCAGATTTGGGGGGTGCCGGTGGAAGAGGTGGCGGCCCTCACCACGCGCAACACCCAGCGACTGTTCCGCCTGCCGGAGCCCGCCGCCGCATGCTGAAGCGCCGGCTGACCCTGCTGTGGGCATTGGCGCCGCTGGCAGCCAGTGCCCAGCAGCAGGACCCGCTGCGCGAGTTCTTCCGCATGATCGAGCTCGACAGCCGCAGCGCGGTGCTGGAGGCCTTGCTGCGCGGCATGGACCCGAACGTGCTGGCACCCAACGGCCAGCGCCCCTTGCACTGGGCGCTGATGCACGAGTCCGGCCAGGCCCTGGATGGCTTGCTGGCCGACCCGCGTACCGATGTCGAGGCCGAGAACGCCAGTGGCGAGCGGCCGCTGATGCTTGCGGCCCTGCGCGGCCGCTTGGCCTGGGCTCAGCTTTTGGTGCGGCGCGGCGCCGCGGTAGAGCCCAAGCGCGGGCGGAAGACCTGGGGCGCGCTGCACTACGCCTGCAGCGGACCGGGTCAAGGCGTCAGCGCCTGGCTCCTGGATCAGGGGGCCGACATCAACGCCCGCAGCGAGAACGGCAGCACGCCGCTGATGATGGCCTTTGGGTACGGCAGCCTGGACAGCGCCGATGTGCTGCTCAAGCGCGGGGCGGACACCACGCTGCGCAACGACCTTGGCCTGGACGCCTGGGACTTTGCCCGCAAGGCCGGCCGCAGTGACGCTGCCCAGCGCATGGGCCTGCGCCCGACAGGCGTGTCAGAAAAACCCTGACAGCGGCTTCGGCCGCCAGCGACTGGCCGCGCCTGCGGCAGCTCCCTAGAGTGCAGCCATCACTTTGGAGATTGCCATGGCGCACACCGACTTCAGCCCCATCGACGCCTTCACGCTGCTGGTCGACCCGGATCGCGTGGCCCAGGCCGTCGCCCATTCCGAACGCCTGGCGCGTCTGCGCCGGCGCGTGTGCCGCCCGCTCGACAAGCCGCTCATTCCCACCGTGCACCGCACCAGCGTGTGGGACGACGACGAGGATTGGGATGCTCAGGCTGGCGCGGCAAGCGACGAGGCGCATTGACGCAGGTTTCGACTCCAGTTCCCTGCGTATTTGACGGCCCTGCGGGGCCGTCTTTTTGCCCGCCATAAAGCCGACAATGTGCATTATGTGAACCGCTAAAGTCGTCGAACGGGAAGCTCACCGGAGCCACCCAAAAGTCTCCCCACGACCTGCCACGGCCCCGCGGCCATCCCATCAGTCCGGCACCCGCTCGAGCTGCACCGCACAGACCTTGTATTCCGGCGCATGCACCCAGCGGTCCCGCTCCGAGCTGGTGAGCCGATTCAGCAGCACCGCAGGATCGTGGAATGTGGCGAAGAGCTGCCCGGGCCGCAGCCGCGCATCGATGCGCAGCGGCAACTCCGCACTGCCACGCCGGCTGCGCACGCGGACGCGCTCGCCCTCGCGCAAACCCAGGCGCTCGGCGTCGGCGGCGCAAAGATCCAGCGTGTCGGTGGGTCGCATCGACTGCACCGCGCTGGCGCCGCTCATGGTCGCGGCGTTGAACTGGTAAAGGTTCCGGCCGGTGCTGAGCAGCCAGGGGTAATCGGCGTCACAGACTTCGGGCGAAGGCCGGTAGTCGAGCGGCCGCAGGGTTGTACGCACGCCGTGGCCAAAGCGCTCGGCGTGCAGCAGGCGGGTCCCCGGATCGTCTTCGTCGCGGCAAGGCCATTGCAGACCACCCCGATCGAGCCGCGCGTAGCTCAAGCCGGCGCCATCAGGCCAGACCTGGCGCACCTCATCCCAGATCGCCTCAGCGCTGGCGAACTGCATGCCCTCGCCGCGCCCCATGCGTGCGGCCAGCGCACCGAGGATCTGCCAGTCCGGCAGCGACTGGCCGCGCGGCCGCAAGGCCGCCCGCACGCGCTGCACGCGCCGCTCGGCATTCATGAAGGTGCCTTCCTTCTCGAGCGAGCTGCAGGCCGGCAGGAATACATGGGCGAAGCGAGCCGCGGTCTCGTTCAGATAAAGGTCCTGCACCACCAGCAGGTCAAGGCGCTCCAGCGCCTGCCAGCTGCGCTGGCTGTCCGGCAGGCTGAGCGCCAGGTCGTAACCCAGCACCAGCAGGCCGCGCACGCGCCCTTCTTCGGCGGCATCCAGCATCTGCATCAGGTTCATGCCCGGGCGCTGCGGCAGCGCCCGGCCCCAGACCTGCTCGGTTCTGGTGCGTCCGGCCTCGATGGCGATGCCGCCCGCCAACGAGCCCGGCTCGCAGCCCATGTGCGCCGAGCCCTGCACATTGTTCTGGCCACGCAGCGGGTTCAGGCCGGCACCGGGCTGGCCGATCTGGCCGCACAGCAGCGCCAGGTTGATCAGCGCCATCACGCCCTCGGTGCCCTGGCCGTGCTCGGTCATGCCCAGGCCATGGAAACACAGCGCCGGCCGCGTCCCGGCATACAGGCGCGCGGCGTGGCGGATGGCCTCCGCCTCCACGCCGCAGATCACCGCGGCGCGCTCCGGCGTCCACTCACGCACCGAGGCAGCGAAGGCCTCCAGCCCATCCACCCGCCGGGCGATGAAATCACGATCGTGCAGGCCCTCGGCCAGCACCACCTGGGCCATCGCCAGAAGCAAGGGCAGATTCGTCCCAGGCCGCAGCGCCAGATGCACGCTGGCCAACTCGGCCAGTTCGGTGCGGCGCGGGTCAATGACGATGGCCTGCGCCGCACCGCGCCGCAGCTGTTGGCGGATGCGCGCGCCCACCACGGGATGGTTCTCGTTCGGGTTCGCACCGGCCACCAGGAACAGGCGGGTGCGCTCGATGTCGTCGTAGGAGCTGGTGGCGGCACCGGTGCCCAGCAGGGTCTTGAGCGCGGCGGCCGAGGGCGCGTGGCACACGCGGGCGCAGCAATCAACGTTGTGCGTGCCCAGCACGTGGCGGGCGAACTTGGCGGTGAGGTAGTTGTCCTCGTTCGTGGCGCGGGCCGAGCCCAGCACGCCCAAGCTGTCGGCGCCGTGCGCGGCCTGCAGCGCCAGCAGGCGGCGCGCCACCTCGTCCAGGGCCTCGTCCCAGCTGCAGGCTTCCCAGCCGCCTTCGCGCCTGAGCATGGGCGTGAGCACACGGCGCGACGACTGCGCAAAACCCTGGCCGTAGCGGCCCTTGACGCACAGATGCCCCTTGTTGACGGGCGCCGCCAGCACCGGACGCACGCCCACAACCTGCTCATCCACCGTGCCCAGTTCCAGCTCGCAGCCCACACCGCAGTAGGAGCAGACGCTGCGCGTCCAGCGCTCGGCGCGCTCGGGCTGCAGGCCGCCGGCGTCAACCAAGGCCGCCGTTGGGCAGGCGTCCACGCAGGCGCCGCAGGCCACGCAATGGCTGGCCCCCAGGCTGCCACCGGAGTCCGGTACCAGCTGCACCCCCTCGCCGCGGCCCAGCTGGTGCCAGACATCCTGCCCCTGCAGCTCATGGCAGACGCGCACGCAGCGCTGGCAGCTGATGCAGCGCGCCAGGTCGACGTGGATCAACGGGTGGGAGTCATCCACGCGACTGCCCTGCCCGCTCGGCGCAATGCCTTGGGCGCGCAGCGCCTGGTGCAAGGCCTTCTGCGGGTGGCGCTCCAGGTCCTCGGTGCGGCAATGCGCGCCCAGGGCTTCGAGCCATTGGTGGCGGTAGGCCTGCAAGGCGGGGCTGTCGCTGCGCACCACCAGGCCTTCGCTCACCGGCAAGGCGCAGCTGTTGACGGGATCGTGCTGTCCTTCGATCTCGACGCTGCAGAGGCGGCAACGCGGCGCAGGCGGCAGGCGCGGGTCATGACAGAGCGCGGGCGGCGCATGGCCCAGACGCTGCAGCACCTCCAGCACCGACTCGCCCGCCCGGGCCTCCACCGCCTGTCCATCGATCCGGATCGTCACCGTCTGCATGCGCCCTCCTGTTGAACCTGACAAGCATCGCGCCTTGGCGCGGGTGCGCCTTGTGGCGCGTCAAGCCCCTCGCTCAAGACGCGTCCGGGCGGTCCCGCGGCACCGCCAGCAGGTAGCTCGCCAGATCGGCGCCGCCCAGTGGGCGCACCATCACGCGCACCCGCTGGCTCAGCAGGCCTATCGGGATGCCTTCGCGCAAGCGCACGTCCTGGTAGCCCAGGCGCCGCCAGAAGGCTTCGGCCCGCGCATTGCCCAGCACCACGCCCAGGCGCAGCCAGCGCGCGCCCTGCCCCTGGGCGTGCGCGGCCCAGGCGTCAAACACCCGGCCGGCCAGGCCTTTGCCGTGCTGGCGTGCGTCAATGAGGAAGAGGCCGATGTGCCAGACCCCCGGTGCCAGCAGGTCCTCAACCCAGTTCAGATAGCCGCGCCAGGCTCCGCTCTCGGCATCCAAAACCGCCAGGTGGCGCACGGGCCCCTGCGGCCAGTCGGCCGGCGGCCGCTCCTTCAGCTCGCTAAGTGCCTCGCCGGGCAGCCAGTCGCGTCCGGCCACAAGGCGGCTGTAGTCCGGGTTGGCTTCCAGAAAGCGCTGGAGTTCATTGGCATCGGCGCCATCGATGGGCACGCCGAACCAGCCGGGCCCCGTCAACAACTTGGCGCGGCCGGTCCAGTCAGGCGGAGAAAAAGTTTCGTTCATGCGCACAGCTTAGATCCGCACCCCTAGAATCCGCGCCGCTCAGGAGAGAGCCCGTGACGTTGGCGGGCCGCCGAAGGCGCAGGCGTCCGCAAGGATGCCGAACGCTCAGGCAAAAGGACTGGGTAAACCCGGGCGCTGCGGCGCATGGGTTCCGAGCTGGAGAGAGGCGCGCTGGTCGTTGCAGACGACGGGCCGCCCACCGAAGGGGCAAGCGGGGAACATTCCGCCAATCTCTCAGGTAAAGCGGACAGCAAGGGCAAGCCGGGTTGATTCCTCCACGGGAATCGGCCATCGTGATGACTTGTCCCAAGGATCCGCCATGAGCTCCACTCCTCTTCTGAAGACCCCGCTGCACGCGCTGCACGTTGAACTCGGCGCCAAGATGGTGCCCTTCGGCGGTTATGACATGCCGGTGCAGTACCGCGAGGGCATCCTCGCCGAGCACCGCCACACCCGCACCGCCGCTGGCTTGTTCGATGTCTCGCACATGGGTCAGCTGCGCCTGGTGGGTGCCGATGCCGCCGCCGCGCTGGAGACCCTGGTGCCGGTGGACATCGTCGACCTGCCCGTCTTCAAGCAGCGCTACGCGCTGTTTACCGATGAGAGTGGCGGCATCCTGGATGACCTGATGGTCTGCCGCCGCCCTGATGACCTGTTCGTGGTGGTGAACGCCGGCTGCAAGGTGCAGGACACCGCGCACCTGAAGAAGCACCTGAGCGGCCGCTGCGAGGTCATCGAATGCCCTGAGCGCGCACTGCTGGCGCTGCAGGGCCCGCAGGCGGTCACCGCGCTTTCGCGTCTGGCGCCTGGCGTGGAAAAGATGGTGTTCATGGACGGCGGCTTCTTCAAGATCGAGGGCTTCGAGGCCTTCATCACCCGCAGCGGCTACACCGGTGAAGACGGCTACGAAATCTCGATCCACGAGCGCGACGCGATGGCCGTGGCGCGTTTGCTGCTGGACCAGCCCGAAGTGAAGCCCATCGGCCTGGGCGCGCGCGACACCCTGCGCCTGGAAGCCGGCCTGTGCCTGTACGGCCACGACATCACCACCACCACCACACCGGCCGAGGCCGCGCTGACCTGGGCGATCCAGAAGGTGCGCCGCAGCGGTGGCGCGCGCGCCGGTGGCTACCCGGGCTATGCGGTGATCGACCCGCAATTGCCCAACACCCAATCCAGCCCCAAGCCGGCCACGCGCAAGCGCGTGGGCCTGGTGTCGAACGAGAAGATGCCGGTGCGTGAGGGCGCCAAGCTGGTGGATGGCGCCGGCAACGAACTCGGCGCCGTCACCAGCGGCACGCTGGGCCCCACGGTCGGCCACCTGGTCGCCATGGGTTACGTGGCCAGCAGCCACGCCGCCCTCGGCACCGAAGTGTTCGCCCTGGTGCGCGACAAGCGCGTGCCCATGACGGTGGCCGCCATGCCCTTCGCACCCCATCGCTATTTCCGCGGTTGATCCATTCCCATCTTTCAAGGAGCGCTCCCATGACCATCAAGTACACCCCCGACCACGAATGGATCCAGGTTCACGGCGATGGCACCGCCACCGTGGGCATCACCCACCACGCGCAGGACGCGCTGGGCGACGTGGTGTTCGTGGACCTGCCCGAAGTGGGCAAGAGCTTCGCGCCCAAGGAGATCGCCGGCGTGGTCGAGTCCGTCAAGGCGGCGGCCGACGTCTACATGCCGATCACCGGCGAGATCGTCGAAGTGAACGAAGGGCTGCGCGCCGACCCCTCGCTGGCCAACAGCGACCCGCTGGGCGCGGGCTGGTTCTTCAAGGTCAAGATGGCCAATGCCGGCGAGCTGGATTCCATGATGGACAGCACCGCCTACGACGAACTGCTCAAGAACAGCTAAGCCCCGCCCTGCTCTTCTCGGCCCGCTCTGGGAGCGGGCCGAGTTCCATCTTCCGAAGAGATCGACCATGCCCACGCCGCTGCACTTGCTTGAAGACGCCACCGAGTTCCACGCCCGCCACATCGGCCCCGACGCCGCCGACGAAGCCGCCATGTGCGCCGCCATCGGCGTGGCCTCGCGCGCCGCGCTGATCGACAAGGTGGTGCCGGCCAGCATCCGCCGCGGCCAGGGAATGGACCTGCCCGCCGCCTGCACCGAGCAGCAGGCGCTGGCGGAGCTGAAGGGCATCGCCGCCAAGAACAAGGTCTTCAAGAGCTTCATCGGCCAGGGCTACTACGGCACCCACACGCCGGGCGTCATCCTGCGCAACATCCTCGAGAACCCCGCCTGGTACACCGCCTACACGCCCTACCAGGCCGAGATCTCGCAGGGCCGCATGGAAGCGCTGGTGAACTTCCAGACCATGGTCTGCGACCTCACCGGCATGGACATCGCCAACGGCTCGATGCTGGACGAGGCCACCTCGGCCGCCGAGGCCGTGACGCTGGCGAAGCGCTCGGTCAAGAGCAAGAGCAACCGCCTGATCGTGGCGGGCGACGTGCACCCGCAGACGATTGAGGTGATCCGCACCCGCTGCGCACCCATCGGCCTGACGGTGGACGTGGGCATGGCGCCCGAGCTGATGAACCAGGGCGACTACTTCGCCGTGGTCTGCCAGTACCCCAGCACCACCGGCCTGATCCATGACCTGAAGGCATTCGCCGACCAGGCTCACGGCAAGGACGCCGCCCTTATCGTCTGCGCCGACCTGCTGGCGCTGACGCTGCTGGTGGAGCCCGGTGCGTTTGGCGCCGACATCGTCGTCGGAAACACCCAGCGCTTCGGCATGCCGATGGGCGCTGGCGGCCCGCACGCCGCCTACCTGGCCTGCAAGGACGCCTTCAAGCGCTCCATGCCGGGCCGCTTGGTCGGTGTGTCGAAGGACGCCCAAGGCCACCCGGCTTACCGCCTGGCGCTGCAGACGCGCGAACAGCACATCCGCCGCGAGAAGGCCACCTCGAACATCTGCACGGCACAGGTGCTGCCGGCCGTCGTGGCCTCGATGTACGCGGTCTACCACGGCCCGCAAGGCCTGAAGCGCATTGCCGAGCGCGTGGCCAGCTACACGGCCATCCTGGCCGCCGGCCTGCAGTCGATGGGCCTGAAGGTCGTGACGCCGCATGTGTTCGACACCCTGCTGGTCGAAACCGGTACGCGCACCGAGGCCGTGCTGGCGGCCGCCGTGCAGGCCGGCGCCAATCTGCGCAAGCTCAGCGCCACGCATGTGGGCATCGCGCTGGACGAGACCACCACGCGTGCCGACATCGAGGCCCTCTGGTCCTGGCTGGCTCCGGCCGGGGCCGCGCTGCCGAAGGTGGCCGACTACGCGCAAGGCGTGGAGAGCCTGATCCCTGCACACCTGCGCCGCAGCAGCGCGTTCATGACGCACCCGGTGTTCAACACCCACCACAGCGAAACCGAGATGCTGCGTTACATCCGCAGCCTCTCCGACAAGGACCTGGCGCTGGACCGCGCCATGATCCCGCTGGGCAGCTGCACGATGAAGCTCAACGCCACGTCGGAAATGATTCCGATCACCTGGCCCGAGTTCGCGCACATCCACCCCTTCGCCCCGCAGGACCAGCTGACTGGCTACACCGAGCTGAACTCGCTGCTGACCGGCTGGCTCTGCCAGGCCACCGGTTACGCCGGCGTCAGCCTGCAGCCCAATGCCGGCTCGCAGGGCGAGTACGCCGGTCTGCTGGCCATCAAGGCCTGGCATGAGAGCCGCGGCGAGGCGCATCGCAACATCTGCCTGATCCCTGAAAGCGCGCACGGCACCAACCCGGCCTCGGCCCAGATGGTGGGCATGAGCGTGGTCGTCACCAAGTGCGACAAGGAAGGCAACATCGACCTGGCCGACCTGAAGGCGCAGTGCGAGAAGCACGCCGCCAACCTGGCCGCCATCATGATCACCTACCCCTCCACCTATGGCGTGTTCGACACCCATGTGAAGGAGATCTGCGCGATGGTGAAGGCGCATGGCGGCCGGGTGTACGTGGACGGCGCCAACATGAACGCCCTGGTGGGCGTCGCTGCGCCGGGTCAGTTCGGCGGCGATGTCTCGCACCTGAACCTGCACAAGACCTTCTGCATCCCGCACGGTGGTGGCGGCCCGGGCGTCGGCCCGGTCTGCGTGGTGGAAGACCTGGTGCCCTTCCTGCCGGCGCACCGCACGGCCGGCCTGGGCAAGGAGACGAACATCGGCGCCGTCTCGGCCGCGCCGCTGGGCAATGCCGCCGTGCTGCCGATCAGCTGGATGTACATCCGCATGATGGGCGCCGATGGCCTGACCAAGGCCACCGAAACCGCCATCCTGAGCGCCAACTACATCGCCGCGCGCCTGTCCGACCACTACGACATCCACTTCAGTGGCGGCATTGCCGGCGTCAAGGGCGGTGGCGTGGCGCACGAGTGCATCCTGGACCTGCGCCCGCTGAAGGACAGCAGCGGCGTGGCCGCCGAGGACGTGGCCAAGCGCCTGATCGACTACGGCTTCCACGCCCCCACCCTCTCCTTCCCGGTGGCCGGCACGCTGATGGTGGAACCCACCGAGAGCGAGTCGCGCTACGAGCTGGACCGCTTCATCGATGCCATGGTGGCCATCCGCCAGGAAATCGAGATGGTCGAGGCCGGTGAGTGGAGCCGCGAGGACAACCCGCTGGTCAACGCTCCGCACACGGCCCTGGTCTGCGGCGCCAACGAGTGGACCCACGCCTATGGCCGCGAAGTGGCCGCCTTCCCGGTGCCCAGCCTGCGCCGCGCCAAGTACTGGGCGCCGGTCGGCCGGGTGGACAACGTCTACGGCGACCGCAACCTGTTCTGCAGCTGCGTGCCGATGAGCGCGTTCAGCGAGGAGTAAGCACCATGGCCGTGTCGGTTTTCGACCTGTTCAAGATCGGCATCGGCCCATCGAGCAGCCATACCGTGGGCCCGATGCGGGCGGCACGCCTGTTCGGCCTGCGCCTGCAGTCCGAGGGCCTGCTGGAGCAGACCGCCCGCGTCCAGGTGATCCTCTACGGTTCGCTTGGCGCCACCGGCAAGGGCCACGGCTCGGACAAGGCCGTGCTGCTCGGCCTGGCGGGGCATGAGCCGGACACGGTGGACATCGAGGCCATTCCGGGCTATCTGGCCACGATCCGTGCCGGCCAGCTCAACCTGGTCGGCCAGAAGGCGCTGGGCTTCAACGAGACCACCGACCTGGTCTTCAAGCGGCGCGAGTCCCTGCCCTTCCATGCCAACGGCATGCGCTGCCTCGCCTTTGATGCGGCCGGCGCCGAGATCGCCAACCGCATCTACTACTCGGTGGGCGGCGGTTTCATCGTCAGCGACGAAGTGGCGGCCGACGGCAGCAAGCAAAAGGTCATCGCACCCGATGTGACCGTGCTGCCCTACCCCTTCAAGACCGGTGACGAGTTGCTGGCCTTGACGAAGAAGTACGGCCTCTCGATCGCCGAGATCATGCGGCGCAACGAGGGCCATTGGCGCACCGATGAGGAAACCCGCGCCGGCCTGCTGAAGATCTGGCAGGTGATGCAGGACTGCGTCAGCCGTGGCTGCCGTACCGAGGGCATCCTGCCCGGCGGCTTCAAGGTCAAGCGCCGCGCCGCCGATCTGCATGCCCAGCTGACCGCCAACCCCGAAGCCGCGCTGCGCGACCCGCTGCAGGTGATGGACTGGGTCAACCTCTACGCCCTGGCCGTCAACGAAGAGAACGCCGCGGGCGGCCGCGTCGTTACCGCGCCGACCAACGGCGCGGCCGGCATCGTGCCGGCGGTGCTGCACTACTACTCGCGCTTCGTACATGGCGCCACCGAGCAGGGCGTGCTCGACTTTCTGCTCACCGCGGCTGCCATCGGCATCCTCTACAAGGAGAACGCCAGCATCAGTGGCGCCGAGGTGGGCTGCCAGGGTGAAGTGGGCGTGGCCTGCTCGATGGCCGCCGGCGCCCTGTGCGCGGTCATGGGCGGTACGCCCGAGCAGGTGGAAAACGCCGCCGAGATCGGCATGGAACACCACCTCGGCCTGACCTGCGACCCGGTCGGGGGGCTGGTGCAGATCCCCTGCATCGAACGCAACGCCATCGCCTCGGTCAAGGCCATCAACGCCGCGCGCATGGCCTTGCGCGGCGACGGCACCCACTTCGTCAGCCTGGACAAGGTCATCAAGACCATGCGCGACACCGGCGCGGACATGATGACCAAGTACAAGGAAACGGCGCGCGGCGGCCTGGCGGTCAACATCGTCGAGTGCTGAGGCCTGGGCCCCAGGCCAGCCCTGGGCGCCGTGGCGGGGCCGGCTCCGTGCAGAAGCTCTCGCAAGCACGGCCCATCGATCCCCCAAGCGGGAGGTAGGGGTGGCGGCGGCGTGACGAGCCGCCCCGCCCACCCCCACAATCGATCTCCACCGCTGCTGGAGATCGCCCATGGCAACCCTCACCGAAGTCACCACCCAGCCGTCCTCGGGCCTGGTGCATATCGATGCACTGCTGGACAGCGGCCCGGGCTGGAACTGGCTCACCCCCGCGCGGACAACGATCTACTACACGTTCTCGCTGGCGGCGCCCAACCCGAACGCGGGCGGCTCCATCACCGGCGCCACCTCGGCCTTCAATGCCACCCAGCAGGCCGCTGCGGTGTCCGCCTTGGCGGTGCTGACGCAAATCACCGGTATCGCCTTCGCGCTGACCGCCGATGCGAACCAGGCCGACCTGCACTTCTGCGCAGCCGACATCATCGAAGTACAGAGCATCGGTCTGTGCAGTTGGAGCTCCAGCTACTCGATCTCCGGCAACACCATCACCAGCTACCGCGCCGACGCCTGGATCTACCTGGACAACGTCAACCATGCCGCCGGCACCAGCGCGCCATCGCCGGGCACCTCGGGCTTCGAGGTGCTGTTGCACGAGCTGGGCCACGCCATGGGGCTCAAACACCCCTTCTCCGGTTCGGTGGTGCTGCCGGGTGCTCAGGACAACACGGCCAACACCCTGATGTCGTACACCGATGTGGGCGGGCCGTACAGCAACTACAACCCCTACGACATCGCCGCGCTGCGCTATCTGTACGGCAACGACGGCCTGGGTGGGGCGCTGGGCTTCAGTTCTGCCGGCCGCTACATCACGGGCACCACGGCGGCCGACACGCTGACGGGCGGCGCCGGGGACGATCTGCTCGAAGGGGGCCTGGGCAACGATGCGCTGACCGGAGGCAGCGGCACCGACACCGCCCGCTTCAGCGGCAACCGGGCCGGCTACACCATCACCACGGTGGGCGCCACCACCACGGTCAGCGGTCCGGATGGCACTGACACGCTGGGCGGCGTCGAGCGCCTCCAGTTCAACGACCAGGTCGTCGTGCTCTCGGCAGGCGGGAGCAACAACGCACCCACCGGCACCATCACCATCACCGGCACGCCGACGCAGGGTATCGCCCTGAGCACGAGCTCCACGATTGCCGATGCGGACGGCCTGGGCAGCCTGGCCTACACCTGGCAGATGGAATCGGGCAGCAACTGGGTCGACATCGCCGGCGCCACCGGCAGCAGCTTCACGCCCCAGGAAGCCCAGGTAGGTGCACGCCTGCGCGTGGTGGTGCGCTACACCGATACCGCCGGCACCGCAGAAGTGGTGACGGGCCCGGCCAGCGCAGCGGTCGCCAATGTCAATGATCCGCCCAGCGGCGTGGTCGCCATCTTTGGCGACGCCCGACAGGGCGCCGTATTGAACGCTCAGAACGATCTGAGCGACCCCGACGGGATCGGCCCGCTGAACCTGCGCTGGCAGAGCTCCGCTGACGGCGGGCAGACCTGGACCGACATTGCCGGCGCGACGACGGATCGATTCACGCCGACCGAAGCCCAGGTCGGTCGCCTGCTGCGCGCCCGCATCGACTACACCGACGCCCGCGGCACGGCTGAGGCCGTCACCAGCCTGCCGACGGCGGCCATCGCGAACAGCAATGACGCCCCGACCGGCAGCCTGCTGATCACCGGCACCGTGCGCCAGGGCGAAACGCTGCAGGCCAACACCAGCCAGCTGGCCGACGCCGACGGGCTGGGTACGTTCACGCTGCGCTGGCAGCTATCCAGTGATGGCCAGCAGTGGACCGAACTGGCCACCGGTTCCAGCTACACCCCGGGAGAGGCCCAGGTGGGCAAGCAGCTGCGCCTGCAGGCCAGCTACACCGATGCCCGCGGCAGCGCCGAGACCGTGCTGTCCAGCGCGACCGTGGTCGCCAACCTGAACGACGCGCCGTTGGGCAGCGTCACGCTCGCAGGTCTGGCCGAGCAAGGCCAAAGCCTCAGTGCCACGGCCGGCGTGCAGGATGCGGATGGCCTCGGCACCTTCAGTTTCGAGTGGCAGCGCTCCAGCGATGGCAGCACCTGGACGGCCGTGGCCGGCGCAACATCCAGCAGCCTCAGTCTCGGCGAGAGCGTGATCGGCATGCAGCTGCGGGCCCTGGTGCGCTACACCGACGGGCATGGCACGGCCGAATCGGTCGCTTCATTGCCCTCGCTCGCCGTGCTGGGCGTGCAAGTCGGCAGCAGCGGCACCGATACCCTGACCGGCAGCGCCTTTGCCGACCGCCTCGACGGTGGGGCGGGGAACGATCTGCTGCAGGGCGGTGGCGGGGACGACCGCCTGATTGGCGGCGCCGGGCTGGACAAGGCCCGCTACACCGGAGTGCGGGCCGACTACACCGTCACCCCGGGCGCATTCCAGGTGCAGGCCAAGTCCGGCACGGAGGGCAAGGACAGCCTCGACGGCATCGAGCGCCTGCTGTTCGCCGATCAGGCCCTCGCCTTCGACCTGAACGGACACGCCGGCACGGTCGCACGCATCCTGGGTTCGGTGTTTGGGCCGGCCGCAGTGGCCAATGCGCAGTACGCCGGCATCGGCCTGAGCCTGCTGGACGGCGGCATGGCCCTGCCCGACCTGATGAGCCTGGCCCTCGACACCCGGCTGGGGCCCGGCTACAGCCGCAGCGCGGAAGTGGACCTGCTGTTCCGCAACCTCGTTGGCCGCGCCCCCGACAGCCAGGAGCTGGCCTACTGGGTGGGTACGCTGGAGCGCGGCGAGTTCACGGCCATCAGCCTGGCGCAGATGGCCACCGATCTCGAGCTCAACGCCCTCAACATCAACCTGATCGGGTTGGCACAGGACGGCCTGCCCTATCTGCCGGTCTGAATTCGGCTCCTGCCCGCAACACCGGGGTGGCAAAACAGGGCGCGTGAGCTAGGCTGCCAGCCATGACCGCCCTGCTCTCCCCCCAGGAAGCCCGGCTCTTCGCCGCCACCCATGTGTTGCTGGTGCACGAGACCGAGGCCATGCGCAGGGTCTCGCGGGCGCTGCTGAGCCAGCTCGGGGTGCAGCAGTTGCTGGACGCCTCGAATGCCGAACAGGCCCTGGCCGCGCTGGCCCAGGCGCGCGTGGACATCGTGCTCTGCGACTGGCAGCTGCGCGGCATGGACGGCCTGCAGTTGCTGGAGCGCCTGCGCGCCAGCGACAACTTCCGCCAGCTGCCGTTCGTGCTCATCACCGGCGAAACCGACCGGGCCGTGCTGCAGCACGCCGTCAGCGCCGGTGCCAGCCACATCCTCGTCAAGCCCTACAGCGCCGCCACGCTGGCCGACCGCATCCGCCGCGCCATGGCTGCTGCCGCGCGGCCCAAGGCGGCAGGCCTCGGCCAGGCGGCGGCGGGCCGCAGCGGCCCGCACAGTTCCACCGTACTGGTGGTGGACGACGTGCCGGAGAACCTGCAGCTGCTGGCCGAGATGCTGCGCAATGACTTCCGCGTCAAGGTGGCGGCCAACGGCGAGCGGGCGCTGCAGCTGTGCCAGACGGAGTCGGCCCCCGACCTGGTGCTGCTGGACATCATGATGCCGGGCATGGATGGGTTCGAGGTGGCCAAGCGCCTGCGCGCCCACCCGGCCAGCGAGCACATTCCCGTCATCTTCGTCACCGCGCTGGACGCCGAGGATGTGCGCCGGCGCGCCATGGAGCTGGGCGCGATCGACTTCGTCAACAAGCCGGTCGAACCCGAGCAGCTGCTGCTGCGCATCCGCAACTTCATGCGCTATGTCGAGCTGCGTCGCCAGATGCAGTCCGAGGTGGACGCGATGCTGGAGCGCGCCAAGCTGGAGGATGACGCCAGCCTGGTAGCCGGCCAGGATGTACGCAGCCCGCTGGCCAGCGCCCTGGGCCTGCTGCAGCCGCTGCTGGCGGCCGCCGAGGACGGTGCGCGGGATGACCTGCTGGCCGTCGAGGAACAGTTGCTGGCAGCACTGGACGCGCTGCACCTTTCGACCGAGCTGCTGCGCATTGAATCCGGCCAGTTCCAGCTGCGCACACGCGGCGTGCCCCTGCGGCGGGTGCTGGAGCGCGTGCTGCGTTTGGGCGCCGAGGCCTATGCGCACAAGGAACTGCGCCTCAGCCTGGACGTGCCCGGCCCCGACCGCGGGCCCGGCACCCTGCTGGCCAGCGGCGACCCCCTGCTTTGCCACACCTTGTTCCAGCAGCTGCTGCAGCTGGCGTGCGAGGCGGCACCCTCACAGGCCGCAGTCAGCCTGCAGGTCCACGCGGAAGACCCGCTGCGGGTGGTGCTGCGCTACCCCGCCGCTCTGACGGCCACGGAGCGTCTGCAGTTCTTCGGCAAGCGCTCGGACGCCATCGGCCCTTCCGCCTACGCCGCCAAGCGCCTGGCCGAGGCCCAGCGCGGCGGCGTGGTGGTGGACACCGACGAGGCCAAGGGCGAGGTCCTGCTGACCGTGGTGCTGCTGCGCTCGCAGCAGACCGTGGAACGGGGCTGAGATCGGCTGAGGCGGCTGAACGCGGACCGGCCCGCCTCAGTGGCCGCGCTGCTCGCGCCGCCGCTCGCGCCGCTCCGCCAACTGACGGCACTCGGGGTGCTCGGCGAAGGCCGGCTCCTCGCAGCGTTGCTCCATGCAGCGCCACAGCGCGAACAGCACGCGGTCGCCACAGGCGGCACGCGGATCCTGCGGACCGGCCGGTCGAATGGGCAGGCTGGGCGCAGGTGCTTCGGTTCGCGCCGCAGCAGCCGGCTCCGGCGATGGGGATTCCTGGCGCACCGGCCGCGGCGGCGGGGCCGCGCTCACGACACTCGGTTTGGAGGCCGCCGCCACCGGCCGGGGTGGCGCCGGACGCACGGGGATGGCCGAGTCCGGTGCGGAACCCTGCGCAGGCACGGCATCGGGCGGCACCGAAGCCGCCGTGACGCCGGGTAGTGCAGTGGCCGCATCGGCTACTGCGGAAGTGGCCTGCGAGGCCGCCAGGCCGGCTTCGGACGCCCGCGCGGCGGGCTCGATGCTGACCACCAGACCTTCCGGACCCGACGGCGCCTGCCGCCCTTGCAGCAGCCACCAGAAGCCGCCAAGCATCACGGCCGCGACCCCCAGGCCCAGACCCAGCCACAGGCGTTGACGTCCGCCGATGCGCGTGGGTCCGGTGCCCGCCGCCTCGAGCGCCGGTGCGGGGGGCTTGACGGCGGCGCGCTGGCGCGGTTTCGGCGCTGCGGGGCTGGCTGCGTCTGCCAGGGGATGGGGCTGGGTCGGCTCGAAGCCCGACTCAGTCCCCAGCGGTTGGGTGCGCTCCTTGTCGCTGGGGACCGGCACCGCCTCCACCGTGGGGCGCGGCGGCGCCACCAGCTGCGTGGGTGCAAAGGCGTCGCCGGGCACCGCGGGGTCGGGTTTGGCGCGCGGCTTGGGGCGTTCCAGAACCACGGTCGAGTCGTCGCCGTCCAAGCCCTGGGCCTCGTTGGCCTTGATCAGCGGCATGGTGCGCTCGCCCAGCAAGGCCTTGCGCAGTTCGTCCACGGTGCGAGGCCGGTCGGCGGGGCGCACCGCCAGCGCCCAGTCGATGGCAGAGCGGAAATGGCGCGAGTGACCGGGCCAGTCGGAGCGGTTGGCCAGCGGGACGAATTCGTCGATGACAGCTCGCGTCGTCGCCAGCGGGGGCGGCGTGCCGGTGAGCAGGAAGTGCAGCACCGCACCCAGCGCGTAGATGTCGGTCCAGGGGCCCTGACGCAGTTGGGTGGTCTCACCGTACTGCTCAATGGGCGCGTAGCTGGGCTTGAAAATCGCCGTGAAGGTCTGCGTGCGATCGCCAATCACCCGGCGCGCGGCCCCGAAATCCAGAAGGATGGGGTCACCGCCATCCGAGGGCAGCAGGATGTTGTCGGGCGAGATGTCGCGGTGGTAGACCTTCTCGTCGTGCAGCAGCGCCAGCGCGTCCAGCAGCGGCATCACCTGCTTGAGGATCCAGCTCTCCGACGGCGGATCGGCCAGACCATCACGGATGCGCTTGAGCGTCTTGCCCTGCAGATAGGGCATCACCATGTAAGCGGTGCCATTGGCCTCCCAGAAGCGGTAGACCTTCAGTAGCGAGGGGTGATCGAAGCGCGCCAGCATGCGCGCTTCATTGACGAAGGAACGCAGGCCGAGTTCGAAGGTTTCGCGGTGCTGCGCCGAGCGCACCGACACCAGATCGGAATTGCCGCGCTGCGCCAGCTGCGCCGGCATGTATTCCTTGACTGCGACGCGACGCTCCAGCGCGTGGTCCTGCGCCAGGTAGACGATGCCGAAGCCCCCGACGCCGAGCGTGCGGATGATCTCCAACTCGCCGAACCGGGTGCCGCCCGGCAAGGCGTTGGGGTCCTCGAAGATGGAATCGCCAGCGTCGTTCATGGAGGCCGACACCTTACCTCAAGCGCGACAGCGCCCGCCAAGGCGGGCGCTGCAAACAAGGGCAGAAGCTGGAACTTATTCCTTGTCAGCCGGGGCGGCGCCCAGCGAAACCGGCAGGGCCTCGGTATGGGCCTGGTGCTGCACTTTGGGCTTGCGGCTGCGCACCAGGTAGCTGTAGAGCACCGGCACGAACACCAGGGTCAGCACCGTGGAGCTGATGACGCCGCCGATGATGGCCCGGCCCATGGGCGCCTGGATCTCGCCGCCGTCATTCAGCGCCAAGGCCAGGGGCAGCATGCCGAACACCATGGCCATGGTCGTCATGACGATCGGGCGCATGCGTGTCAAGCCCGCTTCCACCAGCGCCTCGGTGACCGACAGGCCGGCCTTGCGCATCTGGTTGGCGCGGTCCACCAGCAGGATGGCGTTTTTCGTCACCAGGCCCATCAGCATCACCAGGCCGATCATCGAGAACACGTTCAGCGTGGAGCGCCACAGCAGCAGGGCCAGCATCACGCCGATCAGCGCCAGCGGCAGGCTGGCCATGATGGCGATGGGCTGAATGAAGCTGCCGAACTGGCTGGCCAGCACGATGTAGATGAAGATCGCCGCCAGCGCCATGGCCGAGAGCAGGCCCTTGAAGGCCTCGGCCTGTTCCTGGCTCTGCCCCCCCACATCGAAACTGAAGCCCGGGGGCAGCTGGGTTTCCTTGATGAGCTTGTTGACCTCCGCGCTCACCTCACCCAGCGAGCGGCCGTCCACGCCGGCAATGATGGCCTCGCGGCGCTGCAGGTTCTGGCGGCGGATCACCTCGGGGTTGAAGACCGGCTCGATGGTGGCCACCTGATCGAGCGCGATCGGCGAGCCGTCCTTGGCATAGGCCACCGGCAGTTTGGCCATCTGGTCGATGCGCTCGCGCATGTCCTTGGGCAGGCGCAGGTTCACTTCCACCTGGGCGCCGTCGGGAGCGGTCCAGTAGGTGGCGGCGTCGCCGTTCACGAAGGTGCGCAGCGCGGCGGCGAGTTGCGGGGCGGTCAGGCCCAGTTCGCGCGCGGACGAGTCCTTCAGCTTCACCGCATAGGCGGGCAGACCGGGCTTGGAGGTGGTTTCCACGTCCACCGCGCCCTTGATCTTGCGCAGCTTGGTGGCGAACTCCTCGGCGATCTTGGCCAGCTGGTCGCTGTCATTGCCCAGGATGGCCACGTAGATGGGCTTGCCGAAGCCCACGCTCAGCTCCACGCCGGCCACCTGTTCGATGGCCTTGCGTGCGGCCGCCTCGAATTCCTTCTGGCTGCGTTTGCGCTCCTTCTTGTCCTTCAGGGCGATGGCCAGGCTGGCCTGGGCACGGCCGGTGGAGAAGCCTTCGCCGCTCGAACCGACCGTGGTCGACACGGTCTTGACTTCGGGCATCGCCGCCACGATGGACTCGACCTGCAGCGCCTTGGCATTGGTGCGCTCCAGGCTGGAGCCGGTGGGCATGCGCAGATTGATCTGCGTGAAACCCTGGTCGGTTTCGGGCACGAACTCGCTGCCGACGAAACCGGCCAACACGATGGCGCCCACGAAGCTCAGGAAGCCCCCCCACAGCACCAGGCCACGGGCGGTCAGCGTGGCCAGGCGCAGGCGGCGCTTCTGGGTCTTGTCGCGCTGGCCAGCGGCGTCGAACGGGCGGGCGAACACCGGCACTGGCGGCACGAACACTCGGTATCGGCGGCCGCTCAGGGCCCAGCGGATGCTGCGCTCGTACACGCGGTGCAGCACGTCCATCGCGCGGTCGCTGCCGTCCAGCAGCTTGCCGATCAGCGGGCCCACTACGCGCCAGCGGCGCATCGGGGCGGCACCCGGGTCGTGCCAGACGGCCGACAGCATCGGATCGAGCGTGAAGCTGACGAACAGGCTGACCAGCACCGCCACCGCCACGGTGATGCCGAAGGGGTAGAAGAACTTGCCGATCACCCCGCCCATGAAAGCCACGGGCACGAACACCGCGCAGATGGCGAAGGTGGTGGCCAGCACGGCCAGGCCGATCTCGTTGGTACCGTCGAAGGCGGCGTCCCGGTGGCTCTTGCCCATCGCCACATGGCGCACGATGTTCTCGCGCACCACGATGGCGTCGTCGATCAGCAGACCGATCACCAGGCTGAGCGCCATCATGGTCATGAAGTTCAGCGTGAAGCCGAAGGCGTAGACGGCGCTGAAGCTGGAGATCACCGCGATCGGCAGCGTCAGGCCGGTGATGACGGTGGAGCGCCAGCTGTGCAGGAACAGGAAGACGATGGCCACGGTCAGCAGCGCACCCTCGATCAGGGTGTGCTTCAGGCCGTCCAGCGAGCCCTTGACGAAGTCGCTGGTGGAGTAGATCTCGCGCAGCTCGATGTCGCCCGGCAGGTTCTTGCGCAGTTCCGCCAGGGCCTGCTGCACGGCCTCGCCGGTGCGCACGATGTTGGCGTCCTGCTGCTTGAAGATGTTGAAGGTGACGGCGGGCTGGCCGTTGATGCGCGAAAGGTTGTCGGGCTCGCGCTCACGTTCGGTCAGCTGCCCCAAGTCGTTCAGCGTCAGCGCCAGATTGCCGCGCTTGGCCACCACCACATTGGCAAAGGCGCGCGGGTCCTTGACGCGGCCTTCGACGCGCAGCGAGCTTTCAATCTGGCTGTCGGAGATCAGGCCCACGGCCTGGTCGGCATTCGCCTCGCGCAGGCCCTGGGCAATCTCGGCCACCGTCACGCCATAGGCGCGCAGGCGTTGCGGGTCCAGGTCGATGCGCACCTCGCGGCTGGCCAGGCCCGAGAGCCCGATCACCGCGACGCCCTCGGCGCGCTGCAGGCGCTTGGCCACGGTCTGCTCGGCGATCAGCGAGAGCTCACGCGCACTGCGGGTGCTGCTCAGCAGGGCCGCCACCACCACCGGCTGGTTGCCCTCCTGGAAGCGGTTGATTAGCGGCGCTTTCACGTCGCGCGGGAAGCCGGCCTGGGCCAGCGACACGCGGTCGCGCAGGTCCTGCATCGCGCGATCCATATTGGTGTCGAGCGTGAACTCGACGCTCATCTGCGCACGGCCCTCGAAGCTGCGCGACTGGATGCGCTTGACGCCGGCGATGGTGTTGACCGCCTCTTCGAGCGGCTTGGCAACTTCACGCTCCACGGCCTCGGGGTTGGCGCCCGGGTAGCGGGTGTCGATCCAGGCGCCGGGCAGCGAGATCTCGGGCATCTGCTCGACACCCAGGCGGTTGTAGGCAAACAAGCCCAGCACGCACAGCGCCACCATCACCATGGTGGCGAAGACCGGGTTGTTGATTGAGACGCGGGTCATCCACATGGCCGGCTCCTTCAGCGCGCAGTGGCCGGTACCGCGGCGGCGGCCACCTTGGCCTTGCCGGCGTCGATCTCGGCCTTGGTGCCTTCGCGCAGGTTGTCATAGCGCGCGGCCAGCACCTGGGCCTTGGCGTCCACGCCGGAGAGGATCTCGACCCGACCCTCCTTGGCATCCTGGCGGCCCACAGTCACCAAGCGGCGCTTGAGTTCCCCGCCATCGATCACCCACACCGCTTGCTGGCCGCTGCTGCCCATCAAGGCGGTCTGCGGCAAGGTCAGGCGAGGTTCCGGGTCGTCCAAGGTGACTGAGGCCACCGCGTACTGACCGGCGCGCAGCTGTTCGCCTGGGTTGGAAAGACTGAGCGTGACACCGATCGAGCGCGTGCCCGGCTCGGCCGCCGGGCTGATGCGGGCGATCTTGGCAGCCACCGGTTCGGTGTGGCCTTCGATGCGCAAGGTGGCAGCCATGCCGGGCTTCAGGCGCGAGACCTCGTGCGTGCCCACCAGGCCGGCCAGCTCCAGCTGGCTCAGGTCCACCACGGTGACGACCGCTTGCTCCAGCTGCAGCTTTTCACCCGGCACGGCATGGCGCTTGGCCACCCAGCCGCTGATGGGCGCCGTCAGCGTGGCTTGGCGCAGCGCCACCTGCACGGTCTCCAGCTGGGCGCGCGCGGCGGCCAGGTTGGCGCGGGCGCTGTCGAGCTGGGCGCGGCTGCTGTCCAGAGCCGTCGGGGCAATGAAGTTCTGACGCGCCAAGCCTTCGTTGGCCAGATGCGTGCGCTCGGCCTGCGCAGCCTGGGCGCGCGAGGCTTCCACGGCGGCCTGGCGCTCGTTCACGCGCTGGCGCAGGTCTTCCAGATCGAGGGTGCCGAGCGACTGACCCGCCTTGACGCGGCTGCCCTCGGGCGCGGCCAGGTTCAAGAGCGTGCCGCCGCCCTTGGCGCGCACGATGGCGGTGTTGGGTGCCACCAGCGGGCCGCTGAACTCCACCACCGCGCGCAGGGCCTGGCGCTGCGGCTGCACCACTTCCGAGGCGGTGAAGCGCAGGGTCTTGGGCGCGTCCTTCCTGTCCTTGGCGTCAGGCTTGCTGCCCGCGTCCGCGCCGTTGGCATTCACCGCTACGCCGGCCGCAATGGCCAGGGCCACGGCACTCAGGCCGCCGCCCAGCCACCAGCGCTTGTTGAATCGAGAAGAAGTCTTGTGCAGCTCCATGGCAGGCCCCGTTTTTGAGTAACGGCGGCCATGCTAGGAAGCGAAGGCTGCGGGTGCGTTTAGAAAGCGACGAAATGCACCCTTGAGGGGGTCAGCTGCAAAGTCGTCGTTCGGCACGGGCCCTGGGCTCGGCCGCGGCATGACCTTCAGCAGGGGGCCTCAGCCGGCTCCGCCGCCCGCTTCGGCCTGTTGCCACAGGCATTCGGCCAGTTGCACCGCGTTCAGCGCTGCGCCCTTGCGCAGGTTGTCGCCACTGACGAAGAGGATCAGCCCATGCGGCACCGTGGGATCGCGCCGCACCCGCCCCACCAGCACCTCGTCGATGCCGGTGGCGTCCAGCGCATTGGGCACGGCGCAGAGGCGCACGCCCGGCGCCTGGCGCAGCAGGGCTTCGGCCTCGGCGGCCTCGATGGCCCGTTCGAACTCGGCATGCAGGCTGAGCGAGTGCGCGCACAGCACCGGCACCCGAACGCAGGTGCCCGCGACCGGCAGCTGGGGCAGACCCAGGATGCGCCGGGTCTCGTGGCGCAGCTTCAGCTCTTCTTCGGTAAAGCCATCGTCCTTCAGCACATAGTTCAGCGGCACCACATTGCAGGCGATCGGCACCGCCCATTTGCGCGGCGGCGGGAAGTCGACGGCACGGCCGTCGTACACCAGGGCCTCCAGCCGATCGGCTGCGGCCCGCATCTGATCCACCAGCTCCTGCACGCCCGCCACGCCGGCACCCGAGACGGCTTGGTAGCTGCTGGCGGTGAGGCGCTTCAGGCCGGCGGCATCGTGCAAGGGCTTGAGCACCGGCATGGCCGCCATGGTGGTGCAGTTCGGGTTGGCGATCAGGCCCTTGGGCCGGCGGCGCAGATCGTCCGGGTTGACCTCGGCCACCACCAGGGGCACGTCGGGGTCGGCCCGCCAGGCCGAGGAGTTGTCGATCACCACCGCACCGGCAGCTGCCACCCGGGGTGCCAGTTCGCGCGCGGTGTCGCCACCGGCCGAGAAGAACACCAGATCCAGACCGCGGAAATCGGCCGTGGCGGCGTCCTCGATCGGCAGCTGGTGGCCTTTCCAGTCCAGTTGCCGCCCTACCGAGCGTGCTGAAGCAAACAGGCGCAGCGAGCGCACGGGGAAATCGCGCTCGGCCAGCAGTTGGCGCATCAGCAGCCCAACCGCACCCGTGGCGCCGACGATGCCGACGGCCCAGCCTTCGGGGTGGCGTTGCGAGACAGTCATCCTGGAGTCTCCGAGAACCGGTTCAGCCGCGCCTTGCCGGCACCGGCGCGATCGGCAGCTCCACGTCGCCGCCTTGCGCCCGCTGCTGCAGCGCCGCATCCATCAGCACCAGGGCCAGCATGGCTTCGGCAATGGGCGTGGCGCGGATGCCCACGCAGGGGTCGTGACGGCCGTGGGTGACGACGCTATTGGGCTGGCCGCTGCGGTCGATGCTGGCCTTCTCCAGCCGGATCGAGCTGGTCGGCTTGATGGCGATGTTCACCACCAGATCCTGCCCGCTGGAGATGCCGCCCAGCACCCCGCCGGCATGGTTGCTGGCGAAGCCGTCGGGGTGGATCTCGTCGCCATGCTGGCTGCCACGCTGGGCGACGACGCCGAAGCCGTCTCCGATTTCCACGCCCTTGACCGCGTTGATGCCCATCATGGCGTAGGCGATCTGAGCGTCGAGCTTGTCGAACAGCGGCGCGCCCCAGCCCGGTGGCACGCCCTGGGCCTCTACACGCAGCTTGGCGCCGACCGAATCGCCGCTCTTGCGCAGCGCATCCATGTACGCCTCCAGGCGCTCCAACTCGCGCGTGCCGGCGGCGAAGAAGGGGTTGTGTGCGGTCTGCGCCCAGTCCTCGATCGGGATCTCGATTTCACCCAGCTGCACCATGCAGCCGCGCACCGTGGTGCCATGGGCCTGTTGCAGCCACTTCTTGGCCACCGCGCCGGCTGCCACCATCGGCGCGGTCAGGCGGGCCGAGCTGCGGCCGCCGCCGCGCGGGTCGCGCAGGCCGTACTTGCGCCAGTACGTGTAGTCGGCATGGCCGGGGCGGAAGGTGTCGAGCAGGTTGCCGTAGTCCTTGCTGCGCTGGTCCTCGTTGCGGATCAGCAGCGCAATCGGCGTGCCGGTGGTCAGGCCCTCATAGACGCCGGAGAGGATCTCGACGCGGTCGCCTTCCTGGCGCTGCGTCACGTGCCGGCTGGTGCCGGGCTTGCGGCGGTCCAGATCGGGCTGGATGTCGGCCTCGCTGAGCGCCATCCCGGGTGGGCAGCCGTCGATGACGCAACCGATCGCCGGGCCATGGCTTTCGCCGAAATTGGTGACGGCGAACCAGCGCCCGAATGTGGATCCACTCATGAGTGCCCGGCGCCGGGCCGTCCCAAGCGGGCAAGCGCCCCCTCGGGGGGTGGCGAACGAAGTGAGACTGGGGGTTGCATGTTCTGGATTCTAGAAAGGCAAAGGGCGGCATCACTGCCGCCCTTCTCTGTGCACGAAGACCTACTTAGAGCTTCGGCTCGCTGGACTCTTCTTCCTGCCCCACCGGCCAATCACGGATGTAGGCCTTGAGCATGCGGTTCTCGAAGTCCTGCGAATCGACCACGGCCTTGGCCACGTCGTAGAAGGAGATCACGCCCATCAGCGTCTTGCCGTTGAGCACCGGCATGTAGCGCGCGTGGCGGCCCAGCATCATGCGGCGCACCTCGTCGATCTCGGTCTCGGGCGTGCAGGTCAGCGGATGGTCGTCCATCACCGAGCGGACCTGGCTGTTGCCCACCGTGCCGCCATTCTTCACCACGGCCTGGATGACCTCGCGGAAGGTCAGCATGCCCACGAGGTCGCCCAGCTCCATCACCACCAGCGAGCCGATGTCGCGCTCCGCCATGGTGGCCACGGCCTCGGCCAGCGGGGTGTCGGGGGCAACGGTGAACAGGGTGCTGCCCTTGACCTTCAGGATGTCGGTGACCTTCATGGCGTTCTCCATGGAGAGCAGAGGGGGATTGCGGGCAACATAGCACACAATGCCCGCCCCGCCCTCTCCGGGGCGCACCCTAGTTCAAGGCATGCCCGGACCCCTAGACCCTGGCTTCGACACCCTGGCCCTGCACGCCGGGGCCGCCCCCGACCCCGCCACCGGCGCACGCATCACCCCGCTGCATCTGAGCACCAGCTTCGTGTTCGACAGCAGCGCGGATGCCGCCGGTCTGTTCAATCTGGAGCGCAGCGGGCATGTGTACTCGCGCCTCTCCAACCCCACCACGTCCGTGTTCGAGGAGCGCATGGCCGCGCTCGAAGGCGGTGTGGGTGCCATCGCCACCGCCAGCGGCCAGGCCGCGCTGTGGCTGGCCATCGTGACGATCTGTGGCGCCGGCGGCCACATCGTGGCCAGTTCGCAGCTGTACGGCGGCTCGCACAACCTGCTGGCCTACACGTTGCCGCGCCTGGGCATCCAGACCACCTTCGTGGCCCCCGGTGAGGTGGACGCCTGGAAGGCGGCCATCCGGCCCGAGACGCGTCTGCTGCTGGGCGAGTCGCTCGGCAACCCGGGCATGGAGGTGCTGGACATCCCGGCCGTCAGTGCGGTGGCCCACGCCGCCGGCCTGCCCCTGCTGGTGGACGCCACGCTGGCCACGCCCTGGCTGCAGCGCCCCATCGAGCAAGGCGCCGACCTGGTGATGCACTCGGCCACCAAGTTCCTGTGCGGCCACGGCACGGTGGTGGGCGGGGTGTTGATCGACTCCGGTCGCTTCGATTGGCTGAAGTCGGGCAAGTTCCCGGAGCTGACGGAACCCTACGACGGCTTCCACGGCATGGTGTTCGCTGAGGAATCGACGGTCGCCGCCTTTCTGCTGCGCGCGCGCCGCGAGGGCCTGCGCGACTTCGGCGCCTGCATGAGCCCTCACACCGCCTGGCTGCTGCTGCAAGGCCTGGAGACCCTGCCACTGCGCATGGCCCGGCATGTGGCCAATGCCCAGGCGGTGGCCGAGTTCCTGTCCTCACAGAAGCAGGTCAAGGCGGTGGGCTACCCCGGCCTGCCCAGCCACCCCAGCTATGCCAGGGCGCAGACGCTGATGCCGCGTGGCTCGGGTGCAGTGTTCAGCTTCGAGCTGGACGGCAGCCGCGCGCAAGGCCAGAAGTTCATCGAGTCCCTCAAGCTCTTCAGCCATCTGGCCAATGTGGGCGATGCGCGCTCGCTCGTCATCCACCCGGCCAGCACCACGCATTCGCGCATGGACGATGCCGCGCTGGTGGCCGCGGGCATCGGCCCCGGCACGATCCGCCTGTCGATCGGCCTGGAAGACCCGGCCGATCTGATCGCCGACCTCAAGACCGCCCTGAAAGCGGCGTTCAAGTGATGGAACTGACCGTACAGAACCGCCGCGTCTACGCCTACACCGGCGGCAAGACCTTTGACGCCGCCCTGCCCTGCATCGTCTTCCTGCACGGCGCGTTGCACGACCACTCGGTCTTCACCCTGTTGGCGCGCAGCTTTGCGCACCGGGGCTTCGCCGTGCTGGCGCTGGACCTGCCCGCACATGGCCGCAGCGAGGGCCCGCCGCTGGTCAGCATCGCCGAGGCCGGCGCCTGGGCCCTGGCCTGCCTGGATGCTGCGGGCGCCAGCAAGGCCGCGTGGGTGGGCCACAGCATGGGTTCGTTGATCGCCCTGGAAGCCGCCGCGCAGGCACCCGAGCGCGCCTGGCACCTGGCCCTGCTGGGCACGGCGGCGCCGATGGCCGTGAGCGACGCGCTGCTGCAGACCGCAGCCAGCGAGCCGGTGGCGGCGATGCGCATGGTCAACACCTTCAGCCACAGCGGCATCGCGGCCAAGCCGGCCTACCCCGGCCCGGGTGCCTGGCTGCACGGCGCCAACCAGGCGCTGATGGAACGCACGCAAGCCGGATGGCCCGGGAGCAATCTGTTCCTGCAGGATTTCCAGCTCTGCAATGGCTATACCGGTGCGCTGGAAGCCGCGGCCAAGCTCAGCTGCCCCAGCACCGTGGTGATGGGCAGCCTGGACCAGATGACGCCGCCGCGCGCAGCCAAGCCCTTGGCCGAGGCGCTCAAGGCCCGCACGGTGAGCCTGCCCTGCGGCCATGCCCTGATGCAGGAAGACCCCGAGGGCCTGCGCGAGGCGCTGGCAGCGGCCTTGCGGCCCTAGAACCGGTAGGCCAGGCCAGCGTTGAGTCCCAGGTCGAGGTTGCGCTCGATGAAGGGTGCATCGGCGGCCGGCCCCAGCAAGTGGCTGAGGCTGCCGCCACCGAACCCGACCCAGTGGCGGCCGAACTCGCGCTGCCAGGTCAGGCCAACGGTGAGGCTGCGCAGGCCGGCCCCGGGTTCGTAGGCCTGAAAGGTCGTCAGCCCGGCCGGCACGCCGAAGTAGCTGCGCTGGTAGCGCCGATCGGCGGCGGCAAGGCTGACCAGCGCCGTCCACTGCCCGCCCATCGGCAAGGCCTGCTCCCACTCGGGCAGGCGCTGGCTCATGCTGAGCTGCAGCAGCAGGCCTCCGCCGCGGCCGAGCAGATCGGGGTTGACGGCCAGGGTCCAGTCCCGCGTGTCGGTCTGATGCCAGGTCAGGCCCACGCGCCCTCGGATCGTGGTGCGCACATCGGGCAGCTCACGCAGGCGCTCGATGCCGCTGACATTGCGGCCGCGGTCGAAGCGCAGGCCGACCGTCAGGCGCCAGTCGTCGTCGTCGAGCAGATCGGTGCTCGCTCCGCCGGTACCGCGTTCGCTCAGCAGCGAGCTGCCGCCCGAATTGCTGATGCGCACCCGCCCCCAGCGCAGGGCAACCACGGGGCGCAGGTCGAAGCCCCGGTCCCTCTGGCCCAGATAGACCGGGGAATTGCCGACCCGCAGGCCGATCAGCGACAGCTTGGCTCCGGAGAAGAGCTCGACTTCTTGCGCCAGCACCGGGCTGGCGAGCAGGGGCAACAGGAGGGCAGGTAGGAGGCGGCGCATGGCCGAAGCCTACCTGCTGCGCTTCAAACCCGCCCGCGCAGATTGGCCAGCATGTCGGCCACCATCTCGCTCAGGCCGAACTCGGCCTTCCAGCCCCAGTGCGCGCGCGCCACCGAGTCGTCGATGGAACGCGGCCAGCTGGCGGCGATCTGCTGGCGGAAATCGGGCTCGCACACCATCTCGAAGCCCGGCAGGTGCTGGCGGATTTCGGCGGCGATTTCTTCCGGCGTGAAGCTGCAGCCGGCCAGGTTGTAGCTGCCGCGCTCCTGGATGGCCGCGGCGGGCGCTTCCATCAGCTCCAGCGTGGCGCGGATGGCGTCGGGCATGTACATCATGGGCAGGCGCTGGTCGGCCTGCAGGAAGCACTTGTAATGGCCGGCCTTGAGCGCCTGGTGAAAGATGTCCACGGCGTAGTCGGTGGTGCCGCCGCCGGGCGGGGTCTTCCAGCTGATCAGGCCCGGATAGCGCAGGCTGCGCACGTCCACGCCATGCATGCGGTGGTACCAGGCGCACCAGCGCTCGCCGGCCTGCTTGCTGATGCCGTACACCGTCGTCGGGTCCATCACGGTGGATTGCGGCGTGTGGTCCTGTGGGGTGCTGGGGCCGAAGGCGGCGATGCTGCTGGGCCAGAACACCCGCTCCAGCTTGTGTGTGCGCGCCAGCTCCAGCACGTTCAGCAGGCCCTTCATGTTCAGGTCCCAGGCCCATTGCGGGTGCTTCTCGCCGGTGGCCGACAGCGCGGCGGCCAGCAGATAGACCTGGGTGATGTGATGCCGCTCGACGATGGCAGTAACGGCCGCCCCATCGGTGCAGTCCAGCATCTCGTGGCGCAGTTGCGGCAAGCGGCCCTGGGGCGAGATGTCGCTGGTGATGACGTTTTCGTTGCCGTGGCGCTCGGCCAGGGCGGCGGCCAGCTCGGTGCCGATCTGGCCATTCGCGCCGATGAGGAGGATCTTGGTCGTCATGGTTCAGCCCTTGATCAAGCCAAGTTCGCGGCCAGCCTGGGTGAAGGCAGCCAGCGCCTTTTCCAGGTGGTGGCGGTCCAGCGCCGCGCTCATCTGGGTGCGGATACGCGCCTGCTCCTTCGGCACCACCGGGAAGAAGAAGCCCACGGCGTACACGCCCAGCTCCAGCAGGCGGGCCGAGAGCTGCTGCGCCTTGACGGCGTCGTAGACCATCACCGGCACGATGGGGTGGGTGCCGGGCTTGATGTCGAAGCCGGCGGCCTCCAGGCCAGCGCGCCAGAAGCGGGTGTTGTCTTCCAGCTTGTCGCGTAGCGCGGTGGAGCCTTCGATCAGGTCCAGCACCGCCAGCGAGGCCCCCACGATGGCCGGTGCCAGCGTGTTGCTGAACAGATAGGGGCGCGAGCGCTGGCGCAGCAGCTCCACCACTTCCTTCTTCGCCGCCGTGAAGCCACCGCTGGCGCCGCCCAGGGCCTTGCCGAAGGTGCCGGTGATGATGTCGATCTGGCCGAACACGCCGCAATGCTCGGGCGTGCCTCGGCCGGTCTTGCCCAGGAAGCCGCTGGCATGGCATTCGTCGATGCCCAGCAGCGCGCCGTACTGGTCGCACAGGGCGCGGATCTCCTTCAGCTGGGCGATCGTGCCGTCCATGCTGAAGACGCCATCGGTGAACACCAGCACATGGCGGGCGCCCTTGGCGCGCGCGTCCTGCAGCTGCTTTTCCAGATCGGCCAAGTCGTTGTTGGCGTAGCGGTAGCGCGCGGCCTTGCACAGGCGGATGCCGTCAATGATGGAGGCGTGGTTCAGGGCGTCCGAAATGATGGCGTCCTGCTCGCCCAACAGGGGCTCGAACAGGCCGCCGTTGGCATCGAAGGCTGCGGCGTAAAGGATCGCGTCCTCGCAGCCCACGAAAGCGGCGATGCGGCGCTCCAACTCCTTGTGAATGTCCTGCGTGCCGCAGATGAAGCGCACCGAGGAGAGGCCGAAGCCGTGCGTGTCGAGCGTTTTGTGCGCCGCCGCAATCGCGTTCGGGTGGCTGGACAGGCCCAGGTAGTTGTTCGCGCACAAGTTGATGAGCTCACGCCCGTCGGTGGTGCGGACCACGGCGCCTTGCGGCGTGGCAATGATGCGTTCGCGCTTGAACAGGCCGGCGGATTCGATGCCCGCCAGTTCCTGGCGGATATGGGCGTAGAAGTCGGCGCTGCTGGCCATGTTCAGTCTCCTGCCGCAAAATGCGGTTTATCGAACGGCGTTCACTATATCGAACAGTTGTTCACTGAATCAAGGGATTCGCATGAGCGACACCGATCTTGCCCAACCGCCCCAGCTCGGGGAAGCCCTGGCGGCGCTGCGGGCCAAGCGCCAGCTGACGCTGGACGCCCTGAGCCAGCGCGCCGGGGTGTCGAAATCGATGCTGTCGCAGATCGAGCGCAACCAGGCCAACCCCACGGTGGCCGTGGTGTGGCGCCTGGCGCACGCGCTGGGCGTGGAACTTTCCGAGCTGCTGGAGGGCGCGAAGCCGGCGCAGAGCGGCATCGAGTTCGTGCCCGCGCACGCCACGCCTTCGCTGGCCAGCCCGGACGGCCTGGCGCGGCTGCGCATCCTGGGTCCGATCGAGCTGGCCGGGCAGTACGAGTGGTACGAGCTGATCGTCCAGCCCGGCGGCGTGCTGGCCTCCCAGGCACACGAACCGGGCTCGCGCGAGCACTTGTCGGTGCTGAGCGGCGAGTTGGTGGTGGAAACCGGCGGTCAGCGCCAGTTGCTCGGCCTGGGCGAGACCGCACGCTATGCGGCCGACCAAAGCCATGCCATCCGCAACCCCGGGCCGGAACTGGCGGTGGGGCTGCTGGTGGTCTTGCACGCCTAGAAGCTGTAGGTCAGCTGGGCGTGCACGCCGCGGTCCTGCAGGCTGTTGTTCTGCGCAGAGCCGGCATCACCGCGCACCCGCTCGGCGGCAGCAAGCTCCAGCAGGGCGCCGCGCCAGCCCAGCTTCAGCGCCAGGCCGGCGGAGGCCAGCTCCACCCAGGCCTGCCCGCGGTTGCGCACCCTGCCGTGGTCGTAGAAGGGCTCCAGCTCCACCCGCAGGCCGCCGCCCTGCCCGTCCTTCCAGACCCAGGGCAGGCCCAGATTGGCGACCCAGCCTTCATCCCGCACCGCCTGGTTCTCGCGCTGGCCACGCACGCTGTTCACCCCGCCCAGGGCGATGCCGCTGCTGGGCAGCAGGCGGTCGCGGCTGGCCTGGGCCAGCAGGCGTGCGCTCAGGCTCAAGCCCTCAGGGCCCAGCTTGCGCAGCCACTGCGCCTGTAAGGTGGCGAACTCGAAGCTCGGCGCCGGCGCACCCTCCAGGCCGGGGACGGCCGCTTCGCGCTGCACGTTGTTGTGGCCCCAGTTGAAGTTGGCGCGCAGCACCAGCACCTGCTGCGGGCTGCGCCACTGGGTTTCGTGCCACAGCCGCCAGACGGTTTCGCGCACGCGGCCGTCGGGCACACCGGCGGTGAAGGAATACGGCTCCCCCAGCAGCGTGCTGCGCTGCCGGCGCGCCTGCGCCTGCAGACCGCTGCTGTGGCGCCGCTCGGTGCTTTCACTCCACAGCTGGCTGACGCCCAGCTCCCAGCAGCGCGTGGCACTGCGGATGTCAAGCTGGCGCACCGGTTCTTCCACGATGGCCGAATCACTGCGTTCGGCCGCCACATTCACCTGCGTGAACGGGGCGCCCCAGGCGGTGAGCGGCGTGCGCCAGTCCAGGCGTTGCTGGCCCTTGCGTGAGCCCTCCCCTTCCAGCGGCCACAGCAGCAGCGCATCGAGCTGATCGCCCTGACCGCTGAGGTTGCTGAGCTGCCCGCGCAGGCCCAGCGCCCCCTCGCCCACCGACACCGGGCGATGGTTGTTGGCAAAGGCGCTGAGCTTCCAGGGGCGCGCGCGCTCCACCTCGATGTCCAGCACCGCCTCGCCCAGGCGCTCGCCCGGCAGCAGGCGCGCCTGCACGCGCGCCAGCAGGGGGTCGTTCAACAGCAGCTGGAAGCGCTCGCGCAGCGCGTCCATGTTCAGGGCCCCCTCCGTGCCGCCCAGGCGCGCCTTCACATGCTCAGGGTTCAGGCCGGCCAGACCGCGCAGTTGCACCTGCGTCAGCCGCCCTTCAATGGCCTGCAGGCGCAGCACCGGGCCGCTACCTTGTTCCTGCAGCAGCAGCAGGCCGGAATTGACGAAGCCGTGCTCCACGTAGACCCGTGTCAGGCGCTGGCGCAGCGCCTCGATCTCACCCTCATCCAGCGGCCGCCCGAGCCAGGGTTTGGCGGCGCTCTCGAACAGGGCCAGCGGCAGCGCCTTGACGCCCTGCAGCTCCAGCCGCTCGATGAGCCGTGCCTTGCTGGGCGCCACCGCCGTTGGCGGTACCGGTGGCAGGCGTTCCTGCGCGGCGGCCAGCAGGGGCAGCAGCAGGCAGCTCATGCGCAGCGCCTTCATGGGCAGCTCCCGGCCAGCACGTGGGCGGGCCGCCCGGGCGGCCCGCCTGGCAGGGCCTGCCCGGCCAGGCCGCCGCGCCCGCTCAGCGCCAGGCTGCTGCCGCTGCGCCGGTCGCAGGGGCTTTGGCCCAGGCGGGCCGGGTCGGGCAGGCGGGCGTCCAGCAGGGCCAGGCTGGCGCTCAGGTCCTGCAGGGGGTTGGCCAGTTGGATCGTTCCGTTCACCCCGTCCGGCGCCACGGCCTGGATGGCGTTGTAGGCCTGGCGCGGTTGCGCAAAGGCCAGCGGCACCTGGCCGCCCAGGGTGACGCGATTGCCGCTGGCCACCACCGCGCCCACATCCAGATTGACCACCCCGCCCTGCCCGCCCTGCGCCGCGCTGTTGGCTTGCACGAAGCCGTTGTCGAGCCAGAGGATCTGGGCGCGCACGGATACATCCCCACCATTCCCTTGGGTACCGAATACCGATGTACTGGCCTGACTTTTGAACAATTCCAAGCGTCCATCGGTGCTCAAACTCAGCGGACCGCCATTTCCATTCATGGCTCGGGTGCTGATTTGCGACTCACTCAAGCGAATCCCCAAGGGCGCAGTCACGCGAACTTCACTGGCCGAGACATTGCCTGGGGAGTCGGAGAACGCGGCGCTATTCAGCAAACTGATGCGCGGGGCACTCAATTCCAAGCGAGTGGAAATGAGGCTGGAAGGGTTGGCTACTGTTGCGAAGCTACCGATGCTGATGAGGCTTTGGCCGCGCAATTCAATCGACTCCAGTGCCTGGATGCGCACATTGCCTGCCTGGCCGCTCGATTGCGCACCCGCCTCGGAATCAACGGTACTCGCCCCTTGCATTCGGAACTGACCGGCGCCAATGTCGACAGAGCCTCCCGCCCCGATGCCCTCCGTGCCGCTGGACACGTGGCCGCCGTCGAGCAGGATCAAACCCTGCGCCGCCAGGATCACCGAAGCTGCGTTCCCGCGCGAGCCTTCCACGGCCGAACTGGCAACACGGCTGTCCTTGATTGATATGTTGCTGCCCGCGAGGCCAATTTCTCCAGCAACTCCGCTGCCTGCCGTCGACGTGAGAACGAAGGACTGCTCATTCAGGGCGATCTGTCCCTCGCTTGCCAACAGAATTTTTCCGGCCGCACCCGCTCCCAAAGTAAAGCTGGTCATGCTCGACCTGCTCAACTCGATGGATCGACCAGCCGTGACAAGGATGGCACCGGCCTCCGATGTTGGGGTGAAAGCACTGCTGTCCAGGAAGGAGCCGCCCACCATGCGAACCGATTCACCCGCCTGAAGCACCACCCCTCCGGCCATCCCGCTCGCTACGCTGCCGGTCTCCTCGTCCTGGTACGCAGAGGAAACGATCCGCGCTCCGCCGTCCAGCACGATGTGCTTGGCCTCAGCCTTGACCAGTCCCGCATTTCCCGGTCCGGTGGTACTGGCCGTCACGCTTGCTCCGCTATTCAGGCGCAGCGTTTCCTGCGCCCGCAGATCGATGTAACCACCAGAGCCGGTGCTGAGCGTTGCACTTCGTACAAGGGCGTGATCCTCGATCACCAACTCTCTTGCTGCGAGGAGGATGTAGCCGCCAGCCGCCTCGGTATGCGTGTTGCTTGACACGCGAGTGTCGCTACCACTGACACGGAGCAAGTTGTCCGCAAGTATGGCCACGGTACCGGCACTGCCGGTGCCATCGAGCGAGCCGGCGGTGATCTCGGACTTTCCTTGGATTGTTATGTCCGTACCTGCCAGCAAAACATCGGCGCTGGCCGCACCCTGGAGGCCAAACGTGGCGATCTGTGCACCGTCCAACACCAGGCTGCGCCGCCCCTGTATACCGACGCCGCCGGTTTGACGGCCCAGACCAACCGCCTGGCTAAGAACATTGCTGTCGCGTTCCAGCACCACATCATTGCCAGTCAACAGAATGGCACCGGTACTGCCCAAGCCCACGCTGTACGCCTGCACATGCCCATCGGGCGCCAGGCGAAGGGTGTCGCTGGCCTCCAGACGGATCGAGCCGCCCTTGCCGGTGTCCTGCGTGGTGGCCGCCACGCTGCCGAACGAGGCCAGGGTGATGCGCGGCGCGCGGATCTGGATGTCGCTGGCGTCGCCTGCGGCGATCGCGTTGCTCCAGACTTTGCCGTTGTCGTGGATCAGCACTTGCTCGCGGGCATCGATCAGGATGGCGCCGCTGCGCCCGCCGCCGGCCGTGTAGGCGTTCAGCCGGCCGAGCTGATCAATTTCCACCGTGGCCGCCGAGATGCGCAGATCGCCAACGGCGGCGGCCGTGTCGGTGTTGACGGAAAGGTAGCTGTCCTCTGTGACCCAGAGCTTGTTGCGCAGGCGCACATCGACGTCGCCCGCGGCTCCGCTGCCGCCCTCCAGCACGGCGCTGGTGACAGCAGAATTCCCGCTCAGAGTGAGGTTGCCCGCGGCGATCTGAATCGGGCCGGTGGCGTAGTCCCGGATTGAGGCCGCGAACACAAAGCTGCCCTCACCCAAGCGAATGTCGCCCTTCAAATCGCCGGGCAGCGCGCCGGAGAGCGGCAGCACGACCGCGCCATCACCCACCGCGGCCAGGCGCAGATTGCCGGTGCCGACCAGTTGCGCGGCCGAAAAGTCGATGTCACCCGCCACCAGTTGGGCTGGGCTTTGGCGCGCCGGCGCCAGCACCGCCCCCGGCAGCAACACGATGGGTGCGGCCCGATCGCCGCCCAGGAAGCCGAAGGCCTCCGGCGCGGCCGCGCTGAAGCTGCTGCCACCCGTGGTGGCCCATTGGCTGCCATCGGCCAGCTGCAACTGCTGGGCGGTGCTGACATGAAAGCCCGCCGGCACGTCGATGCGGGCCTCGCTGCCGAACACCACGCCGGCGGGGTTGATGAAATAGAAGCCCGGGCTGCCCTGCTCGGCCTTGAGTTCCAGGCTGCCGTCCAGGAAGGAAGGCAGGCCGCCCGTGACACGGCTGATCACATGCGCCACGCCTGGGCTCTGGACGGTGAAGCGCGCCGTCTCGCCGGTCGGGATGTTGAAGTGCTGGAAGCTGTGGAACAGGTTGGCGCCCTGCAGCTTGCCCAGGCTTTCCGGGATCAGCATCAGCGGGCCACGGATGTCCACCACCGGGCCGGCACTGCCGTCGGTGCGGATGGGAGCGACCTGCGCCTGCGCAGCCACGGGCCAGGCCAGGGTCAGGGCGGCGCTGAGCGCCAGGGTTCGGAAGGGGCAGCGGGTCATAGCCAGTTTCCGATCAGGGCGAACGAGGCCCAGTAAAAGGGGTGGCGGGTGGCGGGGTCGCGCAGCAGCTGCAGCTGCGCCTCGCGCAGGGCGGCGGCCTTGCCCTGGCCGTTCTGCAGCCAGGCGGCGTAGAAACCCGTCATCAGGCGCACGGTGGCGGCGTCGTCCACCGGCCACAGGCTGCCCAGCACGGCGCGGGCACGGGCCTTGATGGCCGCGCCGGCAATGCCCAGCGGGGCGCGCTCGTTGCCTTCGGCGGTCTGGCAGGCCGAAAGGCTCAACAGCTCGATGGGCTGACGGCGCTGGTTCTCGCCCTGCAGCAGGGTCTGCAGGTTGCCAAGGGTCAGCAGGTCGTCGTAAGCGAGCAGGTAGCTGGTGGCGGCCGAGCCGCCGAACAGCCCGTGCGAGGCCAGGTGCACCACGCGCGGGCTGCCGGCCTGCATGGCCGTGCCGAAGCCCTGCACGGTGAAGGCGGCTTCGCGCAGCGTGCGGCCGCCCACCAGGTCGCCCAGCCGGTCCAGCTCCACACCCACACCAGGCAGGCGCAGCGCGTCGGCTAGGCGGCGCTCCTGCAGTTCGCGGGACACGGTTTCCGGGGCCTGGCCGGCGGGCACCAGGGCGCGCGTCATCGATTGCGCCCAGGCCTCACCGGCCAAGCGCTGCACCACCGGCCCGAACTCGGACGTGCCCGCCAGCAGGGCACCGGGCCGCGTGTGCAGCCCCGGCGCCTGGGTGTTGGTCATGCTCAGGCCCAGGGTGCTGGCGTGCGTCCAGCGCTCCAGCGCGAAGCGCTGGCCGTCGTGCAAAACCCCCATGGGGATGAGGCGCAAGGGTCCGTCGCTGACCCAGACGAGGTTGCCCACGCCCCGCTCGGCCAGCCAGCCTTCCAGGGGCTGCAGCAGGGCCTGGTAGAGCCGGCGCGCCGCGGGTTCAAAGCCCGGCGTGCGTTCCCGCAGCTGGCGCGCCAGCAGGGTGGCGGCCTGGCGCACCTCGCCCGGCGGCACCGTGCTGCGGAACAGGGCCAGGCCGCGGCTGTCTTCCACCAGCAGCTCCAGGCGGTCGTCCAGCAGCACGGGGTAGATGGCTGCACTGCCGCTGGGCAGGGCCTGGGATTGGCCGCCCTTGAGGGCGTCGACCTCGCATCGATCGCCCAGGTAGTCCTGGATCTCGGCCTGGCGCAGCTGTTCCAGCGCGTCTCGGGCACGGCGCAGCAGGTCCTGGTCTTGCTGGCGCGCGCGGGCCTGCTGCAGCAGGCCGTCCACCAGGCCAAGGTAGAGCGGCTGGAACAGCGTGAGCTGGCTGGACTGCCCGTCGGCCTCTTCCAGCGGCCAGTCGGCGCGCAGCGCCTCCAGCTGGCTGACGGCGCGCTGGTAGGCGGCCAGGGCGGCCGCGGGGTTTTCCTTGTTCAGCCGAGCCAGGCGGAACTGCAGGCGCACGCCCATCTCCGCGCTCTGTGCGGCATCCAGTTCCTTGAGCTGTTCCAGCGCGTGCAGGGTCAGGGTGCGGGCTTCGTCGCGGCGCCCGGCGGCTTCGTACAGGCCAGCCTGGCCCTCCAGCGCCGCGGCGCGCAGCCGAGGGTCCTGGCTCTGCATCAGGCTGCGCTCGAAGGCCCGGTAGGCCATGGGCTCCAGGCCGAAGCGCTGGGCCAGGCGGCCGAGCTCCAGCTGCAGGTCGGGCTCGTTGAGCTGCGGCGCCAGCGCCGCCAGCCCATCCAGTACCTCCTCGCTCTTGCCGCTCAGGCGTGCCTTGTGCAGCCAGGCACGCTGCTGCAGCGCCAGGCCGGCACCAGGGATCAGTTCCACCGCGCTGTAGCTGGCCAGCGCGGCTTCGCGCTGGCCACGCTGCTCGGCCAGTTGGCCCTGCGCCAGCAGCAACAAGGCGCGCTCATCGGCACGGGCGTCTGTCAGCAAGGGGTCGAGCAGGGCCTCGGCCTCGTCCGTCCGGCGCAGCTGCAAGGCCACCAGGGCCTGGCTCAGACGCCAGCGGCGCTGCAGTTCGGGTTCGGCGGGCAGCGCTTGGCGCAGCAGGCCCTCGGCTTGGATCAGGGCGCCGGCCTGGCGCAGGCGCTCGGCCTCGACCAGGCGGGCATCGGTGGCGGCAGGCGCGCCAGACGCCGCGCACAGCAATATCCAGCAGGCCGCAAGCACGGCGGGCAAACGCATGGGGGTTCTCCGGCAGCGCGCCTCTCAGGCGCACGGCCGCAGCTTAGTCAGCTTCGCCCGCGGCCGCCATGGCTCGAACGGGCCACTGGTGCCTCAGCCCCACACCCCCTGCATGCCCTACATGAACAGATGCTCGCCCGCGTTGTTGCCGCCCAGGATCACGTAATTGACCTTGCGCAGGTCCATCAGGCTCTTGCCACCGGCGTAGCTGATGGAGCTCTGCAGGTCCTCGCGCATCTCCACCAGGGTGTCGGCCAGGTGGCCCTTGATGGGTTCGAGGATGCGCTTGCCCTCCACATGGCGGCGCTCACCCTTGTTGAAGTCCGAGGCCGAACCGAAATAGGCCTTGTAGCGCTGGCCGCCCTCGATCACCGTTTCGCCCGGACTTTCCTCGTGTCCGGCGAACAGCGAGCCGATCATCACCATGCTGGCGCCGAAGCGGATGCTCTTGGCGATGTCGCCATGGTGGCGGATGCCGCCGTCGGCCACGATGGGCTTGCTGGCCACGCGTGCGCACCACTTCACCGCGCTGAGCTGCCAGCCGCCGGTGCCGAAGCCCGTCTTCATGCGCGTAATGCACACCTTGCCGGGGCCGATGCCGACCTTGGTGGCGTCCGCGCCCCAGCGCTCCAGGTCCAGCACGGCCTCGGGCGTGCCCACATTGCCGGCAATCACGAAGGCCTGCGGCAGGCGCTGCTTGATGTGGGCGATCTGGCGCTGCACGGCGTCGCTGTGGCCGTGGGCGATGTCGATGGTGATGTAGTCCGCGCCCAGGCCCTCGGCCGCGAGCTGCTCGACGATGGCGTCGTCCGCCTTCTGCACGCCCAGGCTGATGGAGACGTAGAGCCCGGCTTCGCGCATGCGGCGCGCGAAGGCCACGGTGTCCAGGTCGAAGCGGTGCATGACGTAGAAGTACTCGTTCGCCGCCAGATAGCGCGCGATCGGCTCGTCGATGACCGTCTTCATGTTCGCCGGCACGGCCGGGATCTTGAAGCGGCGCGGCCCGAACTCGATCGAGGGGTCGCACTCGCTGCGGCTGTTCACCCGGCACTGACGCGGCAGCAGCTGGATGTTGTCGTAGTCAAAGATGTCCATTGAGGTCTCCGGTGGACGAGAGTTGCAGAAGTTGGGCGACGACGGCGACGGCGATCACCTCGGGTTCCTTGCCGGCGATGCCGGGCAGGCCGATGGGGCAGCACAGCCGCGCCAACTGTTCGGGGCGCAAGCCCTTGCTTTCGAGTCGGTGCAGGAAGCGCGCGCGCTTGGTGGCGGAGCCGATCAGGCCGACCCAGGGCAGGTCGGCACGGGCCAGCGCCGCCTCGGTGAGGGCCAGGTCGAGGTCATGGCTGTGGGTCAGGATCAGCACGCCGGCGCCGGCGGGCGTGGCGGTCAGCTCGTGCGGCAGGCCTTCGCTGCAGAGCGGGGTGATGTGGGGCGGCAGCGGCTCGGCGGGGAGCTCGGACTCCCGTTCGTCCAGCCAGCGCACCCGGCAATCGATGCCAGCCAGCAGGCGCACGATGGCACGCCCCACATGGCCGGCGCCGTAAAGGTCGAGCAGGAAGCGCGGCGCGGGCAGCGACCAGGTCTCGGGCGCGCTCTGCGCCAACGGCTGATAACTCAGCACCAGCGCCCCGCCGCAACACTGGCCCAAGCTGGGCCCCAGGGCCAGGCGTTGTTCACCGCCTTGCCCTTGCGCCAGCAGTTCGCGCGCCCGCTCAATGGCCTGCAGCTCCAGATGCCCGCCACCGATGGTGCCCAGCACGGCATCCGCCGCCACCAGCATGCGCGTGCCGGCCTCGCGCGGCACCGAGCCCTGATGCGACTGCACTTCCACCACCATGCCGGCGCGGCCTTGGTCCCGCCACTGCAGGGCAGCGGCTTGCAGCGCCAGCGGCAGGGTCATGGGCTGTTCAGGGCCTTCAGCACGGCTTCCGGCGTGGCCGGCGCCATCAGCGGCGGCTCGCGTCCGGTGGCGGCGGTCACGGCGTCCTTGATGGCGAAAAACACCGAGAACGGCAGCAGCAGCGGCGGCTCGCCCACCGCCTTGCTGCGGTGGATGCTGTCCTTGGCATTGGGCCGGTCGAACAGGGCCACGTGGAACTCCGGCGGGCAGTCGTTGGCGGTCGGAATCTTGTAGGTGCTGGGCGCATGCGTGAGCAGCAGGCCACCCTTGGGCGAGCCATCGGCCGGGTGCCAGACCAGCTCCTCGCTCGTCAGCCAGCCCATGCCCTGGATGAAGGCGCCCTCCACCTGGCCGATGTCGATGGCCGGGTTCAGGCTGCGGCCCACGTCGTGCAGCACGTCGGCGCGCAGCAGGCGGTGCTCGCCCGTCAGCGTGTCCACCAGCACCTCGGCCACCGCCGCGCCGTGGGCGAAGTAGTAGAAGGGCCGGCCCTGCAGGGTGGCGCGGTCCCAGCTCAGGCCTGGGGTGGCGTAGAAGCCGTCGCTCCACAGCTGCACGCGTGCCAGGTAAGCCTTCTGAACCAGCTCCTCCCAGCTCAGGCTCTGGCCATTGACATGCGCCCGGCCAGCCTCGAAACGCACGTCCGCCGCGGCCCCACCCAGCCTTTCGGCGGCAAGCAGCGCCAGCCGCTCGCGCACGGTGCGTGCGGCGGCCTGCGCGGCCTTGCCGTTCAGGTCCGAACCCGTGCTGGCGGCGGTGGCCGAGGTGTTGGCGATCTTGTCGGTGGCGGTGGCCGAGCAACGCACCCGCTCCAGCGGCAGGCCCAGCTCGTGCGCCACCACCTGGGCCACCTTGGTGTTGAGGCCCTGGCCCATCTCGGTGCCGCCGTGGTTCACCAGCACCGAGCCATCGGTGTACACATGCACCAGCGCGCCGGCCTGGTTCAGGTGCACCACATTGAAGCTGATGCCGAACTTCACCGGCGTGAGGGCCAGGCCCTTCTTCAGCACCGTGCTGCGTGCATTGAAGGCCGTCACCGCGGCGCGGCGCTCGGCATAGGCGCTGGTCTGCTCCAGCTGCTGGATCAGCTCCGGCAGGCAGAAGTCCTCCACCGGCTGGCCATAGGGTGTGGGTTGGCCCTCGGTGTAGAGGTTGGCCTGGCGCACCTGCAGGGCATCCAGCCCCAGCTGGCGGGCGATGGCGTCCAGCAGCAGTTCCACCGCAAACGCGCCCTGCGGGCCGCCGAAGCCGCGGAAGGCGGTGTTGCTCTGCGTGTTCGTCTTGCAGGCAAAGCCCTGCAGGCTGACATGCGGCAGCCAGTAGGCGTTGTCGAAATGGCAGAGCGCACGCGTCAGCACCGGGCCGCTCAGATCCGCCGAGTGACCAGCGTTGGACAGCAGCGTGGCCGCCACGCCCAGCACGAGGCCGGCGGCATCGAAGCCGGCCTCGATGTCGAAGCTGAAGCCATGGCGGCGGCCGGTGATGAGGAAGTCGTCGTCCCGGTCCAGGCGCAGCTTCACCGGCGCGCGGTTGCGCTGTGCCGCCACCGCCGCCACGCAGGCGAACAGGGCCGATTGCGATTCCTTGCCGCCAAAGCCCCCGCCCATGCGCCGGCATTCCACGCGCACCGCATGGCTGGGCCGGTGCAGCGCGTGCGCCACCAGGTGCTGCATCTCGCTGGGGTGCTGGGTGGAGCAGTACAGGGTCATGCCCTGGTCTTCCTCGGGCACGGCGTAGCTGATCTGCCCTTCCAGATAGAACTGCTCCTGGCCGCCCAGCTCGAAGCTCAGCTGGATGCGCTGCGGCGCGGCCTCGATGGCCGCCCGGGCCTCGCCGCGCGCCAGTTTCATCGGGGCGATGACGTACTGCCCGGCGGCGTGGGCCTCGCGGGCCGTCAGCAGCGCGGGCAGCGGCTCGGCCTCGATGCACTCGGACGCGCGCGCCGCCGCGCGGCGCGCCAGTTCGCGGGTGCGCGCCACCACCACCAACACCGGCTGGCCGCGGTAGCGCAGCGTGCCCTCGGCCAGGATGGGGTCGTCCTGGATCAGCGGCCCGCAGTCGTTGCGGCCGGGGAGATCGGCGGCGGCGAACACGTCCACCACGCCGGGCAGCGCGCGCAGGCGCTCCAGTTGCACCGCCTTCAAGCGGCCGTGGGCCACGGGCGAAAGGCCGAGCGCCGCGTGCAGGGTGCCCACGCGTTCGGGCAGGTCGTCCGTGTACGGGGCGGCACCGGCCACATGCAGATGGGCAGATTCATGCGGGCGGGAGGCCCCCACCATGGGCGCCGCATGCAGCGGCAGTTCGGCCAGCTTGTTCATCGGGGGGCCCAGACGCTCAGTTCCTCGGCCGCCAGCGGAGCCGCGGCACGCGTCTCCAGCCAGCAGCGGCGCAGCAGGTTCTGCGCCACCTGCAGACGGTAGTCCTTCGAGGCGCGCATGTCACTCAGGGGCTTGAAGTCCTGCGCCAGTGCGGCCTGGGCGGCCCGCAGCGCGGCCTCGCTCCAGTTTTGCCCGCGCAGCGCCGCTTCGGCCTGCGGCGCGCGCTGCACCGTGGCGGCCAGCCCGCCCCAGGCCAGGCGCGCGTCGGCCACGCGGCCGTCTTCCAGCCGCAGGGCCAGGGCGCCGAACACGGCGGAGATGTCCGAATCGAAGCGCTTGCTGATCTTGTAGGCGCGCAGAGTCCAGGCCGGGTCGATCGGCACCACCAGCGCCTGCAGGAATTCGCCCGGCTCCAGGCGGTTCTGCATGTAGCCGGTATAGAACTCGCGCAGCGGCAGGCGGCGCACGCGCTCGCCCTGGCGCAGCTCCAGTTCGGCATCCAGGGCCATCAGCACCGGGGCGGCATCGCCGATCGGGGAGCCGTTAGCCACGTTGCCGCCCAGCGTGCCAACCGAGCGGATGGGGGGCGAGGCAAAGCGCAGCCAGGTTTCGCGCAGCGTGGGCCACTGTTCACTCAAGGCGCCCCAAGCCGCCTCCAGCGAGGCGCCCGCACCGATGCGCAGCGCCTTGGCGCTGCGCTCGATGCGCTGCAGCTCGGCCACCTGGCCGAGGTAGATGACCTCGCCCAACGCGCGGAACTGCTTGGTGACCCACA
>NZ_JAYRMO010000032.1:0-23321 GCF_041912635.1 Inhella sp.
GGCTTGAGGCAGCAGCAGCATCTGCTGCGGCTCGTAGGGGAGGTAGGGCGCGGCCATAGCCTCCCAACGCACCTCAGGCCTCACCTGCAGTCAGGGACTTCCCTTCTGCCGCCCAGACTCCTAGGGGCGAACTGTGATGGCGGTACTTGGGCTCACACTGACACGAGCCCTCATCTGACTCCGACGGGCAGGACGGCGAAGGCGCCCGGGGTACCGGTCGTCCCGGGCAGCGAGGACCATGGCTTCCGAGCGACGAAGAACCGACCCCCAACCAGCGTCAGCCAAGCACAAGCCTCTCGTTGGGGGTCTCGTCATCGCAGAAAGCCCGTGATGGTTTGCGGTGGTCTAGTCGGCCGGTACTCCGGCCAGCTTAGCGGGCAGGTTTTCGCAGTCCCAGAAGGGGTGTGGGAGCCATGTGAGCCAGCCGTGCAGTCGCGGCCGGCCCGTGGCCGGCCGCGTGCATTGGCGCCTTTCTTTGCCCCGCGTTTCTTTGGCGCAGCAAAGAAATGCGGGTCGGGTGCAGGGGTGAAGCCCCTGCGGGATCCCACGACCGCTGCCCTGTAGCGGACAGCGAGGACAGCGTGTTGGTTCATCGGAGCACCGCTCAGATGGTGCTTGCACCGTAAAGGAGATCGGAGCGCAGCACGTACTTGGTGCCCTCGACCAGGCTCGCCCCTTCATGCCAGGTGTCGTGCACGAAGAGCAGCCCCATGCCGGCTTCACCATGAATGGCGAACTCGCGGAAATCCGTCTCACCCCCTTGGTAGCCCTGATTCAGATAGATCAGCACGGTCAGCTTGCTGGTGTGCCCCGACTCGCGCCAGGGCCCATCCTTGTGCATCTTGAAGCGTTGGCCGGGGCGGTAGCGGTAGAAGCGCAGCGCCTTGGGCAGGCCGATGGGCACCTGCCCCTCAAGCTCAGGCAATGGCAGTGACTGCAGACGCTCCCAAATGAGCGCCACCCAGTCTGGATGCTCCAGCATGGCACGGTCGTTGTTGCGGATCTGGGGCATCGCCACCGGACCTTCAGCGGTCCGTACACCGGCCGGCTCAAAAGCAACTGACTCGGCCAGCGCCACCAACTCCTCGCACTCGCGCGCACTCAACAGGCCCGGCACCGTGCACACGCGCTCGTTATGCCAGCGCAGCTGCCCACTCACTCAAACACCCCCGGCACCCGCGCCGCAATCGGCATCTGCCTTCCCTGCCCAAACGCCCGCGAGCGCAGCCGAATGATGGGCGGCGCTTGCCGGCGCTTGTACTCACTGCGATGAATCATCCGCGCCACCTTCTCGATCAAAGCCCGCCCTTCGGCCGTGGCTTTCAGCGCATCAAACTGGGCATGCGCGGCAGCGCGCTCCCAGGCGGCCAAGCGCTCGCCTTCGATCAACACCTTCAGCACCTCGTCCAGCACCGGATAAGGCGGCAGCGAGTCGCTGTCCTTCTGCCCCGGCGCCAGCTCGGCCGAGGGTTCCTTTTCGATGATGGCCACCGGAATCAGCTCGCGCCCTGCCGCCTCGTTCAGGTGGCGCGAGAGTGCGAACACTTCGGTCTTGAAGAGGTCGCCGATCAGGCCCAGGCCGCCATTGGTGTCGCCATACAGCGTGCAGTAGCCCACCGAGACCTCGCTCTTGTTGCCGGTGGTCAGCAGCAGATGGCCGCGCGCGTTCGAGAAGGCCATCAGCGTGGTGCCGCGCACGCGCGCCTGCAGGTTCTCCAGCGTCAGGCCCTGCATCTCGGCGCCGAAGCTTTCCAGGAACTGCGCCTTGAAGGCCTCGACCGCACCCTTGATCGGGTGGTTCAGCAGCTCGATGCCGAGGTTGCGACACAGCGCCTCCGAGTCCGTCACCGAGCCGCTGGACGAGAAGCTCGAGGGCATGGTGATGCCCACCACGTTCTGCGGGCCGAGCGACTCGGCGGCCAGGGCCAGCGTGAGCGCGCTGTCGATGCCGCCCGAGCTGCCCACCACCGCCTGCGTGAAGCCGCAGCGGCGTGCGTAGTCGCGCAGGCCCAGCACGATCTGCGCGCGGTAGAAGGCCATCGGGCTCAGGCCCGCCGGTACCGGGCGCGGCAGGGGTTGGCCGCTCGGCTCCAGGAAGCGGCCCTGCTCGAAGCGCAGCGTGCGTACCGATTCCACAAAGCGCTCGGCTTCGAACACCACGCCTTCATCGGGTTCGACGGCGAAGCTGGCGCCGTCGTACACGAGCTGGTCGTGCCCGCCCACATGGTTGACGTAAAGCAGGGGCAGGCCGTGGCGGCGGCTGGCGGCGACAAAGATCTGGTGGCGCTGCTCACGCTTGCCGATGTTGCTGGGGCTGGCGTTGATGGACACCACCAGCTCAGGTGCGGCGTCGCGCAGGCGCTCGAAGGGGTTGACGCGGTAGTCCGCGCCCTCGTCGTTCCAGCCGTCTTCGCAGATCAGCAGGCCGATTTGCGTTTGCCCTAAGCGCAGCACCTTGGCCACGTCCGGGCCGGGCTCGAAGTGGCGGCGCTCGTCGAAGATGTTGTAGGTGGGCAGCAGCTGTTTGGCGTAGCGCAGCAGCACTTGGCCGTCCTTCAACACCAGCAGGCCGTTCTCCAGCTTCTTGCCCGGCCCCGTGCGCTCCAGCGGCGCACCGAACACCCAGGCCAGGCCGGGCAGCTCGGCCGAGGCCCGCTGCAACGCCGCCAGCCCCTGCTGCACCTGGCGCAGGAAGGCGGGTTCGTCGAGCAGATCGCCGGGGTAGTAGCCCCCCACCGCCAACTCGGGGAAGACGATCAGCTGCGAGCCCTCGGCCGCGGCCTGCCGGGCGGCTTCGACCATGCGGGCCACATTGCCCGGCACGTCGCCCACGGTGAGGTTGAGTTGGGCGATGGTGAGGTTCAGCATGGCTGGACTCCGAACACCTGGCGCAGATAGGCCAGGAAGGTTTCGTCCTCGCACAGGGTCTTGCCGGGCGAGTCGCTGAGCTTGGCCACCGGCTGGCCGTTGGCGTGGGTCAGCTTCATCACGATGTTCAGCGGCTTGGGCCCGAGGTCGTTGCTCAGGTGCGTGCCGATGCCGAAGCCCAGCTGCACGCGGTCGGCAAAGTGGCGGTAGAGCTCGATGGCCTTGTCGACGGTGAGCCCGTCGCTGAACACCAGGCGCTTGGTGTGGGCGTCGATGCGCAGCTTGGCGTAGTGCGCCAGCGCCAGCTCGCCCCACCACACGGGGTCGCCGCTGTCGTGGCGCAGGCCGTCGAAGAGCTTGGCGAAGTAGAGGTCGAAGTCGGCCAGGAAAGCCTGCATGCCCACCACATCGGTGAGCGCCGTGCCCAGGTCGCCGCGGTACTCCTGCACCCAGTCTTCCAGCGCGGCCTTCTGCGAATCGCGCAGGCGCACCGTGCCCAGGGCCTGGAAAGTCTGCAGGTATTCGTGCGCCATGGTGCCGATGGGCACCAGGCCCAGTTCCTTGGCCAGCAGCACGTTGCTGGTGCCCTTGAAGTGGTTCGGCAGCGCATCGCGCAGGCGCTCCACCACCTCGCGCTGCCAGCCGCCCGAAAAGCGCCGGCGCAGGCCGAAGTCGAACAGCTCGAAGGGGTGGCGGTACTTGGCGGCGGCCAGCGCAAAGGCCTGCAACGCGTCGATCTTGGCGGCCAGGCGGCGCCCACCCTCGGCGCGCACCTCGGGCGTTTCGAAGCGGCGGAAGTAGAGCTCGTTGACGATGGCCAGCACCGGGATCTCGAAGCCCATCACATGCACCTGCGGGCCCTTCGCCACGATGCGCAGCAGCTCGCCCTCCGCTCGCACGTCGATGAAATCGCGCTGGAAGCGGAAGATGCGCAGGAAGTCGACGAAGTCGCTCTTCATGAAGCGCAGGCCGCGCAGGTAGGCCAGCTCGTCGGCGCGAAAGCTCAGGGCGCACAGCGCATCCAGCTCGCGTTCCACATCGGCCTGCAGCTCGGCCAAGGGGTAGGCGGGCTGGTTGCGGCAGACGAAGTGGTACTCGGCCTGCGTTTCGGGGTGGCGATGCAGCAGGGTCTGCCACATCGTGAACTTGTAGAGGTCGGTGTCCAGCAGGCTAGTGATGACGGGGTTCGACATGCTCAGACCTCGGTGCTGGTGGCCAGTTGCACGCCCTGCGCGCGCATGGCCTCGAAGAACTCGGCCTGCTGGGCCTCGAAGCCGGTGACGGGGCTGATGCAGTCGGTCAGCAGCACCAGCTTGTCCAGCTTGCGCGAGGGCAGATGCGCGGCCAGGTGCTCCACGGTGGCGCGCACGCAGTGGCTGCCGGCCTCGCCGGCGATCAGCACGCGGTCGAAGCGGTCCAGCTCGGCCAGCAGCGCGGCGTTCAAGGTGGTGCGCGCATCGCTCGGGTCCGGCACCTCGGCCTGCAGCGCGCTGTAGTGCTCGGTCCAGGGGTTCTCGCCCTTGGTGACGATGGCCACCGAGCGGCCCTGCGCATCGGCCCAGGCGTCCAGCGCCACCTGCAGGCCGGCGTGCACGGCGTGGCCCCAGGTGCCCATCTGGCAATGCACCGGCCACACCATCAGGGTGTAGCGGCCACTGGCCTCCAGCGCATCCAGGTAGGTCAGCACACGCTCCAGCGCCTGGGCGTCGCGCGGGCGAAAAGCCCCGGCGCGCACCTGCGCGGCGGTGATGGGCGTGAACGGCGCCGGCGTGTGGCCGGCCAGATCGCGCCAGAAGCCGGGGTGGGCCACGTCGATGCGGTGGTGCGAATCCAGCGTCACCGTGATGGCGTCCAGCTTCGCGCCCAGGCGCTGCACGAGTGCGGCGGCGCGCAGCAGGTCGGCGTGCGCGCCGGTCACCGGCAGTGCAGGTTGCAGGGGTTCCTCGCCCGGCATCGCGTGGGGGCGCCAGTTCTCGGGCAGGTCGCAGAAGTCGTTCTGCGGGTCGATCAGCAGCAGATGCGTGTGCATGGTCTTCATCCTTTTCGTCTGTGTGCGTGCCATCCTAAGTCAGTTAATTGCACATTGCAATTAACGAACTTGATGCCGACCGCAGCCCCCCGTGAATGGGTGCACGACACGAGCACGGGCGCTATCCTTGCTTCGGTGAACCGCACAACAAACTCCGAGAGCAAGCTGATCTGCACCGTGGACGTGGTGCTGCTGACCCTGCACGAGGGCCAGCTCCAGGTGCTGCTATTGAAACGCGAACGCGAGCCCTTTGCCGGCGCCCTCGCCCTGCCTGGGGGGTATGTGCACACCGACGAAGACCAAAGCTGCGCCGACGCCGCCCAGCGCGTGCTGCGCGCCAAGCTCGGCCTGCAGAGCCCCTACCTGGAGCAGCTGGCCAGCTTCAGCGGCCCCGGGCGCGACCCGCGCGGCTGGTCGGTCTCGGTCGCCTACTTCGCGCTGGTGCCGGCGCTGGAAGCCCTGCCGGCCGGCGCGCAGTGGCGCGCGGTGGACAAGCTGCCCGCCCTGCCCTTCGACCACGGCCGCATCGTGGCCACCGCCCTGGAGCGGGTGCGCAACAAGAGCCAGTACTCGTCACTGCCCGTGCACCTTTGCCCCGAACCCTTCACGCTGCCGCAGTTGCAGGCGGTGTACGAGGCCTTGCTGGGCGAGCCGATCAATCCGGTGAGCTTCCGCCGCAAGATGGAGGAGCTGGATGCGATCGAGGCGATCCCCGGCGCGAAGAGCAGCGGCGGTGCGCATCGGCCGGCGCAGCTGTATCGGGTGCGGGAGGCCTTCAGGGAGCGGTTGAAGGTGGTGGGAAGGGCGTTGAAGGCATGACCGGCAACGCAAGGAGACATCGCATGGATCTGATCTTGGAGAACACCTCCAATCCGCTCTACTTCACCAACCTGCGCTGGACGCTCGACGCCATGGGCCTACGGGCCGCAGCGTTCGACTGGTACGTCAGGGAAGTCGAGGCGAACTGCGGCGAGGCCGTCTTCTCAGCCAAAGACCGCTGGGTCGATGGCCTGGAACTGCAGCAGGTTCTTGAGGCAAACGAGATCCAGTTCTTCTGGGGGGTGTTCAGCGCCTTCCCGAAGGGCCAGCGCCGCGGGTTTGATGGTCTCGAAGGGGTGGGAGGGCCAGGCCTGCGCTGGACCCGCGATCCCCGAACGGATCCGCTGCCAGGCGCAATATTCGAGATCGAATGCTTTGACAGCGGCTCGACCCTGCTGTTTGGCATCTCGGAAGAGACTGCACGGAACTTCTGCAAGGTCTACCCGGACGCACGTCCCTTCAACAGCTTCGACTTTAAGGATGCAGGGCATCAAAGCCCAGCTTGGGAGGGGTTGTCCAACGAGCGGTGGAGCCAAGTCGAGCAGGGCGGTCAAACACTCACCTTGGACGCGGTGCAAGAGCACATACAGAGGCGTATTGCCGCCCGCAAACTTTGACCGCCCTGCCGGAAAGGTCGAGATTGCTGACCAGCACTCACTTCGAAAGAAGAACTGTTGGCCTCACCCACCCCCGCGCCGCTTCTCCCGCAGCATGAACAAATAAAGCCCCTCCACCTTCTCTCGCGCCCAGGGCGTCTTGCGCAGGAACTTCAGGCTGGAGGTGATGCTGGGATCGTGGGTGAAGCAGCGCAGCGGAATGCGCTCACCCAGCTCCGCCCAACCAAAGTAAGCCACCAGCTCGTTGAGGATCTTTTCGAGCGTCATGCCGTGCAGGGGGTTGCGCGGCTGGCCGTTGGCTTCGGGCGGCGGGGTGGGTGGGGTGGCGGCGTTCATGCCCCGCAGGCTGCCTGCAAACCCGCCCGGGCCGCTGGCTCGGCAGCCGGGGCGTCCACCGCGGCTGCCCATCGCAGCGCCAGCGCGCTGGCGCCACGCGGCACCCACACTGCCGGCCTTTCGCCCCTCAGGCCCTGCGGCCTCCTGTCATGACGACTTCCCGCCTGTGCCCCCCGCTCCTCCACCGCCTGGGCGCCCTGCTACGGCCCGTGGTGCTGCCGTTGCTTTGCAGCCTCGCCCTGGCCGGCCCCGCTTTGGCGGGTGAAGACCATGGGACGAAGCAGCCCATCGACGTGGCCCCCGTAGACGACGCCTGGCGCGCCGCGCTGCCGCGCGACGCCAAGCTGGCCACCCAGGCCTATCTGGACCGCCTGCCCGCCGCCAGCGTGCAGCGTGCCAACCAGTACGAGGAGGGCGGCTACTGGCTGCAGCTGTGGGAGTTCCTGCTCGGCCTGGGCATTGCCGCGCTGATGCTCAGCGGCCGGCGCGCCGCGCGCGTGCGCGACTGGGCGCAGCGGGTGGGGCGCTACAGCCTGGCACGCGACGCCCTGTTCGGCGCCGTCTACGGCAGCAGTGCCGCGCTGCTGAGCCTGCCGCTGAACTTCTATCGCGGCTATGTGCGCGAGCACACCTACGGCATGTCCACCCAGGGCCCGGCGGATTGGTGGGGCGAGTGGGCGCTGGGCCTGGGGCTGGAGGCCCTGGGCGCCGCCGTCGTGGTGGCGGTGCTGTATGCGGTGATCCGCCGCACCGGCGAGCGCTGGTGGCTGTGGGGCACGGCGGCCTGCAGCGCCCTGCTGGCCCTGCTGCTGCTGGTGCAGCCGGTGTGGATCGCCCCGCTCTTCAACACCTACCAGCCGCTGGAACCCGGCCCGGTGCGCGAGGCCGTGCTGACGCTGGCGCGCGCCAACGGCGTGCCCACGGATGAGGTGTACCGCGTGGATGCCTCACGTCAGACGCAGCGCATCAGTGCGAATGTGAGCGGCTTGGGGCAATCGGCGCAGATACGCCTGAACGACAACCTGCTGAACCGCACCTCGCTGCCCGAGATCCGCGCCGTGATGGCGCATGAGCTGGGCCATTACGTGCTGAACCATGGGCCCAAGATGCTGATGCAGTTCAGTCTGCTGATCCTGTTCGGCTTCCTGTTCAGCCAGTGGGCGCTGCGCCTCCTGTTCGCGCGCTTCGGTGCGCGCTGGGGCACGCAGGCAGTGGGCGATGTGGCCAGCCTGCCGCTGCTGGCCGCGGTGTTCTCGTTCTTCATGCTGCTGGCCACACCGGTGTTCAACACCATCGTGCGCACGCAGGAAATCGAAGCCGACCGCTTCGGCCTGAACCTGGCGCGCGACCCGCATGGCTTTGCCGAGGTGATGCTCAAGCTGGCCGACTACCGCAAGCCCGACCCCGGCGCGCTGGAGGAACTCGTGTTCTTCCACCACCCGAGCGCCCGCCACCGCATCCATGACGCGATGCGCTGGCGCGAGGCGATGGGCACGCCCTGAGAGGCGGCGGGCGCTGCAGGCCAGCCTGCCATCGGGATCGGCGAACCCCAGGCGAATGCCACTTGCGCGCGCCGGGGCTTTCGCCAACAGTGCCGCCCTTCCCAAGTCCGGCGCCAGCCCCATCGTGTCCAGCATTCCTGTTCCCTCCTCCACCGCCGCGGCGGTGCCTTCCGCCGGCCCGGCCGGTCGCAGCTTTCTCGGCCACCCGGTGGGCCTGGGCTGGCTGGCCTTCTGCGAGTTCTGGGAGCGCTTCTCCTACTACGGCATGCAGGCCCTGCTGGTGCTCTACCTCAGCAACCACCTGTTCCTGCCGGAGCACGCCGGCAGCGTGGCGGGCCTGCAGACCTTGCGCGGCTGGATCGAGGGCATCACCGGCCCGCGCTCGCCGCAACAGCTCGCCTCGGTGGTGTTCGGGCTCTACGCCGGCCTGGTCTATCTGACGCCGATCTTTGGCGGCCTGCTGGCCGACCGCTGGCTCGGCCGCACGCGCACCGTCGTCATCGGCGCCAGCCTGATGGCAGCCGGCCACTTCCTGATGGCCTTCGAAGCCGCGCTGCTGCCGGCCCTGGGCTGCCTGCTGCTGGGCGTGGGCTGCTTCAAGGGCAATATCGCCGCGCAGGTGGGCGATCTGTACGTGCCGGGTGACCAACGCCGCGCCTCGGCCTTCCAGATCTTCATGCTGGCGGTGCAGATCGCCGTGATCGCCTCGCCCATCGTCTGCGGCACCCTGGGCGAGAAGATCGGCTGGCACTGGGGCTTCGGTGCGGCCGGCGTGGGCATGCTGATCGGGCTGCTGATCTACCTGGCCGGGCGCAAGCACCTGCCGCCCGAGCTGCCGCGCGGTCAGGCCGCGCGCGCCGCCGCCGCGCCGGCGCAGCGGCTGGGTCGTGAGGGCTGGGCCCGCCTGCTGCTGCTCGTCGGTCTGCTGCCGCTGCTGATGCTCTCCATCGTCGGCAACCAGCAGTTCAACAACGCCTACCCGCTGTGGTCGCAGAAGCACATGGACCTGCTGCTGTGGGGCTTCCAGGTGCCGGTGAGCTGGCTGCAGGCGGTGGACGCTGCCGTGAGCCTGGGCACCATGCTGGCCTCGATCGCCTTCTGGCGCTGGTGGGCCACGCGCCGCAAGGAGCCCGACGAGCTGAGCAAGATGGCGCTGGGCTCGCTGATCGCCGCCTGCGCGCCGGCCCTCTTGATCCTGGCCGCGCAGCAGATCGAGAGCAGCGGCGCCAAGATCAGCCCGCTCTGGACCCTGGGCTACACGCTGATCAACAACCTGGGCTTCGCCAACATCCTGCCGGTGGGCCTGGCGCTGTACTCGCGCGTCTCGCCGGTGCGCCTGCAGGGCGTGCTGATCGGCGTGTACTACCTGCACCTGTTCTTCGGCAACAGCTTCGTGGGCTGGCTGGCGGGCCTGCTGGACGAGATGCCCGGCACGCAGTTCTGGGCCCTGCATGCGGTGCTGGTCGCCAGCGCGGGCGTGGGCCTAATCGCGGTGAAGCTGGTGTTCGGGAAGCTGCTGGCGCCGCAGCCGACTCAAGCTGCGGCGGGCTGAGGCGCGCAGCGCGCCAGGATCGCCTCACAGGCCTGCGCCATGGCATGCCCCGGGCCCTGCAGGCGCGGGGCCAGGGCCTGGCAGCGGGCGCGCAAGGCGGCGTCGCCCAGCAGGGCGTTGAGCGCACCGGCGGCGCGGTCGGCACGGTAGTGGGCGGGCAGCAGCTCGCGTGCCACGCCCAGGTCGATGAGGCGGCGGGCGTTGTCGAACTGGTCGTAGGCCTGGGGGCGCACCAGCTGCGGCAGGCCGGCGCGCAGGGCCTGGGCGCTGGTGCCGATGCCGCCGTGGTGCACCAGCGCCGCCAGCCGGGGCAAGAGCCGGGCATAGGGCGCGAAGGGAACATGCAGCAGCTGCGGCGGCAGCTGCGCGGGCACCTGCTCGGGGAAGTGGCTGAGCAACAGGCCGCGCAACCCGGCCTGCACGCAGGCCTGGGCGGATTCGGCAAAGAAGCCGCGTGCCGTGGCGGTAGCCGTGCCGGCACTGAAGCCGACCGGCGCGGGGCCGGCGGCCAGGAACGCTTGCAACGCCTGCGGCAGCGGGGCGGCGGTGGCCGGGTCGTCGAGCGGGAAGTCGAGCAGCTGCAGGTGCGCAGGCCAGTCGGCCGGGGGCGGGGCAAACCAGGCCGGGAACAGACCCAGCAGCGCGTCGCTGCGGTGAATCCAGTCATTGAAGAGATCGCGCACCGGCGCCAGGCCGAGCCGGGCGCGCAGCTGGTTGAGCGGCGCGCGGAAGTGGGGCTCCATGAAGGCCTTGTCCATCAGCCACCAGGCCAGGCGCTTCAAGGCCCGCGGCGTGCCGCTGCCCAGCTCCTGCAGCGCATGCGGCCCCACGCGCGCCGGCCGCAGCGTGGAGCGAATGGCCGCCGGCGCCAGGTGCACGGTGGCGCTGGGCATGCCGGTCGTTTCCGCCGCCAGGCGGTGCGAGAACTGCAGCGCGCTGCCGATGAGCACGCTGCCGGCCGGGTCCACCTCGGCGCGCATGGCCTCATAGCAGGGCGCCAGCAGCGCGGCCAGTTCCTGCGCCACGCGGGCCATGGCTTGGTCGGGCTTGGCGTCGCTGAGCTGGGCGAACAGCCGGTGGTAATCCGCCACCTCGCCCACCGGCCGGAACTGCGCCCCGCTGGAGGCGAGTGCCGCTTCGAAGTAGGGGTTGGCAAAGAAATGGACGCGGTGGCCGCGCCGCACGAATTCGGCCGCCAGAGCGGCAAAGGGCAGCTCGTCACCATGGCTGCCGAAGCTGGCGATCAGGATGCGCGGAAGGGTCACGCTCGAAGGGGTGCAAGGGCCGGGCAGGCGGGAGCGCCAGTGTCCGGCCCGAGCGCCTGACTGGCCGCCACACTCCCCCCGACTGGGGAGAGGGTGCCGAATGGCAGGGGCTTGGCAAACCCCGCGCCCCGCAGCCGTGGTGGATTGATAGGCCCGGCGCATCAATCCCGGCCATGGATTGCATTGGACGGCAGCGCCCGGCACGCCCAGCATCGCGGCCATGCACACTCCTCCCGAACTGCTGCGCGCCGCCGCCATCGCGGCCCTGCCGGCCCAGACCAAGACGCATCTGCTCAACCCCAACGCGGTGCGCAGCGCCAAGGCGCTGGGCGCGGCCACCGGCTTGAAGCACCTTGGCATCCACCTGATGACGGTGCAGCCCGGCCATGCGGCCACCGAGTACCACCGCCACCACTACGAGGAGCAGTGCTTCTACGTGCTGGCCGGCCGGGGCGAGGTGTGGATCGACGAGCAGCCCTATGCCGTCGGCGTGGGGGATTTCGTCGGCCTGCCGGCGCGGGGCGCGGCCCACACCCTGCTGAACACCGGCAGCGAACCGCTGGTGTTCCTGGCCGCCCGCCAGATGCTGGCGCAGGATGTGTGCGACTACCCGCGCCAGCGCCAGCGCCTCTACATGGACGGCGACGAGGAGGTGCTGGTGGCGTACGAGCAGATCCGCCCCCCACCGGGCTGAGGGGCGCGCAGGCGCCGAGAATGCGCGCGCGCTGGGGCCGCTTCCCGCGCTGCCCCCTGCCCCATGAACGTTCCGCCGCCGCGCCGCTTCCTTCTTTCTGCCCTGGTCTGCCTGGCCCTGGGCCTGCCCGGCGCCGTGCGGGCCGACCCGCTCCGCATCCTCTGGGTGGTGTCGCACAGCCCGCCGATGTTCAGCCTGGAGAACGGCCGCGCGCCGCAGCGGCCCGAGCAGCTGGGCCAGGGCGAGCTGGACGGCATGCTGCGCCTGCTGACGCAGCGCATGCCGCAGTACCGGCACGAGTTCGTGGTGGCCGAGTACCCGCGCCTGGAGGCGCTGGCGCGCCAAGGCGAGCCGGTGTGCTCGAACCTGCTGCTGCGCACCCCCGAGCGCCTAAGCTGGCTGCACTTCACGCACACCCATGTGCCGCTGCAGGCGCGCCAGATCCACTTCGTCACCCGCGCCGAGCTGCTGCCGCGCCTGGGCCTGAAGCCTGGCGCGGTGGTGGACCTGGCGGCGCTGCTGGCCCGGCCCGATCTCAAGGGCCTGCTGGAACGCCAGCGCTCCTACGGCAAGGAAGTGGACGCGCTGCTGCAGCGCCGTGGCCAGGCGCTGCTGGCGCAGGCCATGCCGCGGCGCGGCACCAATCTACTGCGCATGCTCAGCGCCGGCCGCATGGACTTCACGCTGGAGTACGGGGTGACGGTGACGGCCTACAACCGCAACGAGGAACCCCCGGCGCCGCTGGTGGCCCTGCCACTGAGTGGCGCACCGCCCACCACGGCACGTGCCACGCTGGCCTGCGCGCGCAATGGCCAGGGGCGCGAGCTCATCGAGGCGGTGGACGCCGCCGTGCGTCGACTGGCCGTCGAGAAACCGCGCGAAGCTTGGATGCGCAGCTGGCTGGGCCACGCGCCCGAGGGCTCGGACCGCGAACGCCTGGAGCGCTACTTCGACGAACGCGCGCGCGGCGGGCCGCAGATCGACTGAGCGAGTGAGAGGGCGGCGGCCCTCAGGGCGCCAGTTCGGCGCCGGCCCCCAGCGGCAGCAGGCGCGGCGCCGCACCGCGTTCCAGCACCACCAGATGGTTGCGCGGCACCGCGGCCCAAGTACGCGCGGGGGTCAGGCGCTCGGACGAGACGATGCTCGCCGGCTCGCGCTCTTCCTGCGCGCGCTGGCCGAACTCCTGCGCCGTGGTCTCGTACAGCTGGCCCTGCAGCACGTAGAGCGAATCGCCTTCGCTCGCGGGGTCGGTGGTGAAACGGCTCACCACCGCCTGCTGGCCGTTGGATACCGCCAGGTTCAGGTAGTGCGGCGCCTGCACGCCGGCCGCGTGGCTGGCGGCCAGCACGCGCTGCAACGTAGCGGCCAGGCGCTCGGCCAGGCGCAGCGCGGGGTCGGGCGCGCGCTCGTCGGTCTTTTCATGGCGCAGCAGCTGGTCCACGAAGACGGCGAACACATGCTCGGTGTCGGTGCTGCCGCGCACCCGGTTGAAGGCTTCGTCGCACAGCGGTTCGAGCAGGCGGCGGCGCAGGCGGGTGAACTCGTTCAGGTAGCCGTTGTGCATCAGCAGATGGCGGCGCCAGGCAAAGGGGTGGCAGTTCGCCAGGTCCACCCCAAAGCCCGGCGTGGCGGCGCGCACATGGGCCAGCACGCAGGGCGAGGCCACCACGCGCGAGAGCTCGCGCAGATTGCGGTCGTTCCAGGCCGGCGTGACCGAATGGAACACCGCGGGCTCGCGCGACAGGCGCGGCGCGTACCAGCCCACGCCGAAGCCGTCGCCGTTCAGCTGCTCGCGCCGTTCCTTCGAACGCACGCTCTGGTGGATGAGCGAATGCTCGGGCTCGATCAGCAACTTGCTGAGCCGGATGGAGGGGCCGAGGTAAAGCGTGAAGCGGCACATGGCGGGGCATCCGATTGCCAGGGCCGCAGAGTAGCGCGGCCCAGCCGCTCAGCTTGGCACCCGTGGCGGCGCCAGCCGGGCCCAACCCGCCGCCAGCGCCAGCAGCAGCAGGCCGCTGGCCCACGCAAAGCTGTGGCGCAGCGCCGCCGCCACCTCGGCTGGCCCGGCCTGCCCCAGCCCGCCCACCGGCAAGGCCTGCACGAACACCGCGCCCATCAACGCCGCGCCGCTGACCAGGCCCAGATTGCGCGCCAGGTTCAAGAGCCCGGCCACCAACCCGCGCTGCGCCGGCGCCACCCCCGCCAGCAGTGCGCTGGGCGTGGCCGCCTGGAACAGCGCGTAGCTGCTCGTCAGCGCCACCAGCGGGCCCAGGTAGCCGGCCAGGCCCCAGGCCAGCGGCGCCAGCGCCAGGCCGGTGCTGGCCAGCAGCATGCCCAGCAGGCCCAGGCGCCCCACAGCGGCGCTGCCCCAGCGGTCCACCGCGCGGCCGGCCGGCCAGCCCACCAGGGCCACGCAGGCCGGGCCCACGGCCATGGCCAGGCCCAGGCCGGCGGCATCCAGGCCCAGGCTGTGCACCAGGTGGAAGGGGCCGAGCACCAGCGTCGTCATCAGCACCACCGCCACCAGCGCGGTGGCCAGCAGCTGGGCGCGCAGGCGCGGTGCGCGCAGCTGCGCCAGGTTCACCAGCGGAGCCGCCACGCGGCGCTGCGCCCACACGAACAGCGCCAGCCCCAGGGCCGCCAGAACCAGCAGCGGGCCGCGCAGGCCCCAGGCCGCGCCCTGCGTGAGCGCCAGCGCGTAGGCGGCCAGCGTCAGGGCCAGCAGCAGCGCACCCAGCGCATCGAAGCGCTCGCCCGTGCGCACAGGCCCATCGGCCGGCAGATAGCGCGCGGCCAAGCCAAGGGCCAGCAGCGCCAGCGGCAGCTGCAGCAGGAAGAGCGCGCGCCAGCCCAGGCCGGCCAGCAGCAGCCCGCCGAGTGCGGGCCCGAGCGCGGTGCCGAAGGCCGAGAGCGTGGCCATCAAGCCCATGGCCTGGCCGCTGCGCTGGGCCGGCACGGCCGCCGCCACCAGGGCCAGGCCCAAGGCCATCATGCCGGCCGCGCCGGCGCCCTGCAGCGCCCGCGCCCCCACCAGGCTCCACAAGCCCGGCGCGGCCGCCGCCAGGCCCGAGCCCAGGCCGAACAGCGCGATGCTGCCCAGCAGCAGCCGGCGCCGCCCGAACAGATCACCGAGCCGCCCAGCGCTGACCACCAGCGTGGTGCTGGCCAGCAGATAGGCCAGCACCACCCACTGCACGCTCTCGAAGCGGCTGCCGAAGACCTGCACCAGCTGGGGCAGGGCGACGTTGGCGATGCTGGTGCCGAGCGCCGGCAGCAGGGCACACAGGGCGAGTGCGCCGGTGGCGGCGCGCGCCGAGTGACCCGCGGCGGCGGGGGTTTGAGGGTGGGTCATCAGAGGCTCCAGGATCGGTTTTGAACCTGGTGCCACGGTAGGCAGGCCGGTGAGCAGGCGGAAGGCGCATCATCTGCACTTCATCCGTGCACCAGACGCCATGTCATCCCCCGATCTGAACCTGCTGCCGACACTGGACGCCCTGCTGGCCGAGGGCAGCGTGGCCGGCGCGGCACGCCGCCTGGGGCTCAGCCCCTCGGCCATGAGCCGCGCGCTGGCGCGCCTGCGCGCCGCCACCGGCGACCCCCTGCTGGTGCGCGCCGGCCGCGGCCTGGTGCCCTCGCCGCGCGCGCTCGAACTGCGCGAGCGCATCGGCAGCCTGGTGCAGGAAGCCGAGGCCATGTTGCGCCCGGCGCGACGGCTGCGCCTCAAGCAGCTGCAGCGCCGCTTCACGCTGCGCAGCCGCGAGGGCTTCGTGGAGAACTTCGGCGCGCGCCTGCTGCAGCGCGTGGCCGCCGAGGCCCCGGGCGTGCAGCTGCACTTCCTGCCCAAGCTGGACAAGGACAGCGCACCGCTGCGCGACGGCCGGGTCGACCTCGAGACCGGCGTGGTGGCGGCCGACAGCGGCCCCGAGCTGCGCACCCAGGCCCTGTTCCGCGACCGCCTGGTAGGCGTGGTGCGGCCCGGCCATCCCCTCAGCCGCGGCCGCGTCACGGCCGAGCAATTGGCTGCTGCCCGCCATGTGGCCGTGGCCTTGCAGGGCAGCGGGCCGGAGGCCATCGACACCGCGCTGGCCGCCCTGGGCCTGCAGCGCGAACTGGCCGCCACGGTGGGCGGCTTTGCCGCCGCCCTGGCCCTGGTGCGCGATGCCGAGCTGGTGGCCTGCGTGCCCGAGCGTCACACCGGCAGCCTGCGCGCCGGCCTGCACAGCTTCGCGCTGCCGGCCGAGCTGCAGATCGGCACCCTGACGATCTCGCTGCTCTGGCATCCGCGCTGGGACGGCGATGCGGCGCACCGCTGGTTGCGGGGGTGTGTGCAGGAGGTCTGCGGTGATTCGGAGCAGGGCTGCACCCACCGTGGTTGAGGCCCGCGGGACAGCCCTCGGGGGCTTCACCCCCGAACCCCGACCCCCTTTTCTTTGCTGCGCCAAAGAAATGCGGGGAGGGGCTGAGCCCGGAGTGAGCAGGGCCCACTGCGGGCCCTGCGACCTCGGGCGAAGGACAGTCCGCTTGCAAGCGGACTGGCTGGGGTGGGGTTGAAGACCCCACGGGCTCTCACAAGCAACGCTGGAAACGCTTCAGGGCGCCGTCACCCCCCCTCACTGCTTCGGCAGCACCTCCACCTGCAGCGGCAGCTCCACTCCATCGGCCGGCAACGCCGCAGGAGCCTCTACACGCAGACGCTGCAGGCCCTGGGCGCGCAGCCAATCCGCCATGGCAGCGGCGCGTGCCTGGCCCAGCTGTTCCAGCGCCTGCGGGGCCAGGGGTTCGGCGGCCAGCAGGCGTTGCCACAGCAGCTCGGGCAGGGGCCGGCCGGCCAGTTCGGTGCGCTCGGCCTCGCTGAGCGGCGCCGGCGCGCGGCCCAGCGCGGCTTGGGCGCGGGCCAGCAGGCGCTGGGCCATGTTGGGGGGCGGTGCGGGCTGCGCCAGCGCATGGCGTTCTTCCAGGCGCTCCAGCTCCGCGGCGCTGAAGCGGCGTGCGTAAAGCTGGCGCAGGGCCTTGGCGGATTGCGCGGGCAGCAGCAGTGCGTCCTCGGCTTCGAGCCGGTGGCCCTCAATCTGCGCCAGCTCCTCGCGCAGCTGGCGGGCCTTGAGCACCGGCGCGTCGCGCTCGGGCGTGTAGCCGGCGCTGACGAGCAGCTGCAAGCCGGGGCGCTTGGCCAGGGCCTGGGCCAGTTGCAGCAGCTTCTCGCGCTCGGGCGGCGCCAACTGGGCGCTGCCGGCGGGGAATCCGATGCGGTCGCTCAGTTCCTTCTCGCCACCGAACAGCGCGCCCAGCGCACGGAAGGGCGCACTGACGATCTTGCCCAGCACATTGGTGATGACCTTCCAGATCAGGCCGCCGTAGCTGAACTTGGGTTCGTCCAGGCTGCCGCTGACGGGCAGGCCAAGGTCGATGCGGCCCTCGCTGTCTTCCAGCAGCGCAATCGCCAGGTCCAGCGGCAGGGAGGTGGCGCTGGGGCTCTCGATGCGCTCGCCCAGCACCAGGCTTTGCATGACGATGCGGTTGTGGCCCTGCAGCTGGCGCGCGCGCAGCTGGTAGTCGAGGTCCAGGTCGAGCTTGCCCGAGGCGATGCGGCGGCCGGCGAAGGTGGCGGTGTAGGGCGTCAGCCGCGTCATCTCGATGTTGCGGAAGCGCAGCTGCAGATCGCTGAAGCCGGTCGGGTCCAGGGCCTGCAGGCGGCCGCTGGCCTGGGCCTGGCCGTAGTCGTCCACCTGGCCGTCGAAACGCAGCTCGGCCGGGCCGCTGCCGGGGGCCGTGTCCAGCCCGGCCAGCTCGCCCTCGCCCTGGTGGATGCGCACCGCAAAGGGCAGGGCCAGCGAGAGGTCGGCGAAATCGACGCGGGCTTCGCGCAGGCGCAGGTGCTGCAGGCGCAGGCGTGGGGTCGGGGTGGTGGCTGGGGTAGTGGTCGGCGCGGCGCTGCTCGGCGGCGTCTGCCACAGCCCGTCCCAGTTGACGTTCTTCTGGGCGTCGATCAGCAGCTTGGCCTGCAGGCCGTCGATCTGCAGCCGGCCCAGGTCCAGCAGCGTGGGCGAGAGACGCAGGCGCGGGGCCTGCAGGCGCCGCCAGGCCAGGAAGGGTTCGTTCAGCACCCCGGGCTCGTCCACACGCAGCGCGGCCAGCGTGGCCTGGCCGGTGAACTGCCAGGCCGGGGCCTGGCGCAGCCGGCCCTGCACATCGAGCCGGCCGCCGGCCAGCTTCAGCGGCGTGTAGGCCGCCAGATAGGGCTGCAGCGGCGCCAGCACCAGCTGCTGCAGGCCGAGCTGCAGATCCAGCTGCGGCAGCAACTGGCCTTGCGCGCGCAGCCGGCCGCCGCTTGCCAGCTCGGCCTCGGCCTGCAGCTGCAGCGCGGCCGCGCCCAGGCCTTCCAGGCGCGCCTGCGGCAGGCGCAGCGCCCAGCGCTGCGGTGGCTGCAGGCCGGCATCGTCCAGCTGCAGCTGGGCGTCGGTGAGGGTCAGGGGGGCGATGCGGGTCTGCCAGGACGGGCCTGCTGCGGCCGGCGCGGCTTCGCGGCGCTGCAGCGCGGTCAGCAGGGGCAGGCCACCAGTGGCGTCGCGCTGCAGCTGCAGCGCCGCACCTTGCAGCTGCAGCGGGCCGAGCTCCAGCTGCCGCGCCGCCAGGTCCAGCATGCCGCCGTTCAGACTGGCCTGCGGCAGACGCAGCCAGTCGCCCGCGCGCAGGCCCTGGGCCTGCAGCTGCAGGTCTTGCAGCTTCAGCGCGGGGGCCTCCGTGCCACCCCAGGCGGCCTCGGCAGCGAGCTGCAGGCTCAGGGCGTCCAGCTCAATGCGCTGCGGCTGCTGGAAGCCGGCTTCATCGAGGCGCAGGGCCAGGCCTTGCAGATCGAGCGCGCCGAGAGCGAGCTGCCAGCGGGGGCCGGGGTTCGGGTCGGCTGGTGTAGCGGGCAACCAGGCCTCGACATCGAAGCGCCCCGCGGCATCGCGCGCCAGCTGCAGCTTGCCGCCCTGCAGGCGCAGCGCGGCGAGCTGCAAGCGGCGTTGACGCAGGTCCAGGCGGCCGCCTTCCAGCAGCAGGCGCGGCAGCTCCAGCGCGGGCTCGGCCGCCTGCAGGCCTTGCAGGCGCAGACCGTCGAGCTGCAGGCGCAGACCGTCCACCTTCAGCTGCGGCGCCTGGCCGGGGTCGCTCTGCGCCTCGTAGCGCAGGCTCAAGGCCACCTGGCCGCCGGGCGGCTGCACGGCCAGTGGCGGGTTCGGCAGCAGGGCCCAGAGTTTGGTCAGCTGCAGGCCGTCAAGCTGGATCTGGCCCTGCGCGCGCAGCGGCTGCAGGCCGAACTCGCCGCGCCAGCGCAGCTCGCCGCCCAGGCCGCTGCGCGCCACCAGCTGGTGCGCGCCGCGTTCCTCGGGCAGGGTGGAAAGATCGCGCAGCTCCAGCTGCAGACGGTCGAGGGTGTCGGTGCGCAGCACCTGGGCGCGACGGTCTTCGTAATCGAAGCGCCCCTGCTCGACCTGCAGCAGCGCGATGCGCAGGCGCGGGGGCGTGGCATCGGGCGCGGCGGGCTGCGCCTGCAGCGCCGCCAGCAGCGCGCCCCAGTTGCTGCGGCCCTGCGGCAGCAGCAGCAAGCGCAGCTGCGGGCCTTCGAGGCGCAGCAGATCCAGCGCGGTGGCGCGATGGCGCAGCGCGCCCAGCAGGTTGATGTCCAGGCGCAGGCGCTGCACCGCGGCCAGGCGCTCGCCCTGCGGGCTCTGCAACTGCAGCTGCTCGACTTCGAGCGCAACACGCCAGGGCGAGAAGCGCGCCGCCTGAAAGCGCAGGGTGTGCCCGGCCAACCCCGATTCGGAGCGCCCCAGGCCCCAGCGCAGCAGCGGCTCCACCGCCAGGGGCAGGGCGATGAACCAGAGCACCAGCAACAGGCCGAGCAGGGCCAGCAGTGCGCGCAAGGGGCGGGAGGTGGGGAACAGGCGGCGCGGCATGGCTTCAGCTTACGGCGGGTGGGACGCTGCTCGTCGTCCAAGAGCCCGCAGGGGCTTCACCCCTGCACCCGACCTACCTTCTTTGCTTCGCCAAAGAAGGTAGGCCAAGAAAGGCGACCCCGATGCCTGCGCCCCCGGCCTTGCCGGGGGTTCCCTGCGGTGCGCGAAGAGCGGGCCCAGGCCCAAAACTCACTTCGCTCACTGCGTTCGCTCCGTTCAGACAGTTGGGCCAAGTCAGTGCTTGATGCGCGCTGCGCGCGCGGGCCCGCTCTTCTGTGCTCCTCGGCTTGGCATAGGAAAGACCCCAAACAGCCGAACAGCCAACAGCCGAATACCGAACAGCCCGTACCGACCCTGTCGCGCCGTTTCCCGGCTGTTGGCTGCTTGGCTGCTGCCCCTATGCGCTGCCGAGAAGCGCAGCTTGGCTGGGCAGCGTGCGCAGCACGCGTCCCCATCAAACTCGGCCCGACTGTCTGAGCGGAGTGAGCGAAGCGAACGCAGCGAGTTTCGGGCCGGCCCAGCCGAGCGAGCATCGCAGGGAACCCCTTGGCGAAGCCAAGGGGCTGCGCATCGGGGCTTGACCTTTTTGTTCCTTTTGGGTCAAGCCAAAAGGAACTCGCCTGCCGGGGCGAGACCCGGCGGGGTCTTGCCAGCGACGCAGACCTTTTTCGCCACACTCCGCACTAGCATCCGCGCCCACACCCCAAAGCGCCCAAGGAGCCTCCCATGCCCATCCAAACCCGCGCCGCCGTTGCCTGGAAGGCCGGCGCCCCGTTGACGATCGAGACCGTGGATCTGGAGGGACCGCGCGCGGGCGAGGTGCTGGTGGAGGTGAAGGCCACCGGCGTGTGCCATACCGATGCCTACACGCTCAGTGGTGCCGACCCGGAAGGCCTGTTCCCCGCCATCCTGGGCCACGAAGGCGCGGGCGTGGTGCTGGAGAGCAAGGTGCCCTGGCTCCAACCCGGCGACCACGTGATTCCGCTCTACACGCCGGAATGTCGCGAGTGCAAGTTCTGCCTCTCGCGCAAGACCAATCTCTGCCAGGCCATCCGCCCCACGCAGGGCAAGGGCCTGATGCCGGACGGCACCAGCCGCTTCAGCCTGAACGGCGAGCCCATCCTGCACTACATGGGCACCAGCACCTTTGCCAACCACATCGTGGTGCCGGGCATCGCGCTGGCCAAGATCCGGCCCGACGCGCCCTTTGACAAGGTCTGCTACATCGGCTGCGGTGTCACCACCGGCGTGGGCGCGGTGCTGTTCACGGCCAAGGTGGAAGCGGGTGCGAACGTGGTGGTGTTCGGGCTTGGGGGCATCGGCCTGAACGTGATCCAGGGCGCCAGGATGGTGGGCGCCAACAAGATCATCGGCGTGGACATCAACCCGGCACGCGAAGCCATGGCGCGGCGCTTCGGCATGACGGACTTCGTCAACCCCAAGGACGTGCCCAATCTGGTGGATCACATCGTGCAGATGACCGATGGCGGCGCCGACTACAGCTTCGAGTGCGTGGGCAACACCACGCTGATGCGCCAGGCGCTGGAGTGCACGCACAAGGGCTGGGGGCGCAGCATCATCATCGGCGTGGCCCCGGCCGGGGCGGAGATCAGCACCCGGCCCTTCCAGCTGGTGACCGGGCGCAAGTGGGAAGGCAGTGCCTTCGGCGGCGCACGCGGCCGCACCGATGTGCCCAAGCTGGTGGATTGGTACATGGACGGCAAGCTGCAGATCGACGAGCTGATCACGCACAAGCTGCCGCTGGAGCGCATCAACGAGGCGTTCGACCTTATGCACGCGGGTGAAAGCATCCGCACCGTCATCGAGTTCTGAAGGACTGGCCCACCCCCGAAGCGCCTGCGGCGCCTCCCCCTCAAGGGGGCGCCACCAGCGGCCCGGCAAAGCCGGTTCCGCGGTGGCACTTGATCAAGCAGGACTGCGGATTGGTTCGCAGCCTGACAACTGGAGTGCACCATGGAGTGGTCCCCTGAAATCCTCGGCGAGTACCGCTGCTTCGGCGGCGTGCAGGGCTATTACCGCCAGGCGTCAAGCGCCATCGGCCTGCCGATGCAGTACAGCTTGTACCGCCCGCCCGGTACGCCGCGCGGCCTGCTGTTGTGCCTGGCGGGGCTGACCTGCAGCGAAGAAACCTTTCCCATCAAGGCCGGCGCGCAGCGCCTGGCCAGCGAATTGGGCCTAGCCCTGCTGAGCCCCGACACCAGCCCGCGCGGCACCAACATCCCCGGCCAGGCTGACGACTGGGGCTTCGGCGTGGCCGCCGGCTTCTACCTGGACGCCACGCAGGCCCCCTGGGCTCCGCACTGGCGCATGGAGACCCATGTGATGCAGGAGCTGCTGCCGGCGGTGCAAGCGCAGCTGGGGGGTGTGCCGGTTTCGGTGCTGGGCCACTCGATGGGCGGACATGGCGCGCTGACGCTGGCGCAGCGCCACCCCGGGCGCTTCCAGTCGCTCTCGGTCATCGCGCCCATCAGCGCGCTCAGCCAATGCCCCTGGGGGCAGAAGGCCCTGCCGGCCTATCTGGGGCCGGACGAGGGGCAGTGGGCGCAGCACGACGCCAGCGCGCTGATGCGCGCGCAGACCGCGCCGCCCTTCCCGGCCGGCATCCTGATGGACCAGGGCGAGGCCGATCAGTTCCTCTCCGATCAGCTCAAGCCCGAACTGTTCGAGGCCGCCTGCGCGGCGGTGGGCCAGCCACTGACCCTGCGCCGCCATGCCGGCTACGGACATGGCTATTACTTTGTGGCCACCGTCATCGACGACCACCTGCGCCACCACGCGGCGGCGCTGGGGGGATGAGGGGCTCGATCAGCGCTTCCCGCTGCGCAGCCAGCGCCCCACCCAGCGCAGGCAGCCGTAGGCGCCGCTGAAGAGCACGCAGCCGATGGCGATCAGGCCCAGCGTCAGCAGCCAGTCGTCGGCCCCCATCCAGACGGCCAGGGCCAGCAGGGCCAGGGCGTAGAGGGCCAGCAGGCGCGGGAGGCCCGGCCCGGGGCGCCACACCGCCCACAGGCCGGCGCCCAGGCCCAGCAGCACGGCCGAGTAGCTCACGGCCACGGCCAGCATCCAGTCGCCGCCGCCGTGGGCCCAGGCGGCCGGGCTCAGGCCAGCCAGCAGCGGGGCCAGGCCCCAGCGCGCCACGCGCCTCATTCGCCCGCCCCGCAGCGCGCCGCGCCCGCGGGGGCACGTTCGCTGCGCAGGAACTCCACGCCTTCGAACCCCGCGCGCACGCCGCAGAACTGCGCCCGGCAATGGCCCTCGGGGTCTTCCAGCACCAGGCTGTGGGCCTTGAAGCGCAGGCGCAGCACACAGGGCCGCTCCGGGATGACGGTTTCGGCGGGCCGCAGCTCCAGCGCGTTGCCCACGCGCTCGGCCGCACCTTCCAGCGTGCAGGTGTGGGCATTGGCCTGCACCAGCTCCAGCGCCAGCTGCCAGCGGCCATCGGGCCGCGGCTGCAGGCTCAGGCAATCGGCCGCGGCGCTGCCCACCCATTGCTGGCGCTCAAAGTCCAGCACCTGGATGCGGCGCGGCATCAGGTAGTGGCCGGCGGCGTCTGGCGGCCAGGGCGCGGCGGTCTGCCAGCCCTGCAGCTGGGCCAGGCGCTCGCGCTGCACGCGCGCCAGGCAGGCGTCGTCGGCACAGGCGTTGGGGGGGGGGGGGCGGCCGCCGGGCGGGTGCAGG
>NZ_JAYRMO010000032.1:23331-58119 GCF_041912635.1 Inhella sp.
GTCGGCTCCGGCGTCGCGCCGGCCCCCCCCCCCGCGCTGCTGGTCCAGGCGCAGCGGGTCGGTGTCGATGCTCTGCTGTTGTGCCGCGCGGAAGGCCGCCGCCACGGCCTCGTCCAACGCGCCCAGTTCGGGGCTGGCGCAGATGCGCCGCTCGGCCGGCAGCTGGGCCTTGCGGCAGTCGAAGCTGGCGGCCTGCGCGGAACCCAACGCGGCGAACAGCAGGGTGAACGCAAGCGCCTTCATGCCGCCTCCTCCAGCGCCAGCCCGGCGCGTTGCCAGCCCTCGATGCCGCCGCGCAGCACGCGCGCGCGTCGCCCTTGCTGCTGCAGCCATCGCGCCGCCTTAGCGGCGGACACATCGTGCGGGCAGGCGCAGTAGGTGACGAACTCGGCCTCAACCGGCCAGCGCTGCAGCAGCGCGGGGTCCAGCGCGCCCAGGTCCAGGCCCTGCGCGCTGGGGATGCGCGCCTGGCCGGGCAGGGGCGCGCGCACGTCCAGCAGCACCGGCGCGGCCTGGTATTGCTGCTGCAGCGCGGCCAGCTCGGTGGGCCCGATGCTGCGCGTGCCGCGCAGCGCGAACTGTTCGTGCAAGCGGCGCAGCAGGCGCCAGAGCAGGTACGCGGCCACCAGGCCGGCCAGCATCAGCAGCGCCTGCTGGCCCAGCTGGGCCAGGCCGCTGAGCAGCTGCTCGATCTGGCGGTGAAACAGCGCGCCCAGGCCCAGGCCGGTGGCACCCCAGAGCAGGGTGCCGGCGCCGTTCAGGCGCATGAAGCGGGCGGCGGGCATGCCCATGGCCCCGGCCAGCGGCGCGGCCAGGATGCTCAGGCCCGGCAGGAACTTGGCCAACACCAGGGTGAGGCCGCCACGGCGCGCGAAGCTCGTTTCATTGCGGCGCACGCACAGATCGGGCGAGAGCGAGATGCGGCACAGGGTGCTGAGCACCTGCCGGCCCCAGCGCCGCCCGGCCCAGAACCACAGGCTGTTGGCCAAGGTGGCCGCCAGCGCCGCCAGCAGCAGGGCCTGTAGGCCGAACCAGGGATCGTGCGCAGCGCGCCCGCCCACCAGCATCAAGAGCGGCAGCGAGGGCAGGGGCGCGCCCAGCTGTTCGGCCAGCACGGCCAGAAAGACCAAGAGCAGGCCGTGCTGTTGCAGCAGGTGAAGCAGGGTGTCCATGGCCGCGAGCCTACAGTCCGCGCTCCCGCCTCACGATGGAAGGCCGCCATGCCCATCCACATCGTCCGCCTCGGCAGCCCACGTGGCCCTGACGAAGGCCCGCGCATCGGCACCGTGCGCCGCCCGCCGCGCGGCGTGCCCAAGACCGAGTTCGCCACGCAGAACTGGTACGACACCTGGTTCCCCCTGCTGGCCCCGAGTGCCGAGTTGATGAAGCAGGGCCAGGCGGTGGAGACGGAAGCGCAATGGCAGGCCTTCGCAAAGGCCTACCGGCGCGAGATGGCCGAGCCCGGCGCGGCCCAGTCCATCACGCTGCTGGCCACGCTCTCCACCCACAGCAGCTTCGCCGTCGGCTGCTACTGCGAGCACGAGGCGCGCTGCCACCGCTCGCTGCTGCGCGGCCTGCTGCTGGAGGCCGGCGCGCAGGTGGCGCCGTAGCGGCCGATCAGTACGGCAGAAGCGGCCGCCGCCGCGATCAGGCGTGGGTGTAGACCCAGCAGGGCCCACCCAGCAGTTCCAGCTCACCGGTGCGCCGCGCCCCCAGGCGCTCGGCCAGGCGGATCGAGGGCTCGTTGGCCGGACGGATCAGGCTGATCAGCGGCCGGCCCTGCTGCAGCGCCGGCGCCTCGCGCAGCGCGGCCTGCGTGGCCTCGAAGGCATAGCCCTGGCCCCAGTGGGCGCGGTCCAGCAGCCAGCCCAACTCGAAGCCGGGCCAACCCTCGGGGTCGATGAAACCGGTGCGGCCGAGCAGCACGCCATCGCTCTTGCGCTCGATCGCCCATTGCCCATAGCCGCGCAGCGCCCAATGCCCCAGCATGCCGGCCAGCGCGCGCCAGCTCATCGCGCGGTCCAGCACGCTCCCATCGCCGATGAAGCGCATCACTTCAGCGTCGGCCGACATGGCGGCAAAGGCGTCCAGGTCGGCTCCGTTGAAGGGGCGCAGGCGCAGGCGCGGGGTGTCGAGGGTGAGCGGAGCTTGGGGGTGCATGGACACCGATGCTAGGCGGCATCAGCACTCTGGACGAAAGCCAGGGGGTGCCATCCGGCCCCCGCATTTGCCACTTCAGCCCCAAGGCCTGGCACTCCATCCGGCCACACTGGCGGGCGGGCCGGCAGCTGGCTAGGCTGCGCCTCTTTTGATGCTTCCGCCCTCCTTCCCATGCAAGCCCTGCGCCCCCTGTTGCTGGCCCTGAGCCTGGCCACCGCCCCCATTGCCTTCGCCGCCCCCAGTCACTCGCTGGACCAGTACGAGCTCAAGCCCGAACGCGCCCCACAGGGCCAGCTGGTCAATTACGTCAAGTCCAACCTGGACGGCAGCAAGCGCCTGGTGCTCTCGCTCTACTTCGCCAAGCCCTTTGAGGTCGAGGCGCTGAAGGTCGAAGGCGATGGCCGCTACATCGCCCGGGTGCAGGCCAAGCTGGACCCGCAGACCCTGACCGCCACCTGGATGCGCAGCTTCAACGGTCTGGAGAACGGCCCTGGCAAGGAGCGCCTGCAGATGCAAATGGACGGCAAGCCTGAACGCCTGACGGCCAGCGTGGCCGGCACGCAGATGCCCGTGGCCCCCAGCCACCTGCCCGCGCATGTCTACAACTTCGACCTCAGCAGCCTCAACCTCACCCTGCCGCTGCTGAAGAACCCGCGCGCGGACTTCGAGGTCGGCGTCATCGACCCCGACTTCGCCGCCATGCGCGCGCGCTTCAAACCCAACGCCGGCATGATGGAGGGCATCTTCATCGACAAGGGCAAGGCCAGCTTCCGCTACTTGCGCGACGAAGAACTCGACGGCGTGCCCACGCACCGCTTCGAGGTCGGCGGCCCGGCCTTCGGCGGCGTCACCGGTTCGCTCTGGGTGAACGCCAAGGACCGCCTGATCGAGCGCTTCGAACATGCGCTGCCCGACAACCCGGACTGGAAGAGCTTCAAGCTCAGCCGCATGTCCGAGCGGGCCATGGACGCCACCGCCTGGGAAGCCTTCAAGGCCGCGAGCGTGCAGCGGGCGATGGGATTGGTGGAAGCGGAGTGAGGGGATGAGCCAGGCAGAACCGGCTACGCTGCGCCCCCTCGCCGCTGCCCAGCCTGTTCTGCCATGACGCGCGCACTGTCCCTGCTGTCTCTGCTCTTCGGCTTGCTGGCCCTGCCTGTGCAGGCTCAGCCCCCCGCCGCCTTGCAGCAAGAGCTCGACGCCCTCGACGCCGCCCTGTTCGAACCCCTGTTCAACCGCTGCGAGCTGGAGCGCATGGACGCGCTGCTGCACCCGCAGCTGGAGTTCCTGCACGACCAGGCGGGGCGTCAGGACCGCGCCGGTTTTGAGCGCGCCACGCGCCAGAACCTTTGCAGCGGCCAGGGTGACAAACCGCTGCGCCGCCTGCTGCCGGGCACGCTGGAAAGCCACCCGCTCTACGCCAATGGCGAGCTGTACGGTGCGGTGCAGAGCGGGCGCCACGCCTTCTTCCTGCGCGGGCCTGACGGCCGCGAACGCCCGACCTCGCAGGCCCGCTTCGTGCACACCTGGCTGCGCGTGGACGGGCGCTGGCAGCTCTACCGCGTGCTCAGCTACGACCACCGGCCGCAGTGATGGGGGCGAGCCTGGTTCCCGCCACCGAGCGGGCGCAGCTGGATTGCATCGAGAACCTGATGCAGTTCTTCAACTACGAGCTCAGCGCCTGGTACCCGGTGCGCCTGGCCGAACACGGCCTCTACCGCCTGCGCCCCAAGGCGCCCTACTGGGCCGAGCCGCGCACGCGGCCCTACCTGTTGCAGGTCGACGGCGAACCGGCCGGCTTCGCGGTGGTGGACGGTGATTGCCTGGAGCCCGAGCGCCAGCGGTTCAACCTGGGCTACTTCTTCATCGTGCGGCGCTTTCGCGGCCAGGGCCTGGCACGCCAGGGCGTTGCCGAACTGCTGCGCCGGCATCCTGGTGCCTGGGAGGTGTACTACCTGGCCGGCAACCGCTTCGCCGACGCCTTCTGGCCCCGGCTGCTGCCCAGCCTGGGCCTGCAGAACCTGACGCGCGAAGCCCGCGTGGTGGACGACGAGCCCAGCGTCTGGTTCCGCTTTGACACCGCATGAGTTGGGTACTGGACTGGGCGGACTCGGAGCTGGCGGGCATCGCACGCCAGGGCGCCGACCTGCAGCTGCGCCTGGCAGCGGCCCGTCTGTGCCAGGGTGGGCAGACCCGCTACGCACGCGGCTTGGTGCTGGTGCTGGAGCAGGCGGAAGTGGTGGATGAGGCGGCGGGGCTGGCCGGTCTGTTTGGCACGCTCGAAGCCGGCCAGGTGCGGCGCGACGGCCAGCCTTGCACGCCGCTGCAGCTGGGCCAGCGCCTGGGCGGCGCGCTGCAGCTGGAGCTGCAACTGCGCCGCGGCCCGAGCTGGTGCGCCCGCGCCCAAGCCCTGCGGCTGCCGCCGCTTGAGGGCCTGGTGCTGCATGAGGATTGGGCCTGCTGAGATGGGGCGCTGGCTGGTGCTGTTGGGCATGACCGCCCTGCTGGCCCTGCGGCCGGCGGCGGCCGCCGACACGATCCGCTGGGTGGTGCACCACATGCCCCCGGTCTTCACGCTGCCCGGCGGCCAAACGCCCTCAAAGGCCAGCGAGCTCGGCCAGGGTGAGCTGGACGGCCTGCAGCGCCTGCTGGTGACGCGCCTGCCACAGTTTCGCCACGAGTTCGTGGTGGCGGTGCCGACGCGCTTCGAAACCTTGGTGCGCCAGGGCGAGCCGATCTGCAGCCTGTTGCCGCGCCGCACCCCCGAGCGCCTGAGCTGGCTCTACTTCACGCCCACCCACCCGCCGCTGAACTCGCGCGCGGTGCACCTGGTCACGCGCGCCGAACTGCTGCCGCGCCTGACCGCCCTGGGCGAACCGCTGAGCCTGGCGCGCGTGCTGCGGGAGCCCGGCCTGCGCGGCGTGCTCACGCGCGACCGCTCCTTCGGCCCGCGCATCGACCAGCTGCTGCAGACCCAGGGCCAGACGCTGCTGCAAAGCGCCCTGGCCTGGCGCGGCAGCAACCTGCTGAGCATGCTGCAGGCCGGGCGCATGGACTACACCCTGGAGCACCCCGTGCTGGTGGACGACTACCTGCGCCAGCACCCCGACGGTGCGAAGCTGGTCAAGCTGCCCCTGGCGGAGGCGCAGTCACTCAGCCGAGCCACAGTGGCCTGCGCCCGCAACCCGGCAGGCCTGCGGCGCATTGAAGCCATCGATGCCGCCATCCGCCAACTGGCCCGCGCACCCGACCGCGACGCCTGGCTGCGCGAATGGCTGGGCGAACTGCCCGAGGCCGCCGACCGCGAGCGCATTGACCACTTCATGAATGCCCGGGCGCGGCGCGGGGCGCAGATCGAGTGAGGCGGAGTGGTGGCCCTACGCCGCCCGCTGCAACCGCAGCTCGAAGCACACCCCATCCGCCTCGTTGCGCACCGCAATCGCCCCGCCCATCTTGGCCAGATAGGCCCGCGCCACCGCCAGGCCCTGGCCGCGGTGATGGCTGCCCTCGGCGTCGCTGGCGCCCAGTTCGAACAGGCTGGGCAAGCGCTCAGGCGCAATCTGCGGACCTTGGTTGTGCACCTCGATCAAGGCCTGCTCGTCCACGGCCTGCAGGCGCAGGGTGATCGGACTGCCCGGCAGCCGGTAGCGTGCGGCGTTGTTGAGCAGATGGGTCAGCGCGTCTTCGAGCTTGAGCGCGTCGGCAAACACCCAGCAGGCTGACTCACAGCCCGTGGCGACCACCTGTTCGATGCCGGCGTAAGGCGCGTTGGCCGCCACCTCGCGCAGAAAGCCGGCCAGATCCAGGCGCTCGCGCTGGGCGCTGGCATGAGCCAGGGCCTCGCCCACCGAGGCCTGGCCGTAGAGCAGGTTCAGCGCCGCCTGCATGCGCTGCAGGTAGCGGCGGCTCGGGTCCTCTTCCTGTGCATGCAGCGCCAGCAGGGACTGCAGCGGGCTCATGATTTCGTGGCCCACCGCATGCCACTGCTCCTTCTCCTGCAGCGCATGCAGCTGCTGTTGGCGCAGATGCTCGCGCGAGCGCGCCAGCAGCTCGGACAGCGAGCCGGCCAGGATGCCGAGCTCGTCGCGGCCCCGCAGGTCCTCGACATCCAGCGGTGGCAGTTGGTCGGGCTGGGCCTGCAGGCTTTGCGTCAGCGCATTGGCGCGCCGGGTCAGCTGGGCCATGCGGCGCAGCAGGCCGATCTCGACGATCAGCCAGGCCAGCGCGATGGCCCCGGCCAACAGCGCGAAGTACAGGGTGTAGCGGGTGGCGGTGGCGGAGAGCAGGCGGTCGATGGCGCGCAGATCGCCTTCGAGCTGCAGGCGGTAGCGCCGGCCCTCGTGCTGCAGCTCGGTGCCGGCCTGCAGCGGGCCCTCCAGGCGCGCAGCGGGCAGGCGGCGGATCAGGCGCGTCAGCCAGGGGTAGGCGGGTTCGTCGGCGCGTTCGGCCTGCAGGCGGGCGATGGCTTGCTCGCCGGCGCCGAACACGCTCAGGCTTTCGCCGGGGCGCAGCTGGGCGCGCAGCGCACCCAGGCTCAGCGGCGCGCGGGCGCCGGGCGCGGCGCTGTCCAGCAGCAGCGCGCCGCCAGGGCCGCGCAGTTGCAGGCTCACGCGCAGCAGCGGCCAATCGGCCGGCGGCCAGCTTTGGCCATTGCGCGCCGCCGCGCGCCAGGCCGGCAGGCTGATGGGAATGCGCAGGCTCAGCAGCGCCGTGCGCGGGCAGTCGGCAGCCTCGCCCGGCAGGCAGGCCTCGTCCTGCCACAGCCAGGCGCGGAAGTCGCGGTCCGGGCGGGTCTTCTGGGGCAGCGCGTCGGCACCCGGCACATCGGCAAAGCCGGGCAGCTGGCCGCGGCGCTCGCTCAGCAGCTCCAGCGGCGCGGTCCAGGTCTGGCTGCCCTGCGGGTGCGTGAGGCGGATCTGCACCCGGTGCACCTCGCTCAGGTCAAGCTGGCCGCGCTCGCGCCCCGCCAGGGCCCCCGGCAGCGGCAGCCGCGCCACCGCGTAGATCACCGCGCCGGCGCTGGCGCGCTGGCCCATGCCGATGCACAGCTCGGCGCCGCCTTGTTCCGCTGGCCAGCGCGCCGCGCAGCCGCTCAGGTCCATCACGCGCTCGGCCTTGCTCGGGTCGTCAAAGTCGATCGCGCCCACCGGCAGGCGCAGCGGCACCCAGCCGCTGGCGTCGTCAAGCGGGCGGTCGGCGTTCAGCAGGGCCAGCTGGCCGCTGGGGTGGCGCAGGCGCTCGGCCAGCACCTCCAGCTGGCCGCGAAAGCCGGCCTCGAAGGCATCGCGCTGGCGCTGCTTTTCATCGGTGAGCAACTGCAGGGCCAGTGCGGCGCTGCCCACCAGCAGGGCCAGGAAGACCAGGCGCAGCAGCACGCGGCGGCGGAAGGCCGCGAGCGGCAACCGGGGCAGCTTGTCGAAGTGGCGGATCACCGCGCCGACCAGCGAAAGCCGCGCATCGGCACGTTCTCCAAGCCGTCAAAGCCGGGATCCACATCGCGCAGCGCGTCGCGAATCGTCGCCACATGCTTGCGCACGTTGTCCTTGCTGCGCCCGCTCTTGACCACGTCGAAGAGTTCCTCGTAGCTGACCACCTCGCCGCGCCGCTCCAGCAGGGTGGCGAGGATGCGCTGCGCGGTGAGCGGCAGGTTGAGCTTCTGGCCGCGCCAGAGCGGGCTGCGCTGCCACAGCGGGTCCAGCGTCGGGGCGTCGTCCGCCGCTGCGGGCTTGTTGGCGCGCAGCAGGGCCAGCACGGTCTCGATGAACTCGGCCTCCTCGAACTGGGTCTTCTGCAGATAGTCCCAGGCGTCCAGCGCCTTCATGATGGAGCGGTACACCGCCGCCGGCATGGCGCTGACCACCAGCACCGGCGTGCCCAGGCCCCGCTTGTTGAGCGCATTGATGAGCGCGATGCCGGCATGGCGCTCGCGGCCCAGCTCCAGGTCCAGCGTGACGAGGTCAAAGCGTTGGGTGGTCAACGCGGCTTCAGCGGCCTCGCGGGTGGAGAAGGCCTCGATCTGCGCATCGGGGCGGGCGGCACGCAGCCATTGCTGCAGCTGGGCGCTGGTGGGGCCGTCGTCTTCGACGACGGCGATGCGGGGGGCGACTGGGCTCATGGGGTGGATTGTCAAAGCCGCTGAGCTGCGGGGGTGCGGAAGCATTCTTCCGGGAGATGGCTGAAGCGCATGCGCTTCTGTGTCGAGAGGATCGCGAGAGCCCGCCGGGTCTCGCCCCGGCAGGCGAGTTCCTTTTGGCTTGACCCAAAAGGAACCAAAAGGTCAAGCCCCGATGCGCAGCCCCGGCCTGCGGCCGGGGTCCCCTGCGCTGCGCGCTTGCCTGTGCCGGCCCAAAACTCACTGCGTTCGCGGAGCTCACTCCGTTCAGACAGTTGGGCCGAGCATGAAAGGAGCGCGCGCTGTCGCGCGCGGCCCAGGCAAGCTGTGCTGCTCGGCTGTGCATAGGGGCAGCAGCCCGAACAGCCAAACAGCCGGGAAACGGCGCGCTGGTTGGAGTCTGGACTGTTCGGGATTCGGCTGTTGGCTGTTGGCTGTTGGAGCCTCCCCTATGCCAAGCCGAGGAGCACAGAAGAGCGGGCCCGCGCGCGCCAGCGCGCTTTGTGCTCTGACTTGGGGCAACTGTTTGAACGGAGTGAGCGAAGCGAGCGCAGTGAGTTTTGCGCCTGGGCCCGCTCTTCGCGCACCGCAGGGAACCCCCGGCGCAGCCGGGGGCGCAGGCATCGGGGTCGCCTTTCTTGGCCTACCTTCTTTGGCGAAGCAAAGAAGGTAGGTCGGGTGCAGGGGTGAAGCTCCTGCGGGCTCTCACGAACAGCTGATTGCTCGACAACCCGCGATACAGACGGCCCGCCGAGCGCGATGGGTGCCTTCAACTCCAGGCCGGCCGCGCGCAGCGCGCGCAACCACAGGGCGAAGGCGTCGAAGTCGATGCGGTAGTCCTGCCAGCGCCCCTGGGCATCGAACTCGATGTCGTAGCCAAAGCGCAGGGTCACCGGGGTGGGCAGGGGCACGGAGCGGCCGGCGGCGTCGCGCACCGGCACGAACAGGTCGACCGAGAGGCCGTTCTGGTGCGTGCGGTGCGGCGGCATCGGGCCGCCGTGCTTCTTGCCGGTCTCGCCGTAGACGAATTGCAGGTTGGGCTGCTCGCGCTGCAGCGTGGCGAAGGATCTGACCAGCACGGCAGCCACCTGCTCGTGCACATGGGTGCGGCCGAGGCCCGCGGCCAGCGGGCTGTAGGCGCGGAAGTTGGTGCCTTCGAGCGGCAGCTTGACGGCATCTTCGATGCGGCCCTGAGCCACCGTGCCATGGCATTGGCTGGGCGCAGCGTGCAGCTTGGCGCCAGCGGCCAGGCAGCACGCCAGCGCGCCCCAAGCGCAGCGCCGCAGCGGCCAAGGCAGGCAAGCACCCCTCAGGGCAGCACCCTGGCCTCGGCCTGGCGGTAGGCCTCCGAATCGCGCACCTCCACCATCTGCTGCCACAGGCGCAGGGCACGCTGGGGATCAGCGGCATGAAAGCGGCGCGAGAACACGACGAAATAGGCGCGTTGCTGCAGGATGGGTTCGAGCTTGCGCACACCACGCACCAGCGCAGGGTCCAGAGCCTGCACCCGGTCGGCCTCATGGGTCTGCAGCGCGGCGGCATCGGCCTCGCCCTGCAGCAGCAGGTGCAGATTGCCCTCCGAGCTGCGCGCGGTCTCGCGCACGCTGTAGCCCTTGCCGCGCACCACCTGGGCAATGGAGAAGCCCGGCTGGGCCGTCACCCGCACGGGATGGGGCAAGCCGCTGAGCTGCTGGCCGTCCCAGCGCGCCGGGCTGTCGCGGCGCACATACCAGCTGAAGTCAAAGCGGCGCACGGCGTAGCGTTCGTCGGGGGCACCAGCGGGCGGCGGGTAGATGCCCAGGTGATCCCGCTCGGGCAGGTAGCTGATGCCGAACACCGCATCCTGGCTGCCCGCCTGCACCGCTTCCAGGCAACGCCGCCAGGGCATCGGTTCAACCTGCACGCGGTAGCCGCTGCGGGTGCTGAGTTGGGCCAGGAACACATAGTCCAAGCCGCTGCGCAGCGGCCGCCCCAGCGGGTCGGACTCCCGCCAAGGCGGGTGCGCGGTTTCGTTCACGCAGACGCGCAGCAGGGGCTGCGCGGCCGCACCGGCCTGCGCCATCAGCCCCAACATCAGCCCCAACATCAGTCCCACCCACAACCCTACCCGCAGCCTCAGGGCCCAAGGTCCGGACTGGATCGAGGAGTGGCGGGGGCTCATGGACTTGATGGGGTGGTGCAAGGCTCAGCATAGGAGCAGAGCCGCCCGTTGCGAAGCCGGCTCAGCCCAGGGCTTGCACACAACCCTGCAGATGCTCGATCAAGGCCCGCAGCGCTGGCCGCAGGCTGCGTCGCTCGGGCGTCAAGAGCACCAGGGGCGAGGGCTCGCCCAGCCAGTCGGGGCAGAGCCGCTCCAGCCGCCCGGCCTGCAGATCGGCGGCCACGTCGAGCGCGCTCTTGTAGGCGATGCCGGCGCCAGCCAGCGCGAGGCGGCGCACGGCGTCGCCGTCATCGGCCGCCAGCGGGCCGCCCACTTCCACGCGCAGCTGCTCATCGCCGCGCTCGAAGGTCCAGACGCGATGCAACTGGTCCTGGATGGCGAAGCACAGGCAGTCGTGTTCGCGCAGTTGTTCGGGGTGCGTGGGCCGGCCGCGGCGCTGCAGATAGTCGGGAGATGCGACCAGCAGGCGGCGGTTCTGCGGCGCCAGCGGCAGGGCCACCAGGCCGGAGTCGGGCGGGGCGCCGTAGCGCAGGGCCAGGTCGAGCTGTTCGCGCAGCAGGCCGGCCAAGCGGTCGGCCACCTGCAAGCGCAGCTCGATGCCGGGGTGCTGGCGGCGGAACTCCAGCAGCCAGTCCAGCGCCAGGTTGCGGCCCAGATCGGACGGCAGGGCCACATGCAGCCGGCCCTGGATCTGGCAATGCCCGGCGCACAGCGCCTCATGGCCCTGGGTGATCAGCTCCAGGCCCTGCTCGCAGGATTGCAGGAATTGCTCGCCCGCCAATGTGAGGCGCAGCTGGCGCGTGGAGCGCAGGAACAGCGGCAGGCCCAGCTCGGCCTCCAGGCGCTTGATGGCGGCGCTGACGGCCGCCGGGCTCAGGTTCAGCGCGCGGGCCGCCTCGGAAAAGCTGGCGGCACGGGCGGCGCGCACGAAGAGCTGCAGGTCTTGGAGGGCTTTCATGGCTTGATTTTCAAACAGCTTTTGAAACTGATTGCAGCTTCACGGTCTTTTTCTCCAAACGGCGAGCAGACACAGTTCGCTCCATCGCAACCCGGAGACACCTCGCCATGAAAGCCATCGCCTACCAGCACAGCCTGCCCATCACCGACCCCCTGTCCTTGCAGGACGTGGACCTGCCCGCGCCGCAGGCGCAGGGCCATGACCTGCTGGTCGAGGTCAAGGCCATCGCCGTCAACCCGGTGGACCACAAGATCCGCCAGGGCGTGCAGCCCGAGCCCGGCCAGTGGAAGGTGCTGGGCTGGGACGCCGCCGGCGTGGTGCGCGCGGTGGGCGAGCAGGTCACACGCTTCAAGGTGGGCGATCGCGTCTGGTACGCCGGCGCCATCGACCGCCCTGGCAGTTACGCCGAGCTCCAGCTGGTGGACGAGCACCTGGTGGGCGCCCTGCCCGCCCGCCTGGACTTCGCCACCGCGGCCGCGCTGCCGCTGACCACCATCACGGCCTGGGAGCTGCTGTTCGAGCGCCTGGGCGTGCCCCAAGGGGGTGGCCAGGGCCAGAGCCTGCTGGTGATCGGCGCCGCCGGTGGCGTGGGGTCCATCCTGGTGCAGCTGGCGCGCCAGCTCACGCAGCTCACCGTGATCGCCAGCGCCTCGCGCCCCGAAACCGAGGCCTGGGTGCGCGAGCTGGGCGCCCACCATGTCGTCAACCACCGCCGCCCGCTGGCCGAAGAGATTCAGCGCCTGGGCCTGCCCGCGCCGCAGCTGGTGGCCAGCCTGACCGAGACCGGCCAGCACTTCGCGCAGATCGTCGAGCTGTTGGCGCCGCAGGGCAAGCTGGCCCTGATTGACGACCTGCAGCCGGGCGAGCTGGACGCGATGGCGCTGAAGCGCAAGAGCCTCTCCTTGCACTGGGAAATGATGTTCACGCGCTCGCTGTTCAACACCGCCGACAAGCTCCGCCAAGGCGAACTGCTGAGCGAGGCCGCGCGCCTGGTGGATGCCGGCACCCTGCGCAGCACCGTGGGCGAGCACTTCGGGCGCATCAATGCCAGCAATCTGCGGCGTGCGCAAGCGCTGCAGGAAAGCGGCACGGCGCGGGGGAAGATCGTGCTGGAAGGGTTCTGAGCGCGCCGCGCCCCTCAGGGCCCGGCATGCCCTGCCTGCTCCAGGGCGCGCGCCTCGGCTTGCCGGTAGGCGGCCGAGTCGCGCACCGCCGCGATGTCGCGCCACAGGTCCAGCACCTGGCGCGGGTTGCGCCGCCAGTAGGCGTGCGAAAAGACGGTGAAGTAGGCGCGCTCCTGCAACAGGGGCTCCAGCTTGCGCAGGCGCGCAGCCAGGGCGGGGTTGGCCCGCAGCACACGGTCGGCCTCGTTGACCTGCAGCGCGGCCGCCTGCACATGGCCACGCGCCAGCTTCTCCAGATTGGCCTCGGCCGTGCGCGCCCCCTCATCGGCCTTGAAGCCCAACTCGCGCACCACGCTGGCAATCGAGTAGCCCGACTGCACGCCCACCAGCAAGCCCTCGGTCGGCGCACCGGCCAGGTGCTGACCATCCCAGCGCAGCGGACTGGCCTTGACCACGTACCAGCTGTAGCGGTTGTGGCGCAGGGCCAGGCTCGCATCCACCGCGCCGCGGCGGGTCGGGAACACGCCCAGCTCCTCGCGCTCGGGCAGATGGCTCATGCTCAGCACGGCGTCGCGCTCGCCGTTTTTCAGCTCGGCCAAGCAGCGTTTCCAGGGCAGCAGGGCAATCTGGATCTGCATGCCGCTGCGCCGCGCCAGCAGATCCAGGAACGCGAAGTCCAGACCCTCACGCTGGATGCGGCCTTCGGCATCGGCCATGCGCCAGGGGATGTGGGGCACGTCGTTCAGGCAGACCCGCAGGGCGCGGGGCTCTTCGGCCTGCGCCGAACCCATGCAGACCCAGAGCATCAGCAGGACGGCACGCAGCAGAAGGCGGGTCTGGCGCATGGGGGTTCCCGGCAGGGCGATGGGCGCAGTGTCGCGCCTGTGCGGCGGCACGGGCATGGCAGAAGATCAGCCCACCGGAAAACTGCCAGAAACGCGCCAGAGGGCCGCCCGCCACCCGCATGCCCCACCACTTCAGCTTCGTCAGCCATTGGCAGCACGCGCCGCTGGCCCATTGGGTGCACCTGCCGGATAGCTCGGGCGGCTTCAAGCCGCCGGCGCCTGAGCCCATCCCCCACCGCGGCTACGCACTGCTGCACGTGGCCTGCGGCGCGCATGAACTGGTGTTCAGCTCGCCCGCGCAGCTGAACCACTGCATCGAGGTGCTGGCACGCCAGCCCCTGCCCACCACGCGCCAGCTCTCGGCCAAGCGGGGCAGTGGGGCCGGGCCGAATGGGCATTGGCTGAGCCGGCTGCCGGCGGTGCTGAAGGCGCCACGCCAGCGTGCCAGGCTGGTGGAAGCGCTGCGGGCCGTGCACGCTGCGGTGGTGGTGGACGGCCGGTTCCGCATCGAAGCCTGAACCCCGCCGCGGAGCTTTTCTTCCGCGCCTCACCCCACACCCTCCCACCCCCGGCATAGCGACCTCGCGCATCTCAAAGGAACCATGGCGGCACCGCAACCGGAGCCGACCATGAACGAGACCAACACCCTCCAAGACCCCCTGCCCGCCAAGCCCAGCCTGCGCGAGCAACTGGCCGATCTGGGCCAGGGCCTGCAGGCCGCCCTGCAATCGCGCACCCTGCGCCGCAGCGCCCTGGCCCTGGCCGCCGTGGCCGCGCTGTACGGCGGCACCAGCTGGTTGCTGCGGCAGGTGCAGACCGTGCCGCGCGGCAGCGTGCTGGTGCGCAGCGGCATCGGCCAGCCGGAAGTCATCAAGGACGGCCGCGCCTGGGTGCTGCCGGGCCTGCATGAAGCGCGCCTGCTGCCGGCCCGCGACCTGATGATCCGCCGCAGCGGCTCGCTCGCGGTGCAGACCGTTGAGGGTCTGTCGGTCGGCCTGGAAGTTTCCCTGCGCGTACAGCTGGACCCGCAGCGCTACGCCCAGCTGGCCAAGGATCTGCCGGAACACTTCGAGAAGGAACTGATCGAGCCCGCGCTGACCGCGGTGCTGCTGCCCCAGGTGGCGCAGCACACGGTGCGCGAGCTGTTTTCCAGCAAGCGCGTCGAGATCCAGCAGCTGGTGCTGCTGCAGCTGCGCCAGCGCCTCGGCGCCGATGGCCTGATCCTCAAGGACCTGCAGTTCGGTGCCATCAGCCTGCCGGACGACTACCGCCGCGGCATGGACTCGCTGCTCAGCGAAGGCCTGGCCGCCGAGAAGATGCGCTACACGCTGGAGCTGAAGGAGAAGGAAGGCCTGCAGACTGAGATCGAGGCCAAGGCCGCCGGCAAGCAGCGCGAGATTGCCGCCGAGGCCGCAGCGCGCGAGCAGCTCATCGCCGCCAAGGCGCAGGAAGAGGCCATGAAGCATGTGCTGCCCTTCAAGCAGCGCCAGATCGAGCAGCGCCAGCTCGAGGCCGAGGCCGAGCGCCAGGCGCGCGTCAAGCTGGCCGAGGGTGCCGCGCAGGCCCGCCAGATTGAGGCCGAGGGCGAGGCCAAGGCGCGCCAGAAGCTGGCCGATGCCGAGGCCTACCGCGTCGCCGAACTCGGCAAGGTCAATGCCATTCAGATGGAGCGCGAAGGCCAGCTCATCACCAAGCACCCGCTGCTGGTGCAGAAGACCCTGGCCGACAAGCTCAGCGACAAGGTGCGCGTCATCGTGGCGCCCCCGGGCATTGCCGGCAGCCTGATGGGCGGCCCGCTCGAAGCCCAGCCCCAGAAGGCCAAGGCCGAAGACACCGAAGCCAGCGCCGAGTGAAGCCCCTGTTCCCGCTCATCCGAAAGCCCCGCACCATGAACAACCTGCGCAACGGCCTGGCCGTCCTGATCGCCAGCACCACGGCCGTCGCCCTGGCCCTGATCGCTCCTTCACCCGCTCAGGCCGCCAGTGCCTTGGTGCTGCAAGACAGCACCCCGCTGCGCGCCGCCGCCAAGCACAGCAGCCCGCTGCTGACCCCGCTGTGGCGCGGCGAAGCGCTGGAGATCCGCGGCGCCAAGGGCGACTGGCTGCAGGTCTGGGACCACGCCCGCGAGCGCGGCGGCTTCGTGCGCGCCGAGCGCCTGCTGCCCCTGCCCACGGGCGAGGCCGCCCTGCCCGAGCTACTGGCCCAGTTGCGCCTGCTGCGCCAACAAGCCGGCGCCGAGAGCCTGGGCCTGGGCGTGGCCGCCGCACTCATCGAGCGCGCCGACGCCGACTGGCTGGCCGGCCCGCAGGGCGCCGAACTGTTGGACGCGCTCGTGCAACTGCAGGAACGCCTGGCCGAGCGCGTTCAGAGCGCCGGCCCGAACCAGCAAACCAGCAGCGCGGCGCACGCCGAAGTGGCCAAGCGCTACGGCTACCCCCTGCGCAGCCTGGCCCAGGCCGACGGCAGCCAGCGCCTCTGCCCCAACGAAGAGCCGGCGCGCCTGCTGCGCGCCCATGCCAGCGCCAGCGCCGCCCAGCAGGCCCGCGCCGCCCTGGCCCTGACGCGCCCCGACTGCACGGCGGCCGAGCTGCTGCCCAGCCAGCTGCTGGCCCTGCACGAGCAGCGCACCGCCTGGCTCGAAGGCATCGCCCTGAACGAGCTGCCGCCCACCTTGCGCAATCGCCTGCTGCTGCGCCGCGCCGGTGCCTGGGCCAGCCTGGCCTTTGCCGAACGCGCCCGCGACATGCGCCCCGCCGCCACCCTGGCCCTGCAGGCTTGGGGCCAGCTGATCCCGGCCGAGCTGGGCGAGGACGATGCCGCCGCGCTGCGCGAGGCCGCCATCCGGCTGGCCCCGATGCGCCACGCCGTCCAGGCGCGCCCGGCCCAGCTGCGCTGGGGCAAGCTGGAGCTGCGCCTGGAAGCCGCCGGCCCCGGCCAGACCTGCTTCCAGCTGCTGGAGCATCTGCGCCAGAACGCCGAGCCGCGCGGCCCGCGCCACTGCAGCCATGGCGCCATCCACTGGGCCAGCGCCCGCCTGGCCCCCGACGGCCGCAGCCTGGTGCTGGCCGTGCAGCCGCTCGACGGCTGGACCGAGCTGTGGCGCCTGCAGGCCGACGGCGGGCTGCAGGTGCTGCCGCCCAGCAGCGCGGCGCCCGGCCTGGGCGTGGCCGAATTCGCCGGCTTCATCGGCCCGCAGCTGCTGGTAGCGCGCGAGGCCATCGCCGAGGGCAAGAGCCTGCGCCGCTTCGAGGTCTATGGGCCCGAGCTGCTGCAGCCCCAGCGCTGGGCCGGTGAGTACGCGCTGCTCGGCGCCTTCCAGCGTGGGGTGGATGCGGGGTGGAAGGCGGGGAGCCCGTTGGCGCGCTGAATCAGAGTTGCTGCAAGTGCTTTGCCGCCGCCCGCAGCAGCGCCCGCGAGTACCACTCGTGAAAGCCCAGCAGGGCCCGGAAGCCCCAGCCGAAGCCGCCGCCAGTACGCGGCAACACTGCCGAGCCGAATACCAGGCGGGTGCCGCCCGCCACGGGCTCCACGCGCAGCCAGGAGCGCGTGCGGCCGCTCTGGTCCTGCAGCAGCAGCTCCTGCCCGTTGCGGTCCAGCACCTGCCAGGCCGAGAACTGCCTGCATTCGCCGCGGCCCAGCGCGGCGGCATCGGCGTCGCGGGCGGGGCGGCGCAGCAGCAGGCCGATCAGGCCGCGCTCCAGCTTGAAGAGCGGCGTGGCGTAGAAGGCCGCCACGTAGTCGGCCAGGCTCACCGCCCGTGGGATCGGCAGCGCATAGGCGTCGGCAAAGGCGCCGGGCGGGTTGTGCTGCAGCAGCAGGCCGGGCGGCACGGGGTTCAGGGCTTGGAGCTCGTTCATGGCCGCGCAGCATAGGCAGGGCTGGGGTTTGCCCGCTGTGAGTGACGTCATGGCCGCGCGGCGCCGCGACACTGCGCGCCTTTCAAACGCTCCACCCCCCCAAGCCCCATGCCCGCCCTGCGCCCCCTCCTGCTCGCCCTCGGCCTCGCCGTGGGCGCCACCGCCTTCGCCCAAGCCCCGGCCGCCGCGCCGCTGCCCACGGTCTGGGACCTGAAGCCCATCTTCGCCAGCGAGGGCGACTGGGATGCCGCGCGCAAGGCCCTGGTGGCCGAACTGCCGCAGCTGCAGGCGCTCAAGGGCACGCTTGGGCGTAGCCCGGCCGCCTTCCGCGCCGGCCTGGAGCGCCTGAGCCGCGCCGCCCAGGCCTGGGAGAAGGTGCAGGTCTACGCCTACCTGCAGCAAAGCACCGACAACCGCAATGCCACCTACCAGGAGCGCGGCAATCTGGTGGCCGCGCTGGGTGGGCAGTACGCCGCCGCCACCGCCTGGCTGGAGCCCGAGATCCAGCAGATCGGCGCCGCCAAGGTGCAGGGCTTCATCAAGGCCGAACCGACGCTGAAGGTGCATGCCGAGCGCCTGCGCAACATCCTGCGCCGCCAGGCCCACACGCTGAGCGCCGAGACCGAGGCCGCCATCGCCGCGCTGGCGCCCATCCGCGCCGCCACGGCCCAAGTGCGCACCCTGCTGGTGGACGCCGACATGCGCTGGCCCGAGTTGCAGATCGACGGCAAGACCGAGAAGGTGGACGACACCCGCTACGGCCTGCTGCGTCAGCACCCCGAGCGCGCCGTGCGCGAGCAGGTCTTCAAGGCCTTCTTCGGCGCGCTCGGCCAGTACGAGAACAGCTTCGGCGCGACGCTGGCCAACACGGTGCAGGACGGCACCGTGATGGCCGGCCTGCGCAAGCACAAGAGCGCCGTGGCCGCCAGCCTGGACGGCGAGGAGATCCCCGAGGCCGTTTCCCGCACCCTGGTGGCCGAGGTGCACAACGGCCTGCCCACGCTGCACCGCTACTTCAAGCTGCGCCAGAAGATGCTGGGCCTGCCCGACCTGGCGTACCACGACATCTACCCCGCCCTCGTCAAGCAGAGCAAGAGCTACAGCCTGGAAGAGGCCGCGCGCCTGACGGTTGAAGCCACGAAGCCCCTGGGCGCCGACTACCAGCGCCTGCTGCAGGGCGCCTTGAGTGCCGGCACCATGCATGCCCTGCCCGCCGAGGGCAAGAGCGGCGGCGCCTACCAGTGGGGCGTGTACGGCAAGACGCCCTATGTGTTCCTGAACCACCAGAACGACTTCGAATCCGTCAGCACCTTCGCGCACGAATGGGGTCATGGCATCCACACCGCGCTGGTGAATGAGGGCCAGCCCTACGAGACCGCGAACTACGCGACGTTCGTGGCCGAGATCGCCTCCACCGCCAACGAGCTGCTGCTCAGCCAGCACATGCAGCGCCAGGCGCAGAGCAAGGAAGAGAAGCTCTACCAGCTCGGCTACGCGCTGGAGCGCCTGCGCAGCACCTTCTTCCGCCAGGCCATGTTCGGCGAGTTCGAGCTGATGACGCACGACGCCGCCGCCAAGGGCGAGGCGCTCAGCGGCAAGCGCTTCACCGAGATGTACTGCGGCTTGCTGAAGCAGTACCACGGGCATGAGCAGGGCGTGATGAAGATCGACCCCGCCTACTGCAGCGAGTGGGCCTTCATCCCGCACTTCTACCGGCCCTTCTACGTCTACCAGTACGCCACCTCGATCACCGCAGCCCTGCACTTCGCCGAGCGCGTGCAGGCCGACCCGAGCGGCGCCGCGGCCAAGGTCTTCCTCGACACCCTGCGCCTGGGCAGCACCGTGCCGCCCTACGCCGCGCTGAAGCGCGCCGGCCTGGACATGGCCAGCCCCGCGCCCTACCGCACCCTGGTGGCGAAGATGAACGCCATCATGGACGAGATGGAAACGCTTTTGGCCCAGCCTTGAGCGCGACCCACATCGCCTTGCTGCGTGCCGTCAACGTCGGCGGCACCGGCAAGCTGCCCATGGCCGAGCTCAAGGCCATGGCCGCTGAGCTCGGCTTCGCGAACCCGCGCACCTACATCGCCAGCGGCAATCTGCTGTTCGAGTCGGCGCTGCCCCTTGACGAAGCCGGCGCGCGCCTGGAAGCGCGCCTGGCCGCTTACGCCGGCAAGCCGGTGGGGGTGCTGATGCGCAGCCCCGCCGAGCTGCGCGAGCTGCTGGCGCGCAACCCCTTTCCGCAGGCGGAGGGCAACCGCCTGCTCATCACCTTCCTGCCCGCGCCTCTAGCCGAGCCCCTGGTGGTCAAGCAGGCCCAGGACGAGGCCTGGCGCCTGCTCGGTCGCGAGCTCTGGGTGCATTACCCCAGCGGCATCGGCAGCTCCAAGCTGCGCATCCCGGCTGCCGAAGCCGGCACGGCGCGCAACCTCAACACCGTGCAGGCGCTGCTCGGCCTGGCCGCCCCATGAGCCCGATCGAAACCCCGCGCCTGCGCCTGTGCCCGATGGGCCCGCAGCACGCCGCCTTTGTGCTGCGCCTGCTCAACGAACCGAGCTGGCTGCAGTTCGTGGGCGACCGCGGCGTGCGCAGCCTGGCCGACGCCGAGCGCTACATCCGTGAGGGGCCGATGGCCAGCGTGGAGCGCCACGGCTTCGGCTTCGGCGTGGCCGAGTGCCGCCACAGCGGCCAGGCGCTGGGCCTGTGCGGGCTGGCCCAGCGCGACCACCTGGACGCCCCCGACATCGGCTTCGCCTTCCTGCCCGAGCACTGCGGCCAGGGCCTGGCCCACGAGGCCGCCGCCGCCACGCTGCAGCATGGCCTGCAGGTGCTCAAGCTGCCGCGCATCCTGGCCACCACGCGCGATGAAAACCTGGCCTCGCAGAAGCTGCTGACCAAGCTGGGCCTGCGCTTCGAGCGCCACTTCCCGCACCCCGACGGCGGCCGCCAACTGCGCCTGTACGCCATCGCGGGCCCGGCGGGCTGAGCCAGGGCCTCACGTTTCTTTGCAATCGAGGGGTGCCAGCGCAGCAGCGCTGCGCGATGCTGGGCGCCATGCCGAACCGCCGCACCGCCCTGGCCCTGACCCTGTCGCCCCTGCTGGCCGCCGCCCAGCCGCCGCGCGAGCGCATGCCGCCGCTGCGCCGCGTCTTCCCTGACGAAGACACGCTGGAGCTGCGCTGGACCGACCCCGCACGCGGCCGCGAAATTCCTCTGCGCCTGCGCCTGCCGCCTGGCAGCGGGCCGGTGCCGCTGGTGCTGTTCTCGCACGACCTGGGCGGCGGCCTGGCGGCCGGCAGCCTGTGGGCGCAGGCCTGGGCGGCCGCGGGCATCGCCACCCTGCACCTGCAGCATGGCGGCAGCGACACCAGCGTGCTGCGCCAGGGCTTGAAGGCGCTCAAGCAGGCCGCCAGCCCCGAGCAGCTGCGCGCCCGCGTGCTGGATGCGAAGGCGGTGCTCGACTTGCTGCCCGAGCAGCAGCGCCGTGACGAGCGCCTGAAGCGCCTGCGCCTGGACGCCCTCGGCATGGCCGGCCACTCCTTCGGCGCCCACACCACCCTGGCCCTGGCCGGCCAGCGCTTCCGGGGCCGCGCGCTGGGGGCGGACGAACGGCTGCGCGCCTTCGCCGCCTTCAGCCCCTCGCCCGGCGCGGCCGGGGCGGTGCCGGCCGAATCCTTCGGCGGCATCCGCAAACCCATGCTCTGCCTGACCGGCAGCCTGGACGGCGACCCGCTGGGCGACGGCAACGACGACGCCCGCGAAACCCGTGGCGACTGGCGCCGTGCCGTCTACGACGCGCTGCCGGCGGGCGACAAGGCCGAGCTCTGGCTGGACGGCGCCGACCACATGGTGTTCGGCGGCATGGACCTGCAGCGCCTGCCGACCCGCCTGCGGGAACGCCCGGCCCAGGCCGAGGCGCAGACGGCGCGGCACCAGACCTTGATTGCGGCGGTGACGTCGGATTGGTGGCGCGCGCAGTTGCTGGACGATGCGGCGGCGCGTGAACGCCTGGCCCAAAGGCCCGCCGGCCTTGCCGCACAGGATGAATGGCGTCGCAGCTGACGCGCCTACACTGCCGCCCTTTCCGTCATTGGGGAGTAGCCGCCCTGCCAGGTTCAACCGGCAGGGGCGCGCGTCAACACACTGGGTTCGATGGACCCTGGCGCACGCGGCAGGGGTTTGACACCCGTTTGGCAAGACCTTTGACCGGATGCCTCCGCCGTGGGCCGGGAGGCGTCTGGTCACAAGGCATCCGCCGGCCCCTTGGAGTTCTCGAATGGAAGCCTTTCTCGTCAGCACCGGCCTGGTGGCCCTGGGTGAAATGGGCGACAAGACCCAGCTGCTGGCCATGCTGCTGGCCGCACGCTTCAAGCGCCCGGCGCTGATCGTGCTGGGCATCTTCATCGCCACCCTGGCCAACCATGCGCTGGCCGGTGCCGTGGGCGCGGTGGTGGCGCAGGCCATGGGGCCGCAGCTGCTGCGCTGGGTCATCGGCCTGGGCTTCTTGGCCATGGCGGCGTGGATGCTGGTGCCCGATCAGGCCGATGACGACGATGTGGAAGGCAGCGCCAAGCGCATGGGCGTGCTGGCCACCACGGTGTTGGCTTTCTTTCTGGCCGAGATGGGCGACAAGACGCAGATCGCCACGGTGGCGCTGGCGGCGCGCTTTGAGGGTGCGCTGGTGGCCGTGGTGGCCGGCACCACGCTGGGCATGCTGATCGCCAACGTGCCGGCGGTCTACCTGGGCCACCGCTTTGCCAGCCGCATCCCGATGCGCTGGGTACATGGCGTGTCGGCCTTGATCTTTGCGCTGCTGGGGCTGGCCACGCTCTTGCAGGCCGATCGCTGGCTGACTTGACCCTTCTTTGCAGGGCGGGCTGGCGCCAGCAAGACTGTGGCGCGATGCTGGCGGCATGAAGCTGCTGCGCCGCACCTTGTTTTGCCTGCCCGCTCTGGGCCTGTCGCTCGGGGCTCAGGCCTCGCCTGCCGCCGAAACCCTGCACGCCTGCAACCGCCTGGGCTACGGGCCGCGCCCCGGGGACCTGGCCCGTGGCGGCAGCTGGCCGGAGCTGCTGGAGCAGCAGCTGCAGCCGCAGCCGCTGCCTGCCGCCCTGCAGCAGCGCCTGGATGCCCGGCCCGCCGTGAACCTGGCCGAGCGCGCCCAAGCCTTTCGCCAACTGCAGCGCCAGCAGCGCGCCGAAGACGAAGCGCCGCGCCGTGAGCTGATCCGCCAGGCCCTGCACGAGGCTGCCGAGGCGCGCCTGCTGCGCGCACTGGAAAGCCCCAACCAGCTCGAAGAACGCCTGGTGGACTTCTGGTTCAACCACTTCAACGTCTTCTTCGACAAGGGCCTGTGCCGCATGCTGGTGGCGGACTACGAGGCCCGCGCCATCCGCCCCCATGTGTTCGGGCGCTTTCGCGATCTGCTTGGCGCCGTGGCCACCCACCCGGCCATGCTGTTCTACCTGGACAACGCCCAGTCCACCCGCGCCGGCTTCCAGGGTGCGGGCGGCAGCCGCGGCCTGAACGAGAACTACGCGCGCGAGCTGATGGAGCTGCACACCCTGGGCGTGGGCGCGGGCTATGGCCAGCAGGACGTGACCGAGCTGGCGCGCGTGCTGACCGGCTGGACCTTCCGCCCGCGCGACCTGCAATTCATGTTCGACCCGCGCCGCCACGACGAAGACCCCAAGACCTGGCTGGGCCAGAGCGTGCCCGGCCGTGGCCGCGCGCAGGGCGAATGGGTGCTGGACCAGCTGGCCCGCCACCCCGCCACCGCGCAGCGCATCGCCTTCAAGCTCGGCCAGCACTTCCTGGCCGACGAACCGCCCGCCGCGGCCGTGGCGGCCGCACGCGCCGCCTTTCTGGCCAGCGACGGCGACCTGCGCGCCACCGTGGCGGCCCTGCTGCGCCACCCGGAGGCACGCCAGCCGGCGCTGCAGGGCGCGCAGTTCAAGACGCCGCAGCGCTTCGTCATCAGCCTGCTGCGCGCCTGCGCGATCACGCCCGCGGACTGGACACCCACGCTGCAGGCCCTGCGCGCGCTCGGTCAGCCGCTGTTCGGCTGCGTCACCCCCGATGGCTACAAGACCGTGCGCAGCGCCTGGCTGGACCCCGAGGCGCTGGCGCGCCGCGCCGAGCTGGCGGCGCGCGTGGCGCAGCGTGCGCGCCTGGGTGCTGAGGCGGCGGAACAGCTGTTGGAGACGCTGGGCCCGGCGATCGGTAGCGCCGCACGCTCGGCCATTGCCCAAGAACCGCCGCAGCTGCGCACCGCGCTGATCCTCGGCTCACCCGATTTCCAAAACTGCTGAGCGTCCGACCATGAGCCTGCACCGCCGCCACCTGCTGCTCGCCAGCCTGCCCGCCGCCCTGCTGAGCCCGCGCGCCCGCGCCGCCGGCGCGCCCCCCAAGCGCTGGATCGTCGTGCTGCTGCGCGGCGCCATCGACGGTCTCTCCGTCTGCGCGCCCTATGCCGAAGCCGATTACGCGCGCGAGCGCCCCGGCATCGCCCTGCCGCCGCCCGGGCAGGAGGGCGGGCTGCTCGACCTGGACGGCCGCTTCGGCCTGCATCCGGCGCTGGCGCCCCTGCAGCCGCTCTGGGCCGCCGGGCAGTTCGGCTTCGTGCAAGCCTGCGGCGCCCCCACCAGCAGCCGCAGCCACTTTGAGGCACAAGACGAATTGGAGACCGGCACGCCGGGCGTGAAGACCACGCCCGATGGCTGGCTGGCGCGCCTGTTGGAAGGGGACCAGGCCGGCGTGCAGGCCGTCTACACCGCGCCCACGCGGCCCAAGCTGCTCAGCGGCCCGGCCAGTGCGCGCGTGGCCGCCCTGCCCGGCGCCACCCGCACGCCCGAACGCCCGGCCCTGGGCGCGGCGCTGGACCGCCTGTACGCGCAGGACCCGCGCTACGCCGCCACCTGGCAGGCCGCGCAGAGCGGCCGCAGCCAGATGGCCGGCGCGCTGGAAGCCGGCCAGGGCATGAACGGCGCCATGACCGGCGGCGACCCCGCGGCCGACCGCGGCGCGCCCGGCGCCAACACCCTGCCCGCCACCGCCCGCCGCCTGGCCCAGGTGCTGCGCGCCGACCCCACGCTGCGCTTTGCCTGCGTGGAGCTGGGCGGCTGGGACACGCACGCCCGCCAGGGCGCCGCGCAGGGCCAGCTGGCCGGCCGTCTGGCGCCGCTGGGCCAGGGCCTGGCCACGCTGGCGCAGTCCTTGGGCCCGCTGTGGGCCGATACCGTGGTCACCGTCATCAGCGAGTTCGGCCGCACCGTGGCAGAGAACGGCACCGGCGGCACCGACCACGGCCATGGCAACGCGCTCTGGCTGCTGGGCGGCGCTGTGCGCGGCGGCCAGGTGCTGGGCGCCTGGCCGGGGCTGGAGAGCGCTGCGCGCTTCCAGGGCCGCGACCTGGCCGTCACCACCGACTACCGCGCCGTGCTGGCCGGCGTGGCCGCGCAACACCTGGGCCTGCGCGAGACCGCGCTGGCCACGCTCTTCCCCAGCTACAGCGGCGGCCGGCTGCCCGTGCTGCGCGGCTGAAGGGCGAACCCGGCTTGACGCCCGCCCGTGCGGGCGTTTCACTGCGGCGCATCACCACGCCAAAGGGCCCGCATGCCGCTCAACCGCCGCCGCTATTGCCTGGGTATGGCCGCCGGCCTGTGCGGCACGGCGCAGGGGCAGGCCGCGGCGGTGCAGATCGCCGTCGATTCGCAAAACCCGCCCTTCATGTACCAGGCCAAGGGCGAAGGCGTGCCGCGCGGCGTCTACCCGGTGCTGCTGCGTGCCGTCTTCAAGCAGCTGGGTGAACCCCTGCAGCTGCTGCCCATGCCCTGGGCGCGCGCCCTGGGCGGGCTGGACCGCGCAGAACACGGCGTGGGTGGCCTGTACGCCAACCGCGAGCGCCTCGCCAAGTTCGACTACGGCCAGCCCATCCTCACCGAGACCGTGCGCGTCTACGCCCAGCGCGGCCGGCTCAAGCAGTTCAACGGCCTGGACGACCTGCGCGGCCTGCGCGTGGGCGTGCTGCGCGGCTGGAGCTACGGCGACGAGTTCGACGCTGCCCGCAAGGCCGGGCAGCTGAAGGTGGAGGACGTGACCGACGACCGCGCCAACTTCGGCAAGCTGGAGCGCGATTTTTTGGACGTGGTGCTGAGCGTGGAGCAGACCGGCGAGCAAGTCATGGCCAGTGGCGAGTTCCCTTCCGTGCGTGTGATGCCCAACCCGCTGACCGAGAACCCCGCCTACGTGGCCTTCCACAAATCGCGTCAGCAGCAGGGGCTGCTGGCCCGCATCGACGAGGTGGTGGCGCAGCTGCGCCGCAGCGGCGAGCACGCCCGCCTGGTGGCCCAGGGCCTGAAGGACTGAGGCGCGACACTCGCGCCCATGACCGCCCCCGAAGAAGCCCTCGGCATCCGCCCCTTTGCCAGCTACGCCCGCATCATTGATGCGCGCACGCCCAAGGAGTTCGCCGAGGACCACATCCCGGGCGCCTGCAACCTGCCCATCGTCAGCCAGGAAGAGTTCGCCGAGGTGGGCACCCTGCACCGCACGAACCCACACCAGGCCTATCTGGTGGGCGCGCAGTACGCGCTGCGCAACGTGGCGCGCTACATCGGCGAGGTGATCGCGCATCACCCGCCAAGAGACCGGCTGCTCATCTACTGCTTCCGCGGCGGCAAGCGCAGCCGCGCCTGGGCCGAGCCGCTGCGCAACATCGGCTACCCGGTGGACGTGCTGCCCGGCGGCTGGAAGGCCTACCGCGCCTGGGTGCGCGAACAGCTCGACCAACTGCCCGCCAAGCTGCAGCTGCGCGTGCTGGGCGGAAGCACCGCCTGCGGCAAGACGCGGCTGCTGCAGGCTCTTGCCGCCGAAGGTGCGCAGGTGCTGGACCTGGAAGGCCTGGCCCGCCACCGCGGCTCGCTGCTCGGCGCCCTGCCCGGCCAACCCCAGCCCACGCAGAAGATCTTCGACTCCGAACTGCTGCAGGCCCTGAGCCGGCTCGACCCGACCCGCCCGGTGTGGGTCGAGGCCGAGAGCAAGAAGATCGGCAACGTGCAGCTGCCCACGCCCCTGCACGAGGCCCTGCGCAGCGCGCCCATCTGGCGCGTCAGCGCGCCACTGGCCGCGCGCGTGCAAGTCTGTCGCGAGGACTACGCCCACTTCGCCGCCGCGCCGCTGCAGATGGTGGCCAAGCTCGAACCCCTCAAACCCCTGGTGGGCGGCGAGACCCTGACGCACTGGCGCGCGCTGGCCGAAGCCGGCGACAGCGACACCCTGTTCGCCAGCATCATGGAACGCCACTACGACCCCTGCTACGAGCGCTCGCTCAAGCGCGAGCAGGCGCTCACGCCGGTGGAACTGGCGGGGGTGGACGAGGCGAGCCTGCGGGCGGCAGCGTGGGCCCTGATCGCGGCGGTCGAGCCGCGCTAGCCAGGCCCGCGATGACGATCACGCTGCGCCCGGCCGGCGCACCCGACGCCGAGGCGGTTGCCCAGGTGCTGATCGAATCCAGGAACGCCTTGCTGCCCTTCGCGCCCATGGCGCACCCGGCCGCAGAGGTACGCACCTGGATCGCCACCGTCCTCATCCCCGCAGGCGGTGTCCACCTCGCCATTTGTGAAGGGCAGACTGTCGGCGTGCTTGCGCTGTCTCACCAAGCAGGGCAGGCCTGGATCGACCAGCTCTATGTTCGGCCGGGCCACACCGGCCAGGGTATCGGCGCGCAGCTGCTGCAGCTCGCCCACCGCCAGCTGCAGCCACCCATCCGCCTGTGCACCTTTCAGGCCAACACCGGCGCGCGCCGCTTCTACGAGCGGCATGGCTACCGGGCCATTGCCTTGACGGACGGCGCGGACAACGAAGAGCGTTGCCCGGATGTGCTGTACGAGTGGCATGGCGCCACGACTGAAGAAGGACGCATGAAGTGAACGACTCCACCCATCACCCACCAAACACAAGTTCCGACCCATTGCCGCGCCTCGGTGCCGCGCAGCTGAACTTCTCGGGCTCAGCCTTCTTTGTCAACCGCACGGCCCGGTTTGTCCTCGCCGTGCCGGCACTGGCAGGCGGCGGCGAGCCCTTGCTCATTCCAGCGGGCGATCCGCGCGCGGGCCAGGTGCTCAAGAAGGACAGCGCGGGCCGTGCGGCTCGCGGCGTGGTGTTCTTCAATGGCACCGATCGCGCCTGGCAGGCCGTGCGCGGAGATGGTCGCGAAGCCATCCTGTTCAACGACTTGGGCCCCGAACCTGCACGCCTGCTGCAGCAGCGCCTGCTTGAGCTCACGCCCCGAGGTGCGGTCCTGAGCCTGGCCGCGATCAAGGCCCTGCTCCAGTTTGCCCAGCAGGAGCTGGGTCTGATCGATTGCTATCACAAGCGTCTGGATTCGGTGCTGCGCGACATGGTGGCCATCAGCCCCGAGAACCCGAATTACCTGCAAGTCAGCAAGCCCGTGCGCCATCGTGCCCTGTGGGTCCAGCGTCCCTTCAGCTTTGACGGCCCGGTGCTGCAGCACTACCCCGAAGGCGCCGTGCTGGTAACGGACGAACGCCATGTCTGGGGCGTGGCCACCGAGGTGTTCCTACGCAATTACCGACAGCTGGTCGGCACGCAGGAGCGCGTACTGGAATCGGTGGCCGAGCTGCGCGCCTGGCCTTAATGAGCGGCGCTGGCAGCCGCCTGCCCGCGCGCCAAATTCAAGGGCTTCAGCAGCAACAACCCCGCCACGAAGAACAAGCCCGTCGACACAATCGCCAGCCGGTGGTTGCCACCTGCCAGCAGGGTCACCAGGCCATAGGTCAGCGGCCCCAGGATGGCGGCCAGGCGCACCGCAAACCCCCACAGCGCAAAGAACTCGGCGCGCCGCGCCGCCGGCGCCAGCAGGCCGGCAATGGCCCGCCCGGCCGACTGGCTGCTGCCCATGCACAGCCCGGCCAGCACGGCGGCGGCCCAGAACAGGCCCGGCCCTTGCGCCAGCACGGCCAGCACCGTCATCGCGATCCAGCCCGCCAGCGTGATGCCAAGCGCCAGCCGGTGGCCAATGCGGTCCTGCACATGGCCCCAGGCCAGCGCGCCGAGCATCGAGGCGATGTTGACCAGGAACACCAGCATCATGGTCTGCGCCTGCTTGAAGCCCAGCACCTGCTCGGCATACACGGCCGCCAGCGCCACCACCACCGCCACGCCAGCCTGGTAGGCCACGGTGCAGGCCAGCAGCCAGCGGAAGTCGGCAAAGCGGCGCGCCTGCTGCCAGGTGTGGCGCAGGCGCGCAAAGGCGCCGGTGAGGCCGGGCTTTGCGCCCGTGTCCAGCTGCGGCAAGGCGCGTTCGCGCAGCAGCGCAAAAGTGCCCAGGGCGGCGACGCCGAAGATCCCCGCCGTGATCAGCATCGTCACCGGCACAAAGCGCGCCGCCGGCTCGCCGCGCGCCTGGGCCGAGAGCACGTAGGCCAGGCTCAGGCCCAGGGTCAGCATGCCGCCGCAGTAACCGAAGCTCCAACCCCAGCCGGACACCTTGCCGAAGCTGCCGGGCCGCGCCAGCTCGGGCAGAAAGGCCGCAATCAGGGCCTCGCCCCAGGCATAGAAAAGGTTGGAGAACACGACCAGCAGCAGCGCCAACGCCACATCGCCCGGCCCCACCCAGGCCAGCGCGGCGGTGGCCAGCACACAGGCCGCAGTGCTGATCGCCAGCAGCGGCTTCTTGGCGCCGCGCAAGTCCGCCCAGGCGCCCAGCGCGGGCAGCGTCAGCATGGCCAGCAGGCTGGAAAGCGCCAACGCGGCCGTCCACGCAAACGTGGCCCAGCTCGCCCCACCCGCCACGCCGCCGACGAAGTAGGCGCTGAACACCGCCGTCAGCACCACGGTGGTGTAGCCCGAGTTGGCGAAGTCGTACATCGCCCAGCCGAGGACTTCGCGGCGGCGGACGCCGGGGTTGAGGGCGGGGTGGGGGGTGGTGCTCATGGACGCATCGTCGCAGGGGATGGTGGCAACTCGCTGCAGCCCGTGGGGTCTTCAACCCCACACCCCGACCCGCATTTCTTTGCTGCGCCAAAGAAACGCGGGGCAAAGAAAGGCGCCAATGCACGCAGCCGGCCTCGGGCCGGCCGCGACCGCACGGCTGGTTCACATGGCTCCCACACCCCTCCTGGGACTGCGAAAACCTGCCCGCTAAGCTGGCCGGAGTACCGGCCGACTAGACCACCGCAAACCATCGCGGGCTTTCTGCGATGAATAGAGCCCGAACGCGCGCCACTCATTGACTGTGCAGTGCTGTGCATCTGCAAGCCTCATGAGCAGAGCGATTGGGTGCGCCGTTGATCCATCGCCTACCAACGCCGATGCAACGGCAGGTAGCCAACTTTTCTCACTGCTAGATTCACAGCATGGGAAGGCGAGCCGAACATTGGATCTCTGGCATCACAGCCAGTGACGTCACTGGCCGTGAGGAGGCAACCCGCCTCGCGCAGAAGGACATCAAGTCCGCGTTTGCTGTCGCCCGCAAGATCGTCCATCCTTGGTATCGATGTCAGGCGCTGACTGCTGTTGCGCTGGAACTTGCCAATCTCCGCGAGCGCAAGAGCGCCCTGATGGAAGCGTTCGCGGCTGCGTACGAGCAGGACGAACCAAATCGGATCACCTGCGCGAGTGCCTGGCCACTTCGTGCCCTGGTCCCCATCGACCTCGCTGGTGCACGCCAGCAGGTGATTCGGCTACTCGCAATCATTTCTGCTGAGCCTCATGGCCTACGCCGTCTTGATGGCCTTTTCGGCCTTCTTGGCGCCGTACTGGACTCGGCAGAACTGCGAGCGCTGGTGTTGCCAGCCTTCTTCCTTGCGGCTGAATCGAGCTCTGGTTGGCGCTCCGAACGATTGGTCGCGCACATGGCCCTGGCCCTTGGAAGAGTTGATCCGATAGCAGCAAGGGCGCTGCTTGAAGGACGAACGGCAAATCGCTTCACCTCGAAAGCGCTGGCGGCACTCAACACTGCGGCGCTGCGCTGATGCCTCTCGGGGTGTGGCTCAGGTTGCTGGCAGCGACCAACTGGGCCGAGCCACGAGGCCAAATGGAGACTTGGCGCGCATTCGGACTCCCGTCATCGCAGAAAGCCCGCGATGGTTTGCGGTGGTCTAGTCGGCCGGTACTCCGGCCAGCTTAGCGGGCAGGTTTTCGCAGTCCCAGGAGGGCTGGTGGAGCCATGTGAGCCAGCCGTGCAGTCGCGGCCGGCCCGAGGCCGGCTGCGTGCATTCAGCGCCTTTCTTTGCCCCGCGTTTCTTTGGCGCAGCAAAGAAATGCGGGTCGGGGTGTGGGGTTGAAGACCCCACGGGCTGCAACGAGCAAGCAAACAGCCTCAGCCTTCCGCCACGGTCCTATCACCAGGATGCAAGCGGAACAGCCGCATCGACCCACTCACCTCATCCACCTGCCCCTGCAGACTCTGCGCCGCCGCCGCAATCTGCTCCACCATCGCCGCGTTCTGCTGCGTGATGCCGTCCAGATGCCCGACCGCGTCGTTGATCTGGCGGATGCCGCCCTGCTGTTCCTGGGCGGCGTGGCGGATCTCGCCGAGCAGGGTCTTCAGGCCCTGCACCGCGCCCAGCACCTCCTCCATGCGCCCACGCGCCTCGTTGGTGCGGCCGGTGCCGGTGTCCACGCATTCGTTGCTGGAGTTGATGAGGGTGCGGATCTCGCGCGCGGCGGTGGTGGTGCGCTGGGCCAGCGAACGCACCTCGGCCGCCACCACCGCGAAGCCGCGGCCGGCCTCGCCGGCGCGGGCGGCTTCCACGGCCGCATTCAAGGCCAGGATGTTGGTCTGGAAGGCCACGCCTTCGACGACCTGGATGATGTCGGCGATGCGGCGCGAGGCCTGGGCGATCTGGTTGACGGAATCGACCACCGCGTGCACGGCGGCGTCGCTGCGCTCGGCCAGTTCGGCGGTGCGGTCGGCCTGGGTGGCGCCCTGCACGGCCTGGTCGGCGGTCTGCTGCACGGTGGCCTGGATCTGCGCGACCGAGGCCGCGGTTTCCTCCAGGCTGCCGGCCTGGGACTCGGTGCGGGCGGATAGATCGAGGTTGCCGCTGGCGATCTCGTGCGCGGCGGTCTGCACCTGGTCGATGCCGGCGCGGGTGTCCATCACCACCGCGCGGACGTTGGCCGAAAGCCGGCGCAGCGCCAGCTGCAGGTGCAGGATGGGCTCCTGCGCGCCCACCGCCACCTTGTAGGAGAGGTCGCCCGAGGCCAGGCGATTGGCGTCGTCGGTGACGCGCACCAAGGGCCCGATCAGCAGGCGCTGCTGGGCCAGCGCCCCCAGACCCAGGCCGGCCAGCAAGGCCAGCCCGGTCCAGAGCGACATCAGCCCGAAGGCCTGCGCGCAGCCCAGTGCGGGCAGCAGGGCCAGGCCTTGCAGGAGTGCGAGCTGGCCGCGCAGGCCGGGGCGCAGCGCGCGGCCCAGGCGGCCCCACAGGTCCACGCGCAGGATCTCGCCTTCGGCCAGCGCATGCACGGTGCGGCCCTGCTGCTGTTCTTCCAGCATGCGGCGGTACAGGGGCTCGGACTGGGCGACCGATTCGCGGCTGGGTTCGGTGGCCACGGCCAGGTAGCCGGTGATGCGCTCGCCCTGGCGCATCGGCGTGGCGTTCAGGCGGATCCAGACGTGGTCGCCATCGGCCCGCCGGTTCTTCAGGATGCCGCTCCAGGGCTGGCCGGATTGCAGCGTGCGCCACAGGTCCTCGAAGGCCTGGCGCGGCATGTCGGGGTGGCGCAGCAGGCCATGGGTGGCGCCCAGCAGGCTCTCGCGCGGGTGGCCGCTGAGCTGCACAAAAGCCGGGTTGCAGTAAACGATGCGGCCTTGCGGATCGGTCACCGACACCAGGGTCTGGCCGGCGGGAAACGGGGCCTCGCGCCCACTGGCGGAGACGTTCTTGTGCATGCGCGAACTCCAAAGCGCTGCGGACGGCGAGCAGCCGTCCGCAGGGGGGTCGAGCATAGCGAGGGTGGGTGGGCGCCCGGCTCGGTGCCTGCCCGGGAGCGGCCGGGCGAAGCGTGAAGAATCAGCGCGCCAGCTGATTGGTCAGCGCGGCCAGCGCCTGCAGCACGCCGTCCACCGCCTTTTGGGCGCGCGCGTCCTGCAGCTGGCCCTGGGCATCGAAGGCCTGGTCGGCCCGGCCCAGCGCGAATTGCTGGGGCTGCACCAGCATCTGGAAATTGCCCTGCACGAACAGGCGCAGCTGGTTGAGCGCACGCAGGCCGCCGTACTGTCCGGGCGAGCTGGACATCAGCGCCGTGGGCTTCATGGCGGTGCGGTTCTCGCTCAGGCGGCTCAGCCAGTCCAGGCTGTTGAAGAGCAGCGGAGGCGGGTAGGAGTTGTACTCGGGCGTCACGATCAGCAGGGCCTGGTGCGCCTGGATGGCGTCCTGCAGCTGCTGCACAGCGGCGGGCACGCCCTGCTCGGCCTCGAGGTCGCCGTCGTAGATCGGCAGCTGCAGCGCGCGCAGATCGAACACGGTGGCTCCGCCGAAACCGAGTTGCGGGGCGCGTGCCGCGGCATGGCGGGCCAGGGCGTGCGCATAGGAACCCTGGCGCAAGCTGCCGGGCAGGACGAGGAGTTGGGGGGCGTTCATGCGCGCAGTCTGCATCGGGTGCCACACCTGCGTTCCAATCCGGGGCTTTCCCCTTTGCCTTTACGGAGCTCTTGATGCTGCGTCGCAACCTGATTGCCCTCTCCCTGCTGGCGGCCCTGGGTGCCGCACAGGCCCAAACCGCGGTGTTCCGCGTCACCGCCATCCCCGACGAATCGCCCACCGAGCTGGCACGCAAGGCCGCACCCCTGGTGGCCTACTTGGAAAAGCAGCTCGGCCAGAAGGTCGAGTTCACTCCAGTGACGGACTACGCCGCCGCGGTGGAAGCGCTGGTGAACCGCAAGGTCGATCTGGCCTGGTTCGGTGGCTTCACCTTCGTGCAGGCCCACAGCCGCTCGGGTGGCAAGGTCATCCCGCTGGTGCAGCGCGAAGAGGACGAGAAGTTCCGCTCCGTCTTCATCAGCCGCGATCCGGCGGTCAAGACCCTGGCCGACCTGAAGGGCAAGGACCTGAGCTTCGGCTCGCAGAGCAGTACCAGCGGCCACCTGATGCCGCGCCACTTCCTGCTGCAGCAGGGCCTGGAGCCGGAGAAGGCCTTCCGCCGCGTGGCCTACAGCGGCGCGCACGACGCCACGATCGCCGCCGTGGCCAGCGGCAAGGTGGCCGGCGGCGCACTCAACATCTCGGTCTGGCAGAAGTTCGTCGACGACAAGAAGGTTGACCCGGCCGAGGTGCGCGTGATCTACACGACGCCGCCCTATTACGACTACAACTGGAGCGTGCACGCCGAGCTGGCAAAACCCGTGCGCGACAAGCTGGCCGCCGCCTTCCTGAATCTCAAGCCTGGCACGCCGGAGGCCGACGAGATCCTCAAGCTGCAGCGCGCCACCCGCTTCGTGCCCACCAAGGTGGAGAACTACCAGGGCATCGAAGCCGCGGCGAAGAACGCCGGGCTGCTCTAAGAGCCTGTGAGCATGAAGCGGCGCGCTCTGCTGGCTCTTGCGCCTGGTGCAGCCTGGGCGCAAGCCCGCCTGCCCACGGTGGAGCGCAGCCGCCTGCAGCTGCTCGGTCCCTGGGAGATGCCGAGCCTGGCGCGGCAGCGCGGCGTGCGCGTCTACCTGCCTCCCAGCTACCTGCTGGACCCGAGCCGGCAGTTCCCGGTCATCTACTTCCACGACGGCCAGAACGTCTTCGACGAGGCGACGAGCTACGCCGGCGAATGGGGCGCCGACGAGACCCTGGACCGGCTGGCCGCGCAGACCGGTTTCGAGGCCATTGCGGTGGCCATCGACCATGGCGGTGAGCAACGCCTGCGCGAGCTCAACCCTTGGAACCAGGAGCGCCAGGGAGCCGGCGAAGGCTGGGCCTACCTGCGCTTCATCGTCGAGGTCGTCAAGCCGCAGATCGACGCGCGCCTGCGCACCCGGCGCGGCGCCGCGCAGACGGCCATGGTCGGCAGCTCGATGGGCGGGCTGATCACCCACGCCGCGATGCACCGGCACCGCGAGGTGTTTGGCCTGGGCGCGGTGTTCTCGCCTTCGTTCTGGGTTGCGCCGGCGGCCTTCGACTTGCCCGAGCTCATGCCCCTGCGGGCCGGCCAGCGCATCTACCTGTACGCCGGCAGCGAGGAAAGCCCCGAGCTGGTACCGCAGTGCCGCCGCATGGCCGCGCTGCAGCGCGCGCAAGGCGCAGCGGTGCAACTGCAAGTGACGGCCGGAGCGGGCCACAACGAGGCGGCCTGGCGTGCCGCGCTGCCGCAGGCGCTGCGCTTCCTCTTCCAGATCGCCTGACGAAGCTCACCCCGGGTTCTTCCTCTGTGCCGGATGGCGGCGAGGCGCGTGGCCGCTAGGGTGCGCGCATCGCACTCCAGGCCTTGCCCAATACTGTTCGGTTAGGTGATTTTCGCCCACAATGAGCGCCACCTACTCTGTGGAGCTCGGCATGGCGCGAACCAAGGCGGTACTGGGTGCGGGAGCACGACTGGCTGACTACCTGAGCGCCAGCC
>NZ_JAYRMO010000033.1:0-55827 GCF_041912635.1 Inhella sp.
TCTCATGACGCCCATGCTCGGCGTTGATGGGACGAGACTACGAGCAAGTGCGTCAGGACTTGGCGCGCAACATGAAAGACTTCCGGGGCAAGCGTGGCTTGTCGCAGGAGGCGCTCGCCCTGAGCGCCGATGTGGATCGCACCTACGTGAGTCAGATCGAGCGCGCTGTGGGCAACCCGTCCCTGCTGGTCCTGTGCAAGCTGGGCGTGATCCTGGAGACCGACGTGCTTGGTCTCTTGGCGGAGCAGACCAAGTGAACACGGGTAAGGCCACCCGAATGGGGATGTCCGCGAAAAATGTATACGAAAGTGACTACGGAATGAGCAAAGCCGCGCCGAGACCCAGTAACAATGGCACTTCCAAGGCCATCTTTCACTTTAACGTCTGACGCTCCAGCCCATCCCCCACGGCGGAACACCATGGCTCTGATCGAAGGTTTTCGGGTTCGCAATTACCGCGCGCTGCGCGACGTGACGCTGGGCAAGCTCTCGACCCAGCAGAACAGCGAGCCCCTGACCCCGTTTACCGTGGTGATTGGCAAGAACGGCGCCGGCAAGAGCACCCTGTTTGACGCCTTTGGCTTCGTCTCCGACTGCCTGACCCACGATGTGGAGGCCGCCTGCGACATGAAGCAGCGCGGCGGCTTTGAGCGCATGCGCTCGCAGGGGACGGACGAACCCATCCAGTTCGAGATCTACTACCGCGAGGCCAAGGGCGAGCGGCCGATCACCTACGAACTGGCGATCAATGTCGATGGCAGCGGACGGCCCTATGTGCAGTCCGAGGTTCTTAAGCAGCGCCGCAAGAACTCGAAGCATGGCCGGCCCTTCCCCTTCCTGCGCCTGGACCAAGGCAAGGGAACGGTTTGGGCAGGCGAAGAGGCGGTCGAGGGCGCCACCGGTGAGGAAGATCGCGCCCAGGAAGATGTTGATCTCACCGATCTGCGCCGTTTGGGCATTGCCACACTGGGCACACTGAAAGAGCACCCGCGCATCCGTCGCTTCCGCGACTTCCTGAAGGGCTGGTACCTCTCGTACTTCAATCCCGACATGGCGCGGGTCATTCCGTCGGCCGGGGCGCAGCGGCACCTCAACAGCCATGGCGACAACATCGGCAACGTGGTCCAGTACATGGAGCGCGAACACCGCGCACGCTTCGACTCGATCTTGAAACGCATTGCCGAAAAAATCCCCGGCGTGCACAGCATTCGGCACATCGAGAGTCCGGACAAACGCGTGCTGCTGCAGTTCAACGATGGCGCCTTCGCCGACCCTTTCTACGCAGGGCAGATGTCGGACGGCACGCTGAAGATGTTTGCCTACCTGCTGCTGATGGAAGACCCGGAGCCGCCACCCTTCATCTGCATCGAAGAGCCTGAGAACGGGCTGTATCACGGCCTGCTCGATTCGCTGGCGCGCGAACTACGCGGCCATGCCACCGGCCAGGTCCAAACCCCGCAGATCTTCGTCACCACGCACCAGCCCTACTTCGTCGACGCCCTGTCGCCTAAGGAAGTCTGGATCCTGGGCAAGGGAGCGGATGGCTTCTCGACCATCCGTCGCGCTTCCGACCTGGCCCTGGTGCAGAACCTGGTCGACGAAGGCCTGCCGCTGGGCAGTCTCTGGTACAGCAACTACCTCGAAACCAACTGAGCCATGCACATTGAGGTGTTGGTGGAGGACAGCTCCGGGGCAAGGCTGCTGGAGATCCTGCTGCCCAAGCTCATCGGCGAGTTCGACGCCCCGCATCGCTGGCGCGTTCACGACCATCGCGGCATCGGTCGTCTGCCGCCGAATCTCAAGTCGCGGCCAGACCCCGGCACGGCCTGCCTGCTGGACAAGCTGCCGGCCCTCCTGCGGGCCTACGGCAAGCCGAACTCAGGCGTTGACGCCGTCCTGGTCGTGTTGGACAGCGACCAGCGCCCCTGGCGCGAGTTCCAAACGGAGCTGGAGGTGGTGGCCAAGGCCTGCGGCGCCACGCCGACCGTACTGGTCCGGCTTGCGGTTGAAGAAGTCGAGGCTTGGTACTTCGGTGACCGAACAGCGCTGCTGAGCGCCTTCCCACGCGCCAAGCGAAAGATCCTGGCTGCCTATGATCAGGACGGTGTCTGCGGCACCTGGGAACGCCTGGCCGACGCCATCCATCCTGCAGGATCCGTTGCGCTCAAGAAGGCGGGCTGGCCCTTGCCCGGACAGCTGAAACACGATTGGGCCGCCGCCATCGGGCCGCTGATGGATGTCGAGCGCAACCAGTCCCCCAGCTTCTGCCGGCTGCGCGATGGCCTGCGACAGCTGGTCGCCTGACTCCGTTCGACCGAGCGCGGCGATGCAGTTCTTCATCCCCCCGCGCGAACAGTTCTTTCGCCCGCTCACGCACGACAACCGCGAACTTTGTGCCGCCGTGCTGCGGCGTCTGCATGAGTCCGTGCACGGCGCCCAGGCCGACTACGCCCAGGTGCTGACGCGCGAGCGGGTGCTGGAGCTGATCCAGCAATGCCTGGCCCAGCCCGAGCTGCGCGCGCTGGCCTTCGAACCGGGTGCCGCCGTACCGGCGCAGGAGGAGCGCAGCTACGCCAGCGAGCTGCTGCGCAAGCTCAAAGACCATGGCTGGCTGGAGGACTATCGCGACCCGATTGACCTGCAGCCGACGCTGAAGCTGACGCGCGCCGGCCGCGCCTTCAGCGAAACCCTGGCGCAGCTGGACGATTCGCGTGCCAAGACGCGACAGCGCAATATGCGCTCGGCACGCAAGGCCCTGGCGGCCTTTCAGGCCACGCGCGATGTCGATGAACTGCTCGACGCGCATGAGTTCGCCGCCCGCGTGGTGCAGGACCTGCAGGACGACATCGAGTACTTCCGATCGCTGATCCAGCACCTGACCCGCGAGGCCCTGGAGCAGAAGCTGGCCTGGAGCGAGTTCAACGAATTCATCGAGACCCGTTTCGCACGCGAGTACGCGGTGCGCCTGGTGGCCGATTCGGCCGAGCGCCATCGCGGCGCCATTGCCGAGGCCGTGCAGGCCCTGCGTGAGCTCTCCCTCGCCGAGCGGCAGCAGACGGACGCCTATCTGCTGCAGCGTGCCCCCTGGCTGGAGGCCGAGCTGCAGGGCCGCAGCGCGCTGCTCTGGCTGGCCGACCGCATCGAGGCCATGGTCGAAGCGGCCTGCAACCTGAAGCTGCCGATGCTGCGCGCCGAGATGCACAACTACGTGCGCCGCTTCACCAGCCTGCTGCGCCAGGCGCTCTCGCTGGACTACGGTGCCGATTCGGCGCTCGGCCGCAGCCTGGCCTGGCTGAAGGAGCGCGAGGAGCCGCAGCGCCAGGCCCTGCTGGACGCCTTGGCGCGGCGCCTTGCGCCGAGCGAGCTGCGCCTGCTGGGCGGCACGCTGCGCTGGAGCCCGCGCGAACCCGAGGCCGCCGCGGCCCTGCCGCCGGCCCGGGTCGACTCGGCCAGCCGGCTCGACGCTCTGCTGCGCCGCGCCGAGTCGGAAGCCTTCGCGCTCAGCGACCAGGCCCTGCTGAGCACCATGCTGCCGCAGCTGCTGGCGCTGAACGGAACGCTGCGCCTGTCCGAGCTGCCGCTGCGCCATGCGGGCGATGCCTTGCAGCTGCTGCACGCCGTGGGCGCGGCGCGCTCGGCCGAGGGGCGCGAGCTGCTGGACGCCCGGCGCAGCGGCACCCGCCTGCAGACGCCCTACTTCGACGCCGACGACTACCTGTTGAGCCTGAAGCCCCCCTGATCCACGACCCATGCAGCTGCAATCCCTGCACCACTGGCTGGAACAACGCCTGGCCGACGAGAGCGGCGGCGCACTGCAGCCCGGCCGCTTTGCTGAGCTGTGCGGGCGCCTGCTCGCGGCCGGCGTGGTCTGGCGGGAGCACTCGCGCCCCGAGGCCGCGCTGTATGACGAGCTGGTGCGCGTCGAAGCCCTGCTGCGCGAATGGTTTGCCTGCATGGGCTTTGTGCTGATCCATGACCTGGACGCGCGCCTGTTCCGCCTCTACCCGCCGGGCGAGGCCGGCGGGGCCGACGAGGAGGACGGCGTCAAGCGATTGCGCGCCCGCCTCTCGCGCGACTTCGTGGCCAGCGCGCTGGCCCTGCGCTTTCTGTACACCGAGGCCCTGACCGGCCGCCGCGCTCTGGTGGATGAGCGCCTGGCGCTGAGCTTGGAAGAGCTCTCACAGACCCTGGTGACCCTGCTGGCGCACCGCCTGCCCAGCTCGGCGACCGAACGCCTGAACCTGCTGCGCGAACTGCGCAAGCAGCGCCTGCTGCACTTCGTAGAGGACGAGAGCGCCGGCCAGATGGAGATGGGCCTGGCGGTGCTGCGCCCGGTGCTGAGCTTTGTCAGCGACGAGGCGCTGGAAGACGCCTTGCGCCAGGTGGCCCGATGAGGATTGCCAAGCTCATCACCTGGCACTGGGGCGGGCTGGAGGACCGCGAATGGCCGCTGGCCGAGCGCGTGCTGCTGACCGGTGAGTCCGGCTCGGGCAAGTCCACCCTGCTGGACGCCATCCAGACCCTGCTGACCGCCGCCCACCAGCATCTGGTGCAGTTCAACGTCGGCCAGGACGAATCGACCCAGGGCCGGCGCGGTGGCAAGGAGCCGCGCACCTTGGCCGCCTATGCGCTGGGCCAGCAGGCCGATGGCGTGTTCCTGCGCCGCCGCAGCACCAGCTACTGCGCGCTGGTGTTCGAGCCGCAGGGCGAGGAAAAGGCGGAACCCTTCAGCGCCCTGGTGGGGGTGGAGGCCGAGGCAGAGGGCCGCGCCGCCAAGCTGCTGCGCAGCCCGCTGTTCTTCCTGCTGCGCAGGCCGCTGGCGCTGGCCCATCTTGCGCAAGACCCGGCGCAGGCCGAGGCCGTGGCGCCGCTGCCGCTGAAAGAGCTGTATGTGCAATTGCAGCACCGCCTGCAGTTGGGGCCGCAGGGCGTGCAGCGCTTCGAGGCCAAGGACAGCTATTTGCAGCATCTGTACGGCGCGCTGATGGGCAAGACCGCCGTGGGCGAGATGGAAGCCACGCGCGCCGCCAAGTCCCTGGTCAAGGCCATGGCCTACAAGGAACTGGGCAACGTCAACGAGCTGGTGCGCGACGAAATCCTGGAGCCGCACGATTTCAGCCGCGACCTCGACCGCATGCGCGAGCTGATGCGCGCCATCGCCGGCCTGAAGGCCGAGGCCGAGCGCCTGGCCCTGAACCTGGAACGCCTGGAACACGCTCAGGAATGCGCCCAGGAGCTGCTGGACGAGGCGCGCCGCTTTGTGCTGAGCCAGCTGGCCCAGGCCCTGCGTGCGCGGCAGGACTGCGCGGACGAGTTGGGCGTGGCGCAGCGCCACGTCGAACGCCTGAGCCGGGGCGATGGGCAATTGGCCCGGCAGCTCGATTCGCTGCGCGCCCGCGAGGAGCAGCTGCAGCAGCAGGCCCTGCTGCTGCAGACCCAGCTGGCCGGCCACGAGGTGGCGCGCGAGAAGCAGCGCCTGGAGCACCAGATCGAGGTGCAGGCCGACGCCTTTCGTCTGCATTGGTCGCATGTGCAGGCCGCCGTCCATGGGCTGGAGGGCATGGTGGCGCAGCTGCAGCAATTGCTGGCGCTGGAGCTGGGCTCGGTGCCCGAGCTGCAGGCCGCCGTTCAGGCGCTGCGCCCCGCCGCCCAAGCGGTGCTGAAGCCCTGGGCGGCGCTGCGCCAGGCCTACCGCCGCCCCGCCCAGCTGGACCAAGAGCTGCCGGCCTTCGAGCTGGAGGACTTTGACCAGGCGCTGGCGGAGCTGGAAGCCGGCATTCGCGTCGCGCTGCAGGACGGCCTGGTACAGACCCAGGCCGCCGTGGCGCAGCGTGTGCAGCTTCACACCGTCGAACGCGAACAGCGCGCCCAGGAACTGAGCCAGCTGCAGGCCGGCCGCGCGCCCGGGCCGCGCGAAGCGCACCAGGCGCTGGCCTTGATCGAACAGGCGCTGCCGCAGGCACACCCGCATCTGCTGGCGCAGCTGGTGCAGCCCCGGCCCGGCAGCGAGTGGCAGGGGCCCATCGAGGCCTATATGGGCGGCGACCGCTTTGCGCTGATCGTCGAGGCCGGCTGTGAGGCGCGCGCCGCGCGTCTCGTCAAGCAGGCCTTTCCGCAGCGCTCGCCCAAGGTGGTGCAGGGCCGCAAGGCGCTGGAAGACACCGAGGGCCGCAGCCTGGAAGCCCGCGCCGTGCTGCACGAGCTGCAGTGCAGCCACCCGGTGGCTAACGCCTTCCTGCTGGCGCAGTACGGCCGGGTGCGCAAGGTCGAGAGCGAGGACGAACTGGCCCGCACGCCCCAAGGCCTGATGAAGGCCGGCCTGGGCAGCCGCGGCTACGGCATGTTCAGCTGCCAGCTGCCCGACACCGAGCTGGCCTTTGGCGCGGCGGCCCGCCAGCGCCGCCGTGCCTGGTGCGAGGCCGAACTGGAGCGCCTGGACGCCGCCCTGCGGGCCGACCGCGCGCTGGCCCAGTCGCTGCGCGCCGTGGCGCAGATGTTTGCCGGCGCTGTCTTCACGCCGCTCACGCCCCTGCTACTGGCGGTGCTGGAAAGCCAGCTGCAGCACGCCCATGCCAGCCAGGCCCTGCGCACCCTGGACCTGAGCGATGTGCAAGCCCTGCTCGATCAGCAGGCCTTGCAGAAGCAGGCCCAGCAGCAGCTGCGCGCTGAGTTAGAGGGGGCCCTGCGCGAGCAAGGCGCCTTGCACAGCGAACTGGCCACGCAGCGCGAACGCGCCGAACGCCTGGGCGCCGAGCTGCCGCAGCGCGAGGCCGATGCCGCCAGCGCCCAGCGCTGGATCGAGCGCTATGCCGCCGCCCTGCCCGAGCTGGCCAGCGGCGCGCAGCTGTTGGCTGAAGCCCAGGCCCTGGCGCTGGAAGCCAGCGCGGCCGCGCTGCGCGAGCGCATCAATGTGCTGCAGGGCCGGCTGCGCCCGCAGATGGTGGCGCTGGCCCAGGCGGTCGGCGCCTACCTGAGCGGCGCGCGTGACGATACCGAGCGCTTTGCCTGGAGCGACCCGCCGCGCAGCTACGAACGCCTGGAAGAACTGCTGCCGCCGGTGTTCCTGGCGCTGCGCGCCTGCGCGCAGCAGATCGAGCGTCAGCGCGGCCTGGGCCTGGCCGACAACACCCGCCAGCTGCGCGATGCAGAGCAGCAGTTCAACCATGTGTTCACCAGCAATTTCTGCTTCAAGCTGCGCGACGACGTGCGCCAGGGCGCGGCCACCCTGCAGCGCCTGAACCGGCACCTAAGCGAGATCCAGTTCGGCACCGACCGCTTCAAGCTCGAATGGGACTGGGTGCCGCGGCTGCAAAAGGTGTACGAGTTCTTCGAGGCCGTCGAGGCCTGCGTGGATGGGCTGGAACACGGGCGCAGCTCGATCTTCGAGGCCGAGCAGCTGACGGATGAGCAACGCGCCACCGCCGCCGAACTGCGGCGCCTGCTGCTGGCCAACGACCAGGGCGCCAGCGAACGCTCGCTCAAGGAGCTGGCCGACTTCCGCAACTACCGCCGCTACGACATCGTGCGCAGCAACGCGGTGGGCAGCACGCGGCTTTCCACCTGGGGCACCGGCTCGGGCGGCGAGCTGGAAACGCCCTTCTACGTGGTGCGCGCCGCCGTGCTGGCGCATGCGCTGGGGCACTTCGGGCGCGAACGCCGCGAGGCCCCGGCACTGCGCCTGATGCTCAGCGACGAAGCCTTTTCGAAGATGGACGAGGCGCGCTCACGCGCCGTGCTGCGCTTTCTTTCGCAGACCCTGGGCCTGCAGCTCATCGTGGCCATGCCCACCGCCAAGTCCGGCGCCGTCAAGCCCGAGTTCGACCAGGAGTACACGTTCTCCAAACTGCGCGCCGAACGCGAGGGTCAGACCCTGTTCGTCAGCGAGGCGCAGGAGAAGACCCTGCACCGCCAGGCCCTGGCGGCGCTGTGGGAACAGCATGCCGAGCAGGCCCGCAGCGCCGCCCGGGCGGCCTTCGAGGCCGCCAATGACTGAGACCCCCAGCCCCTTCCAGCGCCGCATTGCGTTGGCGCTGCTGGCCAAGGCCGAGGGCAAGCCGGCGGCGCGCCTGCGGCTCGACGCCCGCATGGCGCCGGAGCTGCACGGCCATACCGATGCCGAGGAGCGCGCGCGCTGGTGGCTGCAGCTGCAGGAACTGGAGCGACGCGGCTGGTGGCGGCTGCAGCTCGCGCCAGCGCGCGAATTTGCCGACCTGGCCGAGCGCAAGCCGCAGCTGGCGCTGCAAGATTTCGACGCCCTGGCCGCCTGGGCGGGCTACCAGCCCCAGGCCAGCCGCTGGGCAGCGCGCTGGCAGGCCCTGCTGCAGGAACGCGGCGCGCCCGAGGCCCTGCGCCAGTACCTGGCACGCAATCCGCTGGCGGCGCTGCAGCCACTGCCTCCCGAACACGCCTGGGACAGCTTGCAGCAGCTGGCGCAAATCTGCCAGAGTGCCCAGCGCATGCCCTTGCGCGAACTGTCCGCACGCGTGTTCCAGGGGCGCTCCAAGCTGCTGGACGCGCGCGAGGAACTGCTGCTTCTGCTCGGCGCCCAGCCCGGCCAGTTCAGCGAGGCGCCAATCCAGCTGCTGATCGACTGCCCGGCGCGCGTCGAGTACGCGCTGTTCGTTGAGAACCTGACCAGCTTCGAGGCCCTGGCCGATGCGCGCGGTGCGGCCTGGCAGCACGCCCTGCTGCTCTACGCCGCCGGCTTCAAGGGCAGCGCCCGGCGCTTGCGCGAGCCGGCCGGCTGCCGGCTCTATCTGCGCGCCGGCAGCACGGCGCCGCAGCTGGGCCTGGTGCAGCGCTGGCTGTTCGAGCGGGCGGAGCTGCCGGTGTGCTTTTTCGGTGATTTGGACTACGCCGGGTTGGACATCCTGCGCCGGCTGCGCGAGCTGTTCCCACAGGCGCAGGCCTGGGTCCCCGGCTACCGCGCCCTGGCCGACTTGCTGGAGGCCGGCGACGGACATGCGCCGGAATGGGCCGACAAGCAGCAGCAGGCCGACCCGGGCACCACCGGCTGCGCGCTGGCCGACACGGAGCTGCTGCCCTTGTTGCGCCGCTGTGGCCGCTTTCTGGACCAGGAGGCACTCACGCCCGCTCACTTCGCCTGAGCGAACTCCTGCTCGTGCAGCCAGGCCGCCTGCTTCACCGTGCGCTTGGTCCGCCCCCACTCCTCCATCATGGCTGGCGCCACCTCGCGCAGGCGCTCCAGATCGCCCGGCTTGACGGTATTGGCCGCCAGTTCGATGCGGTGGCCGTTGGGGTCGTGGAAGTAGATGGACTGAAAGATGGCGTGGTTGGTAGGGCCCACCACGTCCAGGCCCATCGCCTCCAGCTTCGTCTTGGCCTGGGCCAGCGCGTCCAGGTCCGCCACCTGGAAGGCGATGTGCTGCACCCAGGCCGGCGTGGCTTCGTCACGCCCCATGGCCGGGCTGTTGGGCAACTCGAAGAAGGCCAGCACATTGCCGCGGCCGGCGTCCAGAAAGATGTGCATATAGGGGTCCGGCGCCTTGGTGCTGGGCACGCGGTCTTCGGAAATCGCCAGCAGCAGGTCCATGTCTAGCGCCTGCTTGTAGAAGGCCACGGTTTCCTGCGCGTCGCGGCAGCGGTAGGCGGCGTGGTGAATGCCTTGCAACATCACAGAACTCCTCGCTTTTCCTGATCCTTCTCCAAAGATCGGAACAGCGCGCCGAAGTTGCCCTCGCCAAAGCCCAGGTGGTCGGCGCGCTGGATGATCTCGATGAAGATCGGCCCGATCAGGTTCTTGGTGAAGATCTGCAGCAGGTAGCCGCCCTCGTCGCCATCCACCAGCACCTGGTGCTGCTGGATGCGGGCGTGGTCCTCGCGCACGCCGGGCACGCGCTCGAACACCTCGCGGTAGTAGTCGGGGTCGATGTCGAGCGTTTCGATCGGGCTGCCCTCCAGGGCATCCAGCGAGGCCAGGATGTCGTCCGTCAGGAAGGCCAGGTGCTGCACGCCCGGGCCCCGGTATTCGCGCAGGTACTCGGCGATCTGGTCCTTGTCGTCCTTGGGCTGGTTGATGGGGATGCAGAAGCTGCCGTCCGGCGAGCGCAGCGCGTAGCTGGTCAGGCCGGTCTTGACGCCCTGGATGTCGAAGTAGCGCACCTCGGTGAAGCCGAAGATGCCCTTGTAAAACTCGGCCCAGCGCTGCTGCTCGCCCGGGGGCACGTTGTTGGTCAGGTGGTCCACCACCTTGAAGCCCTTGTCGACCTGGATCAGCGGCTGGTCCAGCGCCACGAACTCACGCTCGTAGACCGAGGGCTGGCCTGTGCTTGGGGTCTCGATGAAATAGATCAGGCTCTCGCCAATGCCCCACACCGCGGGCCAAGGGTGGTCCTTCATCTCGGCCGGCACGGCCACCGCACCGCGCGCCACCGCCGCCTGCAGCGCGGCTTGGGCGTCGTCACAGCGCCAGCCCATGGCGCTGATGGACGGGCCGTGGCGCTTGGCGAACTCGGCCGAGTGGCCGCCGCGCTCGCCATTGAGCAGGAAGTGGATGTCGTTCTGGCGGAAGTAGTGGATCGCCTTTTCCGGGTGGCGACGCAGCTTGGAAAAGCCGAAGGCCCAGAACAGGGATTCGAGGTGGTCCAGATCCGGACCGCAGAACTCGGTGAACTCGATGCCGCGCAGGCCGCAGGGGTTGAAGGTGCTCATCGCAAGACCCAGGGAAGAAGCGAATGACCCTGATTCTTCTAAGGCCTTAAATTCTGGAAAAGCGAATTTCTTTGCGAATCAATTTCCGAAATTTAGAACATGCGGTGGGATTTGGAGGGTTTGGCGGCGCTGGACGCCCTGGTGCGAACCGGCAGCGTGGCCGGCGCGGCGCAGGCCTTGCACAAGGTCAGCTCGGCGGTGAGCTACCAGGTCAAGCGCCTGGAGGAGCAGCTGGGCCTGAGCCTGATCGACCGCAGCGGCTACCGCCTGCGCCTGACGCCCGAAGGCGAGGCCGTGCTGGCGGAAGGCCGCCGCCTGCTGCAGCAGGCCCACCAGCTCGACGCCCTGGCCCAGCAGCTGGCCAGTGGCTGGGAGGCACGCCTGCTGCTGGTGGTGGACGGCATCCTGCCCCTGGCGGACAGCCTGCAAGCACTGAAGACCTTGGCTGATGAAGGCGTGCCGACACGCGTGCAGCTCAAGATCGAGTTCCTGGGCGGCGTGCAGCGCTGCTTCGAGCAGGAAGGCGCGGACCTGATGATCGCCAAGGACTACCGCCCCCACGCACAGTGCCGCGCACTGGCCTTGCCCGAGCTGGAATGCCTGCTCTGCGTGGCCCCGCAGCACCCGCTGTTGCAGCTGGGGCGCCCGGCCCGGCTGGCCGATCTGCACGCCCATGTGGAGCTCACCGTGCGCAGCTCGGACAAGAACAGCGGCGCCGGCAACGAAGACCGCCAGATGTTCGGCGGCGAGCGCGTGTTCTTTCTCTCCGGCTTCGTGGCCAAGCGCCAGGCCCTGCTGATGGGCATGGGCTTTGGCTGGATGCCGCGCTACCTGGTGGACGAGCAGCTGGCGCGCGGTGAACTCGCCGAGCTGCCCTACGAGGGCGGCTCGCGCTACCGCTTCACACCCTGGCTGGTGCAGCGGCTGGACAAGCCGCTAGGGCGGGCGGCGCAAAGGTTGGTGGAGTTGCTGAGCCCCTGAGCCCCGATGCATCGGCCTGTCGGCTCGCGGCGCGCATTCGGTCGTGCAGGGCTGCAGCCCGTCGCAAGAAGGAGCTGCTCAGGCTGGGCGGCTCGCTACATTCCGCCCCCGCTGTCCATCACTCCTTCTGCTCCCACCCATGGCCACTCAGAACAAGACCTGGCGCCAGCGCCTCTCCCTCAAGACCTGGCCCATGCGCATCGCCCTGGTGCTGATGGCCGGCGGTGCCTACGCCGGCTACCGCACGCTGAACCCGCCCGCGCCACCCGAGCCGCCGCCCAGCGGTGCGGCCGCGCTGGCCGACATCACCCAGACCGTGCAGGCCGCCGGTGTGCTGCAGCCGCGCGTCAAGGTGGATGTGGGCGCGCAGGTCAGCGGCCAGGTGCAGAAGATCCATGTGCAGCTGGGCCAGCAGGTGAAGAAGGGCGAGCTGCTGGTCAGCCTGGACCCCGAGCTGGCGCGCAGCGAGGTGGCGCAGGCCGAAGCGGCGGTGGCCCAGCAGGCCGCGTTGATCGAGGCGCGTCAGGCCGAGCTGAAGCTGACCCGCGCCGAAGTGGAGCGCCAGCGCCGCCTGCTCAAGGGCGAGGCCACCGCCGCCACCGAGGCCGAGCGCGCCGAGGTGGAGCTGACCAAGCTCGAGGCCGACCTGCGCGGCCAAACCGCCAGCCTCAAACGCCTGCAGGCGGAACTGGACAAGCGCCGGCTCTCGCTGGGTCACACCTCCATCACCGCGCCGATGGATGGCACGGTGGTGAACCTGCCGGTGCAGGAAGGCCAGACCGTCATCGCCATCCAGATCACCCCGGTGATGGTGACGCTGGCGAACATGGACGAGATCACCGTGCGCACCCGCGTGCCCGAGGCCGACATTGGGAGCGTCAAGGTGGGCCAGAAGGCGCGCTTCGTCACCTTGTCCGGCGAGGCGCAGCGCTTCGAAGGCACGGTGCGCGTCATCCAGCCGGTGCCCGAGCGCGCCGGCAACGCGGTCTTCTACAACGTGCTGTTCGAGGTGCCGAACAAGGAGCGCAAGCTGCTGTCCGACATGACGGTGCAGGTCAACATCGAGACCGGCAGCGCCAAGCAGGTGCTGGCCATTCCCGTGGTGGCGCTGGGCGCCCGCGACGACGAAGGCCGCTTCGCCGTGCAGGTGCTGGAAGCCCCGGCCAAGGACGGCAAGGACGCCAAGAAGACCCCTCAGCACAAGGAGCGCAAGATCCGCACCGGTCTGCAGGACGGTGGCCGCGTGCAGGTGCTCGACGGCCTGAAGGTGGGCGAGAAGGTGCTGCTGGCCCCGCCGCCGCCGGAATCGGCCGCCAGCGCCGCTGCCAGTGCCGCCGCGAAGAGCTGACATGGCACGCGATCTTCTGGTGCCCTCCGCCGCGCACGCGCCGGAGCACGGCCGCCGCACGGCCCCGCCGCTGATCGAGCTGCGCGCCATCGGCCGCCACTACAAGCTCGGCGACATCGAGGTGCGCGCGCTCGACGGCGTGACCCTGGCCATCGAAGCGGGCGAGTTCGTGGCCGTGATCGGCCAATCCGGCTCGGGCAAGAGCACGCTGATGAACGTGCTGGGCTGCCTGGACAACCCGACCGAGGGCCAGTTCCTCATCGACGGTCAGGACGCCAGCCACTTCGGCCCCGATGAGCTGGCCGCGCTGCGGCGAGAGCGCTTCGGCTTCATCTTCCAGCGCTACCACCTGCTGCCGCATCTGGATGCCCGCGCCAACGCTGCCCTGCCCGCCGTGTATGCCGGCGCCAGCCAGGCCGAGCGCAGCAGCCGCGCGCAGGCCCTGCTGGAACGCCTGGGCCTGGGCGAGCGTCTGCACCACAAGCCCAACGAGCTGTCAGGCGGGCAGCAGCAGCGCGTCTCCATCGCCCGCTCGCTGATGAATGGCGGCCAGATCATCCTGGCCGACGAACCCACCGGCGCGCTCGACTCCGCCTCCGGCGCCGAGATGCTCAAGCTGCTGCGCGAGCTGAACGAGCGCGGCCACACCATCATCCTCGTCACGCACGACCATCAGGTCGCCGCGCATGCGCGCCGCGTCATCGAGCTGAAGGACGGCAAGGTGATCCGCGACAACGGCACCCCCGCCACGCACCAGCCGCCACAGACCGAGGACAGCCAGCCGCTGCCGCCGGCCTCGTGGTGGCGGCGCCTGCAGGCGCAGTGGCGCGAGGCCTTCGCCTCGGGCGTGCAGTCGCTCAAGGGCAACCGCCTGCGCACCGCGCTCTCCATGCTGGGCATCAGCATCGGCATCGCCGCCGTGGTGTCCATCCTGGCGCTGACCACCGCGGCGCGCGGCAGCATCGAAAAGGACGTCAGCGGCTTCATGTCCGGCCGCATCATGGTCTGGCGCGGCAACCCCAATCTGCCGCCGGGCCAGCAGGCCAAGGCCTTCACGGCGTCGGACATGGCCTCCATCCGGGCGCTCAACGGCGTCAAGGCCGTCACCACCGAACGCGAGGCGCAGATGACGGCGCGCCACGGCGCGCGCGACAGCATGGTCACCGTGCTCGGCGCCGAGGCCGACACCCTGGCGATGCGCAAGCTCAAGCTCGACGCCGGCCGCGTCTTCCAGCCGCACGACTTCAACAGCGCGGCCCAGGTGGCGCTGATCGACGAGAAGGCGCGCAACAACCTCTTCAAGCCGGGCGAGAACCCGGTGGGCCGCACCCTGCTCATCAACCCCATGGCCGGCATGGGCGGCGACCCGATGGCCGCGGTGGCCCAGGGCGGGCCGATGACACCACCACCCGTGGGCGTGGCCCTGCCCGTCACCATCATTGGCGTCGTCAAACCCGACACCGGCGGCCTGGTGAACTTCGGCTCCTGGCTCGGCCAGGTGTTCGTGCCGCACACCGCCTTTGCCCGCAAGCTGGACCTGCGCACCGACGCCGACCAGTTCAACGTGCTGCTCGACTTCACGGTGCCGCCGGCCGAGGTGCTGCGCCACATCGAGTACCGCATGCGCGCGCTGCACGGCGCCCAAGACTTCGGCACCTGGAGCGCGGAAGAGGAGTTCCAGAAGTTCCAGCAGGTCACCGGCGCGATGGCGCTGCTGTTTGCCGGCGTGGGCGCCATCTCCCTGCTGGTGGGTGGCGTGGGCGTGATGAACATCATGCTGGTGTCGGTGAGCGAGCGCACCCGCGAGATCGGCATCCGCATGGCCGTGGGCGCACGCCAGCGCGATGTGCGCCTGCAGTTCCTCGTCGAGGCCGTGCTGCTGTGCTGCCTGGGCGGCCTGGTGGGCGTGCTGCTGAGCTGGCTGGGCGCGCAGGGCATCAACGCCGCGCAGAGCGACCTGAAGGTGGAGGTGAGCTGGGCGGCGCTGGGCGTGGCCTTCGCGGTCTCCAGCCTGGTTGGCCTGATCTTTGGCACCTTGCCGGCAAGACGTGCAGCGGCACTCAGCCCTGTCGATGCCCTGGCCCGGGAGTAAGAACATGAACAAGCACTTGATCGCCGCGGCTGCGGCGCTGGCTCTCAGCGCCTGCAGCATCACCCCGCCCGCCGCCCCGCAGGCCAGCACCGCCATGCCGGCGCAATGGCAGCAGTTCGAAGGTCAGGCGGCCCCGGCGGACTGGGCCGGCCTGATCGACCCCGCGCTGACGCAGCTGCAGGCGCAGGCTCTGGCCGCCAACCGCGACATCGCCCAGGCCGTGCTGCGCTGGCGCCGCGCCGAGCTGCAGACCCAAGGCGCCGCGCTGGATCGCCAGCCCACGCCCAGCCTGAGCCTGGACGCCTCGCGCTCGCGCCTGATCGAGCACGGCCCGACTTCGCGCAGCTACGGCCTGAGCGCCGGCCTGGGCTACGAGCTGGATCTGTGGCAGCGCCTGGCCCAGGCCGAGCGGGCCCAACTGGCCGAGGCTGAAAGCGCGCGCACCGACATCGCCGCCGCCAAGCTGCTGATCCGCGCCCAGGTGGCCGAGCGCTACTGGAGCCTGGCCGCGCTGGCACTCGAAGAGCCCCTGATTGCCGAGCAACTGCAGGGCGCCGAGCAGGTGGTGGAGCTGACGCGCCAGCGCGTGCGCGAAGGAAAGCTGCTGCCCATCGAGGTGGACAAGAACGCCGCCACCCTGCAGGCCCTGCGCTCGCGCCAGGCCCAGTTGGAGCGCGAACGCAGCCAGCACCGCCTGGCCCTGGGCCTGCTGCTTGATCAGACCGAGCCCGCCCTGCCCGCCACCGCCCGCCTGCCCGACGCCGCCCCTCCGCGCTGGCTGCCGCCGGCCCCCGAACAGGCCCTGGCCCGCCGCCCCGACGTGCAGCGCGCCCGCCTGGCCGTGGACGCCGCGCTGGCGCGCCAGCGCAGTAGCGAGGCCGCGCGCTACCCACGCCTGAGCTTCACCCTGGGCCTGGGCACCGGCGGCAGCGACGCCGGCGACTGGCTGCGCAACCCGCTGGCCAGCCTGGCCGCGAACCTGGTGGTGCCCCTGGTGGACTGGCGCCGCCTGGAACTGCAGCGCCAGGGCGCGCTGACCGAGGTGGAAAGCAGCGCCCTGGCCCTGCGCGACAGCCTGCACAAGGCCCTGGTGGAGGTGGAAGGCCTGGCTGCCGAGGAGCGCGAGCTGCAGGCCCAGGAACAGGCCAATGCCGCGCGCCTGCAGGAAGCCCGCCGCACCGCCCAGCTGGCGCAGCTGCGCTTCGAAGTGGGCGCGATTGCCCGCGCCGACTGGCTGCAGGCCCGCAATGCGGCACTGGCCGCCGAACAGGAAGGCATCCGCCTGCGCCTGCGCGCCTGGCTGAACCAGGCGGCCTTGCACAAGGCCTTGGCAAGCGCCTGATCAGTCCGCCGCAGCCGCGCCGAGCGGGCACTCGATCTCGAAGCGCGTGCCCTGCCCCGGCCGGCTGTGCACGCGCAGGCGACCGCCCAGCTGCTGGCGCACCGCGGCTTCGGCGATGAAGAGGCCCAGGCCGCTGCGGCCGCGCCCGAACTGGGTGCTGACGTAGGGCTCGAACACATGAGGCAACAGATCGGGGGCGATGCCGCAGCCCAGGTCCTCGACCGCCAGCAGGGCATGCGCGGTGGGCTGGGCGGCGGCCTGCACGCGCACCAGGCCGGGCTCGCCCGGCGCATAGGCATGGCGCTCGACGTTCTGGAACAGCTGCACCAGCACCTCCTCCAGCGCCTGGCTTGGCCACAGCGGCGCGCCTACGCCGTCCTGCAGCTGCAGGCGCAGGCAGCTGGTGGGTGAGAGCGCGCGCGCCCAGGCCCGCTCCACCAGCGCGGCCAGGGGCGCGCCGGCGGCGCCGTCGTGGCGGGCCGGGCGGTAGCTGGCCGTCAGAGCCAGCGCGCGCTCCAGGCCGCGCCGGGCCAGGGCCTGGGCCTCGGCCAGCTCGCCCAGGCGCGCCAGCAGACGCGGCCGCTGCAGGCGCTCGGCCTCGATCCAGGCCATCAGCTCCTGCGCCAGCATGCCGGCGTGCGAGAGCGCGGTGAGCGCGGTGCCCAGCGGGGTGTTGAGCTCGTGGGCCACGCCGGCCAGCAGCGGGCCCAGGCTGGCGGCGCGGCTGTAGCGGGCCAATTCCTCCTGCAGGGCCTGCAGCTGGTCCAGCGCTTCCTGCAGGGCGGCGCTCTGGCGCGCGGCCTCGTCGGCGCGCTGGCGGTGCCATTGGCGCTCGCGCTCGGTGTGCTCCAACTCCACCTGCTGGCGCAGGGCCAGGCCGCTGCGCTCCTGCGCCTCGCGCGCCATGTGCAGGCGCATCGCGTGCGCGCGCCGGCTGTGGGTCAGGGCCGCGGCGCCGCGACCCGACTGCGCCTGCCAATCGGCCAGATCGTCCAGGCGGCGCAGCAGCTCGGTCGGGCCGCCGAAGCGCAGCGCGTCGTCCAGCACCGGCTCAACCAGCGCGCAGGCGGCCTCGGCCTGGCCGGCCTGCGCCAGGCAGCGCGCCCGGCTGAAGCGCAGGATGCGGTGGCAGGGCGTGGCCGGGTCCTGGTCGGCCTGGGCCGCCAGCGCCTCGCCCTGCTCCAGCGCCGCCCAGGCCGCCGGCAGATCGCCCTGCTCGAGCGCCATGTCGATGAGGCCCGTGGCCAGGTTGGCAGCCTCGCTCCAGCGCCGCTGCGCGCAAGATTCGGTGATGCCTTCGAGCAGGACCGCGCGCCGCTCCGCCTGCCGGCCCAAGCTGCGCAGCGCGATGGCCTGGGCCGCATACACCTGCACCCAGGGCCCGCGGTAGCCCATGGCGCGGTACAGAGGCAGGGCCTGGCGCGCGTAGCCCAGTGCGCGTTCGGGCTCGCCCTGCAGCAGGGTCAGCTGACCCAGGGCGCCGAGCAGCAGGCCCTGGCTCAGCGGGTCGGGCACGGTCTGCGCGGCCAGCAGGCTGCCGGCGCGCTGCAGCAGCTCGGCCGCGCGTTCGAACTCCTGCGCCACCACCTGCAGCCGGGCCGAGACGCAGAGCAGGCGCGGCAGCAGCTCGGGCTCGCGCCCGGCCTCGCACCAGGCCAGGGCGCGCGCCAGCACGGGCTCCAGCGGGGGCAGCTGGCGCCGCTCGTAGCCCAGCTGGCAGAGCAGCAGGGCAAAGGCCACCACCGGCCAGTGCTTCGGCGGGGCCTCGGGCAGGGCCAGGAAGGTCGGCAGCAGCTCGTTCCAAAGCTCGCCCGCCCGCTCGGGGGCCTCGTAGTAGCGCTCCTGCTGGGCGTCCAGCCAGGGCGCCGAGCCGGCTTGCGCACCCGCCGCGTCAGACCTCATCGCGCAGGCTCTGGTAGTTGGACACCTCGGCCAGCGCCTGCTCAAGCTCGCGCTGCGCGCGCTGGCAGCCGGCCAGGGTCTGCTGCAGGCCCTGCTGCAGGGCACGGCGGCTGACGCCCGCGCCCAGGCGCACCGAGTCCAGCAGCGCCTCGTCGCTGGCCTGCCCGGCCTCAAGCTGCTGGCGGGCGCGCTGCAGGGGCGCCTCCAGCCGACCCGCCAGGCCGATCAGCAGCTGGCCCAGGCCGGCCAGCTTGCGCGCCTCCACCAGCTCGTCGTGCAGCGCGCGCTGGCGCGCCAGGGTGGCGGCCAGATCGGCGTGGTGGCGCTCCAGGGCCAACACGCGGGTCTCGCTGGCGGCGCGTTCCTGCTCGGCGCGCTCGATGTCCGATTGCTGGCGCAGCAGGTCCAGATGCCGGCGCCCGGCGCGTGCGTCGTGCAGGAGCTGGAGCTGCTGGGCCTCGCGTGCCGCCGCCAGGGCCTCGGTCGGTTGTTCCGCCAGCACCAGCCAGTCGGCCAGTTGGTTGAGCCGGTCCGCCAGATCATGGGCGGCGAGGCGGTGGCGCTGCTGGCTCAGGGCCTCGCGCAGGCCCGCACAGGCGGCGGCGTAATCGCCCCGGGCCGCCAGCCAGCGCGCGCGGCTGAACACCACCATGGCATGGCCCGGGGCCTCGGCGCCGCCGGGCTCGCGCGCCGCGTAGTCACTGGCCTGCTGCAGGGCCTGCTCGGCCTGCTGCGGCTGGCCCTGTTCGAGCGCCAGGTCAAACAGGCCGGTGGTGAGCAGCGCGGCCTCGCCCCAGCGCTGCTGCGCCAGAGCCAGCGCGCAGCCGCGCTGCAGGCTGGCCTGCCGGCCCTCGGCATCGCCCAGCTCGCGCTGCGCCAGGGCCAGCAAGGCGTGCAGCTGCACCCAGGGCCCTTCCCATTCCAGGCCGGCCAGCAGGGCCAGGGCCTGGCGCGCCTGCACCACGGCCGCCGCCGCCGCGCCTTCGCGGTAGGCGAGCTGGGCACTGCCGCCCAGCGCCAGGCCCTGGGCCAGGCTGCCCGGCTCAGCGGCCAGCAGGGCGCGCTGCAGGCGCTCGCGTGCGGCATCCAGGCGCTGGGCCTGAATGTCGGCGCGCGCGGCCAAGGCTTCAAGCAGGGCCCGGTCCTGATCGCCCAGCCCGGGCTCGGCCAGGGCTGCCACCAGCAGGGCTTGCGCGCGCAGCGGACTGCGCAACTCCAGCGCCAGGGTGCCAACCCAGGCCGCCAGCGCGGGGCCGGCCAGCGCCCCCTGGGCCAGACTCAGCGCCGCCGTCAGCAGCTCGGCGGCACGCTCCGGTGCCAGCCGGTAGGCGCTGCGCTGCGCGGCCAGCCAGGCCGGTAGCTCGGCCGGAGCGGTGGGAAGCGCGGGGGCGGACTCCATGGCCCGATCGATTCTGCGCCGCGGCGGCGCGCTTGGCACGCGCGCCTGCCCGTGGCTGGCAGCCCCTTGGCGGACAGCTGAGCTCCTTCTTACGGATGCCCCAAGGCGGGTGGTGGCATCCCCCCACAACGGCCGCGCTTGCGCTTGAATACCCGGCGCGGCCCCGGGCCGCATGGGGAGCGCACAAGATGGCATCCATCACCCGCCGCATGCTGTTGGGCAGCAGCGCCAGCCTGGGCCTGCCCCTGTCAGCCCAAACCACCTGGGTCGTGCAGTTCGACCCCGCCAGCGTGCCCACCATGTATGCCGACGAGCAGGGCCAGGCGCGCGGCATCTATCCGGCCCTGGTGGCGGCGGCCTTTGCGCGCCTGGGCGAACCCCTGCAGGCCGGCACCCTGCCCTTCCGGCGCCTGGTGAACGAGTTGCGCGAGGGCCGCAGCCTGGCCGGCGCAGTAATCCGCACGCCCGAGCGCGAGGCCTTTGCCGATTTCAGCCACCCCTACTTCAGCGAGGCCCTGACGGTGCTGACCCAGGGCGAGCGGGCGCCCGGCATGCCGAATTGGGCTGCCTTGAAGCGTGGCCGCATTGGGGTGATTCGCGGCTGGTCCTACGGGCCCGGCTTCGAAGCGGCGCGCCAAACGCAGGAGCTGCGCACCGAAGAGGTGACCAGCGACCTCAACAACCTGCTGATGCTGCTGCGCAAGCGACTGGACGCGGTGCTGATCACCGAACTGGGCGCGCGCTACCTGCAGCTGCGCCACCCCGAGCTGCAGGCTCTGGCACCTGCCTTCCGACTCAACGCCAACGACATCCACCTGGCCGTGCCACGCGGCCAGCCGGGCGGGCCGCAGCTGCTGGAGCGCTTCAACAGCGCCGTGGCCGCGCTGCGCCGCAGCGGCGAGTTGGAGCGCCTGGCCGAGCAGGCGCTCCAGCAGGCGGCCACGCGCGGCTGAGTCGATGGGTGCCGATCAGTCCCGATCCGGCGCGCCGGGCGGGAACCAGCTGCGGAAAGGGCGGCCTTCGTCCACCGCGCGGGCCACCGGCGGGTGGGCCAGCAGGCGCTGGCGGTAGGCGCGCAGCTTCGGGTGGGCGGCGGGGATCTCGTGCACCCAGTCGGCGTAGAAGAGCGAAGGCGCGGCGGCACAGTCGGCCAGGCTGAACCGGCCTCCGGCCGCCCAGCCTGCTTCAGGTAGCTGGCTGTCGAGCCAGGCGTAGGTCTTTTCCAGCAGCGCATGGGCCTCGGCCAGGCCATAGGCATCACGCTGATCAGCCGGGCGCAGGCAATCGAGCACCAGCTTCTGCATGGGCGTCATCACGTACTGGTCGAACAGACGGTCGAACAGGCGCACCTGTAGGGCCGCCTGCAGGTCGGCCGGCAGCAGCCGGGGCGTGTCGGGGTGCTGCAGATCCAGCCATTCGATGATGACGGTGGATTCCATCAGCACCGCTTCGCCCGCGCGCAGCAGCGGCATGCGCTGCAGCGGCCACAGGCGCGCGAACTCGGCGGCGGTGTCGGTCTGATCGGGGCCCAGCAGGCGCAGCTCGAAATCCAGTCCCTTCTCGCGCAGGGCGATCAGCACCTTCTGGCAATAGGAGGAGAAAGGGTGTGCGAACAGCTCCAGCTTCACAGCTCGCACGCCTGCTTCAAGCGCTGCAGCGCGGCCGGCCACATCGTGTTCATCATTTCCACGTAGGCGTCTGGCACCTGGCTTAGCTCGATCTCCAGGCGCGTGCCGCCGCCCTGTTCCAGCAGCCGGTAGCGCTCGAACACGCCCTGCCAATCCGAGGCCTCCTTCGGCTGGCCGCCCACCAGTTCGCCCAGGTGCTCGATGCTGACGTATTCGGGCGCGCGCGCCGCTTCGATGCGCGCGCGCATGCCCTCGCCCGAGGGGCCGAGGAAGCGGATGTCCGCCCCCGTCTCCCAGCGCCCCTCGTAGTACGAGCCCTCGCAGAACGCCGCGGTCCAGTCGCGGTAACCGGCGTCGCTCAGCATCTGCTCCCACACCCGCGCGCGCGGCGCGCGGACCTCGACGAAAAAGTCCAGCTTCATGGCCATGACGATCTCCTGAGGGGCTTCAATTCGCCGGATCTTTCGCGTGATCCACATTGATCATCCAGCGCAGGCCGAAGCGGTCCTGCAGCACACCCCAATAGGCGCCCCAGAACATGTCGGCCATCGGGCAGTCGGCCTTGCCGCCTTCGCTGAGCGCGGCATACAGGCGGTCGGCCTCGGCGCGGCTGTCGGGCTCCAGGTTCAGGGTGATGTGGTTGCCGGGCTCGTACTTGCCACAGCCCGGGCCTTCGATGACATCGGTGCCCATGATGACGTGGCCGCCCAGGATGGGCAGGGCCACGTGCAGGATCTTCTGCTGGTCGGCGGCCGACATCTCGGGCTGGCCCGGCTGCGCCGGCATGCTGCCGAAGCGCACCGGCGGCACTTCGTACTCGGTGCCGAATACCTGCTTGTAGAGCGCGAAGGCGGCCTCGGTGGTGCCGGGGTAGTTCAGATAGGTGCTGACGCGGGACATGGGTTCACTCCTTGAGGGGCTTGTGGGTGACGACGAACGGGAACCCGGCATTTCGACATCAGCCGGTCGGCGCCGACCCGATCAGCGGCATGGGCTTCGCTCAATGCTCCCCCAGCGCTCGCAGGCGTTCCTCCAGCAGCCGGCGCTCCGCCTCGTTGTCGGTCCACGCCATCGCCTGGTGCAATGCGGCAGCGGCCTCGGCCGGGCGCCCCAGCTTGATCAGCAGGTCCGCGTGCACGCTGGGCAGCCAGGGGTAGCCCTGCAGCGCGGCCTGGCCCACCAAACCTTCCACCAGGGGCAGGGCCGCGCCCGGGCCCATTCCAGGTCCGCTCGCCATGCCCACGGCCACGGCGCGGTTCAGGGCCACCACCGGGTTGCCGGGCTGCAGGGCCAGCAACTCGTCGTAGCCGGCCACGATGGCGGCCCAGTCCGTGTCCACCGCCCGCGCCGCGCGCGCATGGCAGGCTGCAATGGCGGCCTGCAGCGTGAACGAACCCGGCGCCGGCAGGCCCTGCGCACGCGCCAGCGCAGCCAGGCCGCGGCGGATCAGCAACGGGTCCCAGCGACGGCGGTCCTGCTCCAGCAGCAGCACCGGTTTGCCAGCGCCGTCCAGGCGCGCGCCCAGGCGCGAGGCCTGGATCTCCATCAGCGCCTGCAGGCCGCAGGCCTCGGCCGCATCGGGGCAGAGCGCGGCCAGCATGCGCGTCAGGCGCAGGGCCTCGTGGCAGAGCTCGGGGCGCATCCAGTCCGGCCCGGCCGTGGCGGTGTAGCCCTCGTTGAACATCAGGTAGAGCACGGTCAGCACCTGGGCCAGGCGCTGGTCGCGTTCGGCCGCATCGGGCAGTTCGAAGCGCGCATCCAGCTTCTCCAGCTGGGCCTTGGCGCGGCTGATGCGCTGCGCCACCGTGGCCTCCTTGGCGCGCAGCGCGCGGCCAATCTCTGCCGTCGTCAGCCCACAGACCAACCTCAAGGTCAGTGCCCACTGCGCCTCGCGCGCCAGGCCGGGGTGGCAGGCGATGAAGAGCAGCTTGAGCACGTCATCCCCGAGCGGATCGGCCTCGTCGGCCAGCAGGATGTCCAGCGTGTCGGGGGCCAGCATGTCGCGCCTTGCGTCCATGTCCTCACCCAGCGCGCCCTGCTCGCGCGCCGCCATCTGGCCGTGGCGCAGGCGGTCGAGTGCGCGGTGCTTGGCGGTGGTCATCAGCCAGGCGCCCGGGTTGCGCGGCAGGCCATCTGAGGGCCAGCGCTCCAGCGCGGCCAGCAAGGCGTCCTGCGCGCAGTCCTCGGCCAGGGCCAGGTCGTGCGTCAGGCGGGTCAGCGCGCCGACGATCTTGGCCGACTCCAGGCGCCAGACGGCCGTGACTGCCAGCGCGGCATCGCTCATCCGCCGCGACGGATTTCGGCCAGCTGCTCACGCAACTGGCGCTCGGCCTCCTCGGGCGGGCAGTCCATCACTTCGCCGAACAGCGGCCGCACCTCGATCGCGCACTCCTGGCCCGGAAAGGGCGAGGGGAAGCGCCGCGCCCAGGCCAGCGCCTCGTCGCGCGAGCGCACCTCAATCAGGGTGTAGCCCGCGATCAACTCCTTGGCCTCGGCAAACGGCCCGTCGATCACTGTCGGCTCGCCCTGCGCCGTGTAGCGCACCCGGAAGCCCTGGCTGGAGGGCTGCAGCCCGGCGCCATCCAGCAGCACGCCGGCCTTGGCCATCTCGTCGTGGAAGGCCAGCATGCGCGTCACCAGCGTCGGGTCATCGGGGAACTCGCCGGCCTCGCTGCTGGGGGTGGCGCGGACTTGGATCATGTAGCGGGGCATGGGGGGCTCCTGTCGTGGAGTTGTGTGGGGTACGACGGATGGGGTGGGGTGAATTCGACGGCTCGCTTATGCGAGCTCATCAGTGATGTAACCACCAGCGCATTGAGCCCGTGGAGAGCCCTTTATTTGGCACCCGGGCTCAAGAAATCGCTGACTTAATCAGTGCAGATGGATCCGCCGCAGGATTGCGCCAGTCAGCTCGGCTTGGGTGGGTCACTGTCGCCACTTTGATGCCCTCAGCCGTCACGTGAACCCGAGAAGTCCACTTGCGCCTGTTGATTTCCTGAAACTCAGCGATCTGCGTCACCGCTCCTAGGCGATTCCTCACGTACCGCCCAGCCGTCGTTCCCAAGCACAAGATGACCCTCGGCCGCAGCTTGGAAATAACGTTGTGATGGAACGGCCAGCATTCGTTCGCCAGTTCGTCGAATTCTTCTGCCAAGTCCGCCTCAGAACGGGAGCGAACAAACACCAGATTACTGCTGGGGACTGCTTCAGCCGGCAATCCCAACTGACCAAGCATGTGGAGCACTTGAGGTGCCATCCCAAATGTGCCGGGCCGGTGCCCTTCCCACGACTCACTGCGATAGGCACTCCAGTTTGCGGGCAAGGTATGAAAGACACGTTCCGAATGGGAACCAATAGTCTCCTGTTGGTGCTCATCAGGATGTCCTCCGGGGTTCACACCAACGATGTAAAGAGCTGCAGGTCGTTCGAAGGCCGACCGCCCAGAGTAGAAGACCTTTCCTGAACGCCCATGCAGATGCGCTGGCACTACCTCAAAGAACGATTCGATTAAGGAAGAAGAAGGCTTCATGGCACTTGGCTCACAGGTCTAAAGCGAAAGCTTGTTGCGTACTAGGAAACACGCTACTGGACGGGCGGAGCACTGCACTTAGCCCGCGGTCAGATCAACTCCACCTGCCCGCCATAGGCCAATAGTTGCTCATCCGCCGTCAACAGCCGCATCGGCTCAGCCATGGCCTGCGCCACCAGCAGCCGATCAAACGGATCTCGCTGATTCCAGGGCAACCCGCCCAACTGCAAGGCATGCTGGCCCAAGATCAGGGCGCCAGGGCCGGGCGCCAGGGCCAAGTCTTTCATGTTGCACAACAGAGGACCAAGACACCCCCCCAACAGATAAACCAGCACCATCAGCGCGCCCTATTTCATCCAGTTCTCGACCTGCAGCCCCTTTACACGCCCGAAGTCCTTGCTGTTGTTCGTCACCACCACCGCCCCCAGCGCACGCGCATGTGCAGCGATCATCAGGTCGGCCGCGCCGAGCTGTGCGCCGCGCTTCTTGAGGTCGAGCCGGATCTCGGCGTAGTGCGGCGCCGCTTCCTGGGGCCAGTCCAGCACCGCCAGATGCAGCGCCAGACTGTCCAGCACCCGCTGGTTCTGTTTGCGCTTGGCACTGGCGGAGGCCAACACGCCGTAGCTCAGCTCCGCATAGCTCACGGCGGACATCACCTGCTGCTGCAGCGGCACGCTCTGCACCTTGGCCGCGAGTGCGGGCGACTCGCCGCGCAGCAGGAAGATGCAGGTGTCGGTGTCGAGCATGTAGAGCGGCAGCATCAAAACTTGCGCTCCTGCAGCGGCAGGCGCTCGGCCATGAAGTCGGCCGAGACCTTAAGGCCCGCGGCAAAGAAGCCCGACCAGTCGCTGGGGCGCGGCGTCAGGATGACGCTCTCACCTTCTTTGCGGATGTACACCTCGCGCACCGCCTCAGGAAAGCGGAACTCCAGCGGCATGGTGACCACCTGGGTGCGGTTGTTCCAGCCGACGCGGGCGGTCGGGCGAGTGGGCGGGTCTTGCTTGGTCGTCATGCGATCCAGCATAGGTTGCCGTTTGCCATATGGCAAGCCATCTATTAACTGGCCGCTCTTGCCCCAGTTGGGTTGGCGATCTCGGTCTCACTGAAGCCCTGAGTGGCTGAATCCCCTGGGACGGAGCGGCCCGGCGGCTTCACCAATCTGCGCAGAATGCCTACACACCCCTGCGAGGCCACCCCATGTGCCGCAACATCCGCACCCTCTTCAACTTCGAACCCCCAGCCACCGAGCTGGAGATCCGCGATGCCGCGCTGCAATTTGTGCGCAAGCTCAGCGGTTTCAACGTGCCGTCCAAGGCCAACGAGGCGGCCTTCGAGCGGGCGGTGGAACAGGTGGCGGCGAGCACGCGGGAGCTGATGGTGGCGCTGGTCAGCAACGCCGAGCCGCGCAACCGCGAGGTCGAGGCCGCCAAGGCCAAGGCGCGCTCGGTGGCGCGCTTCGGCCCGGCGGGCTGAGCACCAGAACGCTCAGGCCGGGGATCCGGCCGGCGCGTCGCGCAGCCGCCGCAGCGGCGTGAACAGCCCCAGTGCCACCAAGCCGAGCAGGGCCACGCCACTGAAGGTGAACAGCGCTTGCGGCCCCCACAAGGCCAGGCCAGCCCCGGCGGCAGCCGCGGCCAGCGGGGCGATGCCCATGAACAGGAACATGAACAGGCCCATGGCGCGGCCCAGCATGGCGGGCGGCACACGCTGCTGCATCCAGGTGTAGACGGCCACCTGCACGAAGCCGGCCAGGGCCCCCAGCGGCGCCAGCAGCAGCACGCCCTGCCAGGCGGCGTGGATATGGCCGAAGGGCAGGAACACGCAGCCGGCGATGGCATCGATCAGCAGCACCGTGGCGCCCAGATTGCCCAGGCCAAAGCGGCGGCGCAGGCCGGACAGCGCCATGCCCACCAGCACGCCACCGCCATGGCCGGCCAGCAGCAGACCCAGGGCCGCGGCGCCGCCCGGCAGCTGCTGCTGCGCCAGCACCGGCAGCGCCACCTGGATGGGGCCGCCGACGAAGAAGCCGATGGCGGCGAAGTACAGGCAGAGCGTGCGCAGCTCGACATCGTTCCAGCAGTGGCGCAGGGCCTCGGCAATGGCGGCGCCCACCGGTGCGCCGCCGGTCTGGGGCCGGCTGAGCAGGCGCACCTGGCGCAGCGTCCAGCTGGAGACGAGAAAGCTCAGCGCGTCGAAGCCGAAGGCCAGACCCAGCCCGCGCGCGTCCTGCACGCCGGCAGCACCGGGCTCTGCCAGCAGCGCGATCAGGCCGCCGGCCAGCAGCGGGCCGATGAGCACGCTGAACTGGCGCAGTGCCATCAGGCTGCCATTGGCCGCGCGCAGCAGCGGCGCCGGCAGGCTGAGCGGCAGGATGGAGCTGGCGGCCGGGTAGCTGAAGGCGGTGGTCAGGCCGATCGCCAGCGCCAGCGCGTAGACCATCCACAGCTGCAGCGCCCCGCAGAGCACCAGCAGCGCCAGCAGGCCCACCCACAGGGCGTTGAGCAGCTTGGTGAGCAGCAGCACGCGCTGCGGCGAGTGGCGGTCCACCAATGCGCCGCCCACCAGGATGAAGGCCGCGCGCGGCAGGCCCATCACCGCCAGCACCAGGCCCAGCACCAGCGGGTCGCCGGTCAGACGCAGCACCAGCCAGGGCAAGGCGATCAGGGTGAACTGGTCGCCCAGCATGGAGAGCAGGCCGCCGCCGAGCAGCCAGCGGAAGTTGGCGTTGGCGAACAGGCGTGGCGGGGCCTCCGGCGCGGGGCCGGATCGTGGGGCTTCGGGGGTCATGGGCTGGGGGTGGCGGTGGGGGGCAGGGACTGGCGCAGATAGGCCAGCAGTTGCGGGGTCACGCCGGTCTGGCGTTGCAGCTCGCCGTCCTGGGCGTACATGGCCTGGACCTTGGCGCGGAAGGCGGGCTGGTCGCCGATGAAGAGCTGGGCCAGCTCGCGCCAGCGCAGTGCGATGCGTGTGACTTCGGGGTCGCTGGGCGGCGTGCCGCCGTCCATCAGCGCCTGGGCGCGCCGGATCAGCGCGGGCCACTCGGCCTCCAGCGCCTCGATCTTCTGCTCGCCCAGCTGGGCGCGGCGGCGCGCCAGCACGGTCAGCTCGGCCTCGCTGAAGTGCTGCTCCATCAGGCGCATCAGGCTCATGGCGCTGAGCAGGTGCTCGCTCAGGCCCTCCTCGTCTTCATGCGCCTGCTTGGCCACATGGCGCAGCGCGCGCAGCACGCGCTGGCGGCGGTGGATCTCGCCCTCCACCTGCGCGATCTGGCGCTCCAGCACCTCGCGCAGCGGCGGGCTGTCGGCCTGCAGCAGGGCGGCGATGTCCTTCAGCGCCAGACCGGACTGGCGGTAAGCCAGCACGCGGTGCAGGCGGCGCACATCGGCGGCGTTGTAGAGCCGGTAGCCGGCCTCGCTGCGCCCCGAGGGCACGAGCAGGCCGAGCTGTTCGTAGTGGTGCAGGGTGCGGACGGTCAGTCCGGCCTTCTTGGCGAGTTCGCCGACGGTGTAGTCCATGAGCGGGGCGGTGAGCGAGCCCGGATCATGGAGCCTGACGCCGCGTGAGGGTCAAGCCCCTTTCGGCACCTTTCAGCCGCGTTCGATGCGCAGATGCGTGGCGCGCTCGCCGGGCACCACCTCGGCCAGCCGATAGCCCAGCGCCGGCAGATCGAGCCCGGCCCACAGCGGCTCGCCCTGGCCCAGCAGCACGGGGGATTGGGCGATGTGCAGGCGGTCGATCAGGCCGGCCTGCAGGTACTGGCGCAAGGTGGCCGCACCGCCGCCGATGCGCACATCGCGCCCGGCCGCCGCCGCACGCGCCTGCTGCAGCGCGGCCTCGAAGCCCTGGGTGACGAAGTGGAAAACGGTGCCGCCCTGCATCTCCAGGCTGGGCCGCGCATGGTGGGTGAGCACGAACACCGGCACGCCATAGGGCGGGGTGTCGCCCCACCAGCCGCGCCAGCTCTCGTCCGCCCAGGGCCCGCGCAGCGGGCTGAACATATTGCGGCCGAGGATCCAGGCGCCGAGGTTCTCGAAGCCGCGCGCGGCAAAGCCTTCGTCCACGCCGGTTTCGCCGTCGGGCTGGTCGAGCACGCGGCTGCGGAAGCTGCGCGTGGGGAAGAGCCAGGCGGCCAGTTGCTCGCCGCCGCGGCCGAGCGGGTGCTCCAGGCTCTGGGCCGGGCCGGCGCCGAAGCCATCGGCGGAAATGGAATAGCAATCGACGCGGATCTGGGTCATGGCGGCGCTCCGGGTTCAGCGGATTTCGGGGGTGGGCAGGCGTTCCAGCCGGCCCTTGCGGCGCACCAGGTTCTTGTAGTCCCACTGGATGCGCGCGGCCTTGTCGAGCCAGCGCCGCAGCGTTTCGGGGTCCACCTCGCTCCAGGCCTTGAAGAACACCGAGGCGTCCTTGAATTTGGCCCCCAGAACGTTCAGCGCCGGCTCGTCGAAATCGGCGCCGCTCCAGAACATCAGGCGGATGCCGGGCTTCTGCAGGCTGTAGCCAACGATGGGGTTGCCGGCCAGGAACCAGACCGGATGGCCGTGCCAGACCTTGTTCTCGGCGCCGGGCAGCTGGGCGTCGATCGCCAGGGCCAGGCTTTCACACAGCCTTCGCTGGATCTCGGGAAGTCTTGCGTGGTACGCGGCGGTGTCGACATGCATGGCGGGGCTTCGGTTCGGGTACGACGATCCAGGCCCGCCGGTTTCGACATGCGTCAGGTGAAACAGGGACCGAGCGCCCGCACTTCCACCGTGGCCCAGGCCGCGGCCGGGCATTCAGCGGCGATCTGCAGGGCCTGCTCGCGGCTGACGTTTTGCAGCAGGAAGATGCCGCCCACCAGTTCCTTGGCCTCGATGAAGGGGCCATCCAGCACCTCCACGCCGGCGCCCTGGCGGCGCACGCGGGTCTGCTCGGTGCTCAGGGCCTGGGTCATGACGAGCTGGCCGCGCGCCTTCAGCTGTTCCGCAAAGGCCAGCATGGCGGCATAGGCGGCCTGGCCGCCTTCCAGGCCTCGCTCGGCGCGCTGGCCATGGTCTTCCAGGATGACGAGGGCGTAGCTCATGAGCGGCCGGGTTCGGGTTGCACGCGAATCAGATCGAGCGGAAAGCGCCGCCCGGCTTCGTAGTCATCGAGCCCGCGCAGCATCAGCGGCGAGCGCAGCTCGTGTGGGCGGGCGCGGATCTCGGCGGCGCTGAGCAGCAGGGTTTCGATGATGGGTTCATCGAGCTGCTCGCGCTCCACCGCGCCCACGGTGCCGACGAAGGCGATGCGCAGGAAGCGCACCGGCTCGCCGTCGGTGAAGCGGGTGTCGCTCAGGTAGAAGCCCAGGATGGCCTCGGGCCGGAAGGGCCGGCCGGTCTCTTCGAGCACCTCGCGGCAGACGGCCTGCAGCGGGTCTTCATCGGCTTCCAGATGACCGGCGGCGTTGTTGATGCGGATGCCGTCGCGCGAAGTCAGTTCGCGCACCCAGAGCAGCTTGCCCTCGTGTTCGATGTAGGCGGCGACGGTGACATTGGGCTTCCAGCGTGCGGACATATCAAGTTCTGAAGACGGCGACGGAGGCGGCGACCCGAGTGGCCTGCTCGCTGAGGCTTTCGGCCGCAGCGGCCGACTGCTCGACCAGCGCGGCATTCTGCTGCGTCACCTGATCGAGCTGGGTGACGGCGTCGTTCACATGGCCGATGCCCGAGCTCTGCTCGCTGGTGGCGGCACTGATCTCGCCAATGATGTCGGTGACACGCTGCACGCTGTCGACGATCTCCTGCATGGTGGCGCCGGCCTCGCCCACCAGCTTGCTGCCGGCCTCCACGCGCTCGACGCTGCTGCCGATCAAGGTCTTGATCTCCTTGGCGGCCTCGGCGCTGCGCTGGGCCAGCAGGCGCACCTCGCCAGCCACCACCGCAAAGCCGCGGCCCTGCTCACCGGCGCGCGCGGCCTCCACCGCGGCATTCAGCGCCAGGATGTTGGTCTGGAAGGCGATGCCGTCGATGGTGCCGATGATGTCGGCAATGCGGCGCGAGCTGTCGTTGATGGCGCCCATGGTCTCGACGACCTGGTGCACCACGCTGCCGCCGCGCCGCGCCACCTGGGCGGCGCTGCCGGCGAGCTGATTGGCCTGGGCGGCGGAGTCGGCCGCGTGGCGGGCGGTGGCGGTGATCTCTTCAAGCGAGCTGGCGGTCTGCTGCAGATTGCTGGCGGCCTGTTCGGTGCGCTGCGACAGGTCGTGGCTGCCGCTGGCGATTTCGTGCGAGGCGGTGTTGATGCCATCGGTGCCGGCGCGGATCTCGCCCACCAGGCCGCGCAGGCGGCGCTGCATCTGCTCCAGGCTGCGCAGCATCTCGGCCAGTTCATCGGCGCCCTCGGCCACCACGTCCAGCGTCAGGTCGCCGTTGGCAATCGCTTCAGTGTTGCGGCGCGCGGCCTGCAGCGGGCCGGTGACGGAACGGGTGATGAGCCAGCCCGCGCCGAAGGCCACGGCCAGGCAGACCACCAGCATCAGCACCAGCACGGTCTGGGCAAAGGCCTTGTCGGCGGCGGCGCGCTCGGTGGCGGCCTGGGCCTGTTCGCGCTGGTGGGCGACGAAGGCCTCCAGCGCCTTCACATAGCCCTGCACGGCCGGCAGCATCTCGGTGTCGATCTTCTGCTGCCCGCCCTCCAGGTCGCCGCCCTTGAGCTGGTCGAAGATCTGGTTGCGCTTGGCGATGTAGCCCTTGCGGCGCTCGGCGATCTCAGCCATCAGTGCCTTGCCGCGCTCGCTGCTGACCGCCGTTTCGATGCCCTTCTGGATCTCGCTGATGGTGGCCGTGGTGGCCTTGACCAGCGGGTCGAAATGCTGGACGACCGCCTCGCCATAGCCGGACTTGGCGATCGCCAGTGCGCGGTTGGCGTTCAGCTCGGTGTTCTTCATCCAGGCCTCGGCCAGGGCGGCGCGACGCTCCAGCTCCAGCACCTCCTGCTTGGCGGCCTCCATGCGGTTCAGGCGCTGGATCGCCACCCCGAGGCTGAGCGCCAACAGCAGCGCCATCAAGCCGAAACCCAGGCCGAGGCGCTGGCCCACGCGCATGCGGTTCAGGATCATCTTGGTCTCCCCTGCGGCGGCAAGCCGCCGGCCCAGCCTAGCGCGCCGCCCCGGGCCGCGCCAGAGGGCGGCCCCGTGGCACACGGACGCGACATCAGGCTGGAATCCCCACGAAGACTCGTCAAACGGCGCGTGTAAGCTGCGGCGCCCCTTGCGAGGAGAAGCGCATGCTGATTGGAGTCCCGCGTGAAAGCGCGGCGGGAGAGACCCGGGTGGCAGTGACCCCGGAAACCGCCAAGAAGTACAAGGCTGCCGGACACACGGTGCGGGTGGAGCGCGGCGCCGGCCTGGCCGCGGCCTGCACCGATGCCGCCTATGAGGCCGTGGGCTGCGAGCTCACCGATGCCGCTGGCGCCCTGGGCGCCGAGCTGGTGCTGAAGGTGCAGCGCCCGAATGCCGGCGAGCTGGCGCTGATGAAGAGCGGCAGCGTGCTGGTGGGCATGCTCAACCCCTTTGACGCCGAAGGCCTGCAGGCCATTGCCCAGGCCGGCCTGACCGCCTTCGCGCTCGAAGCCGCGCCGCGCACCACGCGTGCGCAGAGCATGGACGTGCTGAGTTCCCAAGCCAACCTGGCCGGCTACAAGGCCGTGCTGATGGCGGCCAACCATTACCCCAAGCTGTTCCCGATGCTGATGACGGCAGCCGGCACCATCAAGGCCGCGCGCGTCGTCATCCTGGGCGTGGGCGTGGCCGGTCTGCAAGCCATCGCCACCGCCAAACGCCTGGGCGCGGTGATCGAGGCATCGGACGTGCGGCCCTCGGTGAAGGAGCAGGTCGAGTCGCTCGGCGCCAAGTTCATCGAGGTGCCTTACGAGACGGCCGAGGAAAAGGAAGCCGCCGAGGGCGTGGGCGGCTACGCCAAGCCCATGCCGCCGAGCTGGCTGGCGCGCCAGGCGGTGGAGGTGGCCAAACGCGTGGCCGCGGCCGATGTGGTGATCAGCACCGCGCTGATCCCCGGCCGCCCGGCACCCACGCTGGTGAGCGAGGAGATGGTCAAGAGCATGAAGCCCGGCTCGGTGATCGTCGACATCGCCGCCGGCCGCGGCCCCGGTGGCGTGGGCGGCAACTGCCCGCTCACGGTCGCCAACCAGACCGTGCAGGTGCATGGCGTGACGATCATTGGCGAGACCAACATCCCCGCCACCGTGGCCGCCGACAGCTCGGCGCTCTACGCCCGCAACGTGCTGGACTTCCTCAAGCTCGTCATCGACAAGGAAGCCAAGTTCACCCTGCCCACGGACGACGACATCGTCACCGCCTGCCTGATGGCCCAGGGCGGCGAGGTCAAGAGGAAATAAGCCATGGACGCCGTATCCCCCACCCTGATCAACCTGATCATCTTCGTGCTCGCCATCTACGTGGGCTACCACGTGGTCTGGAACGTCACGCCCGCGCTGCACACGCCGCTGATGGCGGTGACCAATGCGATCTCGGCCATCGTCATCGTCGGCGCCATGCTGGCCGCAGCGCTGACCGAAACCAACCTCGGCAAGTTCATGGGCACGCTGGCCGTGGCCCTGGCGGCGGTGAACGTGTTCGGCGGCTTTCTGGTGACGCGCCGCATGCTGGAGATGTTCAAGAAGAAGGACAAGAAGCCGGCAGCAAAAGCGGAGGGTCATTGAGATGTCGATGAACCTCGTCACCCTGATGTACCTGATCGCCTCGGTCTGCTTCATCCAGGCGCTCAAGGGGCTTTCGCACCCCACCACGTCGATCCGCGGCAATCTGTTCGGCATGGTCGGCATGGCCATCGCCAGCATCACCACGGCCGCGCTGATCGGCACGCTGGCCAAGCAGCTCGGCGCGGCCAATGAATGGTTCGGCCTGAGCTATGTGCTGGTGGGCCTGCTGATTGGCGGCGGCCTGGGCGCCTACATGGCGAACAAGGTCGAGATGACCAAGATGCCCGAGCTGGTGGCCTTCATGCACAGCATGATCGGCCTGGCGGCGGTGGCCATCGCCGTGGCCGCGGTGGCTGAGCCCTATGCGCTGATCCCCGGCCTGGCCAAGGGTGCCGCCATCCCGATGGGCAACCGACTGGAGCTGTGCCTGGGCGCGGCCATCGGCGCCATCACCTTCAGCGGTTCGGTGATCGCCTTCGGCAAGCTCAGCGGCAAGTACAAGTTCCGCCTGTTCCAGGGCGCGCCGGTGCAGTTCAGCGGCCAGCACGCGCTCAATGCCGTGCTGGGCCTGGCCATGTTGGGCCTGATCGGCTACTTCATGGCCAGCGAGAACTGGAACGCCTTCATGGCCGTGTGCGTGCTGGCCTTCGTGCTGGGCGTGCTGATCATCATCCCCATCGGCGGCGCCGACATGCCGGTGGTGGTCTCGATGCTGAACAGCTACTCCGGCTGGGCCGCGGCCGGCATCGGCTTCTCCTTGGGCAACAGCATGCTGATCATTGCCGGCTCGCTGGTGGGCAGTTCGGGCGCGATCCTGAGCTACATCATGTGCAAGGCCATGAACCGCAGCTTCTTCAGCGTCATCCTGGGTGGCTTCGGCGGCGAGACCGCCACGGCCCAGGGCGCGCAGCAGCAGCGCAATGTGAAGAGCGGCAGCGCCGACGACGCCGCCTTCATCCTCGGCAATGCCGAGACCGTCGTCATCGTGCCCGGCTACGGCCTGGCCGTGGCGCGCGCCCAGCATGCAGTGAAGGAACTGGCCGAGAAGCTCACGCACAAGGGCATCACCGTCAAGTACGCCATCCACCCGGTGGCCGGCCGCATGCCCGGCCACATGAACGTGCTGCTGGCCGAGGCCGAGGTGCCCTACGACCAGGTGTTCGAGATGGAAGACATCAACGGCGAGTTCGGCCAGGTGGACGTGGCCATCGTGCTGGGTGCCAACGACGTCGTGAACCCCGCCGCCATGGTCAAGGGCTCGCCCATTTACGGCATGCCCATCTTGGAGGCCTACAAGGCCAAGACCATCATCGTCAACAAGCGCTCGATGGCGGCCGGCTACGCCGGCCTGGACAACGAACTCTTCTACATGGACAAGACCATGATGGTGTTCGGCGACGCGAAGAAGGTCGTCGAGGACATGGTGAAGGCGGTGGAGTGAGCACTCCGCCTTGACCCCGTGAAGGGCGCCCCCGGGCGCCCTTTTTCATGGTTTGGCCGCGCGTCTCAGCGCAGCAGCCCGTGCAGGTTCAACAGGCCCAGCAGCGCGAGCGCCGCCACCGCCAGCAGGGCACCGGTCTTCAGCGCGCGAGAGGCCATCAGGGCGGCGATGACGCTGAGGGTCAGGATGGCGGCAAGCAGGTAGGAAGTCTTCATGGCGGGAAGTGGAACGCCGGGCGACGGGGCGCCGAGGTGGTGGGGCGCGGATCATCCCCAAGCCAGGCCGCGACGCCGCGGCTCCGCACGCGCCGGCTGCGCCAAACCGCACACCGCGGCCGGGCTTGCGGGCCGCCCGGGCCCTGCCCCTGCGCGGGCACAGCCGCGGTGGGGTGAGCACAATGGGCCCTCGCCGCTCCGCTTCGCCCGTGCCCCTGTCGCCCCCCCTGCCCCATCGCTCTGCCTTCCTGCTGGATGACGGCAAGCTGCCGCGCTTCCTGGTGCTGTCGGCGCTGCTGCATCTGTGGCTGGTGCTGAGCATCGGCACCCAGCCCGGGCCCAACGAAACGGGGCAAGGCGGCTGGGGCGACCTGGAAGTGGTGACCCTGGGCCGTGGCGAGCCCGGCCCCGGCCAGACCACGCCGGCGCCGCCTGCGCTCCAGGCCGGCCCGCCGGGCGACGCCAAGACCACCCGCCACGGCGGCCGCCTGCGCGCGCCCGACCCCAGCACCCCGAACGGCCCGGGCGCGGCCCAGCTCGGCACCTGGAAGCCGCAGGAACTGCCGCCGGACCCGAGCCGCCCCGACACCGACAGCGCCGGCACCCGCGGCGATGGCGACCGCGACCTGCCCGCGCCTCCCCCTGTGCCCACCCCACCCGCGCCCAGCGCGGCACCGGCACCGCCCACGCACAGCCCCCCCGAGGCCCCGGCACCGGCCCCCGTGCTGGCGCTGCCGCAGGAGGCCTTGCCCGCACCCCGTGCCAGCCGCGCCGCACCGCTGAGCGAACGGATCGCCGCGCCGGCACCGAGCCCCAGCGCCGAGCTGCAGGCCCGCCCCGCCGCCGTGGAACTGCCCACGCCCAGCGCCGAGCCCAAGGCAGCAGCGGAAGCGGAGCCGGAAGCAGAACCGGAAGCAGAGCCAGTAGCGCCAGCGCTGCGCACCCTGCAGATGCCCAGCGAGACCGGGCCCCGCCCGGCGCTCTCGGCCCGCCGCAGCAGCCCGCTCACGGTCCCCGCTGCCGCGGCCCGGGCCGCCAGCGCCCCCCCCGCCGCGCTGGTGGCGCCGGTCGCCAAGGGCCTGCCCGCGCTGGCCACCCTGGTGCCGCCCACCCCGACCGCCCGCCTGGAAGCCGCGCGCCCCACGGCCGCCGCTGCCTTGCCCAGCCCGCCCGCGCTGGAGCTGCCCGCGCCCACCCTGGCCACCGAGCGCCCGAACCCAGCACGCCCGGCCGCGCGCGCGGCGGCCATCGAACCCCTGGCCGCCCAGGCGCTGGCGGCCCCGGTGGTCGCCCCCGAACGCCTGCTCACGCCCGCACTGGAACCCGCCGCGCCCGTGCTGCGCCCACGCAGCGCGCCCCTGCCCGCGCCCACGGCCTTGCCCGCAACCCCCACGCTGGCCAGCCCCGCGCCGTTGGCCGCACCGGAACCCAGCAGCCTGCCGGCCACCAGCGCACCGAGCTCAACCAACCCAACCACACCCAACAGCCCCCCGCCCGCCCGCGAGCCCGGCGCGGCCGACCCGCGCGCGCCCCAGGCCAGCAGCACACCGGCCAGCCCGATGAGCCGCGGCGACCCGCAGGGTCAGCCCCTGCCCGGCCAGCGCGCCTCGCCTGGCTCACCCAATGCCGGCCCGCAGCTCGGGCATGACGTGGCCACCGCCCCGTCCGCCCCGGCCAGCGCGGTGCCCACGCCGCTGAACCTCAACCTGCCCAGCCGCAGCGGCCCGCTGCTGCGTCAGGGCAGCAGCCTGATCCAGATCCTGCCCGGCGTGCCCGACACGCGCAGCAAGATGGAGAAGGCCATCGACGAGGCGAATCGCGAGGACTGCCGCAAGGCCCATGCCGACAAGGGCCTGCTGGGTGCGGCCGCGCTGGCCGCGGATGCCTTGCGTGGCAAGGGCTGCAAGTGGTGAGCGGGGAGATTCGGCGCGGCGGGTGCCTGCGGGCGCGCAGTGGTGCGTGGGGTGCCTTCAGCAAGACCGCTCGGGGCTTCACGACTGGGGGCACGAGGCCAGCCTCAAGCCATCCGCTCCCCCCGCCCGCAAACCTCAATCAACTGCGCCAACCGCCGCGCCCGCGTCTCGGCCCGCTTGGCCGAGCAGATGCGGTGCAGCATCTGGTTGCGGTACCCCGGCGGGCAGGATTCGAAGTAGGCCCAGGCGGCCGGCGCCGCGCGGAATTGCCGCTGCTCGGCAAGGCTGAGTTCCGCCGGCTGCTCGCGCTCGAAGGCATAGACGCGTTGCTTGCTCGGGTCGCGTGCCTGGTACACGGCCAGGCCTGCGGGCTGCATGCGGCCCGCCGCGATCAGGGCCTCGACCTTGGCCAGGTTGACGGCACTCCAGATGGAGCCGGGGCGGCGCGGCGTGAAGCGGATCTGGTATCGCTGTTCGTCAATGCGTTTGCGCACGCCGTCGATCCAACCAACGCAAAGCGCCTCATCGACCGACTCCGACCAGCCCATGCTGGGCCGGCCGCTGTCGACCTTCCAGTAGCCGACGAGCAGTTCGGGCGCAGTCGCCGCATGCTGCGCCAGCCAGGCGCGAAAGGCAGCGGCACCATCAAAGAACAGCGGCTCGGTCAGGGGCGTGTCGGACATCGTCGGTGGTCCTGAGGGTTCGGCGACCAGCGCAGATCTCGCCTTGCATGCATCGGCACTCAGGCCGCCGCGGGTGGCCCAAATTCCAGGGCTTCAAAGCCATGCAGCGCGGCCAGCGCCGCCGCGTGGTTCGGGTAGATATCCACATTAAAGGGTGCGCAGTCGGAAGCGGCGATGAGCATCAGTGCACCCAATCTCGACTCCAACAAGACTCCGGCACGTACCAGGGCGTGCGACACGACCTGCGGGCCCACAGGGCCACGCCCCGCATGGTGGGTGCAGGTCTCCGAGCCCAGGCTGGTGCCGCTGGCGTCACGCTCCAGCCACTCGTGGCGCCAGAGCGGCACAGCTCGCACCACATCAAAGGGAGGCGCCAGTGCGCGCCAGTCGGCCTCCCGCGCCTGCGCGCAATGCAGCTGAAGCGGGAAAACCTCGAATCGAGGGCCTGGCCACTGCGAGTCGCTAGAGAAGACGACGACCGAATCCGGTGCGCCCTGCAGCATGACCTCAGGGTGCCAATAGCCCTCCGGATGGGCATAGGCCTCGAGGCGGGCGCCAAACAAGGGCCTCAAGTCGAGCGGAGTGCAATGCTCCGTCGGCGCCACCTCCTGCGCCAAGTGGTCTGCCGGCTTGTCTTCGGCCATGGTCCTGCACCTCAGCTGGTCTTGAACTGCGCCGGGTCGTAGAAGAACTGCTCCTCGACGATGCGCTCGCCCTCCCAGCGCTGGTAGGCCAGCTCCTCGAAGCGCTGACGGCGGCCGTCGAGTTGCTCGAACTCGAAGATCCAGCGGATCACCACCTGGTCGGCGTGGACGAAGACCGGGTGCACGCATTCGGATCGCACCGAACGCGGCCGGCCAGGGCGCGGCGCTCGCTTTCGATCAGCAGCTCACGGCCCTGGCGCGCGGGCTCGAAGTTCTCGCGCATCGAGGCCTGTTCGACATAGAACTCTTCGACGGCTTCGGCTTGGGGCATGGGTGGTGGCCTGCGATAGCAGGGTCAGGCGGCGGCCAGACGGAAGACATCGCGTTCGCAGCCGTCCGGAAAGGTCTGGCGGCGCACCTTCACGCCGCCCAGACGCTCGATCAGGCCGCGCGCGGCCAGGTTGTCGTCGGCGCAATAGGTCTCGACCTCGGGCCAGGCCCAGACCTCGCGCGCATGGGCAATGGCAGCCTGCGAGGCCTCCTGGGCCAGGCCCTGGCCGCGCGCCTCGGGCAGCAGCCACCAGGTCAGCTCGCGCGGCCAACCCAGGCCCTGCCAAAAGCCGCAGACACCGAGCAGGGCTGCGTCCGCGCGCCGCTGCAGCACCCAGACGCCAAAGCCCTGCAGCTCCCAGACGCCGCGGTCAAAGGCCAGGCGCGCCCAGGCATTCGCCGGCGTCAGTGGGCCGCCATAGAAGCACGAGGCCTCGGCGTCGGTGTAAAAGCGCTCATAGAGCGCGGCGCAGTCGGCGCCAGGCAGGCGCAGCAGCAAGCGTTCGGTCTGCAGCATGGGTGGCGGGAAATCTGGAAGCTCAGGGCCGCGCAGTGTGCCGCGCCGGCCGGCCGAACCGCGATCAGGCGTCCGGGTAGAGCCGCATGACCGCTTCCTAGGACTGCGCCACCAGCTCGCGCAGCACCTGCAGATCCACATCGACCAGGCGCCGGATGGACAGGCTGGATTTGCCCATCTGGTGCTTGCCCAGGCGCGTCTGCAGTTCGGCCTGGCCTGGGGCCTCGGGCAGCAGGTAGACGGCGATGTCGGGCGAACGCGAGGCGAGGCGAAGATCTCACCGCCATGGCCACGGGCGTAGCGGTAGCGGTAACGCCCGACAGCCTCCTAGGGCCCCACATCACCGGCTCGTGGCCGGTGAGTTCGCGCATCAAGGCAAACCAGAGTCGCGCAGTCGGCGCGGCGCGCGGGGCTTTTCAGCTGCGCCAGGTGGTCGGCCACGGCAACGGCGGGGGCCTGGGTCTGGATCTCAGGCATCGGTGGGCGCGGGCAGGATCTCCAACCCCAGGCTTTCAAGCCGCTGGCGGCTGCGCTCGGGGTCGGCACCGGGGCCCAGACGCAGCGGGAAGGTTTCGCCGCGCAGGCAGCGCTGGGTCAGCGCGCTGGCTTCGGCCGAGCTGCAGCGGAACACAACCTGCAGTTCGCGCTCCAGCACGGCCGCGCTGACGCCGCGCGGGCCGCGGCGCAATTGCAGCAGCTGCGCCGCCTGGGCCTCGAAGCGGGCCAAGTGCTCCTCAAGACTGCGGCCGGGCGAACCGAGCGAGATGCGCCCGCTGGCGCGCTCCACCAGCACATGCACGCGGCGCGGGCCGGCTGAGGGTGCTTCGGCTGCTTCGGTCTGCTCGGGGCCAGGCGGCCACTCCAGGCTGAAGGCCCAGCCCCAGCTGCGTTCCAGCGGCGGCGCTTCCACCAGTTGCAGCGGGCCGCGGTCCGTGCCGGACTGGGCGTCGATCTGTTCGGCCAAGGCCAGCACGGCCAGGCGGGCTTGTTCGGGCGTCATGTCAGGCTTGTAGCAGGCCCGCGCGCGGTGGACCTGCGGTCTTGCCCGCCCACCCCCTCAGCTGTGGACTCAGGTGCGGAACATGGCCATCGCCGTCACCAGCTGCTGGGCCTGCTGGCGCAGGCTCTCGGCCGCCGCCGCGCTCTGCTCCACCAGCGCCGCGTTCTGCTGCGTGCTCTGGTCCATCTGCACGATGCTCTGGCCCACCTGGCTGACGCCGCTGCTCTGCTCGGCGCTGGCGTTGGAGATCTCGCCGACGATGGCGCTGACGCGCTGGATCGATTCAACGATCTCCTGCATGGTGTGGCCGGCGCGGTCGGCCAGCTCGGTGCCCTGCTCCACGCGCTCGACATTGGCGCCGATGAGGCTCTTGATCTCGCGCGCGGCTTCAGCGCTGCGCTGGGCCAGCACGCGCACCTCGCTGGCCACCACCGCGAAGCCGCGCCCGGCCTCGCCAGCGCGCGCCGCTTCCACCGCCGCATTCAGCGCCAGGATGTTGGTCTGGAAGGCGATGCCGTCGATCACCGAGGTGATGTCGGCGATCTTGCGCGAACTCTCATTGATGCCGCGCATGGTGTCCACCACCTGGCTGACGACCGCCCCGCCGCGGGCGGCGACATCGCTGGCGCCGCTGGCGAGCTGGTTGGCGGTGGCGGCACTCTCGGCATTGGTGCGCACGGTGCTGCCCAGCTGTTCCATGGTGCTGGCGGTGCATTGCAGGGAGCTGGCCTGCAGCTCGGTGCGGCGCGAAAGATCCTGGTTGCCGCTGGCGATTTCCTGCGTGGCGGTGGCCATCGAATCGACCGCCGCGCGCACCTGCTGCACGCGCTCGCGCAGGGCCTGGGCCATCAGCTCCAGATGGCCCAGCACATGGGCGTCGTGGGCATCGCCCTGGTTGCGCAGGTCGCCTTCGGTGAGGGCCTGCACGCGCTCCAGCACGGCCACCGGGCTGCCGCCCAAGCGCTTGACGGTGAGGTGCGCGCGCCGCACCGACCAGGCCATGGCCGCCCCCAGCGCCAGCATGGCGGCCACGAGCAGGATCAGCCAGTTGCGCTCGCGCGCGCTGGCGGTGTCGATGGCGTTCTGCGTGCGCTCGTCCAGCAGGCGCTGGAACTCGGCCACCGGGCCCATGATCTTGGCCTTCTCGGAGTGATAGGCCGCGTCGTGCATCATCTTCAGCGCCGTGGCCGGGTCGGGCTCGCCGGTCTTGCTGAAGCCGCCGGCGCCATCGGCAAAGCGGCCCTTGACCATGTTCATCGCGATGGTCTCGGTGCTCACCAGGCCATCGGAATTGGCCTGCGCCTGGCGCAGCTGGGCGAACTCGGCCTCGCTGAAGCCGGCGCGCTTCATCAGCTCCTGCAGCGGCACGGCCTCTTCGGTGCCGCCGGCGGGGGTTTGATCGGCGGCGCGGAAATCCCAGTAGATGCGCTCGTAATGCTTGGGGCGCGGCAGCTTGCCGTTGCGGATGTCGAGGATCTCGAAGTACTGGCGCTCCCACTTGGCATCGCCGGTGGCCACGTAGGTGCGGGCCAGGCGGGTCAGGTCGTCGCTGCTTTGGCGCAGCTCGTCGGCGAGCAGGAAGCTGGCATAGCGGTTGCGGTAGGCATCGCGCACCGCCTGGTTGGCCTGCAGCAGGCCGAAAAGGGCGATCACCAGGGCCAGGACGGCCACGCCGATGGCGATCAGAGGGGTGTTGCTGGACTCACGTGCGTTCATGTGAAACGGTCGGTGAACAGGGGAGCCGCAGCGTAGGAAGCTGTGCCGCCCCTGCCTATCCGCCAAGAGGATGAAGGCGCAGGTAGCGCTCGAACTCGCTGGCCGGCAGTGCCTTGCTGTACAGCCAGCCCTGGCCCTGCAGCACGCCCAGGCGGATCAACAGCTGGCGCTGCGCCTCGGTCTCGACACCCTCGGCAATCACCCCGAGGCCGAGCGAGTCCGCCATGCCGACGATGGCGCGCACCAGCGCGCGGTCGCGCGTCTCGGTTTCAAGCTCATGCACGAAGCTGCGGTCGATCTTGAGCCGGTTCAGCGGCAGCAGTTTGAGCGTGGCCAGCGAGGAGTAGCCGGTGCCGAAGTCGTCCAGCGCCAGGCGCACGCCCAGGGTCTGCAGCAGGCGCAGGCGCTCGGGGGCGCCCTCGGTGGCCTGCAGGGCGCTCTCGGTCAGTTCGAGCTCCAGCTGCTCGGGCGCCAGGCCATGCAGTTGCAGGGCCGCCCGCACCTGATTGATGAAGCCCTCATCGCGCAACTGCAGGGCCGAGACGTTCAGCCCCAGGCGCCCCACGGCCAGGCCGCGGCGCTGCCAGTCGCGCCATTGGCGCAGCGCCTGCTCCAGCACCCATTGGCCCAGCTCGCCGATCAGGCCGCTGTCCTCGGCGACGGGAATGAAGCGGTCCGGCGGCACCGTGCCGAGCGGCGGCGAATGCCAGCGCAGCAAGGCCTCGGCGCCCAGCAGGGCGCCGTTGCGCAGGTCCACCTGGGGCTGCCAGGCCAGGCTGAACTCCTGCGCCGCGATGGCCGTGCGCAGGCCCTGCTCGATCTGCATGCGGCTTTGCGCGCGCGCGGCCAGGTCAGCCGTGTAGAAGGCGTAGCGGTTGCGGCCGCGACCCTTGGCGGCGTACATGGCGCTGTCGGCGGCCTTGATGAGCGCATCGCCATCGCCCGCATGGGCCGGGTAAAGCGCAATGCCCACGCTGGCCGAGACGCGCACGGTCTCGCCCTTGGGCGCCGGCACCGGCAGGCGCACCTGCTCCAGCAGCTTGCCGGCCAGCAGCGCGGCGGTCTCGGGCTGATCCAGCCGGGCCAGGATGACGAACTCGTCCCCACCCAGGCGCACCGCCTCGTCGTCCACGCGCAGGCAGGACTGCAGGCGCTGGGCGATGGTGATGAGCAGCTGGTCGCCCGCGGCGTGGCCGAGGGTGTCGTTGATGAGCTTGAAGCCGTCCAGGTCCAGGAAGAGCATGGCGAAGCCGGCCCCCTCGTCCTCCATCCACTGGCGCAGGCTGTCGTCGAGCTGATTGCGGTTACCCAGGCCGGTGAGCGGGTCGTGAAAGGCCAAGTGGTGCACCCGGCTTTCGGCGCGGCGCAGGGCGGAGATGTCGGAGAAGCTCAGCACGCGGTGCGTCAGCACGCCCAGCGGGTTGCGCACCGCCGCGAGCTGCTCCCAGGCGGGGAAGAGCGTGCCATCGCGGCGCTGGCAGACCACCTCGGCCTGCAGGGGCTCGGCCACGCGCCCGCCCGCGGGCAGCAGGCCGCGATCACTGCTGCGGCGCGCGTGCAGGAACTCGTCGGGGTGGCGGCCCTGCACCTCGGGGCCGGCCCAGCCGGTGAGGGCGCAAAAGGCCGGGTTGGCAGAGAGCACGCGGCCCTCGCGGTCCAGCACCAGGATGGCCTCGGCGGCGGACTCGAACACCACCGCGGCCTGGCGCAGCAGGCCTTCGGTGCGCACCTGCTCGCTAACGTCGCGGAACACGCCGATCACGCGGCCCTCGTCGGCCAGGTGGGCGGCGTGAATCTCTAGCCAGAGCGCGGGCTCGGTGGCGCCGTCCCAGCGCGTCACCAGGTGCAGGCTGGCCTGCGGGCGATCGAGCAGGCCGCGCACCTGCTCGCGCACCTCGGCCTGCAGGCCGGCAATGAAGTCCTGCGGCTGCAGGCTGAAGCCGCGCAGGCCCTCGCCCTGGGCGCCCCGGGCGGCGCCGTCCACCACGGCCAGCTCCTGGCCGGGCTGCAGCTCCAGCACGCCCATCTGCGCCGCCTTCAGGGCCAGTCGCAGCCGGCGCTCGGCGCGCACCACGCGCTGCTCGGCCGCGTGGCGGGCCAGGGCCATGCGGATGGTGGCGTTGAGCTCGCGCAGCTCAATCGGCTTGAGCAGGTAGCCGTAAGGCGCGGTGGCACCGGCGCGGCGCAGGGTCTCGGGCTCGGCGTAGGCGGTCAGGTAGATGACCGGCGCGCCCTGCTCGCGCCGGATGGACTCGGCGGCGCGGATGCCGTCGCCGCCGCGGCCGAGGTTGATGTCCATCAGCACCAGGTCGGGGCACTGGGTCTGGGCGTTGCGCAGCGCATCGGCCTCGGAGGCGGCGACACCGGCCACGTCGTAGCCCAGGGCTTCGAGGTTGAGCTTCAGGTCCTGCGCCACGATGCGTTCGTCCTCCACCACCAGGATGCGCGGGCGTTCGGTTTCAAGCATGGCCACTCTCCTCGACCGGGGGCAGGGGGAACTCGAAGGCGATGCGCGTGCCCGGCCCTTCGAACAAGGTGAATTCGGCCTCCAGCTGGTCGGCCAGCAAGGGCAGCAGCTGAAAGCCGAGCGAGCCGCCCTGGCCCGGGCGCACGCCCGGCGGCAGGCCGACGCCGTTGTCCTGCAGCTCCAGCTGCACGCGGCGCTGCGGCGTGCAGGCGGCGCGCAGGTGCACGCGGCCGCCGCGGCCGTCCGGAAAGGCGTGCTTGAAGCAGTTGGTCAGCAGCTCATTGACCATCAGCGCGCAGGGCACGGCCTGCTGCAGATCGATGCGCAGGCCCTGCTCTGGGGCGTCGATGCGCAGCTCGACGGATTGGCCCTGGCGCGCAAAGGTATCGTGCAGCAGCTGTGTGAGCCGGCGCAGGTAGGGCCCGAGTTCCAGCGCGGAAAAGTCGTTCAGCTCGTACAGCAGCTGGTGGGTGAGCGCCATCGCCATCACACGGCGCTGGCTGTCGCGCAGCGCCGCCTGGGTGCCGGCATCGGCATGGCGGCTTTGCAGGCTGAGCAGGCTGGCAATGATCTGCAGGTTGTTCTTGACGCGGTGATGCACCTCCTGCAGCAGCACGGTCTTCTCGTGCAGCGCGGCCTGGATCTGCGCCTGCGCGCGCAGGCGCTCGCCGATGTCGGAGACGGTGATGAGCACCAGCGGGTCCTCGGCCGAGGGCACGGGGTTGAGCGCCACCTCGATCTGCACGGGGCTGCCGTCGCCGCGCCGCCCCACCACATGGCGCTTGCCGGCCATGGCGCGGGCCTCGGGGGCGCGCAGGAAGCTGCGCATCAGGCCCTCGTGGCGCGCGCGGTCGCCTTCGCCCACCAGGTCGGCCACCGGGCGGCCGAGCAGCTCGGCCTCGGTGTAGCCGAACAGGCGCGCCAGGCTGCGGTTCACCAGGCTGAGCCGGCCTTGCGGGTCCACCAGGGCCAGCCCGTCAGGGGCGGTCTCGAACACGGAGCGGAAGCGCGCCTCGGAGCTGACGCGGTCGGACACGTCGATCGCCGAGGGCACCAGCTGCACCACCTCGCCGGCCTCGTTGCGCAGGGGCGCGAGCATGAAGTCGATGGTCATGCGCGAGTCGTCCTTCATGCGCACCAGCAGGTCGCGGCGCACCGACTCACCGCCGCGCGCACGCTGCACCGCCTCGCGCAACCAGGCCTGCAACTCGGCGTCGTGACTCCACCAGTAGGTATCCCAGAAGGGCTTGCCCAGCACATCCTCGGCGCGGATGCCGGCGGCCTCGAGCGGCGCGCGGTTCGCCTCCACCAGCACGCCGTCGGCATCGAGCACGCCGACGAAGGCGAACAGGCTGTCCAGCACCTGGCGCAGATGCGCTTCGCTGCGCCGCATGGCGTGGTCGGCCCGGCGCTGCGCAGTCACGTTCACGGCCTGCACCAGCACGCCCAGCACCGCGCCATCGGCGCCCCGCACGGGCAGGTAGCTGGCCTCCCATTCGGAGAGCTCGCCGGGCCGGCTGGGCACCTCGATCTGCACCTGGAAATTGCGCAGCTCGGCCCCTTCGTCCAGCACGGCGCGCAGGCGCGGCTCCAGCGTGGGAAAGGCCTCGGGCAGCACCTCGGCCACCGAGCGGCCACGCGCCTGCTCGCTGCTGACGCCGTTGAAGGCCGCCAGCGCCGGGTTCAGCACCACATAGCGCAGCTCGCGGTCCAGCAGGGCCAGGCCGACCGGCAGATCCGCCGCGAACAAGGCCCGCAGGCCGGCGTCCAGAAGGCTCTCGGCCTCCTCTGCTTCGTGCATTCTTCTGCTCCCTGGCTGGCACGCCAGGGCGAGCTTATGGGCGAGACCCGCGCCGCCGCCAATCCCCCAATTTGCTGAGGGCCATTCAAGGGCGCCGTGGGCGCGCCTGCGCGGCCGTGCCGCTGGCGGCCGGGTTCACCCGGCTGGGCAGCCCGCCGGCGGCTCTGAAGGCCGCGGCCGTGGCGCTGATGCTGCTCCAGCGCACCGGCGCCAACAGGCCCACGCGCGCAGCCCAGGCCTCGATCTGGGCGATGCCGTCGCTGGTGTCCACGATGGTCAAGGTCTTGGGCGCGACGTTGAGCGTGACGCTGTAGATCGGCATCACATGGCTGCCCGTGAGCAGGCTGTTGGCCAGCGCCTCGGCGGCCTGCAGGGTGCGGCCGCCATTGCCCACGGCGGCGAGGTTGCCGGCCGGGTCGTGCGCCTTCCAGTCGCTGGCCGAGCGCGGGCGCCACAGGCCGGCGGCGGTGTCGTCGCTGTCCGTGCCATGGCCCACGCCGGTGACAAGGCCCCACAGCGTCTCGGCCTGCCAGCTGGAACCCGTGCTGCCGCGCTGCGGCTGGCGCAGGCCGTCGATCTCGGTGTTCAGCAGGCCCGAGGCCACGGCGTTGGGCGTGCCGCCCAGCGCGCGGATGCGCTCGGCGCAGGCGGCGCGGTCGGCCGCGCTGTGGGCGTGCACGTCAAACTCCACGCCCAGGGGCTGCAAGGTGCGGATGACTTCGCCGGCGCGTGCTTCCCCATTGAGCCAGCCGATGTCCGCGCCGATCGACCAGCGCATGCCCGTGGCCTGTGTGCCGACCTTGCCGGCCACCACGGCGCGGCGGAAGAAGGCGATCAGGTCGTCCACATTCGGCCAGTTGGTGGGCACGGACTCGATGTGCATGGTGCCGCTGACGTGCAACTGTGGCCCGCCGGCGTCCTGCGCCGTGGCGCGCAGCTGGGCCAGGCCCGGCGCATTGGCGAAGCCGAAGCGCTGGCGCTGGCTGCTGCCGTAGGCCAGCGCGGATTCGTAGATCGCCCACTGCGCGGCCTGGTCGGCACTGCTCTTGAGTGCGGACTTGAGCGCCGGGTTCCAGGGCGGGCGCTTGCCGCCGTCGACGTACACGACGTTCCAGGCGGACTTCTGCGCGAAAAAATCGTTGTCGTGCATCTTGGCGCCGACGAAGAAGGGCGCACGCGCCCCGGGCAGCGCGCGGGCGGCGGTGAAGGCGGCTTCCACCACCGCCTGGCCAGTCTGGCCGGTCAGCTCGAAGAGCTTGAGGTCGTAGTGTTCGGGCCTCAGGTAGAGGCCGCGCGCGCTGTCGCCCAGGTTCAGCGCGCCGCCGGTGTGCGCCAGGGTCCACGTGGCGCCCAGGTTCTTGAAGGCCGTGGCGGTGGCGTCGAGGAACTTCTCGTCCGCCTGCATGGCCGGCACGATGGCGATGCGGGCGTTGTCGCCCAGCGTGCGCAGCTGCTGATAGCCGCCGGGCGTGCCGGTCCTCTGGCCGGTCGTCAGATCGACCCGCACCGATTCATAGGCCTGGATCTCGGCCGTCTGTGCGCTGGCCGATAGGTTCGCCAGCCCGGCCCAGTCGTAGTTCAGGTAGTAGGGCTTGGGCGGGCGCATGTGGTAGTTCAGGCCCACGAAAGGCGAGCTGCGCAGGCGCTCCAGCAGGCTGGGGTAGCCGGACTGGTAGAGGTCCAGCATCGTGTCGCTGAAGTAGATGTCGACCGGCAGGCGGTATTGCTCGTGCAGGTCGACGATGCGGGTGACGGCGGCGGCGCTCAGCTCCGGGTAGCTGAAGTCCTGCACATTGATGGAGAACTGCAGCCAGTCGCCGGCATCGGGCGCGCCCGCCAGGGTGCTGCCGACGTAGTAGACGCGGGTGTAGCTCTGGCGCGCCAGCACCTCGGCCACGCTCTGGCCATAGCCGGCGTAGATGGCGGTGCCCTCCAGGCCGCGCAGGTCCATCTGGCGCAGCAACGCCACGCGGTGCTGGCCCAAGGTAACGGCCTGGTAGGGCTGCACATCGCCGTTCGGCGCATGCAGCCAGCCGGCCGGGGTGAAGCTGTACCACTGGCCGTCGGGGGTGTTGGCGGCGATGTAGAGCTGGCCCGCCCGCCCCTGGTCGGCCGTGCCGGCCTGCAGCTGCACGCTCAGGCTGGTGCGGTGCTGCGGACCGGCCGCCTCGGCCCAGGCACTGAAGCCGGCCGGGGCGGCAGAGGCCAGATTGAACCCGCAGAGCAGGACAAGAGACAGCAGCGCGCGCCACAGTGCCATGGTTTTCCCCGGGGTTTGGGCAGGATTCCAACGCGGGCTTCGGCCTGTGGCAAGCGTTCCTAGGCCAACTCCCTAGGGGCCTGCACGCCCACCCCTCGCAGAATCGATCGCGAAGAAAAGGAGACCCGCGTGGACAAGATCTGGCTCAAGCATTACTCGCCCGGCGTCCCAGCCGAGATCGACCTCGGCCGCTATGCCAACCTCATCGAGCTGATCGAGACCGCGTTCAAGAACCACGCGACCAAACCGGCCTACAAGATGATGGGCGCCACCCGCACCTTTGCGCAGGTGGACGAAGACTCCCGCGCCCTGGCCGCCTACCTGCAGAGCCTGGGCCTGGCCAAGGGCGACCGCGTCGCCATCATGATGCCCAACGTCTTCCAGTACCCGGTGGCCATTGCCGCCGTGCTGCGCGCGGGCTTCGTGGCGGTGAACGTCAACCCGCTCTACACCCCGCGCGAGCTGGAGCACCAGCTCAAGGACAGCGGTGCCAAGGCCATCGTCATCGTCGAGAACTTCCTGCCCACGCTGAAGGAGGTGTTCGACAAGGTGCCCACCAAGCACGTGATCCTGGCCTCCATTGGCGACCAGTTCGGCTTCCTCAAGGGCCTGGTCATCAATTACGTGGTGCGCAAGAAGAACAACATCCAGCCCCTGCAGCTGCCGGGCATGGTGCGCTTCAACGACGCCCTCAAGCGCGGCCGCGCCCTGCCCTACACGCGGCCCCAGATGAAGGCCGAGGACATCGCGCTGCTGCAGTACACCGGCGGGACGACAGGGGTCAGCAAGGGCGCCGTGCTGCTGCACCGCAACCTGGTGGCCAACGTGCTGCAGGCCGAGGCCTTCTACGAGCCCGCCCTGAAAAAAGTGCCCGCCGGCCAGGCCGTGCACACCGTCTGCGCGCTGCCGCTTTATCACATCTTCGGGTTCACGGCGAACCTGATGCTCTCCATGCACAAGGGCGGCGTGAACATCCTGATCCCGAACCCGCGCGACATCCCCGCCGTGTTCAAGGAGCTGAGCCAGCACACCATCCACAGCTTCCCGGCCGTGAACACCCTGTTCAACGCCATGGCCAACCACCCCGACTTCAACACGGTGGACTGGAGCCATCTGGTCATCAGCGTGGGCGGCGGCATGGCGGTGCAGCAGGCCACCGCCAAGCTCTGGCTGGAAAAGACCGGCTGCCCGGTGTGCGAGGGCTACGGCCTCTCGGAGACCTCGCCCGTGGCCAGCTGCAACCCCACCGACAGCACCGCCTTCACCGGCACCATCGGCCTGCCCGTCAGCAGCACCGAGTTCAAGCTGCTGGACGATGACGGCCACGAGGTCGCCCCCGGCCAGCCCGGCGAGATCGCCATCAAGGGCCCGCAGGTGATGGCCGGCTACTGGCAGCGCCCGGACGAAACCGCCAAGGTCATGACGGCTGACGGCTTCTTCCGCACCGGCGACGTGGGCGTGGTGGACGAGCGCGGCTTCTTCAAGATCGTCGACCGCAAGAAGGACATGATCCTCGTCAGCGGCTTCAACGTGTACCCGAACGAGGTCGAGGACGTGCTGGCCAGCATGCCCGGCATCCTGGAATGCGCGGCGGTCGGCGTGGCCGACGACAAGGCCGGCGAAGCGGTGAAGGTGGTGATCGTCAAGAAGGACCCGAACGTCACCGAGGCCGATGTGCGCGCCTACTGCGAGGCCAACCTGACGGGCTACAAGCGCCCCAAGATCGTCGAGTTCCGCACCGAGCTACCCAAGACCCCGGTGGGCAAGATCCTGCGGCGCGAGCTGCGCGACAAGCCCAAGAGCTGAGTAGGCTGAGCAAGAATCCAAGGCCGGCTTCTGCCGGCCTTTTTGCCGTTTCGGGCTTGGGGCCGGCGTAGCCGCCCTGTGGCGCATCGCGCCACCGCATCGGCCAGCCCGATGCGCCAGCCCTGTACGTCCAAGCGCCATCGGCGCTTGAACCTTCCACGTCATGTCCGCCCGCCTCTACGTTGACCTGCCCCTCGGCCCCGAAGGCCAGGAGCTCGACCTGCCCCCCGGTCCGACCCGCCATGCCCAGGTGCTGCGCAGCCAGCCGGGCGATGTGCTGACCCTGTTCGATGGCCGCAGCCAGCAGGAATGGCAGGCCGAGGTGCTGGCCATGGGGCGCAGCGTGGTGCGGGTGCGGCTGATGAGCGCGCGCCTGCTGCAGCACGAGCTGGCGCAAGCCTTCCGCCTGGCCCTGGTGATGCCGGCCAACGACCGCATGGACTTCCTGGTCGAGAAGGCCACCGAGTTGGGCGTGGCCGCCATCCAGCCGCTGATGAGCGAGCGCTCGGTGCTGCGCCTCTCTGGCGAGCGGGCCGACAAGAAGGTGGCGCATTGGCAGGGCGTGGCGCAGGCCGCGGCCGAGCAGTGCGGGCGCGCGCGCGTGCCCCAGGTGGCGGCCGTGCGCACGCTGCCCCAGTGGCTGGCCGAGCTGCCGCCCGCAGGCGGCGAAGCGCGCTGGCTGCTCAGCCCGCAGGCCCAGGGCCTGCCGGCACGGCCGGCGCAGGGCGCGCTGTGGAGCCTGTCAGGCCCCGAGGGCGGCTTGAGCGCGGGCGAGGAAGCGGCGGCACAAGCACAAGGCTTTCAGCCCGTGGGCCTGGGCCCGCGCGTGCTGCGCGCCGACACCGCCCCGCTGGCCCTGCTCTCCTGGTGGGGCCTGGCTCAGCTCTGACGTTTCTGGCGCGCCTGCGCGCCCTGCACCGCCAGCCAACCCGCCAGCGGCACACCCGCCAGACCCGCCCCCAGCATCCACACCGGATGGCTGATGAGCAGCAGATTGGCCGCCGTGGCCAGCCAGATCACGCCGGCCACGCCCAGGCCCACGGCGCGCGCATGGGGTTCGCCGGCAAAGCGGTAGCCGATCCAGGCGCCGCCCGCCGCGCCGGCCCACCAGGCCAGCACCACGGAAACCAGCGCCCCGAGCGGCGCCGCGGCCAGCAGCGCCGCCACCACGGCGGGGTCCTTGCTGTTGCCGCTGCTGGCCGGCAGCGGCCAGATCTTGTGGCCGATGGCCTCGATGGTGGCGATGACGGCCACGGCCACCATCATCCCGGCCAGCAGGCCGAGCAAAGCGCGAAAGGCGGATTTCATCGGCGCGGATTGTCCGCGGGCCAGACCTGCGTGCGCAGCGCTTCCAGCCCGCGCAGCACCGGCTCCAGATTGGCGGGTTCGCGCTCGAAGCGCGCCAACCATTCCAGCGCCGGGGTGCTGAAGGCGGCCGGGGCGTCGCGGTCGAAGAACTGCATGCTGCCGGCCGCCCGCGCCAACAGGCGCGCGCCGGCCTGGGCCAGCGGGTCATTGCCCACAGCCGCCAGGCGGTGCGGCGGGATCAGGCCCATGGCCTGATTCAGCTCGGCCTGCAGCTCGGGCCGCGCCAGATAGCGCAGGAACTCGCGCGCCGCGGCCTTCTGGCGCGCGGCGCGCGGGATCACCAGCACATCCAGCGGCGCGTCCTCGATCAAGGGCACGCGCGCGTCCAGCGTGGGGAAGGGGAAGAAGCCCAGGTCGGGTCGCACCGCGGCCGGAAAGGCCAGGCTGACGAAATTGCCCATCAGCACCATGCCGGCGTGGCCGCGCGTCACGTACGGCAGGGCCTGGCGCCAGTCGCGCTCGAAGCTGCCGGGCAGGAAGTCGCCGCGCTGCAGCAGCTGGCGCCAGCGCTCGAACACACCACGCACGCGTGCATCCAGCCAGCTCGCGCGGCCACTCAGCAGCTCGGCATGGAAGGCTTTGCCGTGCAGGCGCAGGTTGAAGTAGTCGAACCAGGCGCCGAGCGGCCAGCCCTCGCGGCTGCCCATCACGATGGGGGCCAGGCCGGCGGCGCGCAGCTGGTCGTTGAGCTGCAGCCAGGCCTCCCAGGTGGCGGGCGGCTGCAGGCGCAGGCGCTCGAACACGCTGCGGCGGTAATAGAAGCCCCATTGGTAGGTGGCCAGCGGCAGCGCCCAAATGCGGCCCTGCACGCGCACCGCGTCCAGCATGGCGGGGTGGAACTGCGATTCCCAGCCCCGGGCCAGGTCGTCCAGCGGCTCCAGCAGGTCCTGCTCCACGAACTCGCGCAGGCGCTGGCCGCCGAACCAGAAGGCCACGTCGGCCGCGGCCGGCTGCTGGCGCAGCAAGGCATCAAACTCGGCCTTGTACGGGGTCTGCTCGCGCTCGCGGCTCTCCAGCGGCCGGCCCAAATCCTCGTAGCGGCGCGCGATGCGCACCCAGAGGTCGCGCTGCATGCCGCTGGAGAACATCCAGTGCACGCGCAGCGGCTCGGCCGGCTGCACCGACTGCGCCCAGGCCGGGCCGGTGCCCGCCCACACACAGAGGCTGCGCCGGCGCAGGCTCATTCGCGCATCGAGCCGGCCACCAGATCGAAGCGGAACAGCCGGCATTCGATCGGGCCGTTCCACATGGGCACCTTGCGGCTCTCCTTCAGGCGCATGCGACGCGGCAGCTCGCGGTCCGGGCTGAGCAGCCAGGCCGTCCAGGGATTGGCGCCGGTGTACTGGCGCTTCCAGTAGGCGGCCAGGCGGGCGAAGAAGTCGTTGCCTTCGGCCATCTCACGCGCCGGACGGTCCGTGTGTTCACCGGCCTTGCCACGCACCTCGATGCGTTCGCCGTACGGCGGGTTCATCATCAGCGTGCCCGCCATGCCGGCGGGCAGCTCGGGCGCCGGGCGCTCCAGCGCGTCACCGCCCTGGAAGCGGATGGCATCGGCCACGCCCGCACGCTCGGCATTGCGGCGCGCGAAGTCCACCATGCGGAAGGCGACATCGCTGGCAAAGATGGGCACGGCCGGGGCGTGCTCGGCGGCCTTGGCCTCGGCCAGCAGGCGCTGCCACTCGGGGTAGAGCTCGGCATAGGGCGGCTGGTGCGCGAAGGCGAAATCGCGCTGGCTGCCGGGGGCGATGCCACAGGCGATCAGCGCGGCCTCGATGGCGATCGTGCCGCTGCCGCAGCAGGGGTCGTTGAGCGCGCCGCCGCTTTCCGGCGTGCCGCGCCAGCCGGCCGCGGCCAGCATGGCGGCGGCCAGGGTTTCCTTCAGCGGGGCGTCGCCCTTGTCGTAGCGCCAGCCGCGCTTGAACAGGGGCTCGCCGCTGCTGTCGGCATAGAGCGTGGCGCGGTCGGCTTCGAGGTGCAACAGCACCGGCAGGTCGGGGTCGCGCGTGTCGACGCTGGGGCGCTCGCCGTGCTGGTCACGGATCTGGTCGCACAGCGCGTCCTTCACCTTCAGCGCGGCGAAGTGCAGGCTCTTGAGCGGACTCTGGCGCGCCGTGCAGTCCACGCGGAAGCGGTGCGCGGGGGTCAGCCACTCGCTCCAGTCCACCGTCCAGGCCAGGTGGTAGAGATCGGCCTCGTCGCGATACGGCCCATGGGCCAGCTCCACCAGCACGCGCGTGGCCAGGCGGCTGTGCAGATTGAGCTTCATCGCGTCCACCAGGCTGGCGCGCGCCAGCCGCACGCCACCGCGCGCCGCGTCGGCCTTGAGCCCGAGCGCGCGCACTTCGTCGAGCAAGAGCGGCTCGACCCCGCTCGGACAGGGCAGGAACAGGGCGTAGGCACTCATCGGGGGTTACTGCTTTCTTAGTGGAGCCGTGGGGATCTTCATCCCCTCGCGGTACTTGGCCACGGTGCGGCGCGCGCACTGGATGCCCTGCTCTTCCAGCATGCTGGCGAGCTGGCTGTCGGACAGCGGCTTCTTCGGGTCTTCGGCGCTGATGAACTGGCGGATCAGCGCGCGCACGGCGGTGCTGCTGGCCTCGCCGCCGGTTTCGGTGCTCAGGCCCGAGCCGAAGAAGAACTTCAGCTCGAAGGTGCCATGCGGCGTGGCCATGTACTTGGCGGTGGTGACGCGCGAAATCGTCGATTCGTGCAGGCCGAGCTCGTCGGCGATCTCGCGCAGCACCAGCGGGCGCATGGCCAGCTCGCCATGCGTGAAGAAGCCGCTCTGGCGCTCGACGATGGCCTGCGAGACACGCGCAATCGTCTCGAAGCGCTGCTGGATGTTCTTGATGAACCAGCGTGCTTCCTGCAGCTGGCCGCTCAGCGCCGTGCCCTTGTTCTGTTTGAGCAGGCGGGCATAGAGCTCGTTGACGCAGAGCTTGGGGCAGACCTCAGGGTTGATGACGGCGCGCCAGCCACGCCCGGCGCGCTGCACCAGCACATCGGGCACCACCGGGGTGTTGTGGTCGCGCGCGAAGCGCCGACCGGGCTTGGGCTCCAGGCGGGCGATCAGCGCATGCGCCTCGCGCAGCTCGGGCTCCTCGCTGTGCGTCAGCAGGCCCAGCCGACGCCAGTCGCGCTTGCCCAGCAGCTCCAGGTGCTTGGGTTCGCACACGCGCCGTGCCAGCGCCAGTCGCGGGTGCGGCGGGTGCACGCGCAGCTGCAGCAGCAGGCATTCGCTCAAGGAACGCGCGCCCACGCCCGCCGGATCCAGGCTTTGCAGCAGGGCCAGCGCCACCTGCAGGCGCTCCTGCAGCTCCTCGCGTTCCTCCGGGTCCGGGCCGGCAAGCTGTTCCACCAGCTCCTCCAGCGTGTCGACCAGGTAGCCCGAATCATCCAGGCTGCCCATCAGCAGCTCCACCGCGGCCAGATCGGTGGCGCTCAGGCGCCGGCCGGCCAGCTGCTGGCGCAGATGCGCCACCAAGTCGATGCCCACGCTGTCCTGCTCGCCGCTGCGGCGCTCGTCATCGTCGTCAGCGCCCTCGGAGCGGTTGGGCGGCAGTTCCTGGATGCCGTCGAAGTCGTCGCCCTCGGTGCCGTTGGCCCAGTCCTCGCGCTCGGTGGCGCCGAAGTCATCGGCCACCAGCTCGCGCTCGCCCGCCTCCTCAGTGCCACCGCCCTCGTCGGCGGAGCTGCTCGCGGTGGTGCTGCTGGCCGCGGCGGCCGGCGCGGCGTCCAAGCCCGGCTGGCTGTCGAAGTCCTCGGCCTCCAGCTCCAGCAGCGGGTTGCTGTCCAGCATCTGCTGCACTTCCTGCTGCAGCTCCAGCGTCGACAGCTGCAGCAGCCGGATCGACTGCTGCAGTTGCGGGGTGAGGGCAAGATGCTGGCTCTGGCGGAGCTGGAGTGAGGGCTTCATCACTGCGAAGCAGGCACGCCGCAGGGCCGCCCCAAGGCGGGCGCGCCCCCTTGGGGGGTGGCGAAGGAGCGAAGCGACAAGACTGGGGGCATCACATTCTGAAATGCTCGCCGAGATAGACCTTGCGCACGTCGGGGTTGGCCACGATGGCCTCGGGCTCCC
>NZ_JAYRMO010000034.1:0-55213 GCF_041912635.1 Inhella sp.
GCGCACCTGCGGGTGCTTTTGCTGGCCTTGTTCGGCGTCGTGACACTGGCCGAGTGCCTGCTCAGCTCGCGATTAGCGCCCGACCCAATGGTGCCAGTCGGCGCGAACTGAGTTGTTCAGGGCCGACTACTTAGCAGGCCTGCACCGCCTCCCGGGGCATCAGCGCGGCTCGTGAGCAGGCCACAGCGCCAGGCCACCGGCCACGCTCCAGGCCTGACCGAAGCCCAGTCGGCGCAGCGCGCGGGCGGCCAGGGCGCTGCGGTTGCCGCTGCGGCAGATGAAGTACAGCGGCGTGTGGCGCGGCAGCTGGGCCAGCCAGTCGGGCAGCTCGGCCGCCAGTTCGGACCAGGGCAGCGCGCGCATCGGCACGCCGGCCGGGGCGGGGGCGGTGCCCAGGCGCTGTTCATAGGGTTCGCGCACATCCACCAGCAGGCCGCCGGGCTGGAGCGCGGCGGCGGCCAGCTCCACGGGCTCGCTGCCCTGCGCGCAGTCCACGCGGGCGCCGCAGGCCAGGGTCTGGTACTCGGTGGGTCCGAGGTGCTGCTCCAGCTGGGCCTTGGCGCGGGCAAAGCCGGCGTCGTCCAGCTGGCCGCTCAGCACGCCTTCCAGCAGGGGCTGGGCGGCGCATTCCACCGCCAGGGTGCAGGCCAGGCGGTGTTCGTAGTCGTGCCCGGGCAGCAGCAGGGTGTGCGGGCCCACGGCCTGCAGCAGGGTGCGCAGCGAGCCGCCGTAGGCCGCAGGGGCGGACTGGGCGAAATCGGTGCGGCCCAGCGCGCCGGGCAGCACGGTGTCGCCCACGCAGGCCAGGCGCAGGCCCTGGGGGTTGTGCAGCAGGTAGGCGGTGGAATCTTGTGTGTGGCCAGGCAGGGGCAGGCGGGTGAGCCAGCAGCCGCCCAGCTCCAGCGCCTGCAGGCCCTGCGGCCAGCCCAGGGCATCGGCCGGCTGCAGCAGGTCGGCCGGCAGGGCCTGGCGCAGGTCGGTGGCGGAAGAGGCGTGATCGCCATGGCTGTGGGTGTCCAGCACGGCGAGCAGGCGCGCCTGATGGGCGCGCAGCCAGGTCGGCAGGCGCGGCGTGAGCTCGGGCAGGGGGTCGACGACGACGCAGCGGCGGCTGTCGGCATCGGCCAGCACGTAGCAGCAGGCGCCGTCCACCACGAAGCGGGTGAGCGCAGGCAGGCGGCCGGGCGTGGCGGCGCCGGGTAGTTCGCCGCTGGCCTGCAGGGCCTGGGCGCAGGCGGCCAGGCGGGTGCAGGCGGCGTCGATCAGCGCGGCGTCATCGGCCGCGCCGAAGGACAGGCGCACCGCCGCGGCGGTCTGCCAGGCCGGCAGGCCCATGGCTTGCAGCACGTAGCTGGGTTGGGCGCGCGCGGCACCGCAGGCCGAGCCGCCGCTCAGGCGCAGGCCGGCGGCGTCGAACAGATCGAGCAGTTGGCGGGCGCTGAAGCCGGGTACGGAGAAGTTCAGCGTGGTGGGCAGGCTGAGTGCCAGCGGGGCGTTGAGCACCAGGCCCGGAAAGGCGGCGCGCAGGGCTTCGCTGAGGCGCTCGCGCCGGGCCTGCAGCTCGGTGGCGTCGGCAAACACGCCACCCTGCTCCAGCGCTGCCAGCACCGCGCCCAGCGCGGCGATGCCCGCCATGTTCTCGGTGCCCGAGCGCAGCGCGCCTTCCTGGCCGCCACCGGCCATCAGCGGCGTGAAGGGCGCGCCTTCACGCACGTAAAGCAGGCCCACGCCCTTGGGGGCGTAAAGCTTGTGGCCGGAAAAGGGCGCGTAGTCGATGCCGCGTTCCAGCAGCTTCAGCGGCAGCTTGCCCAGGGCCTGCACGCCGTCCACCAGCCAGAGCGCGCCGCTGCCGGCCAGCGCCGCGGCGATACCGTCCAAATCGCTGATGACCCCGGTCTCGTTGTTCGCCGCCATGGTGCAGACCAGGCCGGCTTGGGGCGCGTGGGCGCGCAACCAGGCCAGGTCGTGGCGGCCGTCGGGGCCGACCGGGATGGCCTGGATCTCCAGCCTCAGGCCGAGCAGCGCGTTCCAGTGGCGCAGCGCCTCGGGCACGGCCTTGTGCTCGGTGGCGCCGTAGAGCAGCACGGTGGGGATGGCCTGGCCGGCGGCCCGGCGCTCGCGCAGCGCGTTCAGGGCGGAGAGCACGGCGGTCTGGATGCCCTCGGTGGCGCCGCTGGTGAAGAGCAGCTGGCCACTGGGCGCCTGCAGCACGCGCCGGGCCGTGGCGCGCACGCCATCCAGCAGCGCGCGCGCCTTCAGGCCGGCGCCGTGGATGCTGCTGGGGTTGCCAAACGCCTCCGCCATGACGGCGAGCGCCGCGGCGCGCGCCTGGGGCAGGACGGGGGTGGTGGCGTTGGCGTCGAGGTAGATCTCCATGAGGCGGGAATTCTGTTCACCCAACCGGAGAAGCCGAGTGCAAACTATCGCTCGATTCCGATCATCAATGGAATTTGATTCCCATCAAGATGCCAAACACGAAATTGGATTCCATCGACCGCAAGATCTTGGCGCTGCTGCAGGAAAACGCCGAGATCCCGGTGGCCGAACTGGCCGAGCAGGTCGGGCTGTCGCAAACGCCCTGCTGGCGGCGCGTGCAGCGCCTGAAGGAGCGCGGCGTGATCCGCCGCAGCGTGATGCTGGTGGACCCGCAGCAGGTCAATGTGGGAGTGACGGTGTTCGTCTCGATTCGCACCAGCACCCATTCGGAGGCCTGGTTCCAGCAGTTCAAGACCGCGGTGGAGCTGATCCCCGAGGTCGTCGAGTTCTACCGGATGAGCGGCGAGGTGGACTACCTGCTGCGCGTGGTGGTGCCGGACATCGCCGCCTACGACAAGGTCTACAAGCGCCTGATCGCCGGCACGCAGTTGTTCGACGTCAGTTCGAGCTTCGCGATGGAGGAAATCAAGTTCACCACCGCGCTGCCGCTCAGCTACGCCGGCTGATCAACGCAGTGTGAAATCGGTCGTCGTCAGCCCCGGGCGCAGGGCTTCGAGCAGGGGCAGCAGGGGTTTGAGCTCGCGGTAGCGCGCCGCTGTCTTGGTGGCATAGGCCAGGAAGCGCGGCAGGTCCTGCGCATAGGCAGGCTTGCCGTCGCGGATCTTCAGGCGGCAGAACAGGCCCAGGATCTTCAGATGGCGTTGCAGCGCGCACCACTCGATGGCGCGCCAGCACTCGCCGAAGTCGGCGTCCCAAGCAATGCCAGCCTTGCGCGCCTGCTCCCAGTAGCGCACCGCCCAATCGAGTTCGCGCTCCTCGTCCCAACTGATGAAGGCGTCGCGCAGCAGGGAGGCGATGTCGTAGCCGGCCGGGCCTTGAAGGGCATCCTGGAAGTCCAGCAGGCCGGGGGCGCCGCCGCTCTGCGCAGGTTGCATCAGGTTGCGCACCATGTAATCGCGGTAGACGAAACCCTGCGGCTGCTGCGCAAAGGCGCCCACCAGGGCCTGACAGACCATCTCCCAGTACTTCTGCTGCGTGGCGTCCCAGCTCTGGCCGAACTCCTGGCGCACGCACCATTCGGGAAAGAGTTCGAGTTCGCGACGGATCAGTGCTTCGTCGTAGGGCGGCAGGCCCTGCGGGTCGACCTTCGCCTGCAACTGCACCAGGGTGCTGATGGCGGCACGCATCAGGGCCTCGGCCTCCGCGTCGGTGGCGCGCTGCAGCAGCGGCAGATAGGTCTCTCGCCCCAGGTCTTCCAGGAGCAGAAAGCCCTGCTCCAGGTCCTGCGCATGGCAGGCCGGGGCGTGGCCGCCTGCGGCGCGCAGGCGCTGCTCCACATCCAGAAAGGGCTGCAGGCGGTTGTGGGCGGGCGGCGCGTCCATGACGATGAAGCTGCGCTCGGGGCCCTGGACGCGCCAATAGCGGCGCGCGCTGGCGTCGGCGGCGGCGGGCTCCAGGGTGTCGGGGCGCAGGCCCAGGGGCAGGGTGGCCAGCCAGGCGCGGCATTGGGCCTCGCGCTGGGGCGCGAACCAGGAAGAGGAGGACATGGGGAGCAGCGGAGGCAGGGCGCCCGGCGGGCGCTGGTGATAATGAATTCTAGAAAACCCCATCCGAGTCAAAGCGGCACCGCCCGCGTCTGCGCCGTGCCGCGTTCCTCCGCCCTGCCCCCCTCGCTGCTCACCCCCCTGCTGCTGGCCCTGCTGGCCGGTCCGCTGCACGCCCAAACCACGGCGCCCGAGCTGCGCACCATCAAGACCCTCAGCGCCCGCGACGGCAACCGTGGCGCCATGGTGCTGCGCGCCCAGCGCATTGATGCCCTGCTCGGCCAGCGCCTGTTGGCGCAAGGCGAGGTGGAGTTGCGCCACACCGACACCCTCCTGCGCGCGCCCAGCCTGGTCTACGAAGAAGCCAAGGACGAGGTCAGCAGCCCCGGCCCGGTGGAGCTGGAGCACCTGGGCAACCAGGCGCGCGGCCACCACCTGCGCCTGCAGCTCGAAGCCTTCATCGGCGAGTTGCTGGAGCCGCAGTACCGCATCGCCCAGACCGGCGGTAGCGGCAAGGCCAGCCGGCTCGACTTCCTGGGCGACAAGCAGCTGCGCGCCGCCGACGCCAGCTACTCCAGTTGCCCGCGCGAAGAGAACGTCGAACCCGACTGGGAACTGCAGACCCAGCGCCTGGAACTGAACCTGAAGGACAACGTGGGCGAGGCGCGCGGCGCCGTGCTGCGCTTCCTGGGCGTGCCCATCCTGGCCGCGCCGGGCTTCTCCTTCCCGCTGGGTGATGAACGCAAGTCCGGCTGGCTGCCCCCGCATGTGGGCGCGGACAACCGCAGCGGCATCGAGCTGGCCGTGCCCTACTACTTCAACCTCGCGCCGAACTACGACGCCACGCTCACGCCCTTCGCGATGACGCGGCGTGGGTTTGGCGCCGACGGCGAGCTGCGTTGGTTGGGCGAGGACTTGAGCGCCGAACTCTCCGGCAGCCTGCTGCCGCACGACCGCGCGCTGGGGCAGGACCGCTGGTCAGCCCAGCTGCGCGCGCGCGGCGAGTTGCTGCCCGGGCTGCGCACCCGGGTGGCGATGGAGACGGTCAGCGACGACGACTACTGGAAAGACCTGCGCCGCCGCATCAGCAGCCCGACGCCGCGCCTGCTGGCGCGCGAATGGCTGGCCGAGCGCAGCGGCCACTGGGGCACGGCCACCGCCGGCGCGAACTGGCAGGCTTATGCGCGCATGCAGGCCTGGCAGGTGCTGCAGACCGTCGAGACCGCCACCCGCATCACCGCCCCCTACCAGCGCGAGCCGCAGCTGGGCCTGCGCCTGCGCAGCGGCAGCGAGTTCGACCTCGGCTTCCTGCCGGCCCGCCAGCGCACGCGCCTGGAGGGCTCGCTGGAGCTGGAATACAACCGCTTCACGCTGCCGCGCACCGCGCAGGCCGGCCAGCTGGCCGGTGGTGAGCGCGTGCACCTGCTGGGTGACCTGAGCCTGCCGCTGGGCGACACCGCCTGGTGGTTCACGCCGCGGCTGCGCGTGAACAGCGCCGAGTACCGCGTCAGCCAGGCCCTGGCCGACGGCCGCCGCCGCGCCAGCCGCACGATTCCGAGCTTCTCCATCGACACCGGCTTGGCCTTCGAGCGCGACAGCAAGCTCCTCGGTCGCGCCGTGGTGCAGAGTCTGGAGCCGCGCCTGCTCTATGTGCAGACGCCTTATCGGGCGCAGGATCAGCTGCCCAATTTCGATTCGGCGCCGCGCGACTTCAACGTCGACTCGATCTACAGCGTCAACGAATTCACCGGCATCGACCGCGTGGCCGACGCGCGCCAGCTCGCCTTCGGGGCGGTGAGCCGCTGGGTCGACGCGAACGACGGCGACGAGCGCCTGCGCCTGGGCCTGGTGCAGCGCTACCAGTTCCGCCCGCAGCAGATCACGGCCGAGGCCGACGGCGTGAACCGCCGCTTCTCCGACCTGCTGCTGGCCGGCGCCGCCCACCTCAGCAGCCCGTGGTGGGCGGATGCCGCCGTGCAGTACGACCCCGACGGCAAGCGCAGCGTGCGCACCGTGCTGGCCGCGCGCTACCAGCCCGGGCCCTTCCGCACCGTCAGCCTGACCTACCGCCTGACGCGGGGCCAGAACGAGCAGATGGATCTGGCCTGGCAATGGCCGCTGTGGGGCCGCAGCCTGAAGAGCAACGGCAGCTGCCAGGGCGCCTGGTACAGCGCCGGCCGCGTGCAGTACAGCCTGAAAGACAGCCGCGTCACCGATTCCCTGCTCGGCGTGGAGTACGACGCCGGCTGCTGGGTGCTGCGCATGGGCGTGGAGCGGCTCTCCACCGGCCTGGCTGAATCCAGCACGCGTTTCCTGCTGCAGCTGGAGCTCGTCGGCCTGTCCCGCTTCGGCTCCAATGCACTGAAGGTCCTGAGGGACAATGTGCCTGGTTACCGCCCCCTGGCCAGCGACAAGGCCCCCTGAATTCACCCATGAATCCGTTTAGCTTGCGCGCCCTCGTGCTCGCGCTGTCGCTGGCCTTTGCCGCCAGCGCCCAGGCCCAACCCGCCAATGCCAAGCCGCCGCTGGACACCCGGGCTGGCCCGACCCAAGCCGCTGCCGCCGCCGAAGACGCCGCCGCGCGCGCGCGCCGCCAGCCGGGCGACCACATCGCCGTGGTGGTGAACCAGGACGTCGTGACGGCGGGCGAGATCGCCCAGCGCACGCAGCGCGCCCGCGAAGAGGCGCGCATGCGCGGCGAGCCCGTCCCCGATGCCGAGACCGCGCGCGAACAGGCGCTGGAGGCGCTGATCGAAGACCGCGTGCTCGTCACCTATGCCCGCGAATCGGGTGCCCGGGTCGACGAAGCCGAGCTGGACCGCGTGGTCGGCAATGTGGCGGCGCAGAACCGCCTCAACCTAGAGCAGCTCAAAGAGCGCCTGAAGGCCGACGGCGTGGACTTCAAGCGCTTCCGCGAGAACCTGCGCGACCAGATGCTGACCGAGCGCGTGCGTGAGCGCGAAGTCGTGGGCCGCATCCGCGTCACCGACGGCGAAATCGACAAGCAACTCGCCGAACGTGAAGCCGCCGCCGCCGCCAAGGCGCCGATCAATGTGGCGCAGATCCTGATTCCGGTGCCCAGCACCGCCAACGAGACCGAGCGCAGCGCCCTGCGCCAGCGCGCCGAGCGGGCCCTGGCCCGTGTCAGGGGCGGCGAGGACTTCGCCGCGGTGGCCCGCGAGCTCAGTGAGGACGGCAACCGCGCCAAAGGGGGCGAGATCGGCCTGCGCCCGGCCGACCGCCTGCCCGATCTGTTCAGCCAGGCCGCCGCCAGCCTGAGCCCGGGCCAGATCACGCCGAACCTGCTGGTCTCGGAAGCCGGCTATCACGTGCTCAAGCTGCTCGAGCGCCAGGCTGGCGCCGCCGCCAACCAGGTCACGGAAACGCACGCCCGCCACATCCTGATCCGCGCCTCCGAAAAAGTGCCGCCGGAAATGGCCGTGACGCGCCTGCGCGAGATGAAGCGCCTGATCGAAGCCGGCCAGGTCAAGTTCGAGGAGCTGGCGCGCCAGTACTCCGAGGACGGCAGCGCCCCGCAGGGCGGCGACCTCGGCTGGGCCGCACCGGGCATGTTCGTGCCCGAGTTCGAGGAGGTGATGAACCGCCTGGACCTGAACGGCCTGTCCGAGCCGCTGCAGTCGCGCTTCGGTTTCCACCTGATCCAGGTGCTGGAACGCCGCACCAAGGAAATCGAGCCGCGCCAGCTGCGCGACCAGGCCCGCGCCCAGCTGCGTGAACGCAAGTTCGAGGAAGCCTACAAGGAGTGGGTCAAGGACCTGCGCGCCCGCGCCTTCATCGAGATGCGCGACGCCAGCGGCAGCTGAGCCCCCGCCGCATGCAACACCAGGCCCGCAAACGCTTCGGCCAGCATTTCCTGACCGACAGCGGCGTCATCGACGCCATCGTGCGCGCCATCGCGCCGCGGCCCGGCGACGCCATGGTCGAGATCGGCCCCGGTCTGGCGGCCATGACCCAACCCCTGGTGGAGCGCCTGGGCCGGCTCACCGTCATCGAGCTGGACCGCGACCTGGCCGCACGCCTGCGCCAGCACCCACAGCTCGACGTGATCGAGAGCGATGTGCTCAAGGTCGACTTCGCGCAGCTGCCCGAGCGCCTGCGCGTGGTCGGCAACCTGCCCTACAACATCAGCTCGCCCATCCTGTTCCACCTGCTGCCCTTTGCCGGCCGTGTGCTGGACCAGCACTTCATGCTGCAAAAGGAAGTGGTGGACCGCATGGCCGCCAGCCCGGGCCACAAGGACTACGGGCGCCTGTCGGTGATGCTGCAGTGGCGCTACGACATCGAGGCCCTGTTCGACGTGCCGCCCGAGGCCTTCGACCCGCCGCCGCGCGTGATGTCCGCCATCGTGCGCATGACCCCCTGGCCGCAGCCGGCCGCACTCGACCCGGCGCTGCTGGAGGAACTGGTGGCGGTGGCCTTCTCGCAGCGCCGCAAGCTGCTGCGCCACAGCCTGGGGCGCTGGCTGGAAGCGCGCGGCTTTGCCGGCGCCTTCGATCTGCAACGCCGCGCCGAAGAGGTGCCGGTGGCCGAGTTCGTCACGCTGGCACAAAGCCTGCAATGAGAAAGGCGCCCCGCGGGGCGCCTTGTTTCCTCTGGCGGAAGCCGACTTATGCGGCGCTGAGCCAGGCGGTGGTGTCGAAGGCCGAGCTCATCAGAGGCATGTTCAGGCCGAAGTTCGGGTTGCCACCAGCCTTGTTGGCCGCGCTCTTGGGCAGGGGCTTTTCCAGCGGCGCCGTGGTTTCCAGCGTGCGCGATTCCCAGATGCCCGCTTCCTGCGCCGGGTACTGGCAGGAATAGAAGCAGCGGAACTGCACGCGGCGGTCGCTCCAATAGTCGGCGGCCTCGCGGAACACGTCCAACAGCTGCTCGCGCGACTCGCGGTCGAACTTGGCGTTGTCGGGCAGGTGCTCCAGCACCACCACGAAGCCCGGCTGCGGACCCGACTTGTGCACCAGGTCGGTCATGCAGTCATACAGGGCGTCCAGGTTCTTGCCGAAGTGCTCGGGAAACAGGAAGGCGGCGGCGATGCGCTCGATCACCTCCTGCTTGGACGCTGCATCGGCCAGATGCGCATACAGGAAGTGCTGGCCGGTTTCGGCCGCAGCCTGCTGCAAGTCCTCCACGCGGTAGGCGCGGATGGCCTGCACCACATTGGGGCGGATGCTCTGCAACAACATGCTCATGTCCTCGACAAATCAACAAAGAACGGGGTGGGATCGCTGCCAGTGGCGGCCGTTTCAGTGAACGATACGGCGGAAGCTGCTGTAGTGATCCTCGGTGTAATAGCAAACTTCAGGCTTTTCCGGGGGTATACCGCCACACACCAGACGCCGCGCACCTCGGTGGCGCACACCGGGCGTCTTGACGGTGTATTCGCGGTAATGCCCGCGCGGCTTTTTGGGCAGCTGGCGCTCGCGGTTGCCGAACACGGTGCCGTCCTTGGCGTAGGGGAAGGGCCCCCCGGCCAGCACCAGTTCATGCGTCTTCTGCGCCTGCTTGGGCAGATCAGCCAGGGCCACCACCGCCATGTCGGGCGCGCTGCTGTCGCGCGCCTGCACCGGCTGGGCAGCTAGCCAAGCTCCCATCAGCAACGCACCAGCGACCTTCACGCCTTTGCGCCACTGCAGAGCGGCCACCGCCTTCTCTACCATCAAAGCCACGGGTTTACCCTGAAATCGAGGCCGAAATGGTAGCGAAATTGGCCCGAAAGCTCAAGCCATCCGTTCCCCGGGAAAGTGGGCATAGAGCGCTAGTTAGCGTGCGCCCACATCCAAAACTATCTTTGCAAATCAACAGCTTGCAACAATAACCGGGGCGCGGAGCGAGCTACAAAGAATTTGAGTGCGCGCCCCGCTTTCTCTCCGGATAAACCCCCTTGGCATGGCTTTCGCATAGGCGGCAGCACTGCAAATTTGCTGCAGCGCGACAAACAGCCGCGCTGCGGGTTCAACGGCCCGCGTTGGCGTCGGCCACCGTCAGCGCAGTCAAATTGACGATGCGACGCACCGTGGCCGAGGGCGTCAGGATGTGCACCGGCTTGGCCGCACCCAGCAGCACCGGACCCACCGCAATGCCACCGCCGGCTGCCGTTTTGAGCAGGTTGTAGGCAATATTGGCAGCGTCGATGTTCGGCAGAACGAGCAGATTGGCCTCGCCGCTGAGCGTGCTGCGCGGCATCAGCTTGGCGCGGTAGACGGCATCCAGCGCGGTGTCGCCGTGCATCTCGCCATCCACCTCCAGCCAGGGCGCGCGCTCCTGGATCAGGCCCAGGGCTTCGCGCATCTTCAGCGCCGAGGGCTGGTTGCTGGAGCCGAAGTTCGAGTGGCTGAGCAGCGCCGCCTTGGGGCGCAGGCCGAAACGGCGCATTTCCTCGGCGGCCAGCAGGGTGATCTCGGCGATCTGCTCGGCCGTGGGGTCGTAATTGACGTGCGTGTCCACCAGCATGATCTGGCGGTTCGGCAGGATCAGCCCGTTCATGCAGGCGTAAGTCTTGACGCCCGGGCGCTTGCCGATGATCTGGTCGATGTAGTTGAGGTGCGTGGTCGTCGTGCCCCAGGTGCCGCAGAGCATGCCGTCGGCATGGCCCTTGTGCAGCAGCATGCTGCTGACCAGCGTGAGGCGGCGGCGCATCTCGATCTTGGCCAGCTGCTCCGTCACGCCCTTGCGCTCGCCCAGCTGGTGGTAGGTCTGCCAGAAGTCGCGGTAGCGCGGGTCGTCCTCGATATTGCAGACCTCGAAGTCCTTGCCCGGGCGCACGCGCAGGCCGAAGCGCTCGCAGCGGCGCGCGATCACGGCCGGCCGGCCGACCAGAATGGGGTGGGCCAGGCCTTCGTCCACCACCACCTGCACCGCCCGCATCACGCGCTCGTCCTCGCCTTCGGCAAAGACCACGCGCTTGTTCTTGGCCCGCTTGGCGACGTTGAAGATCGGCTTCATCGTCGTGCCGCTGGCGTAGACGAAGCTCTGCAGCTTCTCGCGGTAGGCGTCGAAATCGGCGATCGGCCGCTGCGCGACGCCGCTGTCCATCGCCGCCTGCGCCACTGCCGGGGCGATGCGCTCCATCAGGCGCGGGTCGAAGGGCTTGGGGATCAGGTACTCGGGGCCGAAGCTCAGCGTGGCGCCGGCATAGGCCGCGGCCACCACCTCGCTCTGCTCGGCCTGGGCCAGCTCGGCAATCGCGTGCACCGCCGCCACTTCCATCTCGTCGGTGATGGTGGTGGCGCCGCAATCCAGCGCGCCGCGGAAGATGTAGGGGAAGCAGAGGACGTTGTTGACCTGGTTCGGGTAGTCGCTGCGGCCGGTGGCCATGATGGCGTCGTCGCGCACGGCCGCCACCTCTTCCGGGGTGATCTCCGGCGTCGGGTTGGCCAGGGCCAGGATCAGCGGCCGCGCCGCCATGGTCTTGACCATCTCGGGCTTGAGCACCCCGCCGGCGGAAAGCCCCAGGAACACATCAGCGCCGCCGATCACCTCGGCCAGCTTGCGCGCCTCGGTCTTCTGGGCGAACTGGATCTTGTCCGGATCCATCAGCTCGGTGCGGCCCTCGTAGACCACACCGGCCAGGTCGGTGACCCAGATGTTCTTGCGCGGCACGCCCAGCTTCACCAGCAGGTTCAAACAGGCCAGCGCCGCGGCGCCGGCGCCGCTGGTGACGAGCTTGATCTCGTCCAGCTTCTTGCCCAGCACCTTCAGGCCGTTCAGCAGCGCCGCGCCCACCACGATGGCGGTGCCGTGCTGGTCGTCGTGGAAGACCGGGATCTTCATGCGCTCGCGCAGCAGGCGCTCGACTTCAAAGCAGTCCGGCGCCTTGATGTCTTCGAGATTGATGCCGCCAAAGGTGGGTTCGAGCGCGGCAATGATCTCGACCAGCTTCTTCGGGTCGCGTTCGCGCAGCTCAAGGTCGAACACGTCGATGCCGGCGAACTTCTTGAACAGCACCGCCTTGCCTTCCATCACCGGCTTGGCGGCCTCGGGGCCGATGTCGCCCAGGCCCAAGACGGCGGTGCCGTTGGTGACGACGGCGACCAGATTGCCGCGCGCGGTGTAGCGAAAGATCGAGCTCGGGTCTTCGACGATGGCCTCGCAGGCCGCCGCCACGCCGGGCGAGTAGGCCAGGGCCAGATCGCGCTGGTTCACCAAACCCTTGGTGGCCATGATGGCCAGCTTGCCGGGGGTCGGGAACTCGTGGTACTCCAGGGCGGCCTGGCGGAGTTGGGCGCGTTGTTCTTCGGAAGTCGGCATGGCGCGGCGGGACAGCTGAGGGGGGTTGGGGAGTGTGCCGCAGCGCCTACGATCCCGCACCCCGGCGGCCCCCGCCCGTCATGCCGAGCCTGCATGTCCCTTGGTGAGTTTGATCTGATCCGGCGCTTCTTCCAGCGCCCCGGCGCCCAGCCCGGCGTGGCCGTGGGCATTGGCGACGACTGCGCGGTGCTGACCCCCACGCCCGGCCAGCAGTGGCTGGTCTCCAGCGACATGCTGGTGGAGGGCCGGCATTTCCTTTCCACCGTGAACCCGGCGCACCTGGGCCACAAGGCGCTGGCGGTGAACCTCAGCGACCTGGCCGCCTGCGGCGCCACGCCACGCGCCTTTTTTCTGGCCCTGGCCCTGCCGCGCGCCGACGCTGCCTGGTGCGAGGCCTTCGCCCATGGGCTGTTCGAATTGGCGGACCGGCATGGCATCGCGCTGGCGGGGGGCGACACCACGGCCGGCCCCCTGAACCTTTGCATCACCGTGATGGGCGAGGCACCCGCCGGCCAGGCCCTGCTGCGCTCGGGTGCCCGGGTGGGCGACGAGATCTGGGTCAGCGGGCAGCTGGGTGACGCGCGCCTGGCGCTGGAGGCTTTCCGCGGCACGCTCAGCCTGCCCGGCGAGGGCTTCGCGCAGGCCCGCCAGGCGATGGAATGCCCGCAGCCGCGCGTGGCCCTGGGCCAGGCGCTGCGCGGCCTGGCCACGGCGGCCATCGATGTGTCGGACGGCTTGTTGGGCGACCTCGGCCATGTGCTGGCGGCCTCGGGCGTGGGCGCCACGCTGCAGGCCGAGGCCCTGCCGCGCAGCACCCTGCTGGCCGCGCAGCCGCTGGCCCTGCAGCGCCTGTGCACGCTGGCGGGGGGCGACGACTACGAGCTCGTCTTCACCGCCCCAGCCGCGCGCCATGCCGAGGTGCGGGCGGCGGGGCTGCAAGCCGATGTGGCCGTCACGCCGGTGGGCCGCATCGAAGCCGCAGCGGGCCTGCGCGTGCTGGATGCCGCCGGGCAGGCCTTCGAACCCGGCCTGCAGTCCTTCGACCATTTCCAATGAGACCGACCTTCCGCTTCATGGCCGCCCACCCGGCACGCTGGATCGCGCTGGGCTTTGGCTCCGGTCTGGCGCCCAAGGCGCCGGGCACGGTGGGCACGCTGTGGGCCTGGGCGATGTTCGTGGCCGTCGAGCGCTTGTTCGGCCCACAGCCCTGGGGCTGGATCGTGCTGGTGGGCACGGGGGTCGGCGTGTGGGCCTGCACGCGCTGCGCCCAGCACATGGCGGTGGCGGACCCTGGCGCCATCGTCTGGGACGAGGTGCTGGCCTTCTGGCTGGTGCTCTGGCTGGTGTGGCCGGCCACGCTGTGGCAGCAGGCGCTGCTGTTCGGCCTGTTCCGCTTCTTTGACGCCGCCAAGCCCGGCCCGGTGGCCTGGGCGGATGGCCTGTTCAAGGCACGCCGTGAGGAAGCGATCGGCTGGCGCCAGGGCTTGGGGATCCTGCTGGATGACTTCGTCGCCGCCGGCTGTACCCTGCTGCTGTGGGCCCTGGGGGTGCGGGCCGTTCAATTGCTGGGGGTGTAGCCATGTTTGCCGACGAAACCGAACTGATCCAACGCATTGCCGTGGCGCTGATCCGCCGCAAGGAGTGCATGGGCGTGGCCGAGAGCTGCACCGGCGGCCTGATCGGCGCGGCCTGCACCTCGCTGTCGGGCAGCTCGCAGTGGTTCGAGCGCGGCGTGGTGAGCTACAGCGACCAGAGCAAGACCGAGCTGCTGGGCGTGCCGCCGGCCCTGATCAGCCTGCATGGCTCGGTCAGCGAGGCGGTGGCCGGCCACATGGCGCGCGGCCTGCTGGCCCATGCGCCGCTGGATTGGGCACTGGCCGTTACCGGCATCGCCGGCCCCACCGGCGGCAGCGAGGGCAAGCCGGTCGGCACCGTGTGGCTGGCGCTGGCGCACAACGGCAAGCTGCTGCGGGTGTGGCGCGAGCAGTTCCAGGGCAACCGCCACGCGGTGCGCCTGGCCACCGTGCACGCCGGCCTGGCCGCGCTGTGCGAGGCGGTGGAAGAACGCGAAAGCTGAGAGCCTGTGAACAAATCCTGCACGCCCCCTCGTGCGCCCCAGCAGGCGCCGACCGTCGTTGCAAATGCTCGCCATAGCCCGAGCTATGGCTGCGCTTTGCGCCTAGTCCGACACCTTCTGGAACGCCCGCTCGGGCGCGCCGGATTCATTCACAGGCTCTGATCCGTGCTGCACCCCGCTTCCTGGCTGGTGGCCGCCAGCGCGCTGATCGTCGGCGCGCTGGGCGCGGCCCACCTGTTCTTCACCTTCCACGGCCCGGCTTTTCACCCGCGTGACCGCCAGCTGCTGCAGCGCCTGCAGCAGGTCGCGCCCGTCATCAGCAAGCAGACCACGATGTGGCGCGCCGGCTTGGGCTTTCATGCCAGCCACAGCCTGGGCGTGCTGCTGTTCGCCGCCTGCTTCGCCTACCTGGCGCTGGCCTGGCCGGGCGTGTTCTTCGGTTCGATGTACCTGATGGGCCTGGGCCTGCTGGCGCTGACGGCTTACTTTCTGCTCGCGCGCGCCTACTGGTTTCGCGTGCCGCAGCTCGGCATCGCGCTGGCCTTGGCGCTGTATGGCGCGGCGCTGAGCTGGAGGGCGCTGGGATGAGCTACGCCGTCAAGGAATGCTTCTACACGCTGCAGGGTGAGGGCGCGCAGGCCGGCCGGCCGGCGGTGTTCCTGCGCTTTGCCGGCTGCAATCTGTGGAGCGGCCGCGAGCAGGACCGCGCGCAGGCGGTCTGCAATTTCTGCGACACCGATTTCGTCGGCACCGATGGCGAGGGCGGCGGCAAATTTGCCACCGCCGAGGCGCTGGCGGAATGGGTGGCCTCGCGCTGGCCCGGGGGCGGCAAGCCCTACGTGGTGTGCACGGGCGGTGAGCCCTTGCTGCAGCTGGATGAACCTGCCATCGGGGCCCTGCACGCGCATGGCTTCGAGGTGGCGGTGGAAACCAATGGCACCCAACCGGCGCCGGACGGGCTGGACTGGATCTGCGTCAGCCCCAAGGCCGATGCGCCGGTGGTGCTGACCAAGGGCCATGAGCTCAAACTCGTCTACCCCCAGCCGCTGGCCCCGCCCGAGCGCTTCGCCGGCCTGAACTTCGAACACTTCTTCCTGCAGCCGCTCGATGGCTTGCAAAAGAACAAGCACACGCGTGCGGCGATCGACTACTGCCTGGCCCACCCGCAGTGGCGCCTGAGCCTGCAGACCCATAAATTGCTCGGCATTCCCTGAACGGAGGCACGCCATGGCTGGTTTTCGCATTCCCGGTCCCAGTGGCGCCGGCCCGCTGCTGGCGCAAGCTGCCGGCACGTGGGCGGGCGCGATCTCCCTGCCCATCCCCGACCCGCTGGAGGCCGCGCGCAGCTGGGTGCGGCGCGAGTTGCGCCAGGGCCTGAGCAACCAGCTCGAGCGCGTGGGCGCACTGGCCGTACAGGCGGCGGTGGAGGAGATCCGGGCGCTGGGGGACGACATCGGCCAGAAGCTGGCCTGGATCGCCGCCCTGCCCGACGGCATTCGCAACCAGGTGGCGTACGAGGTGTTCGCCGCCGGCTTCAGCCACTACCTGCCCAAGAAGCTGCTGCGCCAGTACATCTGGGGACGCGGCGCGGGCCTCACGCTGAGCCTGCAGGAGATGATGGACTGCAACCCGCTCATCAACCTGCAGCGCTCGCGCGCCTTCATGGCGCTGCTGGAGGGCGGGCAGACGAAGCTGGCCGACGACGACCGCCTGCCCCAGCACCAGCAGGACTTTGAGCTGCGCGTGCCGGCCGGCGCGCTCACCAACGGCACATTGGGTCAGTTCAGCGTGCGGGCCAAGGGCCAGCTGCTGCTGCGCCGCAATGGCGAGTGGACGGCCCAGGGCAAGATGAGCTTCTTCGACACCTGGGACTTCGACCCCAAGGACTTCACCACCGGCGGGCGCAGCCTGCAGGGCGAGCTCAAGACTCGCTTCGCCCACTACACGCTGCCCGGTCAGGCCTTCGACATCGACAGCGAGCAGACCGCCTTCAGCCAGACCCAGCTGGACCGCACGATCCAGTGGCAAGGCGGCGAGCCGAAGTCGACGCCAGACCGCATCGCCGCCCTGGACGTGGCCTTGAAGGAGGCCGACTGAAACCCGCGCGCCGCCGCGCCGCCTGGGCGGGCCTGGGCCTGCTGGTGGCCGGCGTGCTGGGCTGGAAGCCTATGAGCCAACTCTGGGAAAAACACCGCCTGCGCGCCCTGCTGGGCGAACCCGGGACCGCGCTGCTGGAAGGTGCCGAGCTGCGCATCTGGCAGCCCGACCCCGACCATGCGCCCCAGGCCTACTACCTGCGCCGCCGCCTGGGCCCGGAGGGCCTGGCTGGTCTGGCCGCGCAAATTGGCTTGCAACAGGGCCTGAAGCCGGGCCCGGCGCCCGCGGGGCCGCAGGGCCTGTGGCAGTTGCCGGCCGGGCTGAGCTGGCCGGACTGGCAAGCCACGGCCGGCGCAGGCGCGCAGCAGGCGCAAGGACAGCTGGGCACACTGGGCGTGTGGCTGCGCGCGCAGGATGGCCACTTGCAGGCGGTGCTGCTGCCCTGAGCCGCGCGTGGCGATTGCCATCGTCTGGCCGGCGCGCTACTGTCAGCCTTCGCGTCCGTGCGAGAGCTTGATCATGCGCACTCCGCTCCGCCACCTTCTGATCCGCTTGCTCGGCCTGGCCGCCCTGGCCTTGTGCATGGCCCCGGCGCAGGCGCAAGCCAGCAACTGCCGCAGCCTGGTGGCCTCCGGCAACCCGCAGTACCCGCCCTATCTGTGGCGCGACCCCGAGAACGACAACCGGCTGATCGGCGCCAACGCCGAGTTGATGGAATGGCTCGGCAATGAGATCGGCCTGACGATCGAGCTGCGCCACATCGGCAACTGGGCGCGCGTGCAGGAGGAGATGCGCGCCGGCCGCATCGACCTGATCGCCGGCGCCTTTTTCACCCTGCCGCGCACCGAGTACATGGACTACGCGCACCTGCCCTTCCGCGAAACGCGTTCGGTGGTCATCCAGCGCGAGGGCCAGGGCTTCCCCTTCCAGCGCTGGGACGACCTGATCCCGAAAAGGGGTCTGACCGTCATCCACAACAGCTTCGGCCAGGCCTTCGACCGCTTTGCCGCCGAGTCGCTCAGCCTCAGCAAGGTCGGCAGCCTGGACCAGGCCCTGCAGATGCTGGAACGCGGCCGCGCCGACTACCTCGTCTACGAGGACAGCCCGGCCGAGGCCTTCATCGCCCGCCTGGGCATCAAGGGCCTGCGCCTGCTGCCCACGCCGATCGCCCAGGAGCAGCTCTTCGTCACGGTCTCGCACCGTTCGCCCTGCAACACGCCCGAACTGCGCGGCGCCATCACGCGCGCCATGTTCAAGCTGCGCCAGAACAAGCTGATGAACAGCTTTGTCGAACACGCGGTGCAGCTCTGGAAGGAACAGGAGCGCAGGGGCCCCTGAACAGCGAGCGTCCTGAGGTCACCCAGCCGTCACAGGCCCGACACCGCATCGGCCTAGGGTGCGCGGCGCGCGCAGCAGTTGCGCTGCGCAGAACCTCTGGGAGCCCCATGCGAATCAAGTTTCTTCTGCTCGCCCTGCCGCTGCTGCTGCAAGCCTGCGGCGGCGGCAACGATGCCCCGACCTTCAAGACCCTGGACGGCAAGGCGCCGCTCGTCATCGGCCACCGCGGCGCCAGCGGCGAGCGCCCCGAGCACACGCTGGAGGCCTACCAGCTGGCCATCGAACAGGGGGCCGACTTCATCGAACCCGACCTGGTGCTGAGCAAGGACGGCGTGCTGCTGGCGCGCCACGAGCCGATGCTGGACAGCACGACCGACGTGGCCAGCAAGTTCCCCGCGGCGCGCAAGAGCACGCGCCTGGTCGATGGTGAGTCGACCAGCGCCTACTTCGCCAGCGATTTCACGCTCGCCGAACTCAAGACCCTGCGCGCCGTTCAGGCGCGCGCCGGTCGCTCCAAGGCCTTTGACGGGCAGTTCAGCATCCCCACGCTGGACGAGGTGATCGCGCTGGCCAAGGCGCAGTCCGCCAAGACCGGCCGCACGATCGGCATCTACCCCGAGATCAAGCACTCGACTTTCCACGCCGGTCTGTTCGGCGCCCATGTGTTCGAGGACAAGCTGCTCGCCACTCTGCATGCGGCCTATGGCAATGCCGCCAGCGCACCGGTGTTCATCCAGTCCTTCGAGGTGGCGAACCTGCAATACCTGGCCAGCAAGACGCAGATTCGCCGCGTGCAGCTGATCGACGCCGACGACGTCAAGGCGGATGGCTCGATGTCCCTCGTCGCTCCCTACCGCCAGCCCTATGACTTCGTCGTCAAGGGCGATGCGCGCACCTTTGCCGACCTGCTCAGCCCGGCAGGGCTGGATTTCGTCAAGACCTATGCGCACGCCATCGGTCCCTGGAAGCCCTACCTCGTCAAGACGGTGGACGACGGCGTGGAGCGCACGGGCGACAGCACGCGCACCGTGCACGACCGCCGCGTCGACGGCAGCACCGGCGTCATCGAGGCCGCCCATGCGCGCGGCCTGCTGGTGCACACCTGGACCTTCCGCGACGACGCCGGCACCTATGGCTTCAAGGACGGCAAGAGCGAGCTGGCGTACTTCATGAAGCTGGGCATCGACGGCGTGTTCACCGACTTCCCCGCGACGGGCAGCGCTGCTCTCAAAACCTTGAAGTGAGACGCCGCGCTTGACTTGAAGTTCGCTTCAAGTTGCACAGTGCGGGCCTTGCTTTCTGCCAGGCCCGCATGTCCGCCACCGCCCCCACCACACTCGACTCCGGCCAGCGCGCCGCCATCCTGGGCGCCCTGGCCCTGGTCTCGATGCTGGCCTTCGAGGCCGTGGCGGTGGCCGCCGCCATGCCGGCCATCGCCGCGGCGCTGGATGGCCTGAGCCAGTACGCACTAGCCTTTGGCGGCACGCTGGCGCTCTCGGTGCTGGGCATGGTGTGGGCCGGGCCGGTGTGCGACCGCCAGGGCCCCTACCGCGCCAGCCTCTACGGCCTGCTGGTGTTTGGCGCCGGCCTGGTGGTGGCCGGGCTGGCGCCGGGCATGCACTGGGTCAGCGCCGGCCGTGCCGTGCAGGGCCTGGGCGTGGGCATGCTGGGCGTGGCGCTCTACGTGGGCATGGGCCGGCTGCTGCCCGCCAGCCTGCACCCGCGCCTGTTTGCCTGGATGGCCGCCGCCTGGGTGCTGCCCGGTCTGCTCGGCCCCTGGCTGGCGGCGCGTCTGGTGGAGCTGTGGGGCTGGCGCGCAGTGTTCCTGGGCGTGGCCGCGCTGCTGCCACCCACCGCCTTGCTGCTGCTGCCGGCCTTGCGCCGCCTGCCCGCGCTGCCGGAGGGCGCGCGCGCCGGAGCGCCGCTGCTCTGGGCCGGCCTGGCCGCCGGCGCGGCGCTGGCCCTGCATGGCGCCGAGCAGCTGGGCGCGCTGGCCTGGCTGGCCCTGTTGGCGCTGGCGCCGGCGGCGGCGCGCCTGCTGCCGGCCGGCAGCCTGGGTGCGCGGCCGGGGCTGCCGGCCGTCATCGCCCTGCGCGGGCTGATGGCGGCCTCGTTCTTCTGTACCGAGGCCTTCGTGCCCCTGTACCTGAACCGGGTGGCGGGCTGGAGCCTTTCTGAGGGCGGCCTGGCCTTGAGCGCGGCGGCGGTGAGCTGGAGCCTGGGCAGCGCCCTGCAGGCGCGGCTGCGCCACGAGGCAGCGCGCCGCCGCGGCCTGCAAGCCGGCCTGGCCCTCTTGCTGGCCGGGCAGCTGCTGCTGGCCTGGCCGATGCTGGGTGGCGGTGCGCCGCATTGGGTGCTGGCCGGCTGGGCCTTGGCCGGCCTGGGCATCGGCCTGGCCTGGCCGATGCTGTCGGTGCTGACCCTGGCGCTCTCGGCCCCGGCCGAGCAGGGCCGCAATTCCTCGGCCCTGCAGCTGGCCGATGCCCTGGCCACCACCGTGGCCCTGGCCCTGGCCGGGGCGCTGTTCGCCGGCGGCCAGGCCGGGCCCCAGGCCTATGGCGCCGTGCTGGCCTGGACACTCGGCCTGGCCCTCTTGGGCCTGCTGGTGACGGGCCGCGCCGCCGCACCGGCGCGCTGACAGGCGTCAAACCTGCCACCGCGGGCTGCGGGCACACTGGCGGGCCTCGCCCGACCATGCGCATCCTTCCCGCCCTCGCCGTCACGCTGCTGCTCGCGCTGGGCCTGCCGGCCCGGGCCGAGCGCCTGCGCGTCTGCCTGGGCGATGTGGCCAACCCGCCCTACCGCCTGGCCGACGAGCAAGGCAAGCTGCTGCGCCGCGGCCTGGATTTCCTCTTCCTGGACCTGCTGGCGCAGCGCACTGGGGTCGAGATGGAGCCCGCCTTCCTGCCCGCCAAGCGCTGCCTGCTGGAGCTCAAGAGCGGGCAGCTGGATGCGGTGCTGTCCATCAGCCATGTGCCGGAGCGTGAGGAATTCGGCCTGTACCCGATGCGCGACGGCCAGCCCGACGCCAGCCTGGCCCTGCGCACGCAGCGCTACTACTGGTATGTGCGGCGCGAATCCACGCTGCGCTGGGACGGCCGGCAGCTCAGCGGCCTGCCCGAGCGCGTGCCGGTGGGCGCGCAGCTGGGTTACTCAATTGCCGGCGTGCTGCGCGAGCAGGGCTACGCGGTGGACGACGCCGTGCGCGCCGTGGAGGCCAATGTGGAGAAGCTGCTGCGCGGCCGCGTGGCGGCGCTGGCCCTGCAGAACAGCGAGGCCGAGGGCCTGCTGCAGCGCCGGCCCGAATGGGCGCCGCTGCTGCACCGCCTGGAGCCCGCGCTGCAGGAACGCCCCTATTACCTGGTGCTGGGCCGCCACCTGGCGCGCAGCAGCCGCCTGAGCCCGGCGCAGTGGTGGGCGGCCATGGCCGAAGTGCGCGATTCGGCCGAGTACCAGCGCGCCGATCAAGCCGCACACCCGCGGCCCTGAGCCCGCGCCACCGCGGGTGAACCCGCTGAGGATCTGCCCCAGGGCCGGCCCAAAGCCGCAAGGCCATGCCGCTTTGGCGCAAGCCCGGCCCTGGGAAGACCGGGGCGCGCTGCCTACGCTGACTGCACCCCAGCCCTTCCGGAGCCCGCATGCGTCGTCTCACTGCCCTGCTCGTGTCTGCCTGTCTCGTCAACCCCGCCCTTGCCGGCAAGCTCTACCTGATGGGCGGCGCCTACGGCGACACCAACACCGATCTGTTCGTCAACGGCCTGCGCAAGGCCACCGGCATCGACACCGGCTTCACCCCCAACCTGGCCAGCACGCGCAACTGCGGCACCGACTGGGCCACCACGCGCTGCCCGCGCATCGCCGTCGTCACCTCGGCCGCGGCTTCTTACGCCGTGGGGGCGGATGCCTTCCAGAACGACCTGCTGAACGCCGACGGCAGCCTGGCCAAGCGCGGCTACTACAACCTCTTTCAGACGCACGGCTTCTCGCCCAAGTTCATCACCGCCCACATCGACAACTACACGACGCATGCGCGCGCCGGGACCGCCGAGGGCAATGCCAACCTGGCCATCCTGCAGCAGGCCGATGTGGTGTTCTTCGCCGGTGGCGACCAGGCCAAGCACGCCCGCACCTGGCTGAAGGACGACGGCAGCGACAGCGACCTGGCCGCCACCCTGCGCACGCGCTGGAACGGTGGCGCCGGCAATCTGGTGGTGGCGGGCGATTCGGCCGGCAACCACCTGCTCAACGCCACCATGCACGGCGTGGGCATCAGCTACGGCTATCTGTACTTCGGCGCCGACCTGCCCAGCCCCACCGCCATCCCGAACTACCTGAACTTCGGTGATGCCCGCGAGGGCACCAGCGCGCTGCGCTTCTTAGAGAACGGCGGCACCATGAAGGGCCTGGGTCTGCTGCCCACGGTGCTGCTGAGCGACACCCATTTCGACCGCCGCTCCGGCCGCCTGGGCCGCCTGGCCGCGGCGATGCGCGCGCTGAACATCCGCCTGGGCCTGGGCGTGGACGAGAACACCGGCGTGCTGGTGGACCCGGCCGCCAGCACCGCGCAGGTCTACGGTGCCGGCGTGCTCGTGGTGGTGGACAGCAACGCCGCCAGCGTGCAGGCGGCCAGCACCTACAAGGTCAGCAATCTGCGCGTCAGCCTGCTCTCGGCCGGCGACCGCTACCACTACGGCACGCGCACCGTCACCAGCGCGCGGGCGGCCATCGGCACGCGCTACTACAGCGGCGCCTACGACTCGGCCGATGTCTTCGGTGCCCTGGAAACCTCCAAGAGCCTGACCCGCCTGGTGGACCAGAGCGCCAGCTACAACCTGGGCAGCGCCCCGCGCCCGGTGTATGACAGCGGCCCGCAATACCCGAGCAGCGCCCCCACGCTGCGCCTGCGCTTCACGCGCGACGCCAGCACCCGCGGCTACTACGGCAGCGGCCGCTACACGGTCGAGAAGGCGCGGGTCGACTTCGAGTAGGGCGCGGCTGGATCAGCGCCCCGCCACGGTGGCGCTGCGCTGACCCGCTCGCCACCAGGGCGCGCAGGGCCTCCAGGCCCTCGCCGCTCACCAGCGGCAGGTTGCCGTGGCCCTTGGCCGGGATGCGCAGGTAGCGCTTCCAGGGCGCCTTGCTGGCCTGGGCCAGCGAATCGCCGCACTGCACCGGCAGGGTCTCGTCGGCCTCGCCGTGCATCACCAGGGTGGGCGCCTGCACCTTGGGCATCTCGTCCACCGGCTGCGGGCGTTGCAGGAAGGCGGGGTCGAACTTCAGCTCGACGAAGGGCTTGGCATACCAGGGCACCAGCTTGTCGAAGTGGCCGCGCGCCTCGTCGAAGCTGGAGATGCCGGCCGCCACCATCAGGCCCTCTACCGGGCGGTTGGCGGCCAGGTGCACGGCCGCCACGCTGCCCAGCGAGTAGCCCAGCACCAGCGTGGGCTGGCCGGGCTTGCGCTGCTGGTCGTAGATGCGCAGCGCGTCGGCGCGCATCGTCTCGAAGCGGGTCTGGCCGCCGCTGGCACCGGTGCCGCGCACATCGAAGCTGACCACGTCCACCTCCAGCTTCTGCGCCAGTTCGTGCATCAGGCGGGCGTTGTCCCACAGGTTGTTGCCGCCGCCGTAGAAGTAGATCAGCGTGGCCTTGGGCGCCGGGTGGCTCAGGCGCCAGCCCTTCAGGCTCTGGCCGGGCAGATCGGGCAGCGCCAGCTCCAGATTGCTGCGGGTGATGCGGTCGCTGACCCAATCGCTCTTGCGCCCGCGCAGGAACTGGTCCTCGGTGATGTCGACGGTCTTGAGCGCGCAGGCGCCCAGCAGAAGCGGCAGCAGGGCCAGAGAAAGGCGACGGAGCGAGGGACGGGCCATGGCAGGTTCGACAGCGAGGTTGAAAAGAAGGGCGCGATTCTGACGACCTGCCTCCCGCCCCAGGGCGCCGCTGCGCCGAACTGAGGGCCGCGGGGGCTGAAGCGGCGCTGGCAGGGCGCCAACCGCCGCCGCGCCAATCGCAGTTCGCACCCCGGCGGCCGCAGAACGTCGCAAGGCCGGCCTGTGGCACAGCGGGCTGCCCAGAATCCGCCCGCCCTGGCTTCCTCGTGCCCCCCATGCCTGCCACGCCACCCCCCGAGCTGCGCCGGCGCCAGCTGCTGGCCAGTCTGAGTGCCCCGCTGTTCAGCGCCTGTGCGCCCACCCTGCCACCGGCCACCGCGGCCTCTTCGGCCGAGGCCCCGCTGCGCCTGCCGCCGCCGCGCGCCGGCCGCAGCCGGCCGCTGGTGGCCGTGCTGGGCGAGAACCGCTACACCGAGCTCACCGACTACGTCATCCCCTACGGCGTGCTGCAGGCCAGCGGCGTGGCCGATGTGGTGGCCCTGGGCACGCAGGCGGGGCCGATCCGCCTGTTCCCGGCGCTGCAGCTGCAGGCCCAGGCCAGCATCGCCGCCTTCGATGCCGCCCACCCCGAGGGCGCGGACCTGCTGGTGGTGCCCGCCGTGCACCACGACGACGACTCCACCCTGCTGGCCTGGGTGCGCGCCCAGGCCGCCAAGGGCGCCACCGTGCTGGGCGTGTGCGACGGCGTCTGGGTGCTGGCACGCGCCGGCCTGCTGCAGGGGCGCCAGGCGGTGGGCCATTGGTACTCGCGCGACGCGCTGGCCCGCAAGTTCCCGGACACCCGCTGGGTGGCCGACCGCCGCTACCTGGCCGACGGGCCCGTCATCACCACCACCGGCGTGACCGCCTCGCTGCCGGTCTCGCTGGCGCTGGTGCAGGCCATGGCCGGCCCGGCGGTGGCGCAGCCGCTCGCGGCGCGCCTGGGCCTGGCCGACTGGAGCGCCCGCCACCGCAGCGCCGACTTCCAGCTGCGCGCCCGCCATATGGGCGCCGCCGCCGGCAACTGGCTGCGCCTGTGGGACCGCGAGCAGCTCGGCCTGGCCCTGCAGCCGGGCATGGACGAACTGGGCCTGGCCCTGCTGGCCGATGCCCACGCGCGCACCTGGTGCAGCGAGGTGCTGGGCCTGGCCGCCGGCCCGGTGCGCAGCCGCGGCGGTCTCGTCTTCCTGCCCGACCGCAGCGGCCCCGAACCCGGCCTGCAGACCCTGAGCCTGGCGGCGGACCAGACCCCGGTGGCGGTGCTACAGGCGGCGCTGGCACGCATCCGCGCCCGCCATGGCGCCGCCACGGCGGACTTCGTCGCCCTGCAGATGGAGTACCCGGGCGCCTGAGCCGATCAGCTCAACGCGGCCAGCAGCTCCCGCTCGCGCTCGGAAGCCAGGCCGGCCTTGTCAAAGTCCTGCTGCGCCGCCGGCAGGGCCTGCCACCAGGCCAGGAGGTCGCGCGCCGTCTCGGCCACCGGGCGCGTCCGCAAGCCCCAGGCACGCGCGCGCTCGTTGCTGTTGCGCATGAAGTGCGCGTACTCGCCCTGCGCCGGCAGCCACAGCGGCAGCTCGTTCCAGGGGGTCACGCCGGCGGCCAGCAAGACTTCGTCCGGCACCCACACGCAGCGCGGCTGACGCTGCAGCGCCCGGGCCATCTCGTCCAGCACGGCGCCCAGGCGCAGTTCATCACGGCCGGTGTGCACGTTCACCGCGCCCTGGCGGCCCTCCGTCAGCGCTTTCAGCGTGAAGGCGGCCAGGTCGCGCGCGTCGATCCACTGCACCGGGGTGTCGGGCCGGCCCGGTGCGAGCACCGCTTCGCCCGCCTGGGCGCGCGCCAGGCGTACCGGCCAGTAGGTGAAGCGCTGGGTCGGATCCTGCGGGCCAATCACCAGGCCGGGGCGGATGCGCAGGCAGGCCGCGTCACCCCAGGCCTGCAGGGCCGCGGCTTCGGCCATGGCCTTCAGTGGCCCGTAGCTGCGGCCGTTCACCGTGCCGCTGAGCAGATCCGGGTCGTCCGCGGCCAGGCTGCCGAGCGGGCTGTCCTCATCATTCGGCTGCGCGAAGCTGGCGTAGGCCGAAACACTGGAGATCAGCACATAACGGGCGGCGCGGCCATCCAGCGCCTGGGCCAGGCGCGTCACCTCGCCGGGCAGGTAGGCGCAGCAGTCCAGCACGGCGTCCCAATGGCCGGTCTGCAAGGCGCTGAGGTCGCCGTTGCGATCGCCCACGCGTACCTCCACGCCGGCGGGCCAGGTGCTGCGGCTCTGGCCGCGGCTGAAAACGGTGACGGCATGGCCGGCGGCAAGCGCGGCTTCGAGCAGATGGTGGCCGACAAAGCGGCCACCGCCGATGAGCAGAAGGTTCATGGGCACGAGCCTAGGGGGGAGCCAGGGCCGCGCCAGAAGTCAGCGCCCGCGTGCCGGCTATGCTGACCGCGCTCCCTCTCAACCCGGCGCATGCTGAAGCTTTCCACCGATCAGATCGGCACCCTGGCCGCCCAACGCCTGCAAGGCCTGCAGGCGCGCGTGCTCACCCATGTGCGCCGCCACCTGCCCCAGGTGTGCGCGCAGTACGACCCCTACCAGCTCGAAACCCTGGTGGGGCAGTTGCTGCGCAGCGCGGCCGAACGCGGTATCCACAAGGAAGCCAACCAGGTGGTGCTGGTGGACGTGATGCTGTGCGCGGCGGTGCAAGGCAGCCCGGCGCTGAAGAGCCGGCTGATGCAGATCCTGGACGACCCCGCCCTGAGCAACGAGCAAGACCGCATCGAGGTGCTGCTGGGCGCCGCCCTGCGTGAACCCAAGACCCAGGCCCAGGCTCCCACCCAGGCCAGAACCCCGGAGGCGCGCCATGGATGAGTTGGCCCTGGCCGCACAGGCGGCCCAAGAGGAATTCAGCGGCGCCAGCGAGGGCAGCCCGGTCAGCCCCTGCCCGGCCGAGAGCGAAGGCTTCTCGATCAATCGCGCGCTGGCCCAGGTGCGACGCTGGCTGCTGGGCCACTTCACGCAGCAGAACAGCAACTCCTGCGTCGTCGCTTCCAGCCGCAACATGATCCACGAGCTCACCGGGGAGAACATCCCCGAAGAGGATCTGCAGCAGGAAGTGCGCGATCTGATGGGCAAACCCGATCACGACTTCGAGACCACGCCGATCAACCCGGCCTACGCCGCCCAGCTGCTGGAAAAGCACGGCGTCAAGACCCAGACGCACCGCAACATCGCCTCCGAGGACCTGCCCGCCACGCTGGACGGCAAGCCCGCGCTGATCGGCTTCAAGGACCCCGGCCACCGCGTGATGCTGGAAGGCGTGGACATCGACGAGGACGGCAACCGCACCTACAAGGTGCGCGACCCCGACCCCGCCTACGGCGGCCGCACGCGCGAGATGTCGCAAGAAGAGTTCGACGCCAAGTACAACCCGCAGGCCATCGTCATCGTCTGCGAGCGCGCCCCCTGACGAGAACCCCATGAGCACGCCTCCCAATTTGCCGCAGGGCCTGATCGACGCCGCCGCGCCCTATCTGCACCCCGAGCACACGCGCTGGTGGCGCCGCGACGTCACGCGCAGCTACGGCGGCGGCTGGCCCGTGAGCGGCTTCTACTGGCTGATCGACCAACAGAACCGCTCGCTGCACGTGATCGAGCAGGACGGCCGCTTCACGGCGCTGGCCGGCCCGCAGGCGCTCGGCCTGGCCAGCGAGCTGTTGCGCAGCCAGCCCGGCCTGCCCTGGGAACGCCTGGGCCTGGCCGCCTTCGCCCGCACCCTGGTGGCCTGGCTGCGCGACCCGCGCGTGCAGATCACCGATGCCGAGTTCTACCGCCAGCCCGAGTTCATCCTGGAAAGCTGGCTGGCCGGGCCCGCGCACGGCCTGGACGCACTGCGCCAGCTGCAGCGCGAACCCGAGCTGCAGATCCACGCCGACGGCCGCTGGACCCTGCAGTTCACGGCGCTGAACCATGTGGGGGGTGCCGAGGCCTGGGAGGCCAGCGGGCAGCTCAGCCCCTTCAGCGTGACGCAGCTGCAGCCCAAGCCGCTGCTGGCGCCGGGGACGTTCTACTTTCCGGACGAGCTCTGAACCTCAGCGGCCCGACTCGGGCTCCAGCACCACCACCACCCCGAAGGCCCCGACCGACAGGGTCTTGCCATTCAGCGTGGTGTACGAGGCCACGCCCAGCGAGTGGTAATCAGACACAAAGGCCTGCAGATCGCCCAGGCGCAGCAGGGCCGCCAGCTGGTTGCGCTCGGCCACGGCGCTCTTGATCTTGGCGCGGTGGCGCTCGGCCGAGGGGTTGAGCAGGAAGGCGGCGCCGATGAGGGCGGCCAGCAGGGCGAGGAGGCGGAGGGTTCGCATGGGGGGATCATGCCCAAAGCCTGCGTGCGCCCCGAGGCCGGCTGCGTACATTGGCGCCTTTCTCTTTGGCAAGACAAAGAGAAAGGGGGCGGGGGGTGGGGGTGAAGCCCCCACGGGCTGGTTCGATGGGCAGGGCCGATGTTTCCTGCTGGGAACCTCGGACCGAGGACTGCCATCTTCAGTGCGCGCCCAGCCACCGGCCGCCAGACGGCCGGTGTCGTTCGATGGGCGTCGGACCGTCCTCAGGACGGTCCTCGGGCCCATCTCCCCCACGCTCGCGCTCGTAGGCGCTCGCGCTTCACAGGGCGTCGCGCTGTCCTCAGGACAGCGCTCGGTCCCTGTTCAGCCACACTGCCCCACGTAGCCGCAGGCGGTGCAGAAGTCGCAGCCGTCTTTGTGGATCAAGGTGGCATTGCCGCATTCCGGGCAGGGCCGCCCGGGTTGGACCTGCAGGCTGCCGGCCGGGGTCACCACGCCCTGCGGGGCAGGGGCTTGCAGCACGCCCATGTCGCGCAGCGGGTAGCCCTGCTCGTCCAGCACGCCCAGCATGGCGTAGCGGTGGATGACCAGGCGCGCCAGGTAGGCCACGGTGCTGGGCCAGGTCTTCTGGCGGCGCTCGCCCTTCAAGGAAGGCTCGAAGGCCATGAAGTCGCCCAGGGGCTCGGCGTAGTTCAGAAGCTTCCTCAGCTTCATGCCGATCCAGGCCGGGTCGACGACGCGCATGTCCAGGCTGAGGGTGCGGGCCAGGCCGTCGAGCGCGCGCGGGTAGCGCCCCGAAAGCGCCATCGCGCAGGGCCGGGTGTGCAGCGCGCCATCCGGCCCGGGCAGGGTCACTTCCTTGAGCGTGAGGGTGAAGTCCTCATGGGTGGCGGGGTTGACCACATCCACCGCCCAGGCCAGCGTGCCGTCCGCGCCGGTCTGCGGTTCGCTGCGGCTGAACAGCGCGTCCAGCACGGGGGTGGGTTGGCCCTCCTGCAGGGAACCGAGCTGCTCGCAGCGCCAGCGCAGCAGCGCGCCCAGCGCGGCCACCACGCCGGGGAAGCGGCGCGGCTGGCCGTGCGGCGGGAAGGGCATGTCGAAGGCATGTTCTTCCGCCACGGTGGCGAGCTGCTCCAGCTTGAGCTGCAGCCAGCCAGCGTCGTCGGCACGCAGGTCCATGCTCAGGGTCTTGGCCAATGCGCCTAAGCCCCGCGGCTGCTCGGCGCCATTGACCCAGACCTCGAACACGCGGTTGCGGCCGGCCTCATCGGGCCACTCGCCGATGAAGAGGGCGAAGGACCCATGGGGGTGGCGCACCATGAAGGTCCAGCCGGGGTTGCCGGCGGGCAGGTCGGGCCGGCCTGGCCAGCGCAGCGAGGCCAGCACCGGCTGGCTGCTGGCCTTGAGCACCAGGCGCTGGTTGGGGTCGCTGACCTGCAGCGGCGCGGGCGGTGGCGTCGGCGTCGTCGACAGCACCGAGCCCAGCACCGCATTGGGCCGGTAGGTGGCCAGGCCCTTCAGGCCCAGCTTCCAGGCCTGCAGATAGAGGTCCTGGAAATCGGCAAAGGGGTAGTCGGCCGGTACGTTGACGGTCTTGCTGATGGCTGTGTCGATGTAGGGCGCCACGGCGCCGACCATGGCGGCGTGGTCGGCGGCGCTGATCTCCAGCGCGCTGACGAAGGCCGGCGGCAGCGGGGTGTCGGCCCCGTGCAGGTGGCGGAACAGGCGATAGGCATGGTCCTCCACCGCGTATTCCTTGTGCGAGCCATCGGCCTGGCGCTTCTTGCGCTGGTAGGTCCAGCTGAAGGCGGGTTCGATGCCGTTGCTGGCGTTGTCGCAAAAGGCCAGGCTGATGGTGCCGGTGGGGGCGATGGCGAGCAGGTGCGAGTTGCGCAGGCCCACTTCGCGGATGCGCTTCTTGAGCGCCTTGGGCAGGCGGTTGGCGAAGCGCTCGCCGGCCAGCATCAGGTCCGCATTGAAGAGCGGGAAGGGGCCACGCTCGGCGGCCAAGTTGGCGGAGGCGCGGTAGGCGGCATCGCGCATCACCTCGGCAATGCGCGCGCCTTGGGTGCGCGCGGCGGCGCTGTCGTAGCGCAGGCCCAGCATCACCAGGGCATCACCCAGGCCGGTGAACCCGAGGCCGATGCGGCGCTTGGCCATGGCTTCGTCATGCTGCTGCGGCAGCGGCCACAGCGTCAGGTCCAGCACGTTGTCCAGCATGCGCACGGCCACGTCCACCAGCGCGCTGAAGCGGTTCTCGTCAAAGGCGGCGTTGGGGCTGAAGGGGTCGACGACGAAGCGGGTCAGGTCGATCGAACCCAGGCAGCAGCAGCCGTAGGGGGGCAGGGGTTCTTCGGCGCAGTTGTGCACCAGCAGGCCGTTGGCGTCGAAGGCGTGCACATCGGCGATGGTGACGTCGTAGACCGGCGCCTCGCCGGCCGGCTCCAGGGCTTCGACGGTGGCGACGAAGCGTTCGCGGTTCAGCTTGCGCTGGTAGCTGCCGAGCAACTGCTGCAGACGGTCGGCCTTCGGCGTGTCGGCAAAGCCGATGCGCTCGGCGAAGACGGCGAGGCTGTCGCCGCTGATGACCAGCTCATGCAAGGCGCGCTGTGGGTAGAAGGCCTGGCCACCATGGCCATCGGGCAGCAGGGCCTCACCAGCCGGGCGGCGTTCGCGGTACAGGGTGCTGGCCACGCCCAGGCGCAGCAGCAGGCGTTGGGCGGCTTGCAGCAGGGCTTCGTCGGCCTGGGTCAGGCGCACGCTCACGCCCTTGTCTTGGCTCCCTTGCACCGAGCCGTCGGCATCGAAAAGACCACGCAGCAGCGCGGCGCAGAAGGCCGAGGAACCACGCTCCATCTCTGGCGTCAAGGTCTTGGCCTGGGGCCGGGCGCCCCAGCCGGCGGCGAGGTCTCGAAGAGCGGCACTGGCCAGCCGGCATTCGCCCTGCGCATGCACCGGCTTCTGCCAGCCTTGGAAGTCGGCCCGGTGCGGCAGCGTGGCGATGGCCGCCTCCACCGCTGCCACGATGCCCGCCGCCTGCGGGCTGCTGTGCACATCGCTGCCCACCACGCGGTACTGCGGCGCCCACACCGAAAGGATGGCCTTGTCCTCGCGCAGGCGGCCGTCACCGATCAGCAGGCCGAGCAGATAGCCCTGCTCGGCCGTGCCGGGGCCATCCCAGCCCTCAGCGGCGCGATGGTCGTGCAGCAGCACCTCGTCGCCCGGCTGCAGCTCACCCGCCGGCGTCCACGCGCTGTGCGTCAGGTAGCGGGTGCGCTTCGTGACCTTGCGCACCGGGTGGTCGGCCGTCAGCGTGAGTGCATGCCCCTCGCGGGTGCGCAGCCGGAACACCGGCTTGACGCCGGTGGGAAAGAAGCCCGCCGATTCGCTCGGGTAGGGCTTGCCGTCCACCAGGGCCACGAAGGGCGTGCCCACCAGCTCGGCCACCTGGCGCGCGCCCTGCTCGGTCATCACCCAGGTGTCGGCGGTGACGCAGGGATTCGTCGCCGTGATGGTCTCGCAGTAGCCGAGGTTGTTGTCCTTGTTGATGCTGTCGAGGAACAGCACACCGGGTTCGGCGTGGTCGTAGGTGGACTGCATGATCTGGTCCCACAACAAGCGGGCGCGCAGGCGGCGGTAGACCCACTGGCCGTCCTCGCGGCGGTAGGCGCCGGCCTCCTTCAGGGTCTTGCCGGGCTCTGCCTTGTGCGTGAGTTCCACCTCGGCGTCATCCACCACCGCCTGCATGAAGGCGTCCGTGACGCCGACCGAGAGGTTGAAATTGCGCAGTTCGCCGCCGTCCTTGGCGTGGATGAAGGCCTCGATGTCGGGGTGGTCGCAGCGCAGCACGCCCATCTGCGCGCCGCGGCGGGCGCCGGCGCTCTCCACCGTCTCGCAGCTGCGGTCGAACACCTTCAGGTAGCTGACCGGGCCGCTGGCCGAACTTTGCGTCGAGCCCACCCAGGCACCGGCCGGGCGGATGCGCGAGAAGTCATAACCCACGCCGCCGCCGCGGCGCATGGTCTCGGCCGCCTCGGCAAGGGCCTGGTAGATGCCGGGGAAGCCCTCTTCGGGCGTGCTGATGCTGTCGCCGATCGGCTGCACGAAGCAGTTCACCAAGGTGGCGGCCAGGCCGGCGCCGGCGGCGGACTGGATGCGCCCGGCCGGCACGAAGCCCTCGCGCAGCGCCTGCTCGAAGGCCGCGGCCCAGCGCGAACGCGCCTCGGGGGCCTCGGCCTGCGCCAGGGCGGCGGCCACGCGCGCCTGCACGGCCTCGATGCTCTGCTCCTCGCCCTTGGCGTACTTCTCCAGCAGCACCTCGCGGCTGATCGGCTGGGCCTGCAGTTCGTTCAGGAGATTCTGGTTCATGACGCTATAGATAGTGTGAGGCGGGCAGCCTAGCCACCACATCTAGTGTCCGCAAGCCGCCCCGGCGGGCTTTTGCGGAAACCTTGAAGCGCGTCAAGCGGGCTGCACCCGGCACCCCGCAGATTCCCGCAAGCCAGGCGCCCAGGCAAGGGGGGCGGTGATCCCCCCTGCGCCGACGGGGGTGCTGCTGGCATGATCGCCGCACCCCCTTCCGCCCGCCTCGGGAGCTCGATGTGTTCCGCCTCCAAGCCGATCAACTGCAGCGTCTTGAGCAAGGCCTGGCGGCCCAGTACAGCCAGGAGCTGCAGGCCCATGCGCGCGAGTTCGCCCCGGCGCTGACCCAGCTGATGGGTGCGCCCGCCCTGGCCGCCCTGGTGGAGCGGGCACAGCAGCGCGCAGCCGCCCATGGCCTGGATTGCCGCGGCGCCGTGCGCTTCTATCTGGAGCTGATGCTGCTGCTGGGCAGCGACTGCGACAGCGACCCGCAGTACCAGGCCCTGCTGGGGCCCACACTGGCCGACCGCGAGGAGGGCGCGCTGGCGCGTGCCGACCGTCTGCACGAGATCCTGCTGGCCTATATCGACGCCGTCTCTGGCCCCGCCCATGCGCTGGAGGCCGCGGCCGCCCAGGCCGGCTTGCAATGGGAGTTCGAGCGCCTGCAGGCGCTGGCCCAGCGCCCGCCCGGTGAATGGGTGGGCGCGCTGGCGGCGGCCTGGCCGGCCAAGGCCAAGGTGGTGGGCCCGGCCGCGCTGGAGGCCCTGGTGCGCGCCGCGCAGGCCCAGGCGGCCGAATGGGCGCAGCAGCGTGGCCCGGCCTGGCACGCCGCCGGACCGCTGCTGGCGGCGCTGATGCTGAGCTTTGGCCGGGGCTGGCTGCAGGACCCGCAGTTCGGCTGGCTCTCCCAAACCCTGCAGGGCCCGGTGGGCGAAGCCGCCGAGCCGGCGCTGCGCCGCCTGCACCGCCGCTACCTGGCGTTCCTGCAGCAGACGCGCGACCTGCTCGCTGCAGCCTGACCACGAGGCGCCCCATGCCGATCTCCGGAAGCCCCCGCCCCGCCAAACCCAGCCAGACGCCCGGCGCCAAGGAGGCCCTGGGCAAGGCGGCCCAGACCTGCGCCAAGGCCGCCAAGCTGCCGCAGCTGATCGACGACGGCGCCAAGGCCCTGACCGGCTCGGACGCTTACAAAGGCTGCCCCCAGGCCGTGAAGGACGAGATCCTCAGCAAGGCCTTCACCGACGAGGAGAAGGCGCAGGTCAACGAGGTGCTCGACAAGATGGGCGGACTGATGGCCTGTGCCAACCACCCCATCAAGCAGATCGGCCGCACGGCCAAGGCGATCAGCCGCGACGACAGCGGCTGCCAGGCCGAAACCAGCACCTATGGCGAATGGTTCGAGGATCAGGGCACCTTGATCCTGACCGACGTGGCCAGCAACCCGCTCGATTTCAAGGACAAGGCCACGCAGTTCAAGGGCACGCTGGCGCACGAGCTGACACACGGCCTGACGAACGGCTTCGACCCGCGCACCTGCACCGCCTACGACAACATGGCCGACAACCCGCTGATGCAGGAATGGGCCAAGGCCACCGGCTGGGACCCGACCCTGAGCAATCTGGCCGACCCCAGCAAGGCCCCGACCGACTACGCCCAGACCAATGCCGCCGAGGACCTCTCCGAGACGGTGATGATGTACCTGTACGCGCCCGACGAGCTGAAGAAGAAGTCCCCCGAGCGCGCCGCCTTTGCCAAGAAGCTGCTGGAGGGCGGGCCCTGAGGGGCGCGCCGCGCGCGAGCATGGAGAACCGAATGGTGCTGACCGACAACCTGTGGCGCGGCCTCAAGCCCGGGCAGAGCAGCCAGGCCGAGCTGCTGACCGCCTTGGGGCAGGCCGAGGCCCGGCACGCGAACGTGGGCTATGGCTCGCTGCAGGGCTTGGAACGCTTGGATTTCAGCGCGCTGGGCGCCACCGCCTACCTGCACGCCGAGCGTCTGCTGCTGCTGGCCCTGGCGCCCACGCGCGCCAACGGCCTGCAGGTGGCCATGGAGCCCTGGCGCCAGGCCCTGGACCGGCCCGAGAACAGCCACATGCTGGCCAGCCGCATGGCCAAGAACGCGCGCATCGTGCTGCACAGCAGCCGCGGCCTGGCCCTGCATGTGCTGGCCGAGCGCGTGCGCCTGATCGAGCTCTTCCCGACCCTGACCGAGGCGCAGTACCTGGAGCGGCTCTACGCCCAGCCGCCGGTGTTCACCAAGTAGGGCCTGTTAACCGGCCCTGGCTCAGAGCCGGAACACCGCCACCGCCTGCACCAGCTGGCCGGCCTGGTTGCGCAGGCTTTCGGCCGCGGCGGCGGATTCCTCCACCAGCGCGGCGTTCTGCTGCGTCACCTGATCCATCTGGTTCACCGCCAGGCTGACCTGGCCGATGCCGCTGGCCTGCTCCGCGCTGGCGGTGCTGATCTCGGCCACGATGGCGCTGACGCGCTGGATGGACTGCACGATCTGCGTCATCGTCTGGCCGGCCTGGTCCACCAGGGTGCTGCCCTGCTCCACGCGTTCGACGCTGGCGCCGATCAAAGCCTTGATCTCGCGCGCCGCCTCGGCACTGCGCTGCGCCAGGCTGCGCACCTCGCCGGCCACCACCGCGAAGCCGCGGCCCTGTTCGCCGGCGCGCGCCGCCTCCACGGCGGCGTTCAGCGCCAGGATGTTGGTCTGGAAGGCGATGCCGTCGATGACGCCAATGATGTCGGCGATCTTGCGGCTGCTGGTCTGGATGCCTTGCATGGTGTCCACCACCTGGCCCACCACCGTTCCGCCCTGCTGAGCCACCTCGGAGGCGGTGTGCGCGAGCTGGTTGGCCTGGCGCGCGTTTTCGGCGTTGTGGCGCACGGTGGCGCCCAGCTCATCCAGGGTGGCCGCGGTTTGCTGCAGCGCGCTGGCCTGTTCCTCGGTGCGCTGGCTCAGGTCCGCATTGCCCTGGGCGATCTGGGCGCTCGCGGTGGCCACGGATTCCGCATTGCCGCGCACCGTGGAGACGGTGCCGCCCAGCGTGGCCTGCATGTCGGCCAGCGCAGCCAGCAGGGGCGAGAACTCGTCGCGCTCGGGGTCGCGCACCGTCTGCGTCAGGTCGCCCGCGCGCACCGCCTCGGCCACGCCGCGGGCCAGTTGCATGCGGCGGCGCAGCGCGGCCGTCACCTGCCACACGCACAGGCCCAGGCCCAGCACGGCCAGGGCCACCAGGCCCACCACCGTCCAGAAGATCGCGCCGGCATCGACGCGGATGCGCAGCAGCTCCTGGGTGAGCATGCGGGTCTGGAACTCGACCGTGGCGGTGAGCTCGCGCAGCAGCGCATTGCGGGCCGGGATGGTGTGCTCCACCAGGTGCGCGAAGGCGGCCTCGCGCTGCCCGGCGCGGATCAGCGCCAGCGTGCCCTCGCCCTGCTGCCAGAACGCTGCCAGCAACGGTGGCGTGGCAGCGAACTGCTGGCGCCCGGCCTCGGTGAACAGGGCGGTGCGGTAGGCCTCCACCAGCTCTTCGATGGTCTTGCGCTTCTCGGCCACATCGGCCAGCGCGGTGTCACGCTCCTGGTCCGTGCGCGCCAGCATGGCGTGGCGCAGCTGCAGGGACACCCGCGTCACCGCCAGCTCCAGGGCCGCCACCCGCTGCAGTTGCGGCACGCGGCTCTCACCGGTGCGGCCGGCCAACCCGTTCACCTCCTGCACGGCCTGGGTGACGACATAGGCGGCGGCCAGCAGGGCCAGTGCCAGCACGCCACTCAGGGCAAACAACCGCTTGGCAATGCCCCAGCGCTTCCAGATGCTCATTCGCTACCTCCATTCGTTGGGCCTGCAGTGGCCACCCGAAAAAGGTAACGAAAGTTTGTGACGGCCGGGCTTGGGTTTACGCCGATGCCGCAACAGGCATCGACAGCCTTTTCACCGCCTTGACAAAGCGCGCCAGCGTGGGCGAAAGCTGGCCGGGCGCGAGACGCACGTCGATGAGCTGGAAGCTGCCGCGCCGCGCCACCGCATGCGCCAGCGCCGCGGCCAGCTCGCTGCGGGTGCGCACCACCTGGCCCTCGCCGCCCATGCCGGCGGCCATGTGGGCGAAGTCCCAGCTGCCCAGATCGTGGAAGCCGCCCTCGGGCATGAAGGTGCGCAGCATCTCCCAGCCGCCGTTGTTGAAGACGATGACGATCGGGTCCAGGCCCAGGCGGCGCGCGTTGCCGAGTTCCCAGCCGGTCATCTGGAAGGCGCCGTCGCCCACCAGGATGATGGGGCGCTCGCCGGTGGCGGCCTGCAAGCCCAGGCCGGCCGGCACGCCATAGCCCATGGTGGCGTAGTAGCCCGGCGCCAGCAGGGCCGTGGGCCCCACTTCCATGGCAGTGAACAGGCAGTCGCCCACGTCGCTGACCAACTGCAGCGGGCCTTGCTCAGCCATCAGGTCGTTCAGCGCGGCGGCCACATCCTGGGGCTGCACGGGCTGCTCGTCCCAGGCCAGATCGCGCGGGTAGCGCGGTGGCGCGGGCGGCGGGGCCACCGGGCGCTGGGGCTGCGGGTCCAGGCGCGCCAGCAGCGCCTCCACCAGGGCCGCCAGGGGCAGACCGGGATAGACGGCATGGCCCATGTGAACGGCCTCGTCATACGCGTGGATGGCGTGGCGGAAGTCGATGCGCTTGGCCGAGACGGCGAAGTTGGTGTCGCTGACGATGGCGCCGAGCAGCAGCAGCGCGTCCGAGCCCTCGACGCGGGCGCTCAAGTCCGGGTCGCCGGCCAGGCCCAGATAGGTACCCGCCAGCGGCACGCCCTGCCCCACCAGCAGGCCGCGGCCCATGAAGGTGGTGACGACCGGCAGCGCCAGCCGGCGCGCCAGTTCGGCCACGCGCGCTTCCAGGCCGAAGCGGCGCACTTCCACGCCCACCACCAGCATCGGGTCCTTGGCGGCGCGCAGGCGAGCCAGCATCTCGTCGGCACAAGCGGCGGCGCGCTCGGCATCCCAGGTCTTGGGCTGGAAGGCCGGCACGGGGCCGCAGGGCAGGGCCGGGCAGTCGCGCGGGATCTCCAGGTACACGGGGCGTGACTGCTGCAGCGCCACGTCGAGCACGCGGGCGATCTCGGCCGGTGCGCGCTCGGGGTCGTCCAGGCGCGCACGCGCCGCCGTCACTTCCTCGAACAGGCGCCACTGCGAATCCAGGCTCTTGACCTGATGGTGCAGCAGCAATCCGCTGCCGGCCTCGTGCGCGGCCGGTGCGCCCGAGAGCACCACCAGGGGCACGCGCTCGGCAAAGGCGCCGGCCACGGTGTTGACGAGGTTGAAGGCCCCTGCCCCGTAGGTGACGGCGGCCACGCCCAGGCCGCCGCGCGCACGCGCCGCGCCATCGGCCGCAAAGCCCACGCCGGGCTCGTGCGAGAGCGTGCGCAGCGGCAGCAGGCCACTGCGTTCGATCTCGCGGAACAGGGGCAGGGCGAAGTCGCCGGGGATGCCGAAGATTTCGGTGGCGCCGCGCGCCTTCAGGGCTTCGAGCAATCGGGTGGTGAGCGTGTCCATCAAGGCTTGGGGCGCGTCGCGCGCCAGATCAGCAGGGCGATGAAAAGCGCAATCGCCGCCACGCTGCCCCAGGCCCCGGCCTGGCGCAGCGCCTGCTCTTCTGCGGCGTCACCCGCCAGGCGCAGGGCCAGGCTGGCGTGCAGCAGCACGAGTGGAAGGTATTGCGAGGGGTGAAAGGGCAGGCGGATGCGCAACAGCGCCGGGCCGATCAAAGGGGCGTGGCCGAACACCATGGCGAACACGAAGCCCAGCAGCAGGGCGTGCAGCGCGGCGTCGTACACGAAGGTGCCGGCCGGCAGGCCGTGGCGGGCGATCAGCGCGCCGGCCAGCGCCAGCCAGGCGTAGCCCGAGAGCAGGCAGATGGCGACGTAACGCGTCAGGCCTGCCGTGCGCACGGTGTGGCGGGCGATGTCATGGCGCAGCAGCCAGACGGCCAGGCCGAGCAGGCTGGCGCCCAGCAGCGGCAGCGCCCACGCCCCTTCAAACAGCGCCGCGGCACAGGCCAGCGCGCAGGCGCTGGCCAGCAGCCAGAAGCTGGCCTGCGCGGCCGGCCCGCGCGGGCGCAGGCGCGAGAGTTCCAGGCGCTCGGCGGCGATGGTCAGCACCAGGAAGCCGAGCCAGGCCGGCAGCGTGGCGCTGAAGGCAAAGCCCAGCGCCCAGCCCAGGCTACCCAGAGCCTGGCTGGCGGCGCCGGCCACCAGCAGCGCGGCATGGGGCTCGGGCTGGCGCGCCCACAGCCAGGTGGTGAGCACCAGCATGCCGCAGGCCGAGGCCGCAAACAGCGCCGGCGCCGGCCCGCCCAGCAGCAAGGCCGCACTGCCGGCACCGGCCAGCAGCGGCACGCCGTAGCCCCACATCGCGCCCAGGGCCACCGCGCGTTCCAGCGCGATCAACACGCCAAAGAAGCCCAGCAGCATCAGCGGGCCATGCGCGCCGGCCGCAGCCGGCACCGGCGCGCCCAGGCCCAGCCGGGCCAGGCCGCCGCTCAGGCCCAGCACTAGGGCGATCAGGCCCAGCGCCAGCAGTGGCAGGCGCTGCCAGGCCACCCCGGCGCGCGCCGGCCGTGCGGGGCGCGGGGTGGCGGGCAAGGGCAGCTTCAGTTCGTGGGCCATTGCAGTTGCGCCCGCGCCTCGGGGCTCATGCGCTCGGGGCCCCAGGGCGGCTCCCACACCAGGTCCACTTCGGCCGGCGGCAGGTTCGGGAAGGCGGCGTCCAAGGCGTCCAGCGCCTGCTCGGCGATCCACTCGCCCATCGGGCAGGCGGCGCTGGTCATGCTCAGGCGCACGCGCAGGCCCTCGGGCCGCCAGTCCATGCCGTAGACCAGGCCGAGATCGACGATGTTGATGCCGACCTCGGGGTCAATGACGGTGCGCAGGGCAGCGAGCGCGCGTTCGGAATCCATGCCGCAAGGGTAGGCAACCAAACTGGTTCCCGCCTTGCAGCAGGTCAAGCCTTGCGCAATGGCCTGCATGCGCCCTTGCTCGCACCAGTTCCTACGGGCAGACTCTGCAGGGAGGCCCGACAACTTGACATGCTGAGGGGAGAGGCCATGTCATGCATTCGCTGCATCCTGGCGGTCCTGTGCATGGCCGCAGCTCAGTTGAGCTTTGGCCAGCAGGATTTGCGGCGTGATATTGATGTGCTCGAACGCATGCCGGAGCGCAGTCGGGTGAACTGGGCGGCCCGGATTGACGCCCTACTTCTCCGATCACCAGCGGGAAGTCCAGAGGCGCTGGACCTGTACTTCCTGCTTGCCAGCGACCATGCCCAAAAGCTGGACTTCAAGAGTCTGCTTGCCATGGAGGATCGCTGGGCGCCCTGGCGCAGTTCTCTCGACAAGTCCAAGCGCACGAGTGGAGAGGCGGCAGCGGCGCTGGCTTGGAAGCACTACTACTTGGTCAGCGGCCAACCTGCCCATGCCGCAGCAGAGCTGCAGCGCTTCGACGCAGAGACACTGATGGCGCTACCCGCAAAGTGGCAGTACCGGGTGCTGGCATCCCAGGCCGATTTGCACGAGCAGCTCAAGGACGAAAGAGCGACGCTGCAATCCCGGGAAGCGGCGATGGCAGTGGCGCGACGGATGGGTGACGCGCAGCGGCTGGCATGGGCCTTGGCCCGCCAGGCATCAGCTCTCAGCGGGAGAAAAGGCGCCGACGGAGCTTTGGCCATCGCCCGGGAAGCACATGAACTGATCGTGGGACAGGCGGATGAAATCGAGCTGCAGCTATTTGTTCAGAACACGCTTGGCATGATCACGGCGGATGTCGATCCAGAAGCCAGCCGGGCCATCTATCTCAAGATGGCCGAAATGGCGAAGGCCCATGGTGAGTCGTCATTTGAGGTCATTGCATTGAGCAACCTGGCCGACACCTACTTGCAGCGGCGCGAGTTCGCACAGGCACTGCAAGTCGCTGAGCGCGCGGCCCGCATCCGAATTCCGGCAAATGACTCCGCCTCGACCGTGGCGCGCCACAACTTGGGCATCGCCAAGATCGGACTCGGGCGACTGATGGAAGGAAAGTATGAGGTGCTACAGGCGATCTCACGCGACCTCGCGCAGGGCGATCTCAGCTCGGCGAGCGCTAGCTGGCACGAGTTGGCACAGTTCCTGGGGGAAGCTGGCGACTATCCGTCTGCTCTGGATGCCCATGCGGAAGCTCGACTGCTGGAAGAGCAACTGGATCGGGCCCGGGAAACTCAGCGCCAGCGACCGATCAGTCGCAGCCTCGGTCTCCGGGCTGAGTCCCCCTTGTCGATGGCTCAGTCGGAACGCACCAACCGGCACGCGCTTGTCATCGGCAATCAGGACTACCGAGAAGCGCCACTGCTCAATCCGGTGAGCGACGCACGCGCTATGGCCCGCCTGTTCTCAGCACATGGCTTTCAAGTCAGCTTGGTCGAAAACCTGAAGCGTGACGACATTGGCTCCGTGCTGGATCGCTTCGTGCAGTCCATTCGCCCTGGCGAGGATGTGGTGTTCTTCTATGCCGGCCATGGCCTGCAGGTGCGCGGCATCAACTACTTGCCCGCGGTTGACGCGCGGCTGCGCAGCGAAGGCGATGCTGCGCTGAACAGCATCAACCTGAATCTCCTGGCAGAGCGCCTGGACGATCAGCAAGCCGGGGCTCGCATCCTGCTCATCGACGCATGCCGCGACAACCCTTTCGGCCAGTCTTGGCGGTCTCGATCCCGGGGCCTGGGCCGCATGCCTGCCGTGCCCGCGGGCACGCTCGCCCACTTCGCCACTCGACCAGGCTCAGTCGCTTCAGATGGCACCGGCCCACATGGCCTTTACACCAGCGAGTTGCTCCGCGGACTCGGTGCCAGGAGTGAGCCCATTGAATTGGCGCTGAAAGAGGTGTCGGCCGCCGTCAGGCGAGCCAGCAAAGGCGAACAGGAGCCGTGGAGTGAAGGGGCCATCGAGCAGACCTTCGTGCTGACCCATCACCCCGGGATCAAGCAGGTCAGCGCGAGGTGAAGCGCGCTTCCTTCGCGCCGCCAGTCCATGCCGTAGACCAGGCCGAGATCGACGATGTTGATGCCGACCTCGGGGTCAATGACGGTGCGCAGGGCGGCGAGCGCGCGTTCGGTGTCCATGCGGCAAGCCTAGGCCGCCAGGGCCCGGCCCGCCTTGCAGGAGATCAAGCCCTCAGCAGGCCGCCAACTCCACGGCGCGGCCCTCGCGCACGCTGCGCAGCAGGGCCTCCACCAGGGCGATGGTGTCGCGCGTCTCGGCCTCGGTCGGCCAGAGCGGGTCGGCCGGCACGCCGCGCACGCGCGCGGCAAAGGCCTCGGCTTCGAGCCGGAAGCCATCGCCGGGCGGCACGCTCTCGCGCCGGCCCAGGTAGTCGCCTTGGTCGATCACCTCGATCCAGGCCCGATCCGCGCTCACATGGTTGTAGAAGCCGCAGCTCAGGCCGGCGCGTGCGCCATGGATGCGCACCTGGCGGTGTGGCGAACTATCGAAGCGACAGGCCAGGGTGGCGGTCAGGCCGTCGGCCCACAGCAGGCTGGCGGCCAGGCCATGGTCCACGCCGCCCTGTTCATGGGCCAGCGCTTGCACGCGCAGCGGCTGGCGGCCGGCCAGGGCGCGCATCAGGCTCAGCGGGTAGACGCCCAGATCCCAGAGCGCGCCGCCCCCGCAGGCCGGGTCGTAGCGGTAGTTGCCGGGCAGATCGAGCGGCACGCCGAACTCGCCCGAAACATGGCGCAGCGGCCCCAGCGCGCCGGCACGCACCCGGCGCAGCAGCTCCAGGGTCTGCGGCTGAAAGCGGTAGGGGAAGGCCTCCATCAGCACCCGGCCCGCCTGCCGCGCCGCCGCCTGCAGCTCGCGCACCTGGGCGGCGCCCAGGGTCAGCGGCTTTTCGCACAGCACATGCTTGCCCGCCGCCAGCGCGCGCAGCGCCCAGGGCTGGTGCAGATCGTTGCTGAGCGGGATGTAGACGGCCTCGATGCCGGGGTCGGCCAGCAGGGCCTCGTAGTCCGGCGCCACCTCGGCCACGCCATGGGCGGCGGCAAAGGCCTGCGCACGCGCCGGGTCGCGTGCGGCGATGGCGACCAGTTCGATGGCCGGCGAGGCGGCCACGCCGCGTGCGAATTCGTGGGCAATGCGTGCGGCGCCCAGGATGCCGAGTCGGAGTGCTGCAGTCATGCGCAGCAGTCTCGCCGAGCCGGCCGTAACCGCCTTGTGCCTGGAGCCGCTGATCAGTTGCGTCGCAGGCTGACACTGGCGGTTCGGTTGCGAACGGTTAAAGCCCCGTCTGCAGCCCCCCTTTGCAGGCACCCTGCAAAGGCTTGCGGGCACGGCATCCGCCCAGCAGACTGAGCCCTCGGCTGAACGAAGGGGCTTTGTCGCGTCTTCAGGGCCAGGGAGAGGTATTCATGTCTTTTTTCCGTGCGGCCCTGGTGGTCCTCTGCGCCGGTTTCACGTTGCCAAGCCTGGGGCAGAGCCCCATGCACAAGGAGATTGCAGCCCTGGAACGATTGCCGGAACACGCGCGCATCAATTTCAAGGGGCGGATCGACGCATTGCTGGCCCGTGCGGTGCCAGCAAGCCCGGAGGAGTTGGACCTCCTGTACCTGCTCGCCAGCGAACGAGCCAGCAAGGTGGATCACAAAGGTCTTTTGGCCACCGAGGAGCGTTGGGCGGGCATGAGCCGCTCATCGGACCCGAAGATCCGGGCGGCAGTTGCGGCGGCGAGCGCCATGGCCTGGAGACGCTACTACCTTGCCAATGGGCAGCCATCGGCGGCGGACGATGAAGTGCTGCGCTTCGATGCACAAGCACTCCAGGAGCTGCCCGAAAAATGGCGCTACCGGGTGCTCGCGGCGCAGGCCGATGCCCACGAGCAGGTCAATGATCTGCAAGCCGCAACGGAAGCGCGCAATGCCGCCCACGGCGTCGCCGCTCTTATGAAAGACACCGGACGGATGGCCTGGAGCCTGGCGCAGCTTGCCTGGGTGAAGAGCAAGACTGGCGCTTTGGCCGAAGCGCGGACCGTGGCCATCGAGGCGTACCGCCTTGCCACACAGAGCCCTGACGAGGGCGACCTGCATTTGGAATTTCTGAACATGCTTGGACTCGTGACGGGCCCCCTCGATTTGGCCGGAAGCCGGAACCACTTCCTGAAGATGGCTGAGCTGGCGAAGGCCCATGGAGAGCCCTTCTTTGAAGCGCTGGCGCTGGCCAATTTGACCGACAGCTATCTGCAGGAGCGGAACTTCGAGCCCGCGCTGGCTTTTGCATCACGGGCACATGCGATTCGATTGCCCGCCACGCAAGACGCTTGGTCACTGCCGCTGCACAACGTGGGCATCGCCAAGATCGGCCTGGGGCGCCTCGCGGAGGGCAAACAAGACGTGCTGCTGGCGATCACGCGCGAGTTGTCGCAAGGCAATCTGCAGGCCGCATCGGACAACTGGCGCGAGCTGGGGCAGTTCCTGGAACGTGCGGGGGACAAGGATGCCGCCCGGCTCGCCACAACCGAGGCCAGCCGGCTCGATGAGCAGGTACGGCGCGCCTCAGAGGTTCACCGCAATCGCCGGCTCAACCGCAGCATGGGCGTCGGCGACGACCCTGCGGATCCCGCCTCCGCTGCCAGCCAGGCGCGACGCCATGCGCTGGTGATTGGCAATCAGGCCTACCCCGATGCCCCGCTGACCAACCCCCTGAACGACGCGCGCGCCATGGCAAAGCTGCTCACGGAGCAGGGCTTCCTGGTCAGCTTGGTCGAAGACCTAAGGCGTGATGACATTGGTTCGGTCGTCGATCGCTACCTGTCATCCATCCGCCCGGGCGACGATGCCCTCTTCTTCTACGCCGGTCATGGCGTGCAGGTGCGTGGCGTCAACTACCTGCCTGCGGTGGACGCACGCATGCGCAGCGAAGGCGATGCTGCACTGAACAGCATCAACCTCAACCTGCTGGCCGAGCGGCTGGACGAACAGCAGGCGGGTGCGCGGATTCTGCTGATCGACGCCTGCAGAGACAACCCTTTCGGCACATCCTGGCGGCCCCAATTTCGGGGCCTGGGCCGGATGCCGGCCATGCCGGCTGGAACCCTCGCGCACTTCGCCACCCGGCCGGGCGCCGTGGCGTCCGATGGTGCCGGACTGCATGGCCTGTACACCGGCGAGTTGTTGCGCGTGCTGAGCACCCGCAGCGAACCTGTCGAGTTGCTGCTCAAAGAAGTCTCGGCGGCGGTGCGAAGAGCCAGCAAGGGCGAACAAGAGCCCTGGAGTGAAGGCTCGATTGAGCAGGACTTCGTACTGGCCCGACCCCGCAGCGCCAAGCAGGCCGGCGCCCGGTAGCTTCGCAGTCGCTACGGCGCTGAGCGCCACGACGCAGCGCGCCTCAGCAGGCCGCGCGCTCCAGCAGTGCGCCGCCGCATTGGCAGGGGCAGTCGGCGCAGCCGGCACCGCTGCCGCGCACGGGGGTCTTGGTGATGCGCACGCAGCTTTCGCCCTCGGCGGCTGGGCGCTCCTGCCAGTGGTAGCAGCTCGGGCGCGTGGCTTCGATCAGTTCCTGCAGCGAACCCAGCTCGCGCACGTCCAGCAGCTCCAGCGTGGCGCCTACGCGCAAGGCGTCAAAGGCGCTGAAGACCGGGCGGTGGCGCTCGGCCAGGGGCGCTTCGCGCAGATCGAGAAGGGTGACAGGCATGGCGGAGCTCCCGCTGGCAGGGGCTGGCAGGGGCTGGCAGTCTGACGCCACGCTGACGCGCGCGCTTTGCTCTGAATCAAACGCGCTTACATCGGCAGCAGCGGCCCCAGCGCATCCAGCGTGTTCTTCAGCACCAGGCCGTACTCGGTGTCGCCCTCCATCTGCAGCGCGCGCTCGAAGAACAGGCGATCGGCGTCATCCTGGCCGCGCAGCAGGCGCCACAGCGCATCCGTGCGCGCGCTCAGGCGCAGGCGTGCCGGCTCCTGCCCGCCGGCGGCCACGAAGCGGTCGCCCTGCAGGCGCAGGCGCACGCGCAGGCCCAGCTCCTGCAGCTCCAGCTCCACCACCGCGCCGCCCAGGGCCCGGCGCTGCTCAGCGTCCAGGCGCGGCAGCAGCAGGCGCTGCAGGGCCAGCGCGGCCAGCCAGGAAGGCGGCTGCGGCGGCAGGGCGCGCAGGCGCGCGCGCCAGGGTTCGGGCAGGGGCGGCAATTGCCAGTGGGAGGCCGAAACGCTCATACCAGGGCCTCGCTGGGCAGGGGTTGCAGGGGCTCCAGGCCCGGCTGGCGGCGCGCAAAGCCGTCCACCAGCTCACCCGGCAGCGGCAGCGCGCGCAGTTCGGCCAGGGCCGTGGCGGGTGCCAGGCCCTGGTGGAAGACGGCATCGAACAGCTCCACCACCCGCGTGAAGCCCTGACCGCAGGGCGAGAGGCGCAGCGAGGCCACGCCGGCCTTGGCGCAAAGCGGACCCTGATTGATCAGGCATTGCAGCGCCGCACTCTGGGTCTGGATGCCGTTCAGCGCCAGGAAGGGCTCCCCTTCGGTGGTCTTGAGCAGCAGGCCGTCGGCGTCGTCGCGGCAGCGGAACTCGCAGTCGTCCTTGCGCAGGCGGTGGTGGCGGGCGGTGAAGCAGCGCGCCGAAAAAGCCAGCGGCAGGCGGCCGAAGGCGAACACCTCGGTGCGGATCGGGCCGTCGATGCCCAGCACCGGCTCGGGCGGCGGGTTGATGAGGGCCAGCGCATCCAGCGCCAGCTCCACCGGCGCCACCCATTGCGTGGCGCCCAGTGCGGCGTGCTCTTCGAGCGCGGCGCGGCTGTAGATGTTCAGATGCGGGCCCAGCCAGAAGGCCGGCCGGCCGGGGTCCTGCGCGGCGGCGCGCGCCAGGACGCGCAGCGCGGCGGCGTCGCCGGCCTCGACGGCGAACTCCTCCTGCTCGCACACGCGCCGCAGCGTCCGCAGCTCGGCCTCGCTCATCACCAGGGCCTGGGTGGCAATCACCACCTCCTTGCCGGCCTGGCGCAGGTCGCGCCCCAGGTCCAGCCAGTCGTCGAGCTTGAACTCGTTGCGCCGCGAGCAGACCAGCTCGCCCAGCACCACGGTCTGCGCCGGGCCGTCGGCCACCTGGGCGTAGAAGTCCATCAAGGCGGGGCGGGGCCACCAGTAGAGGAGGGGTCCGATGGTGAGGTTCATCGTGTAGCAACCGGTTGGATCAAGGGACCGCCGTGGAACCGGCTTCGCCGGGCCACTGGCGGTGCCCCCTTGAGGGGGAGGCGCGAAGCGCTTCGGGGGTGGGCCACATCAACTCCAGGGTCGGTCATAGGCCCCCAAGGTGTGCTGCTGCCCTTCCGCCCAGCGCGCCAGCTCGCCGCTCCAGGCCGGCTGCACGCTGTAGCGGCCTTGGCCCTGGGCAGCCGCCCAGGCGCTGTCGATGGCCTGGCGCCAGACCTGCGTGACCGCCGCCACGTAGGCCGGGCTGCGTTGCCGCCCTTCGATCTTGATCGCCGCCACGCCGGCCTCGATCAGCTGCGGCAGCAGGGCCAGGGTGTTCAGGCTGGTGGGTTCTTCCAGCGCGTAGTCGTGCGGCGTGCCGTCCAGGTCGAAGCGGCCCTTGCACAGGGTCGGGTAGGCGCGCGGCTCGTCGGGGCCGTAGCGGTCGATCAGCACGCCGTTCAGGCGCGCTTCCACGCCCTGCTTCGTCTCCACCCAGCGCACCGCACTGGCCGGTGAGCACACGCCCGCGGTGTTGGGGGATTGGCCGGTGGCGTAGCTGGACAGCGCGCAGCGCCCTTCCACCATCACGCACAGGCTGCCGAAGCCGAACACCTCTACCGGCACCGAGGTATGGCGGATCAGGTGCTGCACCTGGCTGAGCGTCAGTACGCGCGGCAGCACGGCGCGCTGGATGCCGTAGCGCTCGCGGTAGTACTCAATCGCCTCGTAGCTGGTGGCCGAGGCCTGCACGGACAGGTGCAGGCGCAGGTTCGGGTGGTGGTCGCGCGCATGCGCGAGCACGGCGCTGTCGGCCACGATCAGCGCGTCGGCACCCAGGCGCGCGGCGCGGTCCACGGCGCGGCGCCAGGGGCTGTCGTCGCGCGCATCGGCGTAGGTGTTGAGCGCCATCAGCACTTCGCGGCCCTGCGCATGGGCCTGGCGCACGCCTTCCTGCACCTGCGCCTCGTCGAAGTTCAGGCCGGCGAAGTTGCGCGCATTGGTGGCGTCCTTCAGACCGAGGTAGACGGCGTCGGCGCCGGCCTGCAGCGCCAGCGTGAGGGCGCGCAGCGAGCCGGCCGGGCAGACCAGCTGGGGCTTGCGCAGCGCGGGGGTGGCGTCGCTCATCGCCGCCACGCCTTCAGCCGCGGCAGCCGCAGCCACCACCACCGCCACCGCAGCCGCCTTCCGGCCGCGGCGCCACGCCGGCCGGCGCGGGCTGGCTGCGGGCAATGCGCACCTGCCAGAGCTCGGGGCCGGACTGCAGATAGCTCCACTCGAACTGGCCGCCGCGCAGGCGCGCGAACTGCATGAACAGCGGCACCGGATCGTGGTCGTTCACCAGCTCGAAGGCGTCGCCCACCGCCAGGCCGTCGAAGGCGGCAAAGATCAGCGGGTGGCGTTGCGCGGGGGCAAGGCGGCGAACGTCGATGGTGGGGGTGGCGAGGGTGCTCATGCGCGGGCTCCAAATCAGAGGAACGCAGGCTACGGACCCCGGCGCGCGCGCGCCTTGAAGCAGTTCAAGCCGCCGGTTTGCGCAGGTAAGCGAGCCAGTACACGCCCGCCACCAGCAGCGTGCCGCCGAGCAGGTTGCCCAGCGTCACCCAGGCCAGATTGGCCGCGAGCGCGGGCAGGGCCAGCGTGCCCTGCGCATCCAGCGCCCAGGCGCAAGGCAGAAAGAACCAGTTGGCGATGCAGTGCTCGGCCCCGATGGCCACGAAGGCCGTGACCGGAAAGACGATGGCCAGCACCTTGTCGGCCACGCTGCGCCCGGCCAGCGCCAGCCACACCGCCAGGCACACCAGCGCGTTGCACAGCACCCCGCGCGCCAGCGCCTCGTTGGGCGACAGCGCGGCCTTGCTTTGGGCGATGCGCAGCACCGTCTCACCCAGCTGGCCATTGGCCAAGGCATCCAGCCCGGCCCACCAGGCCAGCGCGGCGCAGCCCGCCGCACCCAGCACATTGCCTGCGTAAGCCAGCAGCCAGTGGCGCAGCAGCAGCGGCGTGGCCACCCGCTTGCTGGCCCAGGCCATGGCCAGCAGGTTGTTGCCGGTGAACAGCTCCGCCCCGGCCACCACCACCAGGATCAGCCCCAGGCTGAAGCCCAGGCCGCCCAGCAGCCGCGTGGGCCCGAAGCCCAGCGTCGAGCCCGTGCTGATGACCAGATAGAACAGCGCCCCCAGCGCGATGAAGGCGCCACCCAGCACGGCGAGCACCAGCAGGCTCAGGGCATCGGCCTGCGCCTTGGCTACGCCCAGTTGCTCAACCTTGTGCGCGATCTCGCGCGGGGCGTAGGCGTCGGGGGTGTCGGGCATAGCGGCCGGCACTCACTCGCTCAAGGCTTGGCCCGCGCCGCGCAGCGCGTGACCGCGCCGCCCGGCCAGTTCAGCGCCGGGTCGGCCGGCTCCAGGGCCTCGCGCAGCGAATCGCGCAAGCGCCCGCGGTTGCCGAACTCGATCGGCGCCCGGTACTCGATGTCCACCAGCACCCAGCGCCCGCCCTCCAGGCGCAGGTGGGCGCGGTCGGTCCAGCGGAACAGGGGGGGTTGGGCGCCGGTGTCGGCCTCGAAGTGCAGGTCCAGCAGGGATTGCTGCTGGCCGCGCTTGAGCGGGCCCAGCGTCAGCCGCTGCGGCCCTTCGAACACCGAGGAAAACAGATCGCCCTCGACGAACGGCGGCTTCTCGTCCGGCTGCGCGGCCGCAGCTCGGTCGCGCAGCTCGCCCGCGGCTTGCAGCAGGCAGAGCAGCTCGCGGCCCAGCCAGGGGCGCAGCTGCTGCAGCTCTTCACCGCGCGGCGCGCCGCTCATGGCGCTGGCCATGCGCCAGCGGTAGAAGGCTTCGACGGTTTGCTGGGGAGAGTTGGTGCCGGCGCTGGCAGCCACAGGAAGGAGCAGCAGGGCCAGGGCGGTGGGCAGGGCGGCGCGCATGGGCGGATTGTGGGTGGCGGGTCGGCCCAGGTGCCGCGGGCCGCATTCGCGGGGGGTACCAAGGGAAAACCCTTGCGCCTTTGATAAGGTCGCGCGCCTGCCGGGGGCCTGCCCCGGCATTCCAACCCCGACCCTTGTCCATGCGCCCCCATTCGCCTCGCTCCAAATTCGCACGCTTCTTGTCCCTGGCCGCCTTGAGCGCGCTGAGCGCCTGTGGCGGGGGTGAAGATCCCCGCGCGGAACAGGCTGGCGCGAGCGCGTTCGCCGCGCGCGTCCATGCCCTGCAGGCTCGCAGCGAGACCCCGAGCGCGGCCCTCAGCCAGGCGGCCATCGGCGCCAAGGAACTGTTCGACTGGGCCGAATACAAGTACCCGAGCCTGTTCCCCAAGGGGCCGCAGAACTTCAGCCTGGTGCACGAGGGGGTGTCCTACACGGTGCGTGCCTACCCGGGTGGTACCTATCTGGGCCTGACCGATGACGGCCGGGTCTACGGCCTGGGGGCCTTCACCAGTGGGCAGCTGCAGGCGTTTGGCCGCCTGGGCGATTACAGCGCCCAGATCCAGGCCGACAGCTGTGCGCTCTACCCCGGCAGCTGCAACTCCAACCAACCGCTGGGCCCAGTGAACGAGTGCTTTTTGCCGGCCTCTCAGGCCCTGGCCTTGGGCAGCCGCTTTCAGCTCAGCTACAGCTACGACAGCACGGGCCGCGACGGCACGGCGAGCGGGGAAGTGACGACCGAATCCCTGGTGGAGCAGCACACCCAGTTCGAAGGCCAGCCCGCCGTGCAGCGTGCCGTGAACACCGACATCACCGTGACCCAGGCCGGCCAGACCATCACCAGCTCCTACCGCAGCAAGTACTACGCCCAGGTCGCCGCCAATGAGCTGATCCTGGCACTGGGCGACGAGACCGTGCTGGAGTCCCCCGCGTCCCAGGGCAACACCCGGGTCACGATGCGCCGCGTGCATCAGCCGGCCTTTCTGAACAGCGAGACCACGCTCCAGCCCGGCCAGTCGCTGACGCGCAGCCTGACGTCCAGCGTCAGCACCACCACCGTCCTGTCCGGTACGCCGCTGCCCCCCAGCCTGGACACCCAAACCCGGCAAGAAACCTATGCCTTCGAGGCCCGGGAAACGATCCAGGTGCGTGGCCGCAACTTTGAGACCTGCCGCTACCGCGAGACCGACCCCGGCAGCCCTGGCGAAAGCCAGGTGGTTTGGCTGCTGCTGGGCAAGGGCATTCCGGTGCGCACCATCAGCACCGACGCCGACGGCACGGTGACCCAGGAGCTGAAGAGCGGCACGTTCAACGGGCGGCCCTTGTAAGGCGCGGCCGTCCGTTCATGGGGCGCTGCGGCCCTCACCTGCGTCGGCCGCCAGGGCCGTGGCGCGCAGGCGCTGCAGCACCCGCAGCTGCGCGTCGAGCACCGTGGGGTTGGGGTCATGGCCGGTGCGCGCGAGCGGCAGGAACTCCTTGCTGGGTGCGTGCAGTGCGTCGAAATAAGCGCGGCTGATCTCCGGCGGCGTGACCAGATCGGCCTCGCCCTGCAACAGGAACACCGGCATGGCAAAGCGCAGCCCCAGCTGGCGCAGATCGATCTTGGGCCCCATGCCATCACCGGCCAGGCCGACGAAGTTCAGGAAGGAGTACTCCTCGCCGGCTTCATAAGCCGCCGCATAGGTGGGCGTGTCATAGCCGGGGCCGAAGGCGAACCAGTCCTTGGGCGCCGGGTCGCTGCCCAGCGCCTCGTACTTGCGCGTCAGGCGGCGCAGCACCCCGAAGGCGCGCGGGTCGGTCCAGGGCGGCGGCCCCAGCTTTTCGAGCTTGGCAACGCCGTCGGCATCGCCCGCCGCCTTGGCCAGCCCCAGGGTCTTGGCATGGCTGAGCGCCATGCCGGCCTGGTAGTTCACCAGCTGTGCGGTGCCCACATAGGCATGAAAAAGTTCGGGGGCGGCCATCGCCATGTGGACCGCAAGCGCGGAGCCCCAGGACCCGCCCATCAGGATGACCTTGTGCTTGCCAAGCCTGCGTGTCGAGTGGCGGGCCAGCTCCACACCGTCCTGGCTCAGGTGCGCCAGGGTCAGCGCCTCGTCCTCGCTCGGCTTGTTTTCCGCGTAGGTCATGCCCGCGCCACGCTGGTCCCACTGGACCAGGGTGAACGCCTTCGTCCAGCTGCCAAACAGCGCAGCGGCAAAGGGCGTGTTCGGGTTGCCGGGGCCGCCGTGCACCATCAGCACCACCGGGTTGGCGCAGTCCTGCCCCTCGATCGTGACCCATTGGCGTATGCCGCCCACCGCCACAAAGCCCTTTTCATGCACCGGCTGGCCAGGAGCCCGACACGCGGGGTGGAGTTCACCGCCCGCAGGCTGCGCCGCTGCCACGGCCGGTGCAATGGCGATCAGGGCGGCCAGCCAGGGCTGGATACAGAGGCGTTTGAGCATGGGGCAATGTATCGGGCGCGATCAGGCGCAACCGTGGGCCTGCGCCAGATCAGGGCCTCGCGCAGCGACGCGCGCAAGCCAGGTACTGTCTGCTCAGAGGCCATCGACCCCCTGTGCGTCCAAGGTGCACAGGCGCTTGCCGCCGTCGCCTGCACACAGGCTCGCCCCGCCGTGGCGCAGCGCGTCTTCCAAGGCCCCACCGCGCTGCTCGACCCAAAGCTCTTCCTCGCCAGCTTCGGCCTCGGAAGGCCTGAGCGCCACCACGATCTGCGGGCGGCGGTTAGCGGTTCCACGCAGCAAGCAAGGGCCAAGCGCGCTTCCACGCACCTGGGGTGGGTACCGCGCTTGCTGATAGCCCACTAAGGCCCGGGCAGGCCCGCCAAGGCCGGCGACACAAAGCCCTGGTCCGTCAAGGCTTTCACCACCCCGCGCAGCAGCATGTTGTGCGTGAAGCCCAGCGTGTACTGGCGCGCGCCGGGGCGAACAGGCTGGAGCATGCCGCCCTCCACCAGCTTGCGAATCTGGTAAGTCCGTTGGCTGGCGCTCAAGCCGGGCAAAGCAGCTTCCAGATCGCCGGCCTTCACCAGGCCGGCGCGAATCGTGGCTTGCAGCACGGCCTCCTCCTGCGAGGTGATGAGGCGGCGTTCGCGCGCATGGGCCACGGCGGGCAGCAGCACCGTGTTTTGCAGATGGGCGTAATCGGCCAGTCGGTTGACTTTTTCCAGCTCGTCGCGAACCCCGCCCAGCACATAGGTGCACCACTGCTCCAGTGCTTCCGGCTGGCCGCTGTCGGCCTGCGCCAGCATGGCGTAGTAGCGGTTGCGGTCGGCGCAGAACACCGCCGCGGGGTTCAGCAGGCGGCCCGCCGCGCTCACCTGGAAGCCGTACTTGATCAGCATGGCGTAGGTCAGCAAGCGCACCACGCGCCCATTGCCATTGCTGAAGGGGTGCACCCAGGCAAAGCGGTGATGCGCCAGGGCCACCTTCATCAAGTCGTGCTTGGGCGGGTCGGCTTGGTTGATGAACGCCACCAGCTCGGCCATGTAGCCCGGCACCTGCACCGCATCGGGCGGCAGATGCTGCGCCTGAGCAATGCGCACCGGCGTGTTTCGGTAGCTGCCAGGCGTGCGGTCCCCCTCGCGCTCCAGGCCCTGCACCGTGGTGGCATGCAGGCCCCGCAGCAGGTGCTCACTCAAGTGAGCGCCGGGCTCGACGGCGTCTTCCACCTGGCGCATTGCGGCTTCGATGTTGTCGATCTCGCGCAGCGCATCGCTGTGCGCGCTTGCGGGCGTGACACGGGTCTCCACATAGTCGGCCAGCGTGGTGTGGTTGCCCTCGATGCGCGCGGAGGCCAAGCTCTCCAGCAGGTGGAACACCTGCTTGAGCTGCAGGAAGACCGGCGGTGGCGTGCTGCCCCGGATCTCCAGCCTGCGCAGATGCTCCAGATCGGTCAGCACGTCCAGCAAGGGCGAGTCGAACCGGGGGTTCAGCAGCTGCAAGTCGTGGTGCAGGAACTGCGGCATGGGCACGCAAGATCTGAAACGGGTCCAAATACTATCTTTAATCTTGCGGAAAAATGTCTTTCATGACAATGGCTTGCAACCGACGAAACGAAGCGACAAGTTGAATCTCAGCGCGCCACAACTTGAATTAAGAGCTCAGACAAGTGGAGGATCGACGCTCAAACGGGGCCTTGCAACGCCGGCCCCGTCTCCCGCATCGCTCGCGCCAGGCCCTCATTCCCCCGCCCCTCCAGCCCACTGATCGCCCCCGCCCGATCCTCTGCCGCGTGGTGTTGGCTCAGCTTGCGCTTGCACTCCAGCCGCTGCACGCGCACCTCGATGCCGACGATGTGCTGCAGGATCTCGGCCAGGAAGTCGGGCGGGGCGTCGCCCATCTTCCAGGGCTGGGGCAGGTCGGCCTCGTGCTGGCGCGTCAGGCGGGCCAGCAGGCCGCGCAGGAACTTCTCATCGTCATCGCGCACATGCAGGCTGCCGTGCGCGTGCACCACCTCGTAGTTCCAGGTCGGCACGCGGCGGTGCGTCTCCTGCTTGCCGGGGTACCAGCTGGGCGAGATGTAGCCCTGCACACCGCGGAACACCACCATCACCGGCGCGCCCTCGCCAAAGGTCTGCCAGACCGGGTTGGCGCGCGCCACATGGGCCAGCAGGCGGGTGCTCCCATCCGCGTCGACGTCCAGCAGGAAGGGCAGGTGCTCAGCCCCCAGGCCGGCGGCGCCGTGGGTCACCAGCATGCCCAACGCGTTCTCGTGCACGATGCGGTGGAGTTCCTCGACACGGGGCTCGGCGAATTGCGGGGGCAGGTACATGGGGTTTGGGAATGAGAGAGTGACTGCCGGAAAGCGCCGGCGCAGGCCGCACTGTGCACGCTGGCCGGCCTGATGAAAATGGCCAGTTCAAAACCAAAGCAACAGGCCAGTTGCCGCCATGCCCCGCACGCCACCCCGTAAGCACCCACCCGGCCGCAGCCGCGCCCTGTACGAGGAATTCCGCGCCCGCATTGCCGACGGCAGCTACGCCGCCGGCGCGGCCCTGCCCTCCACGCGCGCGCTGGCGGCCGAGCGCGGCCTCTCGCGCGCCACCGTGAGCGGCGTGTACGAGCAGCTGGCGGCCGATGGCTTCATCGACAGCCGCCCCGGCGCCGCCAGCCGGGTGGCGGCCGGAGTGGCTGCCGTGGCGGGCCTGGCCAGCCCGGCAGGGCCGCGCCCGGCCGCGCCCGCAGGGGTCACCGCAGCTGCCCCACCCGCCGGCCCGCTCTCGGCCATCGGCCAGCACCTGGCCGGCCTGCCGCTGCCCGCCCTGGCCGTGCCGGTACCGGGCGAGATCGACTTCGGCTACGGCGCCCTGGCCGGGCAGGACTTTCCCACCCTGGCCTGGCTGAAGGCGCTGCGCGCCGTCGAGCGCCAGCGCAGCCCGCGCCTCGCGTATGAAGACCCCATGGGCAATCTGGCGCTGCGCAAAGCCCTGCAGGTGCACCTGGCGCAGACGCGCGGCATGGCCTGCACGGTGGAGCAGCTGATGATCGTCAGCGGCTCGCAGCAGGCGCTGGACCTCTGTGCGCGCTTGCTCCTCAACCCGGGCGATGCCGTGGTGGTGGAGAACCCCGGCTACCGCATCGCCCACCATTGCTTCGAGGCCTACGGGGCCCGCTGCGTGTGCGTGGACGTGGACGCCCAGGGCCTGCGCACTGTCACCGACCGCCATATAGGAGCCAAACCGTGATCGGCGTAATGGATCCAGTCGCGGATCGGCATATAACAGCCAGCCGACCCAGGTGAACGGGCGTCTCGAACCGATGCCGCGCCTTCCTACCC
>NZ_JAYRMO010000035.1:0-54329 GCF_041912635.1 Inhella sp.
CGAATTTGCAAGAAATCAAAGTCCATTGGATTGATTTCTTGCAACCCGCGCCATCGGCATTGGCCCGCTCACGGCATCTGCGCTCCTATGAGAACGAGGCCGGAGATGGGTTTTTCAGGGTCGACTAATTAGCTTCGCACCCGCAGCGACTGCCCCACCTCTTCCTTCGCCAAATCACCGCCAGCCGCTCCACCTGCCGATGCATGTCCAGATACAAATCAGCCCTTAATCCGTGTCTTGAGGCTTCCTAGGCGATTGGCCGCCCATCCGCTCGCCTTCTGAAAGGCTGCGGCAGAAGTTCGACCGACACCACCGGCCAGCTCTTTCGTGGCTTGAACTGATTGGCTCATACGACCTTCAGGACCACGCTGCATCGCCTTAAGAGCAAGGTCCAGGGCTTGCCTTTCTGCCGGCTCCAAAGGCCCAGCGGACTCAAGCATCTGCTCAAGGAATACACCGAACTCTTGGGCAATCGTGCGATGGTTGCAGTCTGGGTTTGCCGACAAAAACGAGCCCAGTTCGGTGGCCAGTTCCTCCACCGACGCCGAGAGCGCTCGGGGTGCAATGGCCGCAATTCCCTTGGCCACGAAGACTGGATCCAGACCCCACTCTTCGACCAGGTGGTCACCGATGCACCGCCACTCTTCTGCATCGACCTGACCATCGACGGCAGCAAGCCGGAGTGCAAGGGGGGTCATCAAATCGAAGATCGCCAGGCCGAGCGTGTCGAGCGGCGTGTTGAGGAACCTGGGAATCTCGATGACCCGTGATCCCTTGGAGTTGCCCAACACCCTATACAGGCCATAGCAAGCCCCGCCCGACGCCAGCGCAGCAAAGGCCACCCAGCCGATGGGTGTGGCGGCGGCACCAATACCAAGGGCACCAAGCAGTCCGCTGGGGGCAAAGAACGCGGAAGCAACCAACCCGGACTTCGCCACTGCCGCGCCGGTCGCGGCAGAGCCCAAGACGTCCCAGGCTTCCCGAGCAAGGTTGACAGTCCGAAGGGACGTGTATGCGGCTTCGCCAATTGCCAGCTTCGCCTTGAAGCGGAGCGGCTCAGCGACAACTTGCTCGACACCGTCCAGCAGGCCACTCTGCAGGAGCGAATCCGTGCTGCTCATGCCGCCAATCCGCGGAACTGGCCAGCAAATGCACGAACGCGTTCCGCCAAGTCGCCCTGCTCAAGTTCGGCTTGCGCGCCAACAGCCACGCCAAGCGCGAGAAGCAGGGGCGTGATCGCCGCGCCCAATAGCGTTCCCAGAACGGGCACGAACCCGAGGAGCACGCCCAGGACGAGCGCAATCAATGTGGCAAAGCCCAAGTGGGGAAATTGCTGGAGCAACGATAGCGCGAAGTCCAGGATCTTGCGCCCAATGCGAAGCATGGTTTGCCCGACGCGAGTTGCCAGCCGGAGCATGTCAGAAAGCAGTGCCTTGGCATCGGCCGAAACCGGCAGTGCTTCAATCTTGCGAAGAATCTGCGCGTCTGACCGCTCGGTCTGATTCACGAAGGTTTGCAGCTCTTGAATGGCCGCAGCGTCGACAGTCTTTGCCAAGTCCTGCATTGGGGCTCCCTGTTTTGAATGGAATCGAAGCGTACTGCAACAAGTTGCGACAAAAGAGGGGCGCTGGGGTCAGGAGCTATGGGCCCTTAATCCGAAGGGTTCCGCCACATGGCCTGGCCGCCCGCTCATAGCCGCCCCTTGGCCTTGCCCCGATTCGGCTCGTCGGGCTGCACAAACCCGATCGGCCGCTTCGGCGGCGCTGGCGGCTCCACGGGCGTCATCAACTGCCGCAAGGTATCAAACACCTGCTTCAACTGAGCCCGGGTATTGCGCCCCAGCAGTTCGTGGTCCAGCTCCAGCGAGGCCGTCTTGTCCTCCAGCTCGCTCAGGCGCAGGGCCAGGTCGGCATGGGTGGCCGCCAAGGCACGTACACGCACGAAGGTACGCATGATCTCGATGTTCACCGCGATGGCGCGCGGGCTGTTCAGCACCGAGGACAACATGGCGACGCCTTGCTCCGTGAAGGCGAGCGGCGGGGTGCGCCGGCCGCCATGCTCCACAGCGGGAAGGGCGGCACTTGAGATCACAGTTTGTGATCTCAAGTCGGCAAACTCCTCCGCGCTGAGGGTGAACATGAAGTCCTCGGGAAAGCGCGCGACGTTTCTCTTGACGGCTTGCACCAGGGCCCGGGTTTCGACGCCGTAGAGCTGGGCGAGGTCAGCGTCGAGCAGGACCCGCTGACCGCGCAGGGTCAGGATGCGGCTCTGGATCAGGGGCTGCAGCGCTTGGCTCATCGCGAAGCCGGCTCAGCCGCAGCGAGCCCCAGTGCGACGCGTACCGTCTCCCAGGGCACAACTTGCAAGGGCTCTGCCTCATGAGCCGCAAGCCGGCGCCGCAGTTCCGCCCGCTGAGCCGAGCTGGGCAACGGGGCATGTCGACGCCGCTGCTGGGCCTTCTCGGCAATGGTTCGACCCGTGACTGAAACCGGCACTTTCAAGCTCCCCCTGTGTGCCTGCCCCTTCGATGAAGACATGGCGCCAAGCTTTGTAGCGCAGCGGCCGGCTTCTTCCATCGGATCAGACCCCAGCTTCTCCAGAGGTGCCGGCCTCAGGCTCTTAGTTTGTAGGAGTTCAGATCAGGGGCCTGACGCCGAAGCCACCGACCCCGAAGCCTCGGCTACTCCACCACAACCGCCGTGCCGCTGGCCGACACCATCAGCATGCCGTTGCCCTGGCCCAGCACTTCATAGTCCAGGTCAATGCCCACCACGGCGTTGGCGCCGGCCAAGCGGGCGCGTTCGCTGAGCTCGGCCAGCGCGATCTCCCGCGCGCGCTGCAGCTCCTTTTCGTAGGTGGCCGAGCGACCGCCCACCACGTCCCGAATGCCTGCGAACAGGTCTTTGAACAGGTTCGCGCCCAAGATGGCCTCGCCCGTGATGACGCCGCAGTAGCGGGTGATCTTTTTGCCTTCGACGGAGGGGGTGGTGGTCATCAGCATGACAGGTACCTTCTGTGAAAAGTGCGCTCGTGCCTTGTGTGCCCGGCGATCGCGCAGGGTTTGAATCAAAGGGAAAACAGGACGTGTGGGTGGGGGCGATCGGCTTTGTTTGGCGCAGGGCTCAAGACTCAGGTTGCGCCTTCTGCCCCTTCACCCACTCCGACTCCACCGCCTCATCCTTCGCCAGATCCCCCGCCAGCCGCTCCACCTGCTCATGCAGCGCCTGGTCCACTTCCAGCCGCTTCTCGGTGGCCGAGATCAAGGGCATCAGGATCTTGCGGTACGTGATCGATAGCTGCAGCAAGGCCTCGGCCATCTTCAGTCCCTCGGTGGCCGGCGGGTTCAGCTGCAGGTCCTTGACGGCACCGGCCACGTCGAGCAGCGACGCCGCGATGCGCGTGTGCCCATCGCTGCCCTCGCCGCCGAGCTTCTTGCCGCGCACAAAGCCGTCGCAGATCGCGCGCCAGCGCGCGCTCTCTTCGGGCGTGGGCGAGCCGAGCAGGTGTGCGAGCTTGAGCAGGTTTTCCTCGGCGCCGCTGGTCAGCGTCTGCGCCTCGCCGCGGTAGTGGTCGCGTAGCAGAGCGTCCAGCTCGTCGTCGCGCATCAGCGCGGTGATCTTGGCCGCCAGCTTGCCCATGTTGCGGTAGCTGCCCTGCAGCTTGAAGGGCGGCTCGGTGCGGTAGCTGTCCGCCTGCGCGGCGCTTTCGATATAGGCGAGGTTGACCTTGAGAAGCAGGTCGCGCGCCTTGAAGAGGCGCAGCAACAGCTCGCGCAGTTCATCCAGTTCGGCCGCGCTGTAGGGGTGGGCGAAGTCGGTGGCGGGCACGTCCTGGCCTTGGGCCAGGCGCACCAGGCGGTGCAGGTCGGCGGGGTCGCGGCTGGAGAGGGGCTGCAGCGCCGGGTTGGCGGTCAGCGCGTTCTCGATGTAGCTGAGCGCGAACAGCTGTTCGCGGCCGCTGAGCACATCGCCCAGGTTGTAGATGTCCGCCCGGTTGGCCAGCATGTCGGGGATCTTGAAGACCTCGCCGCTTTCGGTGTACGGGTTGCCGGCCATGACGATGGCGAAGCGTTTGCCGCGCAGATCGTATGAACGCGGCTGGCCTTGCCACACGCCCTCCATACGGCGCGTGCCGTCGGCCAGGGCGATGAACTTCTGCAGGAACTCGGGGTTGGTGTGCTGGATGTCGTCCAGGTACAGCATCACGTTGTTGCCCATCGCAAGACCCAGGTTGAGCTTCTCCAGCTCCTGGCGCGCGGCGCTGTGCGTGGCGGCGCTGGGGTCGACGGACGTGATGTCGTGGCCCAGGGCCGGGCAGTTGATGCGCACGAAGATCAGGCCGAGGCGTTCGGCCAGGTACTCCATCAGAGTGGTCTTGCCGTAGCCGGGCGGGGAGATGAGCAGCAGCAGGCCCATGCGGTCGGTGCGGGCGCCTTCGCCCGCGGTGCCGAGCTGCTTGGCGAGGTTGTCGCCCACCAGGGGCAGGTAGACCTCGTCGATCAGGCGGTTGCGCACGAAGCTGGAGAGCGGCTTGGCCTGGAACTGCTCCAGGCGCAGGCGCTGCTTTTCCTGCTGCACCAGTTCAAGCCGGCGCGCTTGCAGGGCTTGGAAGGCGGGCAGCACCACGGTTTGGTGCTGGGCAAAGCGGCGCCAGAAGTCGTTCAGGTTCAGGCGCAGCTGGCCCTGCTGAAAGCGCGGGTGTTCGCTCAGCAGGCCGCTGACTTCGTGCTCCAGCTCCACGCCCAGGCGTTCGCGCGGCAGCTTGAGGGCCAGGCTGCTGGCGGCGTCGTCCAGCCATTGCAGCTGGTTCGGGTGCTCGGCCTGGGCAAAGGCCTGCAGCCAGGCGCGGGCCAGCTGCCAGCGCTCGGCCGGCGGGGCGGCGTCCAGGTCGTGGCGCAAAGCGCCGGCCTGGCCGCTGCGCTCCAGCGTGCGCCAGAGCTGGTCGGCCAGATCGCCGGCGGCGTTGGCGAGCGGCCAGCCGGGGTGGTCGGCCGCGAGCTGGCGCGCGAGGTAGGCGGCGGCGCGGGGGCTGTCGGGCGCTTGCTCGGGGGCGAAGGTGGCGAGTTGCTGCGCCAACTTGGCTTCCAGTTCCGCCTGCGGGGCCGTGGCCTTGAAGAGGGCGCGCATCTGCGCCGCCGCGCGGGCGCGGCGCTGCAGCGTGGCCTGCGCGTCGGCGTCCAGCGCCCAGGCCCAGAAGCGCATGGCCAGGGCGCGGGCGGCGGGTTCGAAGGCGAGCAGGCCGGCGCTGTCCTGCATCACCAGCAGGGGGGCGAGCAGCTTGGCGGCGTCTTCGTCGTGCACGCCCTTTTGGTAGCCCTCCTGGTAGCGCGGCGCAGCAAAGCGGCGCACGGCTTCCAGCAGCGCGGGGTGGCCATCCGGCCCGGCCAGTGCATGGCCCAGCAGCTCGGGTTGGCTGATCCCTTCCTCACCCGCCAGCGCCGCCTGCAGCAGGCTGCCGGCCAGGTATTCGGCACGGCTCAACTCAGGCGTTTCGCTCACCAGGGCCTGCTGCCAGTAGGGCGCCAGCTCGGCCAGGCGGGCGTCCTGCACGGGGGCGTAGTAATCGGTGCCGGTGAGGTGGAAGCACAGGACTTCACCACGCGGAACGAGCGTCAGTTCCAGCGCCTGGTGGTTGACGCTGAAGGCGTGACGGCCGAGCTTGAGCGCGTTGCCGCCGTCGCTGGCAAGGTCCTTCTGGTCGCGCACCACGCGCAGGGCGTTGTCGCGGGCGGTCTTGAGGCGGGTGTCCAGCTCGTCCGCGGCCACGGCGGCGCCGAGCTCGCGCAGGTCCTTGATCAGGCTGCGCAGCTTGCCCACCAGGGGGTCGGCGGCGAACAGGCTGTGCACCGCCGCTAGATCGGCCAGATTGCCCAGGCGGCGCGGCAGGCCGTCGAGGATGCGTCCTGCCGCGTCGGTGATGGCCTGGGCGCGGCGCTGGCGCGCGTCCACCAGGGTTTGGCGGCGCGCGGCAAAGGCCTCGACCACGGCCTCGCGCTTGTTGGTGATGTCGAGCAGGAACTCGTCGTGCTCGGCAAAGCGGCCTTCCAGCTCTTCCAGCTGGGCCAGCAGGCGGGTCAGGGCTTCGTCGCAGGCCTCGGGGGTGTCGGCAAAGGCGACGGCGTTGTCCAGCGCCTGGCCGAAGAGCTTGAACTGGGCGCCGAACTCGGCCTGGGCCTCGGCCGCGCCCATGCTCTTGCGGCGCTGGCGCGCTTCGGCGCGCAGCTTGTTGATGTCGGCGTAGAGCGCCGAGATGCGGTCGAGGATCTGCGTGCGCGTGACCGCGTCGCCACCGGGCAGGCTGCCCAGCTGCTCGGTCAGCAGGTCCAGGCCGGCGGCCTGCTCGTCCAGCGTGGCCAGCAGGGTGGCGATCTGCGTGGTCGTGTGGGCCTGTGGTAGATCGGCGGCCAGCTTGGTCAAGGCGGCGCGCTGGCTGTCAAAGGCCTTGTCGCCGGCCAGGAAGGCGAGGGCCTTTTCGCCGACGCGCTGCTGCTCGGTGGCGAGGGCCTCATCGAAGGCGGCGATGCGGGGCAGATCGGCGTAGCGCAGCTCCTTCAAGAGCTGCAGCTGGCCGCGGCGTTCGCGCAGGCGGGTCAGCGCATTGATGAAGTCGTCCGGCTGCTTCCACAGCGTGCTGGCGATGTCCGTCAGCAGCTCGCGCTGCAGGCCTTCGGCCTGCGCAAAGGCCTTGGCCGTGTCCTGGCGGATCGCCTCGACCTTCTCGAACTCGGTGAGGGTGGCGCGGGCGCCGTCCTGGATGTTCCTCAGCGCCTGCAGCAGGCCGCCGGCTTCCGCTTCATCCAGCCAGAAATAGGCGTCGACCACACGGCCGCATTGGCGCAGCAGGTCTTCGTAGGCGGTGCGGGTGGGCGGCTGATCGGCCAGCGCGCGGGCGATGCCGCTGAGCTCGGCAATGCCGCGCACCAGCTCGGCGTTGCCGATGCGGCCGAAGAAGCCCTCGGCCTTCGGTTGCGCCAGCGCATGCTCTTCGCTGAAGAAGGGCGTCTGCCACAGCTGCATGGGGTGCACGCGCGTGGGCTCGGTGCCTTCGGCCAGGAAGACCAGCACGCGGCCATCGGGGTAGCGCGCGTAACCGTTGGCCAGCAGGGGGGTGGCCAGGGTCTTGTTGATGAGGTTGTAGGTGAAGAGCGCGTAGTGGCCGCTGGCGGGTTCGTAGAAGACGAACAGCACGTCCTCGCCATTGGGCGAGCGCAGCATGCGCTTGAAGCGCAGTCCGTCCAGCACCTCGGCGGGCAGGTCGAAGCGCTTGGTTTCGCCGCTCTGCAGGTAGCAGCCGCCGGGGAAGAGGATGCCGTGGTCCTCGGGCAGCTGCACGCAGGAAGAGCCGATGGCGTCGATGCGCTCGACCGCGCGGGTGCGGGTGTTGAAGACCAGGTAGCGCGTCACCGTCTCGCGGTAGGGCCTGATTTTCAAGAGGATCAACGCGCCGAGCCGCGCGTAGGCGATCTCGGCATCCGCCAGGCTCTGGTTCCTGTCCTCCACCGGCTCGCTGTAGATGCCCAGGCCGCTCTCGGTGTTGTTCTCCACCTTGACGGTCAGGTCGCCGCCGGTGGTTTCGACGAACACGGTGTCGAGGATGTTGACGTGCGGGTGGCGGCCGGCCACCTGGTGCTCGCGCGCGGTCAGCGTCCACTCGAAGTCGTGCGTGGGCGGCAGGGCGATGTCGCGCTCGCCGCGGTTGTCGATGTACTTCAGCGAACCATCGCGCTCGATCTGCCAGCGGAACACGCGCAGGTCGTGCAGCTGCTGGCCGATCTGGAAGGCGGCGAGCAGCTTGTCCGCGGTGACGCGCAGCTGGATCAGCGTGGCGTTCTTGTAGTACGCGTAGAGCTCGCGGAAGTCCTGCGTGAAGCGGGCTTCGTCCAGGAAGCTGCCGGCCAGCGGCAGGGCTTCGAGCTCATCGCCGACACCGAGGCGGTAGAGCGCGAACACGTCCGACACGGCCGTTTCCTTGCGCAGGCCGATGAAGACGTTGAAGCCGAACAGCAGCTGCTCGCCAATGCGCACGATGTCGCGCGCATGGCAGTTGTTCTCGGTGCGGGCGCGGGTGCGCAGCAGCAGGGCCAGGTCGCTGCGGCCGAAGGCCTGCAGGCGCGCTTCGTTGAGCGCGCGGGTCTGCGCGGCCAGCGCCTCGCCCTGGGTGGCGAGGCGTTTTTTGAGCAGCTCGAAGCTGGCGCTGTCGGCGGCGTCCACGGGGGGAGATGCCGACATCGCTTATTGCTTCAGACCATTGATCAGAGTCGCCAGCGCGGCCTTTTGTGCATCGCTGCCGTCCTTCGCCACCTTGGCCAGCAGGTTGGCCACGGTGAGGTTCTGTAGTTCGCCGGCGGAGCCGCCCAGCGCGCCCACCAGGCCCTTCAGATCGCCCACCAGATCGCGCTCGCCGGTCAGGTGGTCCTTCAGGCCCACCTGCAGGGTGCGGCTGTTCTGGATCACGCCGTCGATGCCCTTGCCGATCGACAAGGCGCGGACGAAGCGGTCGAAGTAGTCGCCCTCGCCGCCGACGATGTCGATGTTCGCCTTCGAGAGCGCGCCGCCCAGCACCTCGGCCTGCTCGCGGGCGATGGAGGTCTGGGCATCGATGCCCTTCATGGTTTCGGTGTGCTGCTTCTCCAGCGCCATGCGGAACTCTTCGTGCTGGCGGGTGTCCGGGCTCATGGCCTTCATGGCGTCGAACTTCTCGCGCAGGCCCTTGGCCTCGGCCTGGAAGCGCAGCTCGATGTTGCGGGCCTCGGCCTCGCCGACCTTGATCAGCGCGTCCGATTCGGCGGCGCGCACATGCACGTCGGCCAGGCCGAGCTTTTCCTTGCCCTCGGCCTCGGCCAGCAGCTTGGCCTGCACCACCTGGGCTTCGGCCTGGCCGGCCTTGAGCGTGGCATCGGCCTCGGCCGTGCGCACCTGCACCTCGGCCATGCCGATCTTCTGCTTGCCGGCGGCCTCGGCTTCCATCTGCGCCAGCTTGGCCTCGGCACCCACCTTGGCCACCTTGGCCTGGGCAAAGCCGGGCGCGGCGGTGATGGCCTCCAGGCCCTCGGCTTCGCGCTTCTTGGCCTCGGCCTCGCGCTCGGCCACCTTGAGCTTGGCATCGGCCAGGGTGAGTTCCTCGGCGGCCTTGTGGCGGGCGCGGCGCTCCTGCGCCTCGGCGGCCTTCACTTCCAGCAACAGCTTCTCTTCGGCCTGGCCCTCGGCCATGACCACGGTGGCCTTTTTGTTGCGCTCGGCCTCGGCCACGGTGCGCAGTTCCTTGATGGCCTCTTCCTGCTCGGCCACGGTGCGCTCCACCACGATGCGCTCGCGCACCACGTCAGCAATGGCCTTCTTCTGCACCTCCACCGCGCGGTCCTTGTCGATGCGCTGCAGGGTCACTTCCTTCTCGCGGTCCACCACCTCCAGCTCGCGGGCGCGGGTGACCTTTTCCTCTTCGATGGCGACGGCGCGCTTGCGGTTGTTCTCGGCCACTTCCTTCTCGCGCAGCACGTTCTCCTGCTGCACGGCGAGCTGCTGCTCGGCCTGCAGGCGGGCCAGCTCGGCCTTGGTGCGCTCCTCGGCCTGGATCTTCTGGGTCTCGGCTTCCTCGCGCGCCTTCACGCTGGCGATCTCGCGGCTCTGCTTGGCCTGCGCATCGGCGGCCTGGCGCTCCAGCTCCAGCATGGTTTCCTGGGTCTCGACGTCCTTCTTCTTGATCTGCATCTCGCCGTTGCGGCGCAGCTCGTTGGTACGCACGTGCTCGACGGCGGTCAGCTCGGTGATCTTCTTGATGCCCTGGGCGTCGAGGATGTTGTTGCTGTCGAGCTTCTGGATCGGCGTCTGCTCCAGGTAGTCGATGGCGGCGTCTTCGAGCACGTAGCCGCTCAGGTCGTCACCGATCTGGCGCAGGATCTCGTCGCGGAAGCGGTCGCGGGCCTGATAGAGGTCCACAAAGTCGAGCGCCTTGCCGGCCGTCTTCAGGGCCTCGGAGAACTTGGCGGAGAACAGCTCCTCCAGGGTTTCCTGGCTGCTGGCGCGGGTGCAGCCGATGGCCTGCGCGACCTTGAGCACATCGTCGGCCGTCTTGTTGACGCGCACGAAGAACTTGACCTTGATGTCGGCGCGGATGTTGTCCTTGCAGATCAGGCCCTCGTTGCCGCTGCGGTCGATCTCGATGGTCTTGAGCGAGATGTCCATCAGCTCGGCGCGGTGAATGATGGGGTAGACCATGCGCCCGGTGAAGGTCACCTCGGGCTCGGCGCGCAGGGTGTTGACGATCAGCGCATAGCCCTGGTCGATCTTCAGATAGAACTTGGCGAACAGCGCCACCATGCCGAGCAGCAGGACGGCGAGGATGACGACAGCAATGATCAGAGGCTCCATGTGGCTTCTCCAGGTTGTTCTTAGACGGGTTCGATGCGGTAACGCGCACGCTGCGCGTCGTATTCGGCAATGCGGGCGGTGGAGCCACGCTTGAATTCATTTGGGCTAGGCGCCCACACGCGCACGTTCAGGCTGGCGCCGGACTGTTTGATCTCGGCTTGGCCGAGCTTCTCGTCCACGCTGCCGGTGAGCACCGTGCAGGCCTGGCCGACCAGGTCGGCATTCAGCTGGGCCTGGTGGGTCTTGAAGAGCGGGCGCAGCGGGCGGATCAAACGCGAGGTGAGCAGCACGCCCCAGGCCAGCGAGAGCAGCAGCACGCCGGTGCCGGCGCCGATCTGCATCAGCAGCCCCGGCTCGGTGGGCAGCACCCACATGGCGGCCAGGCAGCAGAAGGTCCAGGCCAACAGCACCACCAGGCTGGCGGCGATGGAGAAGGGCACACCACCCAGGCCCAGGCCCACCAGCAGCGCGGCGGCGCCGCTGAGTTCGCCGGCGTCCACATCGGCCTGCCATTCCAGGCCATCGGTTTCAAAGTCCGCCAGGCCCACCAGGGCCAGCAGCCAGTACACCAGCACCACGGCCAGCAGGGCGCTCAGCAAGCCCGTCGGGTAGCTCAGCGCGGCGTCGATGAATTCCATCAGCTCTTCCCCTTCTGGCGCAGCGCGGCCTTGCGCGGCAGCGCCGGGTGTTGTTCGGCAAAGGTGATCAGCTCGGCCGTCACCTGCTCCTTGATGGCGAGGCGGTCCTCCGGGTCCAGACCATAGCGCGCGGCCAACAGCGCGTAGTCCTCGCTTCCGAGGGTGACGGTCAGGCGCGGACGCTTGGGGCGCTCGGCCGTGGGCAGCTGCAGCAGGCGGCGGATCTGGTCCGAGGGCGAAACCTCGGCCAAAAAGGCCGCGGTGCGCACCGCGTCCATCACGCTGAGCTCGACGTCAAAGGCGACCTGCACGGCTTTCAAGGCCTCGTCCGTGCTTTTCCAGCGGGCGGGTTTGCGGATGGCCATCAGCGCAGATCCTGGCTGCGCGCGCGCAGGCGCTCGAGCAAGCGGCGGCGCGGCTCGCTGGCGGGGTCGGGCATCAGCCCGGCCTCCACCAGCTGGCGCTCCAGCGCGTCTTCGCCGGCCATCTGGTCCGCCATTTGGGCGGCCGCTGCGCTGCGGTCGGCCTCGGCCTGGCGGCGCTCGCGCAGGCGGCGCAGCGCCGCGCCATCGGCGAGCTGATCGGCCACCGTGCGGGTGGTGCGCGCCACCGCGGCGCGCGTCTCGGCCATCTGCAGCTCGCGCTCGAACTCGCGCAGGCGCGCCTCGGCGGCCTGGATCTGCGCGCGCAGCTGCTGCGCCTGGGTGCCCAGCAGCTCCAGCTGCTGCAGGCGGGCCTGGGCGTCGGCCTGCTGCGCCAGGATGCGGTCGGCCAGCGCCTCGGCCAGGTCCTCGCGCCCCTGGGCCAGGGCCTTGGTGGCCAAGTCTTCCAGGCGCGCAGTTTCCTGCGCCCCCTGCTCCTGCTCGCGGCCCAGGCGCAGCTGCTGCGTCAACAGCGTCTCCAGGTGCTGGCGCGCGTCGCGCAGATCGGCCCGGGCGGACTGCAGGCGCTGGGCGTCCAGCTCGGGGCCGAGCAGGGTCTCACCCAGTTCCTGCACGCTGGTGCGCAGGCTGGTCAGCATGTGGCGGATGGCGTTGGGCATGGTCACTCCTCGATCAGGAACTCGGCCAGCGCCTCCAGCGCGTCGAGTGCGTTGTCGCTCAGCACGGCCAGCTCCTTGGCCACGTCCTGCACCGCGGCCTCGCGGCGCAGCGCGCCGATCAGCACATAGCGCTCGCCGACGCGGCCGAAGTCCGACAGCGGCACGGAAGGATTCAGGTCCAGCAGGGTCTCCAGCAGCTCGGTGCGGCGCTCGGGCCGCACCTGGGCTTCGTCCCAGAGGTAGCAGATGCAGAGGATCTGGTGCTCGGAGCCGGTCAGGAAGATCGGCAGCTCCTCGCGCCCTTCAATGCTGACCTGCAGCACCGTCACCGCACCGGGAATCGGCTGCAGCTGCACGCTCAAGGACCCGAGCTGCTCGCTCAGCAGCCCGTCCAGGCCCTTCAGCACATCCATCAAGGGGGTTGCCAGGCTCACCGTGTTCTCCAGACATAACATGTCGGCACACGATAGCGGCCTGACATTTCATGTCAAGCCGTTCTTTGTGAGGATCTGTATCAGCGGCAGCTGGCGTAGGGCGCGCGCTCGCCCGGCAGGCGGTCACAGACCTTCAGCGGCGCCAGCTGCTGGAAGCGCGCGGCCCATTGCTCCATGACCAGCGCCGGTGCCTGCTCCAGCGCGGCCGCGCGCTCGGTCCACTGCAGCGTGAAGTACAGCTCGGCGCGCTTGATGCTGACCACCAGCACCTGCTCGGCGCGGCGCTGCGCGCCCTCGCCCAGCGCGCCGCAGCCCAGCACGGCGGCATGCAGGGGGTGGCCCTCGGGCAGGGCGGCATCGGCCAGGGTGCGGGTGGCAAAGCTGCGCGGGCAGGCCTGCTGGTAGGCGGCCGCCAGGCCGCGCACCAGCGCGCCGGGCGAGGCCTCCAGGCCGTCGGGGCTGCCGCGGTGCACCAGCACGGTCAGCATCTGCGTCCAGTTGCCGCGGTCCTCACCCTCGGGCAGGGCCTCGCGCAGGTAGAGCCCGCCCTGCTGCTGCTCGCCCAGCAGCACGAAGCCGGCGGGCTGCTGGAACACGAGCAGTTGGCCGTGCAGGGGGATGACGATGCGGGTGCCGGGCTCTGCGGCAGCAGCCTGCGCCCGCAAGGGCGCGCCGTAGCAGGCACAGGCAGCCAGGGCCAGCAGTCGGAACAAGGTCGCCAAGGGCATGGGGCAGGGCACGCGGAGTGAGTGAGCCGCAGTGTGACCCGTTGGCGCGCGCGGCCCCGCCCCCGAAGCGCAAGCCTCAGGCGCCGGTGTGGACGCCAAGGCAGCTGAGCAGGTGTCCGATCTTGAAGGGCTTGCCCAGCACATGCTGCACCGCCAGGGCCTTGAGGCGGTTGGCGTCATCCGGGCGCAGCTCAGCGGCCAGCACGATCACCGGGATGTCGGACGGGCTGACGAAGTCCCCGCGCCTCAAGGCGCCCAGCAACTCGAATGCCGCTGTGCTGTCCTGGAAGTCCAGCACCAGGCCGGCAAAGGCCGTGGTGCTCAGCTGCGGCCGGGCGCGATCGATGCTGCTGCATTCGTCCAGCTGCAAACCGGCGTAGTCCCTTGCCACGGTGACGATGGTGCGGCGCAAGACAAACTGCGGTTCCACCAGCAGGTAGCGGAGCGACGAGCGATTCATGCCTCGTCCCCCTCGCCGTTCAGGGCCTCGTTCACCAGCCCGCGCAGGGCTTCAAGAATGGAGCGCTCCAGGGGGCTGAGCGCCCGTGGCACGGTGTCGATGACGCAGAGCGTGCCAATGGCGTGCCCATGCGGCCCGCGCAGCGGCGCGCCAGCATAGAAGCGGATATGGGGGGCGCCGGTGACCAGCGGGTTGTCGGCGAAGCGCGGGTCGAGCTTGGCGTCTTCCACCACGAACAGCTCGGGCCTCATGATCGCGTGGCCGCAGAAAGAGATGTCGCGCCCGGTCTCCGGCGCAGCCAAGCCGATGCGAGCCTTGAACCACTGGCGATGCTCGTCCACCAGGCTGACGAGGGCGATCGGCATGTCCAGCTGCTCGGCGGCAAAGCGCACCACGCGGTCAAAGCGCTCCTCCGGCGGGGTGTCCAACAGCAGCAGCTCGTGCAGTTCGCGCAGACGTTCGGTCTCGTTGGCGGGAATGGGGGCGGGGGTCATGGGGACGCTCCGTGGAGGATGTGAAGGTCGGGCAGGGACCTGAAGCGCTCAGCCCAGCAGATGGGCGATCTGGACCAGATCCACCACCACCAGATTGGCCGCGGCGGGTGAGCCCTTGGCATGGATCAGGCAGAGCTCTCCCATGGTGCCCATGCGCATGCCACTGCGCTCGGCGCTGTGAGCCGGCAGCCAGTCGCGCAGGGACTTGATGGCGATGCCGATGGGCGGCGCCTGCGCGTCGGGCTGGACCATTACGGCCAGCTGCGCGTCCATGGCGCCGGCGGGGGTACCGGCAGGCCCGGCAATGGGCGGCAGCTTGACGACGTGAACCGCACGGCCGCGCCAGTCCATCACGGTGCGGGAGGCCTCACGCAGCGCATCGCGCGCCGCGGGGGGCAGCTCGATCACGCCGACGATGCCGTCGACCGGCGTGGCGTAGGCCTGGTCGGCCTCGAACACCAAGTAGGGCACAGGCTCGGTGGCCTCGGAGGGTGCACCCGCCGCAGGCGCTGCCGCCGACCGCAGGCTGATCGCAGCCTCAGGCGTCCGGCTGAAGAGCTTGGCCGGCTCCAGCACGCGCAGGCGGCCCCACTCCGGCCGCACGGCGATGCCCGCCAGCAGCGCATCACCGGGCGTGCAAGCCAGCGCGTCGTCATCCAGATCGACAAAGCCCATGCAGGCGGACACCGTCAAGCCCAGCGCCAGCGGGCCCTGGTGCAGCAGCACCATCCAGGGCGCTTGCTGGTGGCTGCTGGCCTGGCCGCCGGTGCTCAGATCCACCAGCGCCAGCTTGCGCCCTTGCCATTGGCCGATGGCCCAGCTGAGTTCGCCGCGGCGCAGGTCCAGCTCGGCCGCCGGTACCGGCACCACCTGTCCCAGGGCCTCGATCGGCACCGCCCAGCGTTCGGTGCCGATCTCGAACACCGCATGGCGACGCGCGCGCTGTGCGGGCGCTGCCGGCGCGGGGGGCTCGGGCGGTGGCGCCGCTTCAGCGCCGCGCTCGCTGTGCGCGCACCAGGCTTGGGTGAGCCGCATCAGCCGCGCCACCTCCAGCAGGCACAGCGCCGGGCCGTGCGCGCCAGCGGGCAGCACGGACTGGAACAGCTCCTGCTCGTCGTCCCCATGCGCCACCCGCTGCAGGCCGCCGGGCGGCACCTGCTTGACGCCCAGCACCGCGTCCACCCGCACGGCGACCCGTGCATCCTGATGCTGCAGCACCAGCAGGCGTTGCTGCGCCGGGTCACCGCCGGCCTCCATGGGCAGCCAGCGCTCCAGTGCCACCACGGGCACGGCCGCGCCCTCGGCGTCCACCAGGCCCAGCAGGGCCCCGCTGCGCCGCGGCAGCGGCGTCAGGCCCTGCGCGGGCAAAGGCAGGGCGAAACGGACCTGCCCGACCGGAATGGCCACATCACAGCGGCCCACCCGCACATGGACATGCGCGCCCGCGGCAGCGGGGAGCGCCGGCGCGCTGGGCGGGTTCATGCCGACGCGCTGGACCCACCGGCCTGCAGGGCCTGCAGCAGATTGGCCACGTCCTGCGTCGCGCCTTCCTGCTCCAGGGTGGCCGTGCGAATCTCGTTGATGGAGCGGGTGGTGTTGTCCACCGCGCCGAGGATGCGCGCCAGCGCGGCTTCCACTTCCTCGGAAAGTCGGCTGCCCTCGGCCACGCGGCCGACGGTCTGGTGGATCAGCTTGGCAATTTCGCGGGCCGCCAGCGAGGACTTCTCGGCCAGCTTGCGCACCTCATCGGCCACCACCGAGAAGCCCACACCATGCTCGCCGGCACGCGCCGCCTCGATGGCGGCGTTGAAGGCCAGCAGATGGGTCTGGCTGGAGATGTCGCTGATCGTGTCGACGATCTCGTGGATGTCCGCCGAGGAACGCTCGATGGCCAGATTGGCTTCGCGCGAACGGCGCACCAGCTGGCTGCCCTCGCCCGCCTCGCGCTGGGTCTGCTCGGCCAGTTCAGAGGAGCGCTCGGCGCCGCGCGCCAGGCGCTTGATGGAGCCGCTCATGGCCTGCAGCACGGCGGTGATGTCCACCACCTTCTGTGCCACCGCTCGCTCGCGCAACACCTGGGCCGTCACGTCCACCGCGTACTTGACCACCTTGTAGGGCCGGCCGTCGACGTCCAGGATGGGGTTGTAGGTGGCCTGGATCCAGACCTCGGCGCCATGCTTGCCGATGCGCCGGTAGCGCGCACTCTGGAACTTGCCCTCGCCCAGGTCGGCCCAGAAGTCGCGGTAGGCCTGGCTCTTCACCAGATCGGGCTCGCAGAACAGGCTGTGGTGCCGCCCCTGAACCTCCACCAGGGTGTAGCCCATGGTGCGCAGGAAGTTCGGGTTGGCGCTGAGCACATTGCCCTGCATGTCGAACTCGATGACCGCCTGCGACAGGCTGATCGCGTCGAGCTTGCCCTTGGTCTCGGCTGCCAGGGCCATGTCGCGCGTGATGTCGGTGGCGAACTTGACGACCTTGTAGGGCTTGCCGGCGGCGTCCAGGATGGGGTTGTAGGTGGCCTGGATCCAGACATGCTGGCCGTTCTTCGCCAGCCGGCGGTAGCGCCCGGCATTGAACTCGCCGCGGCCCAGGCGCTCCCAGAAGCTCGCGTACTCACCGGAGCCGGCGAACTCGGGCTGGCAAAAGATGCGGTGGTGCTGGCCGATCAGCTCTTGCGCGGTGTAGCCGAAGCTGGCCAGGAAGTTCTCGTTGACATCCAGGATGCGGCCACTGAGATCGAACTCGATCACCGCCTGCGCCCGGTTGATGGCCGCGATCTTGCCCTGGTAATCGGCCTGCAAGCGCAGGCGCTCGGTCACATCGGTGGCCAGCTTGATGACGCCGATGGTGCGGCCTTCGGCATCCAGCAAGGGGTTGTAGGAGGCCTGCAGCCACACCGGCTGGCCGCTCTTGGTCAGACGCATGAACACGTCCTCGCGCACCTGGCCGGTGCGCAGGCTCTGCCACATCGCCGCATAGGCCTCGCTGGCCACCACCTCGGGCGGGCAGAAGATGCGGTGGTGCTGGCCCCGGATCTCATCGGCCGTGTAGCCCATCAAGTCCAGAAACAGCGGGTTGGCGCGCAGCACGCGACCGTCCAGGTCGAACTCCACGACGGCCTGCACCCGTTCCAGTGCCGCCACCAGCGCCGCCAGGCGCGCCACCTCGTGCTGCGAGGCAACGGGCAATTCGGTTGAAGCATTCATGGGATTGAGTCCGTTTGGGGTGGGCCTGCGGAGAGCGCGGCGGTGAGGCCGCGGGGAGCGACCCATTCTGCGGTGGGGCCGCCAAGGCCTGCGGGCTGTGGGGCAACACCATCAACCAGCCGGCGCAGTTTTCACGCTCTGGCGCACGACTCCGGGGCGCAGCGGCCCAACTCAAGGCAGCCCTGCGGACTTGCAGCACCGAAGCGGGGCGAATCAGCGGCGCCGGCAGGCGGCCCGGGCTGGCACGCCGCTTGCGCTAAGGAAGGAGCCGGGGCGACGGGCCCCGGGCACTCAAAGGAGTTCACACCATGAAGACCTTGACCCTTGCGCAACCGCTGACCGTGGTGGCCCTGGCCCTGAATCTGGCTCATGCACCCGCGCAGGCGGCGGTGCCGGAGGCGGCGCCGCAGGCCACCGCCCCGGCCACGGCCGTGCGCGCGCTGTGGGACGCCGAAGGCGAGTACGAGCTGCAGGACGGGCGTTCGCTCTCCCTGCATGTGCGCGGCCAGCGCGTCAGCGTGGCCGTCGGCTTCCAGCCCGAGGAGCGCTGGCAGCTCGTCAGCCCCGAGCTGATCGTCAGCCCCGATGGCCTGCAGCGCCTGCATTTGCACCGCAATGCGACGGGGCGCGTGGAGCGGGTGAGCCTGGAGCTCAAGCGCGCGCCTTGAACAGGAACGGCGCCAGCGGCGCTGGCGCCGCGTCTCAATCCCCGCGGGCCGGCAGGCGCTGCAGCAGCGCCTGGATCTCCTCGATCACCAGCCAGGGGTCCTGCTCGTCGAACAGGTGCGAGGCGTAGTGCATGCGGCGCTGGCGGGTGTCGCTGGACTCCTGCGCCAGGCGAGCCTGGGCCACGTCCCAGCTGGCGTTGTAGGCGTCCACATCGGCGTAGCTGAAGCGGGCCTGGCGCAATTGGGTGTGCGGTATGCCGCGGCTCAGCACGGTGACCGGCAGCGGCAGCGCGCGGCGGCGCGCCTGCACGCTCTGCACCGCCTCGGCAAAGTCTTCGTGCGCGTGCACGTCGCGCTCCCAGCGAATGATGCCCTGCATCAGCTGCCAGCCCGCCGGGCTGAGGGCCTGCTGCATGCCCGCCCACCAGGACTCGTGCACGGCGTCCACGAACACGATGCCGCGCACCTGCTCGGGGTGGTCGAGCGCAAAGGAGCGCGCCACCAGGCCGCCGAAGGAATGGGCCACCAGCACCATCGGGCCCCAGTTCAGCGCCTGGGCCAGGCCGGCCAGTTCATCGCTCAGGGCCTGCAGCGGGCGTGCCGCCTGCAGCGGGCTGCTCTGGCCCACGCCGGCACGGTCGTACAGGCACAGGCGCACGCCCTCCACGGGGAAGTGGCGGTAGGTGTTGCGGAAGGTGGCGCGCACGTCCAGGCCCATGCCGGCCACCAGCACCACGGTTTGCGGGCCGCTGCCGCGGCATTCCCAGGAGAGCTCGTGCGCGCCGACGCGCTGGCGCGCCTCGGTGCGCGCCGGCTCGGCAGCCTGGGCCAGGGGGGCGAGGGCGAGCGTGAGCAGCAGGCCGAGGGTCGGGTGGAGAAGCTTCATGGGTCAGGTCCTTGGGAAGGGTGGGCTCAGCCGTAGTGCAGTTCGGTCGCCTTGCCCCAGAACACCCGGTAGGCGAACACCGTGTAGCCCACGATGGCCGGTACGGTGATGGCGCAACCGATGCCGATGACGATCAGCGAGTCGACATGGCTGGCGGCTTGCCAGAGCGTGAGCCGGTCCATCACCACATAGGGGTAGAGGCTGTAGGCCAGGCCCAGGCTGGCCAGCACGAGCAGCAGCACGCTGAGCGCGAAGGGCAGCCAGCACAGGCGGCCCAGCACGCGCTCGCTCTTCAGCACCGCGCGCTGCGCGCCCAGTGCCAGCAGGGTGCACAGGGGGATGGGCAGCAGGGCGATGAACTCGGGCAGCGCGAACCAGCGCTCGCGCACGGTGGCGCTGACGATGGGCGTGGCGATGGAGATCAAACCGATGCCCAACAGCACCGGCCACCAGGCCTGGCGTGCCCAGTGGCGGGCGCGCTGCTGCAGCGGGCCTTCGGTCTTCATCAGCAGCCAGCTCGCGCCCAGCATCACGTAGGCGGCGGGCAGGGCCAGGGCGATGAGCAGCGCGAAGCCCTGCGCCGCCCAGCCTTCCGCAAAGCCGGTGATGTAGCGCCCGAGCATCCAGCCCTGGGCCGCGGCGGCCAGGCCCGAGCCGGCGACGAAGGCGGCGTTCCACCAGCCCTTGTGGTGCGCCTCGGCCTTGCTGCGGAAATCGAAGGCGACGCCGCGCAGCGTGAGGCCGATCAGCATCACGGCCACCGGCAGGTAGAGCGCGGTGAGCACCAGGCCATGGGCCTTGGGGAAGGCGATCAGCAAGACCCCCACGCCCAGCACCAGCCAGGTCTCGTTGGCGTCCCAGAAGGGGCCGATGGAGGCGACCATCAGGTCCTTGTCGGCCTCGCTGCCGGCGCGCGGCAGCAGCAGGCCGACACCCAGGTCGTAGCCATCGAGCACCACATAGGCCAGCATGGCCAGGCCCATCAGGGCCAGGAAGACTTGCGGCAGCCAGTGCGCGGCGTTCATGCGTTCACTCCCAGCAGTTTCTCGACCGGCGTGCGGGCCAAATGCCGCATCACACGGAAGTAGGCGTAGAGCAGGCCGGCGTACATCAGCAGGTAGGCCGCAAGCGTCAGGCCGATGTGGCTGCTGGGTGTGCTCGATGCCAGGTCGGCCGTGCGCAGCAGGCCGTAGACGAGGAAGGGCTGGCGGCCGATCTCGGTGACGTACCAGCCGGCCAGTGTGGCCAGCCAGCCGGACACCGACATCCAGGCCAGGCCGTGCAGCAGCAGACGCGGCAGGCCCTCCGGGCGCCAGCCGGCGCGGCGCAGCAGGAATACGCCGAGCCAGCTGCTCGCCAGCATCAAGAGGCCCGTGCCCACCATCAGGCGGAAGCCCCAGAACACCGGCGCCACCGGCGGGTGCGCGTTCGGGAACTCGTTCAGGCCCTTGATCTCGCCCTCGGCCTCATGCGTGAGGATCAGGCTGGCCAGCTTGGGCACACCGATCTCGAAGCGGTTGCGGCGCTCGGCCTCATCGGGCCAGGCGAACAGCAGCATCGGCGCGCCACGCTCGGTCTCCCACACGCCTTCCATCGCGGCGATCTTGGCCGGCTGGTGCTTGAGCGTGTTCAGGCCGTGCAGATCGCCCACGAAGATCTGCAGCGGGATCAGCAGCGCCCCGAGCGTCAGCCCGGTGCGCAGCACCTTGGCGGTGCTGGCGTTGGCGTGGCCGCGCAGCTGCTGCCAGGCCGAGACCCCGGCGAGCAGGAAGGCGCCGGTGAGGCCCGAGGCCAGCAGCATGTGCGTGAGCCGGTAGGGGAAGCTGGGGTTGAAGACCACCGCGGCCCAGCTCTCGACGAAGAACTCGCCGCCCTCGATGCGAAAGCCCGTGGGCGTCTGCATCCAGCTGTTCAGGCTCAGGATCCAGAAGGCCGAGAAGCTGGTGCCCAGGGCCACCAGCAGGGTGGCGAGCAGGTGCACGCGCTCACTCACGCGGCCGTGGCCGAACAGCATCACGCCCAGGAAGCTGGCTTCGAGGAAGAAGGCCGTCAACACCTCGTAGCCCAAGAGCGGCCCGGCGATGTTGCCGACCTTTTCCATGAAGCCCGGCCAGTTGGTGCCGAACTGGAAGCTCATGGTGATGCCGCTCACCACCCCGAGCGCGAAGCTGAGCGCGAAGACCTTTGTCCAGAGCCGGTAGGCGGCCAGCCAGGCGCTGTCTTGCGTGCGCAGCCAGCGCCAGCGGAAGAACAGCAGCACCCAGGCCAGGACGATGGTCAGCGTGGGGAACAGGATGTGGAAGCTGATGTTGGCGGCGAACTGGGCGCGCGCCAGCAGTAGCGCGGTCTCATTCATGGCTGGGCACCCTGGCCTTGATCGCGCCCGTGGCTTCGAGCAGCTTCTGCACCTTGGCGCCCATCTTCATCAGCTTGGCCAGGGTGTCGGGCTCCAGGCGCTGCACATCGTCGAACCAGGTGGTCATCAGCTCGATCAGGTCGTGCATGCCGCGCATGCGCTCCTGCGCGATGCGGTCGGCCTCATGGGCCGGCTCTTCGAGCAGGGCGTTGCGCAGCATCGAGAGCGTGGGCTCGATCTCGCGCCGGCGGCGTTCCTCGGCCAGGGTGCGGAAGACCTCCCAGGCGTCGCTGGGGGCCTCGAAGTACTCGCGCCGGTCGCCCGGCAGGTGGCGCAGCTTCACCAGGCGCCAGGCCTGCAATTCTTTGAGGCCCATGCTGACGTTGCTGCGGCTGAACTCCAGCGCGGCGGCGATGTCGTCGGCGTTCAGCGGCTCGGGGCTGACGAAGATCAGCGCGTAGATCTGCCCCACCGTGCGGTTGATGCCCCAGCGGCTGCCCATCTCGCCGAAATGGCCCACGAAGGCGCGTACCAAGGGAGTCATCACATTGCCCGTCACGAGTGTTTGATGGGCGTCAGCGTATCTGCAATTTTCAGGAATTGCTGAAAATTCAGCAATTAGGCCTGTGGGGCGATGGGGCTTTCAGTTCGGCTCCTCCACGGCCTGCAACTGCTCCAGATAGCGCCGCCCGGCCACGATGTCGCGCCCGGCCAGCTGGTCGGCCAGCGCGCGCAGGCGGGGGTGCTTCCACCAGCGCGCCGGCAGCAGCCGCGCCAGGCCGATGGCCAGCGGGATGAACAGCAGCCCGATCAGCAACTGGCTGACCACGAAATGCGGTGCGGTCTCGACCAGGTTCACGCCGGTGAGCGCCTTCACTCCCACCACCAGGAAGGGGACATACCAAACCAGCTGCCCAATCAGCAGCGCCCACTTGAACAGGCGCAGGCGCTCCAGTCGCAGGGCCTCGAAGCGCCGCTGCAGGTCCAGCACCGGCTGCGCCCAGTCCAGCGCGCGCTGGGCGCGGCGGCGGCGCACGTTCAGGACCAAAAAGATGAGGCACCAGAGCACCATGGCCAGGGCCATGGCAGCCAAGACGGGGTCGCGCCCATGCGTCCAGAGAAAGGCACTCAGCAGCACCAGGGCCAGGCTGCCGGCCACCCATTCGTAAATATCGAACCAGCCCATGCGACGGCTGGCGCGTTCGGCCTGCTGGCGCAAGGTCTGCAGCAGGCGCTGCGCGTCCGGCGCCGGGCCGCGCGCCAGGGCGGCGTCGCGCTCGGCCCATTCGCTGCGCAAATCGTCCAGGTTCATGGGGTGTTCTCCTTGGCGCTGCCGGCGGCAAACTGGGCCTGTAGCTTGGTCTTCAGACGGCTCAGCCGGGTCGTCACATTGCTCGGGCTCAGGCCCAGGATGGCGGCGATCTCCTCGGTCTCGCGGCCGTCCAGGAACAGCAGGATCAGCGCCCGGCTCAGCTCGTCCAGCGCGGCAATCAGGCGGTCCAGCGTGCGCAAGTTGTCGCTGCGCGCGTCCCAGAAGCGCTCGGCCTCGGCGATGTCAAGGCCTAACTCCTCCAGCGGCAGATGCTCCGCGACGTGGCGGCTGCGCTGCCGGTGCGCGCTGATGGCCACGTTCATCGCCACCCGGTACATCCAGGTGCTGAAGGCCACGCGGCCGGGCTCGAAGCGCGGGTAGGCGTGCCAGAGCTGCAGCAGCATGTCCTGGATCAGGTCGGCCCGCTCGTCCCCGCGCGGGCCGTAGCTGAAGGCCAGCTTGAACAGGATGCCCCGGTGCGCGGCGATGTCGCGCGCAAAGCGCTGGTGCAACTCCGCGTCGATCATGGCGCCATCGTGCCAGCACGCCACAGAGGCACGCGGCGGCGCCCGTTCAATGCAGCGCCCAGCCAGCTGGCGCGCACCCAGGCACGGTCACTCAGCCAAGCCAGCGCCAGCGCGAGGGCACAGACGGCGCCGAACTTCAGCCCCAGCGGCAGGGCCAAGGGTTTGAACAGGGCTTGCAGCGCCAGCACCAGGGGCAGGTGCACCAGGTAGATCCAGTACGAGGCCTGGCTGAGTTCGGCAGCCCAAGGCGGGCAGCGCCAGCCCTGCGCCGCGCCCAGCAGCGCCGCCATGCCAAAGGAAGCCGCGCCGGCATAGGCCAGGGCCAACACCGCCTTGCGCAGGCCCTGGGCCTCGGGCAGCAGCGCCGGCGCCAGGCCCAGGGTGAACAGGCCCACCCCGAGGCCCACCGCACAGAGCAGCGCATGGCCCCGCCACCGCCGCGCCCAGGCGCGCAGCAGCGCCGGGTGCGCGGCCAGCAGCACGCCGCACGCGAAGCTCAGGCCATAGGCGGTGAGCGCGGCGCCGCCCGGAAGCAGCGAGCGGTCCGGCGTCGGCACACCGAACCAGGCGATCCAGTAGGGCGTGCGGTAGAGCACCAGCGCCACGGGTAGAGCCAGCAGCAGCGGGCCCCCGGGCCTCGCCAGGCCCAGCGCCAGCGGCGCCGCAACACGTTGCAGCCCGCGCCCCAGCAGCGCGCGCAGCAGCAGCCAGCCGCCGTAGCAGCCCAGCAGCAAATACAGAAACCACAGATGCGCCAGCGGGAAGTCGTCCACCGTGAAGCGCGGACCGGGCGGCGGCGGGGGCGCGTGTGGGCCGTGCTGGATCAGGCTGGCCAGTACCAGCGCCGCCACCAGACCCGCCATCACCAGCGGCCAGCCCAGCAACAGCGGCAGCCCGATGCGCCGCGCCCGATCCCGCACGAAGGGCCCCACGCCCTTGCGCTGCAGGCTGTGCCAGGCCCAAAAGCCGGCCAGCGCAAAGAACACCGGCATGCGCAGTGCGTGGATGACATAGAACAGCGGGCTGAGGGCCAGCAGGCCTTCGCGCTGCGGCCCGCCATCCGGCACCAGCCAGAAGTAGTGCGCGCCGGGCAGATAGGCCAGGCTGGCGTGCAGCACCAGGCCGGCCACCAGGGCCGAGGCGCGCAGGGCGTCCAGGCCGGGCAGGCGTTGGATCGGCGCTGTCATGGTGCCCCGCGCCGGAAGCGGCTGGCGTCCAGCACCGGGTTCAACTCCACGCGCTCGATGGCCATGATGATGGGATGCGGCAGGCCCGGCACGCGCACCTCGATGCGGTGCGGGATCTGCAGGCTGCCCACGCGGCGGTAGTCGGTGCTGAAGGTCTCCACCGCCAGCTGCTGGCCGTGCACGTCCTGCTGCTGCGCGCGCTTGTGTTCCAGCAGGCTCTTGGCATCCAGGTAGAGGGTGACCGGCGCCTGGCCGGGCATTGCGGTGCGCAGCAGGCGCAAGGGCCGCCCGTCTTCGCTGCGCGTTCCCAAGTCTTCGATGGGCCAGCCCTGCTGCAGCGCCTGCGCCAGCAGGCCGTCGAACAGGGCCTCGTGGCGCAGGCTGCTCAGCTCGGCAGCCGGCAGCTCGGCCGCGCCGCCGGGCACGAAGGGGTCGATGCGCCAGGCGCGCTGGCCGTCAAAGCCGGTGATCTGGCGCTGGCCCTGGATGTCCACCTCGCGCCGCAGCTGCGCGGGGCGGCGGGCCTCCACCACGATGGGCAGCTCAAACGGCGCCAGGCCCACGGCCCGCAGGTGCACGCGGCGGGTCTGCACCGGGGCGGCGTCGCCCACAGCGGCCAGATGCTGGCGGGCCAGCGCCGCGCCGCCCTCAGGGGACGCGGCAGCGTGCAGGGGAAGACTGCTGAGCAGCGCAAGAAGCAACGCAGAAGCAAGGGGAGGCAGGGCTTTCATGGCGACGAGGAGTGATTGACTGATGCCCCGTTATTCGCCGGCGGAGCCGAAAATTCACAGCCCGGGGAAGTCTTTTTCGCCTCAGTCGCGCCGTGCGGCCCCGATAGCGGCGATGTCGATCTTGCCCATGGTCATCATGGCCTCGAAACAGCGCTTGGCCACCGCGGGGTCGGGGTCGGCCAGCGCGTCCATCAGCGCGCGCGGCGTGATCTGCCAGGACAGGCCCCAGCGGTCCTGGCACCAGCCGCAGGCGCTGGGCGCGCCGCCGTGGTCGATGAGGGCGTTCCACAGCCGGTCGGTCTCGGCCTGGTCGGCGGTGGACACCTGGAACGAGAAGGCCATGCCATGCGGCACGCCCGGCCCGCCGTTCATGCCGATGCAGGGGATGCCCATCAGCGTGAACTCGACCAGCAGCACATCGCCGGCCTGGCCGGCCGGGTAGTCGCCCGGCGCGCGCAGGATGCGGCCGACGCTGCTGTCGGGAAAGGTCGCGGCATAGAAGCGCGCGGCTTCTTCGGCGTCGCCGTCGTACCAGAGGCAAATGGTGTTCTTGCTCGGCATCGCGGTCTCCTCGGCGGGGTGGGTGGGAGCTCAGCCCAAGCGGCGGTTGTAAGCCCAGAACACCTCGTCGCGCACCCAGCCGAGCGACTCGTAGAGCGACTGCGCGGCCCGGTTGGTCTTGGCGGTGGTCAGGTCCATGCGGCGCTTGCCGTCCTGCACGGCGCGCGCCTCGGCCGCCAGCAGCAGGGCGCGGCCCACGCCGCCACCGCGTGCCGCGGGGCCCACGAACAGGTCGTACAGCACATAGATGGGCGCCGCCTCCACCGAACAGAAGCTCGGGTAGAGCTGGCAGAAGCCCAAGCCCTGACGCTGCGCGTCCTCGGCCAGCAGGATCACCGACTCCTGGCGCTGCAGGCGCTCGGCAACGAAGCGCGCCGCCAGGGCCGCATCGGGCGCCTGCTCGTAGAACTGGCGGTAGGCGTCGAACAGGGGGGCGATGCGGTCGAGGTCGGCCAGGGTGGCGGGGCGGATCTGAAAGGCAGTCACGGCGGGTCGGCGGGCAAGAGCAGGGGGCGCATTGAAGCGCATCGCGGGCATGCCGTCGCTCAGACGCGCACCGTGCGACCCAGCACCCAAGCCAGGGCCAGCAGCGCCAGGGCGGCGGCATCGACCCAGAGCACGCGCTGCAGCGCGGTGTTGGCACCGCCCTCCGCCAGCGTCAGCAGCATGAAGCCGGCCATGCTGAGGCCCGCCATCCACGCCGCCGGCCCTTGCCAAGCGGGCCGGAAGGCGGCCGCGCACAGGAAGGCCCCGAGCAGGCCGAACAGCAGCGCGCGATGACGCAGCAGGATCTGCAGATTGGGCTCCTCGGCCGGCAGGCCGTAGAGGCGCTGCAGGGCCTCGGGGCCGAGCAGGCCGGCCAGAGGCAGCAGGTGGATCAGGCCGGCGAGCAGCAGGGCGGCGGGAATGAGGTGGCGCATGGCGCGCATGCTCGCGGCCGCGGCGCGGTGCGGCAATGACCTGTCAGGTCATGGCGACCGGCATGATGCGCGCCATGCCCATCGAACTGCCCAAGGAACTGCGCGACCAGGCGGTGCGCTCGATCGAGCGCTACTTCCAGGAGGAGCGCGAGGAACGCATCGGCAACCTGGCCGCGGCGTCGCTGTTGAACTTCTTTCTGCAGGAGATCGGCCCGACGGTCTACAACCGCGCGGTGGCCGATGTGCAGGAGCGCCTGCAGGCCCGCGTGGCGGAGCTGGATCTGGAGGTGCATGAGGAGGAGTTCGGGTACTGGCGCCAGGCGGGGGTGGCGCGGTCGCCGCGGCGGTGAGCTGTTGGCTGTTGAGGCTGCTGCCCCTATGCGCTGCCGAGAAGCGCAGCTTGGCTGGGCAGCGTGCGAAGCACGCGTTCAAAACTGACTCGGCCCAACTGTCTGAGCGGAGTGAGCGAAGCGAACGCAGCGAGTTTTGGGCCGGCCCAGCCAAGCGAGCATCGCAGGGGACCCCGGCCATCGGCCGGGGCTGCGCATCGGGGCTTGACCTTTTGGTTCCTTTTGGGTCAAGCCAAAAGGAACTCGGCTGCCGGGACGAAACCCCGGCGGGCTGCTGCGAGTCACCACCCTCGAATGAATGAAGCTCAGTGGCGCCGCCAATGCTCAGCCCATCAACTCCGCATAGACGCAGTACGGCCCCTCCTCATCCACCACCCGCTCCCGCAAACACAGCCCCGCCCGCTCCAGCAAGGCGATGCAAGCCGCGTTCCCCAGATCCACACTCGCCCGCACCCGCAAGCCCAACCCTTGCGCCTGCTGCCGCAACGCCCGCACCACCGCCAGGCCCAGGCCCTGGCGCCAATGCTCGGTCGCGATCAGCACACCGAGTTCGCACTCACCCTGCGCATCCGGTGCCAGCAGCCAGGCGTGGCCGGCGTAGCGGCCGGCGCGTTCCACCGCCCAGGCCTGCAGGCGCCCGCCGCGCAAGGCGGCAAAGCACTCGCGCGCCTGCGCGTCGCTCAGCGGGCCGCCGACGAAGCGGCGCACCGCCGGGTCGGCATTCAAGGCCGCGAAGGCGTGGAAGTCGGCCTCGCGGTACGGCCGCAGAAAGCACTGGCTGAGCGGGGCAGGCTCCGCCCCGCGCCAGCGCCAAGCACTGCGGCCCAGTTCGGACAGGCGCGCGATCACAGCACCGCCACGCCCTCGCACAAGCGCAGCGCCGTGCTGCGCACCGCGGCGGCGCTGGGCACGAAGGCGGCTTCCAGGCTGTGGGCGGCAGGCGTGGGCACATCGGGGCTGGTGATGCGGCGGGCCGGGGCGCGCAGGTGCTCGAAACCCTCCTCGGCCACGCGGGCGATGACCTCGGCGCCGATGCCGCACATCGGCCCGGCCTCGTGCACCACCACCAGGCGGCCGGTCTTGCGAACCGAGTTCAGCACCGTGCGACTGTCCATGGGCTTGAGGCTGCGCAGGTCGATGACCTCGGCGCTGACGCCATCGGACTCGAGCTGCTTGGCGGCCTCCAGGCAGGTGGCCACGGTCTTGCCGTAGCTCACCAAGCTGACGTCGCGGCCCACGCGCAGGGTGCTGGCGCGGCCCAGCAGCACCAGGGTCTGCTCGGGGTCGGCGGGCACGGCGCCGGGCACGTAGCCGAGCGGCATGTCCAGGAACATCAGCACCGGGTTGTCGTCGCGGATGGCGGCCTTGAGAAGGCCCTTGGCGTCGGCCGGGTTGGAGGGGAAGGCGATCTTCAGGCCCGGCACATGGGCGAACCAGGCCTCGAGGTTGTGCGTGTGCTGGGCGCCCACGCCCCAGCCCGCGCCGGTCTGCGCCAGCACCACCAGCGGGAAGCTGAACTGGCCGCCGGAGAGGTAGCGCAGCTTGCCGGCGCTGTTCACCAGCGCGTCCATCGAATAGGCGAGGAAGGGCGCGTAGAGCAAATCGATGACGGGGCGCAGGCCGCTGGCGGCAGCACCCACCGCCGTGCCGGCAATGATGGCCTCGGCCAGCGGGGTGTTGCGGACGCGCTCGGGGCCGAAGGCCTGCAGCAGGTCGGGGCGGGTGGTGGCCACGCCCTCGCCGAACATCAGCACGCGGCTGTCACGCGCCATCTCTTCATGCAGGGCCTGGGTGATGGCCTCGTTCTGGGTCAGGGTCAGCAGTTGGGACATGAGAGGCTCCTCAGGCGTAGACATCGGTGAGCAGGGCGCCGGGGGCGGGCGCGGGGGCGGCGCTGGCTTCCTCGTGCGCCAGGCGGATCTGTTCGGCGGCCAGTTGGCGCAGCATCTGCAGGCCCTCGGCGTCCAGGTCGCCGCGCGTCTGCAGCGCGTCGGCCAGCTGGGTAATCGGGTCCAGCGCCTGCCAGTGGGCGCGCTCGGCGGGGTCGATGTGGGCGCCGTTGTCGCCCGAGTAGTGGCCGCGCTGGCGGTAGGTCCAGGTCTCCAGCAGATAGGGCTGGCCGGTGGCCTCGATGTAGGCGCGCGCGGCCTCGGCGGCGGCGCGCACGGCGCGCACGTCGTTGCCGTCCACGGTCTGGTGGGCGATGCCGTAGCGCTCGGCCCAGGGGGCGATGTGCTCGCCCACCATGGTCTCGCGGCGCGGCACGAAGGCCTGCCACTGGTTGTTCTCGCACACATAGAGCAGCGGCAGCTGCCAGACGGCGGCGAGGTTCAGCGATTCATGAAAGATGCCCTCGGTGGCGGCGCCGTCGCCAAACAGGCAGGCCACCACGCCGGGGCGGCGCGCCATCTTGCGTGCCAGCGCCACACCGGTGGCCATGCTCAGCTGGCCGCCGACGATGGTGGACGTGAGCACCACGCCGAGCTCCTTGGCGGAGATGTGCAGCGAGCCGCTCTTGCCCCCGCAGTAGCCGGTGGCCTTGCCGTAGAGCTCGCCGAGCAAACGCGCCGGGTCGGCGCCGCGGGCCAGCAGGTGGCCGGCGCTGCGGTGCGCGGTGAGGATTTCGTCCTCGGGCTGCAGCGCCGCCATCAGGCCCACGGCCGAGGCCTCCTGGCCTTGCGAGGAGCAGACCATCGGCGCGGGGCCGCGCGCGGCCAGCTCGGCCAGGTGCTCCTCGTAGGCGCGGATGAGCAGCATGCGGGCCAGCAGATCGAGATCGCTGGGGGAATCGAGGTGCGTGTCGGCTTTCATTCGAGGGCTCCTTAGATGCCGCGGCGCAGGGCCGGCAGCCGGGGTTTGGAGGGGTGCGAGACCACGGTGGGGCCAGGCTGCTGCAGGGCGTGCATGCGTTCGTCCCAGCGGCCCAGCGCGGCATGCACCTGCTGCGTCAGGCGCTGGCCGTCGGTATGGCCCTGGCGTTCCGCGGCCTGGCTGAGCTGGGCCACGCTGTGCAAGCGCAGATAGAGCTTCCAGTCGGCCAGGGGTACATCGGCCAGCAGGCGCGAAAGGCCGGCCAGGCTGGCCGGCTGGGCCAGGTGCAGCGGCGCATCGGCCGGCACGCGCGCGGCGGCCAGGAAGACCGGCCAGTTGAAGCCGGCGGGCAGCTCGGCGCGGCTGGCCAGCGGCTTGCCGCCGTCCTGCTGCACCCAGCGGGCGGCCAGGCGGCGTTCCAGGCTGAGCAGGCGGTTGGCGGCGTCCAGCGGGTCGGGCTCGCCGGCCTGCAGGGCCAGGCGCTGCAGGCCCAGGCGGTAGCTGCCCAGGTTGGCCTCGCTGTAGCGCAGCGCATCGCCCAGGCCCAGGCCGCCGCGCTGCAGCTCCAGCCGCGGTGCACCACCATGGCCGTCCACCAGCACCAGGCGCACCGGGGTGTCCAGCAGGCCCTGGGCACTGCCCAGCCAGGCGGCCAGGTGTTCATGGGTCTGGATGGCCTGGATGCCGTGGAACCACAGCGGCCAGGGGGCGGGGGCCGCGGGGGCGGAGAGGCTGGCGAGAGCCGGTGCGCCGGCCGCCGGCAGCGGCAGGCAGGCACCGACCACCTGCAGCAGCCAGGACACGAGCAAGGGACGCAGACGAAGCGAAGACATGGAGAACCTTTCAGGCACTGACCGGTGTGACATGGGCCGGCAGGGGAACGACCGCAGGCGCGCCGACGGCGGCGCACAACTTCGACCAACCGTGGGCATCGAGATGCGGCTGCACGTGCTCCAGCACCACCTGGCGCACCGGCGGGGGCATGCCGCCGAGCAGGCCGGCACGCTCGGCCGGGCTCAGCGCCGGCACCATCCAGCGCAGCGTGCGCAGCATCTCGTCGGCCGGGATGGAGGCCAGCAGGCGCTGGTGCAGGGCTTCGAGCTCGGCGTCGCTGTACAGCTCCCAGAGCAGGGCGTTGTGGCGGGTTTCCTCTTCCAGCATGTGCTCGAAGTTCTCGGCCACGAAGCGGCTCAGGCGGCGGTACAGATGCAGGGCGGCGGCGGCGCTGGGTTGCTGGGCCAGGGCCTGGCCTTCCGCCTGCAGGCCGGCAATGGCGTCCACATGCCCCTCGTGCTCGGCGCCGATGCGAGCGCTGGCGCCGGGGCGGCGCGCCTCCAGCGCGGTGTGCACGAACTCGTTCTCGTGGCGCAGATGGCTTTCGCACTCCTGCAGCAGCTCCTGCAGCTGGGCCAGCACCTGGCTGCGCTCGGCGGCGCAGTCCACGTCCAGGCGGCCCAGGCGCGTCAGCGTGTCGGCCATGAACAGGCGCAGGGCCTTGTGGATGGGGGCGTACAGGTCGAGGCGTTGGGCGGTGGTCATGGCGGCGGCGGCTTGTGGGTTTGGAATGGACGCCAGTGTTCCCAGGCATCCGCCCGCGCACATCGCCCGTATGGGCCAGTGGGCCGCCCGCCAGCGGGCCATTGAAGGTCGCCCGCATTGGCCCGTTCGGCCCATGACAACTTGATACGCGAGCGCGAGACTGCCGGCCCATCGAACAAAGGAGAGCCCCCATGCGTCCCTGGATCCGCCGCCTCACCCTCGGGGCCCTGGCCACCGCCGCCCTGCTGGCCACGGCCGGCGCCGGCGCCGTCTGGATGGGCCATCGCAAGATGGACCGCCAGATCAGCACCCCCACCCCCGCGCCCTGGGCCGTGCCCAGCAGCGCCGAGGCCCTGGCGCGCGGCGCCTACGTGTACGCCTCGCGCGGCTGTGCCGACTGCCATGGCAAGGACGGTGGCGGCAAGGTCTTCATCCAGGACGGCGACAGCCTGCTGGTGAAGGCGCCCAACATCAGCCCCGGCACCGGCTCGGTGGCGGCGCGCTACACGCCGCAGGACTGGACGCGCCTGCTGCGCCACGGCGTCAAGCCCAACGGCCGCCCCGCCTTCATCATGCCCAGCGAGGACTACGCCCGCTGGACGCAGGAAGACCTGGCCGCCCTGGTGGCCCATGTGCGCCAGCTGCCGCCCGTGGCCGGCGAGGGCCTGGTGGCCAAGCTGCCGCCGCCCCTGGTGGGCGCCTATGGCCTGGGCCTGGTGCAAGACGCCGCCGAGAAGATCGCCGCCCGCCCCGCGCCGCCCTCGCAGCCCGTGCCGCCCAGCGTGAGCGTGGCGCACGGTGCCTACGTGGCACAGATGTGCGCGGGCTGCCACGGCCCCGAACTGAAGGGTGGCCGCATTCCCGGTGGCCCGCCGGACTGGCCCGCCGCCGCCGCGCTCTCGGGCCCGCAGAGCGTGATCAGCCGCTACCCCGACGCCGCCAGCTTCCAGCAGATGCTGAAGAGCGGCCGCCGCCCCGATGGCAGCGCCATCCAGGTGATGCCGTTCGAGTCGCTGCGCGAGCTCAACGACGTGGACGCGCAGGCCCTGCATCTGTACCTGAAGCAGCTCTGAGCGCTTAAGGGGAAAGCCAAGGGCCTTGGCGTTGAAGTGTGCTTGGCGGCCTTGCAAGAGCCCGCAGGGGTCTTCAACCCCTGCACCCCGACCCGCATTTCTTTGCTGCGCCAAAGAAACGCGGGGCAAAGAAAGGCGCCAACCCACACAGTCGCCCTAGGGGCGAACTGTGATGGCGGTGCTTGGGCTCACACTGACACGAGCCCTCATCTGACTTCGACGGTCAGGACGACGAAGGCGCCCGGGGTACCGGTCGTCCCGGGCACCGCAAACCATCACCCGCTGCGCTCCGAAGAACAGACCCCCAATGAGCATCAAACCCCGCCCGCGGATGGTTGGGGGTCTGTTCATCGCAGAAAGCCCGTGATGGTTTGCGTGGGTCTAGTCGGCCGGTACTCCGGCCAGCTTAGCGGGCAGGTTTTCGCAGGCAGAGGAGGGCTGTGGGAGCCATGTGAACCAGCCGTGCAGTCGCGGCCGGCCCGAGGCCGGCTGCGTGCATTGAGCGCCTTTCTTTGCCCCGCGTTTCTTTGGCAAGACAAAGAAATGCGGGTCGGGGTTCGGGGGTGAAGCCCCCGAGGGCTGCACCGCACGTCCCCCAACTTGAAGCACAAGCAGCCTGCAGCCCCCCCCACTACAGCCGCACCAACTCCACGCGCCGGTTCTTGGCGCGGCCGGCCTCGGTGCGGTTGTCGGCCACCGGCACCTGGCTGCCCTGGCCCACGGCGCGCAGGCGCGCGGCGGCCACGCCGCGCTGCACCAGGTAAGCCACCACGGTCTGCGCGCGCTGCTGCGAAAGCGTCAGGTTGGCCTTGGCGTCGCCCACGTTGTCGGTGTGCCCCTCGATCGACAGGCGCAGCTTGGGGTCGCCCTTCAGCAGCGCCAGCACCTCGGCCAGCAGGGGTTCGGCACCGGGCTGCAGGGTGGCGCGGCCGGTGTCGAACTGCAGGCCGTACAGCGCCACATTGCCCTGCGTCTTGAGCGCCTGCGCCATCTCGCTGGCGTTGAATTCGAGCTTCTGCTGCATGGCCGCCACCTCGACGATGGTCAGCTGGTAGCGCGAACCGCCATGGTCCACATTCATGTGCACCCAGCGCTCACCGCCGCCCGGGCCGCTCATGCGGTACACGGCGCCGTAGTCATTGCGGTAGACCAGCGCACCACCCAGGCGGCGGAAGGCGTTCTCGTAGTTGCGGATCAGCTCGATGGTGCTGGGCTGGCGCGCGCCGTCGCGCAAGCAGTAGTCCACGAACCAGAAGCGCCCGGCCTTGGTTTCGCTGCGCTCGGCGCTGAGCGCGAACTCGAACTCCTGGTAGTCGAACTGCTGGCTGTTGTCCAGGAAGAAGCCCGGGAAGCGCTTGATCTCCGGGTGCTCGCTGGTGTCGTCACCATCGCCCGGCTCGCGGGCCAGGCACAGGGGGGCGGTGGCGGCCAGCAGGGTCAAGGCCGCGAGGTTTCTGAGGAAGGTTTGGCGAATCATGGTGAAGCCATGGGGTGTGACGCAGGCCCGCCGCGCGGGTGGAAGCGGCGCATTCTGGAAAGCGCGGGCCCGCGCGTGAATGGCCCGTATGGCCCATGCGGCCGGGCCGCGGCGCCAGAACAATTCGCTCCACCCTGTTTGCGCATCCCCTGACCCATGCGCTTGCTCTCGCTGCCCTGACTTGCTACACCCGCAGCCTCAGCCCAGCCAACGGAAACCACCATGCCCACCCTGCGTCCCCTCTCCGCCGCCCTGCTGCTGCTGGCCCCCGTGCTGGCCGCCGCCCAAACCAGCAAACCCGCCCAGGTGGTGAAGCCGCCGGTGGCGCAGGCTTGGCTGGATCTGGCCACCCACCACAGCGACATGCCCGGCATCGCCCAGATGATGGGCGGCGGCATGCCCAGCTTGGGGCAACTGTTCGGCAAGAAGGGCGACCAGAGCCGCGGCAATGTGTTCGGCCAGACCCAGAGCATGGGCTTTTCGGCCGCCGGCCAGTACCTGGACGTGAGCGTTCACACGCGCGCCAACCCGGGCTTGAGCGAGGCCCTGCAGGCGGTGCCGCCGGCCTCGCAGCTCAGCCCCACGCTGCAGCTCATCGCCCCGCAGCCCGTGGCCGAGAAGCCGCCCGAGCCGGTGCGCGACGACGAACCCAGCGAGCCCAAGTACGAGAAGCCCAAGGGCAAGCTGCTGCTGTACTGGGGCTGCGGCGAGAAGGTGCGCGCCGGCCAGCCGCGCGTGCTGGACTTCGCCAACATGAACCTGGAGGACGTGCAGCGCATCATGGTGGCGCGCGGCAACACCCCCAAGGGCGCGCGCAGCCAGCCCGGCGTGCCCGCCTGGCCGAACAAGCAGGACGACCGCAAGGTGCCCGCCGGCGCCAGCCTGAATGGCGAGCATGGCTTCAGCGGCCAGGGCATCCCGGAAGGCTTCAAGTTCGAGCTGCGCCCCGAGGTGGACTTCATGGCTCCGCTCAAGCCCCAGCGCAGCCCGGGCGCTGAGGGCGCCACCCAGGTGCGTTGGGAGCAGCTGCCGCATGCGCGCGCCTACTTCCTGAGCGCCATGGGCGCCAAGCCCGGCGCGGCCCGCGACGAGGCCGAGATGGTGCTGTGGAGCAGCTCCGAGCTGCCCGACACCGGCTTCGCCCTGCACGACTACCAGACCCCCGGCGGCATCACCCAGCTGCTGAAGGACAAGGTGCTGCTGCAGCCCAGCGTCACCGAATGCGCCATCCCCGGCGGCATCTTTGGCCAGGGCGCCGAAGGGGGCGCGGGCATGCTGCGCATGAGCGCCTACGGGCCCGAGCAATCGGTGGCCTACCCGCCCCGCCCCACGGACCCCAAGCAGGCCTGGGAACCGCAATGGGCCGCGCGCGTGCGCACCAAGTCCACCTACATGGGCATGCTGGGCGTGCAGATGCCGACGCAGGGCGAGCAGCAGCCCGCGCCCGAGGTGAAGAAACCCAAGGTGACCGACGTGCTCAAGGGCCTGCTGGGGCGCTGAGATCGAGCTGTGAGAGCCCGGCGTCCAGGGCCCGCAGCCACTGCGGGTCCAGGTCGCGCTGGCACATCAGGTGGCGGGTGGGCGGCGCCACCATGCCGGGCAGCACGAACCACTCCAGCGCATGGCCCTCGGGGCCCAGCTCCTTCAGCATCTGCACCGCCTGGTGCTCGTCGCTGAACATGAACTCGGCGTGCCCACGCAGCAGCATGTGCAGCTGGCGCGGCGGCGGCGCGGCCACGCGCAGCACCGCCGGCCCGCGCTGCTGAATCCATTCGTCCAGCGGCCCGTAAGAGGCGCCGTCCGTCAGCAGCAGGCGCTGGCTGCGGTCCGTCACCAGGGCCTGCGCGCTCGGGTACTGCTTCAGCCGCTGCGCCAGCGCCCGGGTGGCAATGAAGACCGAAGGCGACTCCCGAAAGATTGGGTTCGAGAACCAGGCCTGGGCTGCACGCTCGGGCGTCATGAACACCCCCAGCAGGCAGACCGGCTCGCGCCGCTCCAGGATGTCGTGCAGCGAGCGCTTCAGCGGCGCCAGGCGCAGCGGCGGCATCTCCAGCCCCGCCGGCCAGATCTGGCGCAGACGCTCCACCATCGTGCCGGCCGGCTGGCCCTTGGCATCGGCAAAGCTCATCGGCGGGATGTCGAAGTAGTGCAGCTCGCGCGGCGGCGCCTGCGGCCCGGCCGCCTGCGCCACGCCCAGGCCGGCCAGGCCGGCGAGCAAGAGCGGCAGGAGCAGGGCGAAGCGGCGGTGCACGGCGGTGCGGGCGGCAGCGGCGGAAGTGTTGCCAAGTGTGCGCCCGGCGCCGCCCCGCGCGCGTGCGGGCCTTCCGCAAGGCCCCCCCGAAGCCGGTGCCTTCAACCGGCGCGCTGCGGCAGGGCGCTCAGCAGGGCCCGGTACAGCGCCAGGTCCTCGGCACCGAAACAGCAGAACTGCACCTCCAGGCCCTTGGCATGCCCGCGCACCGTGCCCACCGCGATGGCCGCCGCCCGCGCCGGCGGAAAGCGGTAGATGCCGGTGCTGATGCAGGGGAAGGCGATCGAGCGCACGCCCAGTTCGCGCGCCACGCGCAGGCTTTCGCGGTAGCAGCTGGCCAGCAACTCGTCCTCCCCCGCCAGCCCCCCCTGCCACACCGGCCCCACCGTGTGGATGACCCAGCGCGCCGGCAGCCGAAAGCCCGGCGTAGCCTTGGCCTGTCCGGTGTGGCAGCCGCCGAGCTTGCGGCAGGCCTCCAGCAGCTCCGGCCCCGCCGCCCGGTGAATCGCCCCGTCCACCCCGCCACCGCCCAGCAAGCGGCTGTTGGCGGCGTTGACGATGGCGTCAACCGCGAGGGTGGTGATGTCGGCTTGGAAGGCGCGCATGGGTGGGGCGTTTCTACCTCGGGGCGAGGGGCTCGCCCACCCCGCTGTAGGGGCCGCTGGAGTCCCTGCGAGCAGGCCTTCGGCAGGCACTTGCCGTCTCGGGCAGCAAAACCACCAGCGCCAGCGTCGGCTCGCCCAGGAAATAGAAGGCCAGCGCAAACATCAGCAGATGCCCGAGCAGGGACAACTGCCAGATCCACAGGCGCTGGCATGCCGAAAACCGGCCAATGGCACCCAGGAAATGGAACTGCCCCGCATAGATGCCCAGGCAAGCCAACAGCAGCGGCGGCCAAGCGGACTTCGTGGCGAGGGTGAGCGCCAACGCCATGAATGCAAAGAACATCACCAGCGAGCTGCTGAGAAAGCCCAGCGCCCAACGCGCCAGGCGCTCCTCAGGAGTGGGCGCATTCCGTTGACGCGCAAACTGCATTTGGTTTCTCTGGCCGGTGGATTCAATGAGCCAGCCAGCGGAGCTGGTCTAGGTCGGTCAACGACTGGACAGACGACGGAGCTCGCCGCCTGAACGAAGGTTCCGTGTCTTGTTCGAACCAGCTGATCAAGATCCCGTCCTGTTAGAAGGCTGTTGCCCTCGACTTCCCATCAGCGCAAGCCAAAGAAAGAACGTACCGATGATTAAGCCCAGGCAGCCATACACCGCGTAAGACGAGACGCGACCGTAAACGATGAGTATTGACGCGCCGTAAATACCAACAAGGCCTGCGGCAGCCAATATCAGGCCACCGCATAGGGCTAGGGCCGCTCGCAGCGTTCGCGGGTGAGAACTGGGGATCAGCATCGGTAGCCACACGGGAAAAAAGATCAACACCCATGCGGTGGTGGAGAGCGCAGTGGCCGCTAAGGCCCAAAGAACGAATGACCAGTCGGCGGCAAAGAGCGGAAGCACCGAAACACCTTGGACAAGTGCTGCGCCTAACGCGGCACCAACGACCAGCCCTCTCACTCGAAGGCCATGCAGAAGTGCGCACGACCAAACTGTCGTTGCATCGACGCAGTCGCTCTGTGGCGGGGCATAACGATTGGTGCTCATGGATAAGCAATCGGATTTGGAGCTCAGCAGACCGGACGGCGCTGCCAGCCAGGGGCGGCTGCAATGACTAACTGGCGGAGAAATTGGCCGGCCACGCCCGCAATTCGTCCGAAGAGCAAGTTGCGGCCACGGCTCCAGGGCCCGGTAGCTCAATCATTCAGGGCGACCTACTTGAGAGAGACTGCACTTTCACCAAATTCGCCAGTTTATGCATTGCGCGGCGCGGCCGCGTCTTCTTCATTGTGCAGGGTGAAAACAGCGTCTTCGCCATACTTCACTTGCAACTGTTTAACGGCACCTTCTAGGTCTTCCGCCCAAAAGGCTTCTCGCTTGCCGATTGATTCAGGGTCAGGTGCCCAAACAATTGCGCGGAACTCACGGACCGGCATTGGGCTCTGCGAAAGTAGAAAGTCAGTCGACATGTGCCGCCAAACGAATGAATTTAGTTGGCGCAAGTCGGCTGCAATGAAAGCCTGAGCATCATGGTGCCCGCCATTGCTCAAGGCGCTGAACTTTTTTAATTGAACCCGAGAACAGATTCACATGGCCCTTGTCTTCCATTGCGAAGACCCCTTCCACCAGGACATATTTATTATTGACCTTGGAAAGCTCTTTCCTTGGCATTTCTTCCACGTCCAGCCATAGACCATTCTTTGGAATGCCGCGCAGATGATCTTCTCTGTGGAGATAGATTGCATTGCCCTCGAATTCAAAGTGCGCGAAACCAATGAGGCGCACAAGCTTCCCATCGAATTCTTTCGGACTGCCAATCAAGCTAAGAAGCGATACGTCAATCGGCTGAGCCGCGAGCCCCGGCAATGAGAAGAGAAGACATGCAAGAAGGGCAGCAACCTTTTTCATGAGGCTCAACGTGCTAGGTGAGGGGCCGCCGGAGCAGCGCAGCTGGCAGGTTCCCTCTCGACCGGCGGGCGCCGAGCTTGAGATTCTCAGCACGATGCGCCCTGTTTGGCAAAAACTTCCGCCACCACGCCCGGAATGAACTCATGGATTGACGAGCCACCCTCCTCTGGGATCAGTAGTTTGTCGCGCATTCGTCCGCGGGCAAAACCCAATATCGGAACGATATATTCGTCTGGTCCTTCAATGTATACAGACCCATCAACAAGAGCACCGACGGAGAAAGCCAACGATTCGACCGTATCCCGAAGGACTTCACCTATGAGTCCAGCGGCCTTGAGTTTGTTATTGATATCTTCAACCAATGCGACTGCCATGGTGTGTTGGAGTTCGTCGTACTTGGCGGAGTCGTGAATGCGGCGCATGGTAAATACTGCTCTGATAGTGGAAATGGGGTGTAGCAACTGGAGCGCGTATTCGGTGTCTAACGTGGAAGTGAGGGGCAGCCGGAGCGAAGCGGAGGGAACCACAAGCGCAGCTAGTGGCTGTCCCGCTCGACTGCAAAGTTAGGGGCATGCGGCGAACTCATGGCTGTACTCCCGGAGCTAAACCCTCAAAACCGCCGGCGAGACGCTGCCGGGCTTCTGTTAATAGCAGAGCGTAATTTGGTGAAAGTGGCTGAGCCAGACTCTTGTCGAGCTGAGCACTGATGGCAGAAAGCGCCAGAAACTCGGCGTTGTTTTGCAAACGCAGAACGTTCGTTTCTTGGAACCGCGCAAGAAACTCAAAGAGAACCAACGCCTGATCTTCGGACAGCGATATTTCAATAGGCGCAGACATAGCTGACCCTAACGTGTTCTAGGGCGAGAGGCGCCGCCTGATAAGACCGCATGGTGCTGCATAAGAAGGTCTCCTATCAATCCTGCAAGTGGTTGATCCGAATGATGTTTCATCGGTATCAGCTCAGCGTCAGCTGCCACTAAAAGCCCGCGAAAAGCGGACGCAGGTTAGCGGCTGTCGAAGACCCACACGAGCGCCCAGATTGGGGAGCCCGGCCTCCCCCAACCTGGGCCCCCATGGCTCCTCGGCACCCCGCCCATGGCCCATGCAGGCGATGCCCGCGCGCCGCCCGCTGCGCACCATGGCCGGCATGCGCCAACTGCTCCTCATCCTGCTGCTCATCGGTCTTTCGCTGCTGGCCTTGCCCGCCCAGGCCGAACCCCCAGCCCTGCTCAGCCAGACCGGCCTCTGGGCCCCGGGCAGCCAGCAGCCCGCCCCCGGCGTGCGGCCCTTCACGCCGCTGCATGTGCTGTGGTCCGACGGCGCCGACAAGCAGCGCTGGATCCGCCTGCCGCCCGGCGCCCAGGTGGACGCCCGCAACCCCGACGCCTGGCAATTCCCGGTCGGCACCCGGCTGTGGAAGGAGTTCCGCCACGGCGGGGTGGCGGTGGAGACGCGCTTCATGGAGCGCACGGCGCGCGGCTGGGCCTATGCCAGCTACCGCTGGCGGCCCGATGGACGGGACGCCGAGCGGGTGCGCGCCGCGGGCGAGACGGTGGCACTGGCCGTTGCACCGGGCGGGCGCTATGACTTCCCCCCCAACGGCGACTGCCTGGCCTGCCATGCCGATGCGCGCAGCCCGGTGCTGGGCTTTGCCGCGCTGCAGCTGGGCCCGCAGCTGCCGGCCTGGCTGCAGGCCGGCCTGATAGCCCACGCCCCGGCGCGGTGGCGCACGCAACCGCCGGCCGTGCCCGGGGCCACCGAGGTGGAGCGTGCCGCGCGCGGTTACCTGCACGCCAACTGCGCGCATTGCCACCACGGCGCCGGCGTGCCGCGCCCCCTGCGCCTGGCGCTGGAGGCTGACCGCCCCGCACCGCCCGCGCCGGACCTGGAGGCGCTGCTGCGCCGCATGGGCACGCGCAACCCCTATGTGCAGATGCCACCGCTGGGCACGCGGCACATCGACCCGGCAGGCCTGGCCCTGCTGCAGGCCTGGGCAAATGAAAGAGCCATGGCCTGCGATGGCTCCTCGTCGCCGCGCTGATGGCCCGCTCGGGCGATGTGCCCGGCAGCGCGTCGCCCGAGCATGAAGCCCTGTTGTTTCTGCTGTTCCGGAGCCCCCGATGACCCGCTCTCGCCTGATTCCTTCCCTGCTGGCCGCGCTGCTGATGGCCCTCGCCCTCCCCGCCGCGGCGCAGCCTGCGCCCTCCACCGCCAAGGCTCCCAAGGTCAACACCGCCCAGGTGCTGCGCGGCGCCTACCTGATGAAGACCTCGGCCTGCATGGACTGCCACACGCCGCTGAAGATGGGCCCCAACGGCCCGGAGCCGGACATGAGCCGGCTCTACTCCGGCCACCCGCAGGGCACGCAGCTCAGCCCGGCGCCGGCGCTCACCGGTTCGTGGATGACGGTGGCCAGCGACACCATGACGGCCTGGGTCGGCCCCTGGGGCACCAGCTTCACCGCCAACCTCACGCCCGACCCCGAGACCGGCCTGGGCCGCTGGACGGAGAAGGACTTCATCCAGACGATCCGCACCGGCCGCCACCTGGGCCGCGGCCGCCCGGTGCTGCCGACCATGCCCATCCCCGTCTACAGCCAGATGACGGACGCCGACCTGAAGGCCATCTACGCCTACCTGCGCACCCTCCCGCCCATCCGCAACCAGGTGCCCGACCCGCTGCCGCCTGCAGCCCCTACAGCCCCTGCGGCCAGCCAGCCCTGAACCGATGCAAGGGAGCCACCGCATGAACACCGACCTGCTCGCCAACATCACCTGGGCCGCCCTGGCCGGCCCGCATGCCGCACATGCGCTGGGCACCGGCCAGGCGCGCCGCTACCGGCCCGGCTTTGCCGCGCTGATGGGCTTTGCCGACCCGCACCGGCCCGAGCTGGACGCGCTGCGCGCCCACGCCCGCGCGGGTGAGCGCCTGTTCTGCGACGGCTGGGCCGGCGCGCTGCCGGCCGAGGGCTGGCGGCTGGAATCGGAAACCGTGCTGGCGCGCATGGTCTGGCAAGGGCCCCTGCCCGGCCCGGCCTCTGCAGGCCTGGCCTTCGAGCGCCTGGGCCCCGCGCAGGCAGCCGAGGTGCAGGCCCTGGTGCAGACCGCCGCACCCGGCCCTTTCGGCCCGGAGGGCCTGCAGCTGGGCGAAAGCCTGGGCCTGCGGGACGCTCAGGGCCGGCTGGTGGCGATGGCCTGCGAGCGCCTGTTTGCCGGGCCCTACCGCGAGATCGCCAGCGTGGCCACGCACCCCGACGCACGCGGCCGCGGCCTGGCCTCGGCGCTGGTGCGCGAGCTGGTGCAGCGCCAGCGCGCGCGCGGCGAGGTGCCCTTCCTGCATGTGCGCTGCAACCACGCCAGCGCCATCCGCCTTTACGAGCGCCTGGGCTTTCGCACCGCGCTGGTGACGCCAGCGCGCGTGCTGGTGGCGCAATGAGAGCCGGGAAGCGCCGCAACCCGTGGCAAGAAGGGGCTCAAAGCCCGGCGTGAAAGCGCGCCGCCGCCTGGCCGCGCGAATCCACACCCAGCTTGCCCAGGATGTTGGCGACATGGCGCTTCACGGTGTGCGGGCTCAGCTCCAGCCGGCGCGCGATGAGCTTGTTGCTTTCCCCTGCGGCCAGCAAGGCCAGCACCTCGTGCTCGCGCGCGCTCAGGGGTTCGTCCGGGCCGGCGCCCGCCGGTGCCGGCGCCAGCGCCGGCGCGGGCAGGGGGGCCGCCGGGCCGGCCGGCGCGGCGTGGCCGCACAGGGCCTGCAGCTGCGCCTGTTCTTCGGGCTGCAGGCGCAAGCCGGCCGCGGCCAGCGCGGCCAGGTGGCGCGGCCCTCCCATGCGCGCGCCCAGCGCGTAGCCGCCACGGCGCTGCAGCGCCAGCAGCTCGCGCACTTTCTGCGCCGCGGCCTCGGGCTCGCCGGCCTGCAGGTGCAGGGCGGCGCGCTGCACGCGCAGGGCGCTGGCAATGCCTTGCGCATCGAGCTCGCCGTACAGGTTCAGGGCCTCGTCCAGCAGGGTCGTGGCGCGGGCGCCGTCGCCCGCCAGCCAGGCGCTGTAGGCGTCGATGCAGAGCTGCACGCCGGTGTGGCTCTCGCGCAGGGTCGGCGGCAGCATGGAGCGCAGGGCCTGGGCGATGGCCTGGGCGGCGGCCCAGTCGTCGGCCAGCAGGGCGCAGCGCAGCTCGAACCAGCGCAGGTACCAGTTGGGCCGGTGCTCCAGCCCGCCCATCTGCTGCAGCTCGCGCAGGTGATCGGCCTGCGCGGCGGCGAATTCCCCCTGGGCGCTGCGGCACACCAGCCGGGTCGTCAGCGCGTAGACGCAGACGTTGTGCGGGCGGTTGCTCCAGGCGGCCAGGTCGGCGGCTTCGTCCAGCGCCGCGCGCGCGCTGGCCAGCTGGCCGCGCCAGAGCGCCGCGCCGCCCTGCATCGTCAAGGCCACGGCGCGCAGGGCCGGGTAGTCGTCGCCGGCCACGCGCAGCGCGGCCTCGGCGTAGCGCTCCAGCACGGCTTCGAGTGGGCGCACGCCCAGCAGTGCCAGGCCGGGCAGCACCTGGTACCAGAGCGCCGGTTCGCGCTCGCCGGCCAGGGCATCCAACACCGCGTGGTAGTGGCGCGCCGTGCCCTCGCAGTCGCCCAGGTCGAAGGCATGCCAGGCCTGGTGCAGGGCGTGGATGACGCGGGTGCGCGGCGCGGTGTGCGGGCCCACGGTGATGGCGAAGGCCGGGTCCAGCTGCGGCGCGCCGATCGGGCTCAGGCCATTCAGCGCCAGGCCGGCATAGGCGCAGGCCAGCTCGTGGCCGTCGGCGTCGCCGCGCGCGGCGTACAGGGCCACGGCGCGGCGCATCTGCTCCAGCATGCGCGGCACCTCCAGGCGCTCCCAGGCGATCAGGCCCTGCAGCAGCGCCAGCTCGGGGGATTCGGCCGCGGCCGCGGCCGGCACCTGGCCCACCATGCGCTGCACGGCGTCGTTCAGGCCGGCGGTGATCAAGGTGGGCGCGGCGGCGCTGAGCGCCTGGATGGCGGCCTCCGGGTCCTCGGCCTGTAGCAGGTAGTTGAAGCGGCGCTGCGGGTCGCTCTCGCCGGCCGCGGCGCGCTGCCACAGTGCGCGCTGCTGCTCGGGGCTCAGGCGGCGGCGCTCCAGGGCCAGCGCATCGCGGAACAGATCGTGCAGGCGCAGCGTGCGCTCGGCGCTGTCCACCTCCTGGAAGAACAGGCCACGGCGCTCGATTTCGTCCAGGAAGCGCTCGGCATCGGCCTGGCCGCTCACGGCCGCGCAGCGCAGCGCGCTGAGCTCGGGCAGCACCGAGCACTGCACCAGGAACTCGCGCAGCGGCGACGGCAGCGCGTCCAGCACCTCGTGGCGCAGGTAGTCCAGCACATGGCGCTCGCTGCGCAGCGGGCCGGCACCACCTTGCACACCCGCATGGACACCGAGCGCCAGACTCACGCCCACCGGCCAGCCCTCGGTGCGCGCCAGCAGCTGCCCGGCCTGGCCGTGGCCGGCGGCCTGGCAGAGCTGCTCGATCTCGGCCAAGCTGAAGCGCAGCCGGTCCTGGCGCAGCTCCAGCAGCTCGCCGGCGGCACGCCAGCGCGCCAGCGACCAGGGCGGCTCGCTGCGCCCCAGCCAGGCCAGGCCCCAGCTGCCGGGCAGGCGCTCCAGCAGGCCGGCCAGGAAGTCGAGCAGGCGCGGCTCCTGCAGATGGTGGGCGTCGTCCAGCACGATCAGGCCCTGCGCCCCCTCGCTGGCGGCCAGCGCGTTGACGAGCGCATCGCGCAGCGCGCGCGGCCCCTCGGGCGCTTCAAGCTGGGCGATCAGCGCCTCGGGCGATTGGCGCCAGGGCAAATCGAAGGGCTCCAGCGCGGCCACCAGGCTGCTGGCCCAGCGGCCCAGGGTGTCGGCCTCCTCGCAGGCCAGCCAGGCGCAACGCAGCTGCAGGCCGGCCAGGGCCTGCAGCAGCAGGCTGCTCTTGCCAAAGCCGCCGGGCGCCACCAGCAGGCTCAGGCGCGCCTGCTGCGGCCCCTTCTGCAGGCCCTGCTGCAGACGCTGCGCCAGCGCGGGGCGCGGAAGCAGGTCGGCCCGCAGGCGCGGGGGCTGGATCTTGGTGCGGGCGAAGCTGTGCACGGTGCGGGTTTTGAGATCAGTGGCCGTGTTCACGGAACCAGGCCGCCGCCTGGCCACGCGAATCGACGGCAATCTTGTGCAGGATGTTGGCGACGTGGCGCTTGACGGTGTGCGGGCTCAGCTCGAAGCGGCGCGCGATGAGCTTGTTGCTGTCGCCGGCGGCAATGCGCGCCAGCACCTCCAGCTCGCGGGCACTCAGGGTCGGGTTGGCCGGGGTAGGCGTCGGTGCCGGGGGCTGCGCGCCCACGCGCGCCGCCCAGGCGCGCAGCGCAGCCTGCTCGGCATCGGTCAGCAGGCCCTGCCAATCCAGCGCGGCCAGTTCATGCAGCAGGGCACTGGCCAGCAAGGCGCCGCCGGGGCCGTCGCGGCGGGCGCGTTCAAACAGCGGGCGCAGGCTCTGGGCGGCGGCCTCCGCCTGGCCCGCGCGGCGCTGCAGGCGCGCCAGGCGCAGGCGCAGTTCGGCGGCAAAGCCCAGCACGTCCACGGCGGCCTCCTGCGTCAGGCAGGCCTGCAGCAGGGCCGGGGCATGGGCGGCATCGCCTTGCAGATCGGCCAGCACGGCTTCGAGCGGCAGTTCGCGCGCCCGGCGCACCGGTTCGCCACCCGGCAGGTCAAGCGGACGCAGCGCCTGGGCCTGCTGCAAGGCTTCGGCCAGCGTGCCGGCATCGCCCGCGCTGGCGGCAATGCGCGCCCGGTACAGGGCCAGCAAGTAGCGGTGCCAGGCGCTGGCGCTGGCACCGAATTCCTGCTGGCGCTGGGTGGCAGCGGCCACGGCGGCGGCGCCATCGCCCTGCGCAAGCGCGAGCGCGGCGGCCAGGCAGAGCTGGTGCGCGCGCACGGCGCCGCTGCGCCCGCTCCAGTGCGCGTCGTCCAGCGAGCGCTCGATCTGCCGAGCCGCTTCGTCCAGCTGGCCTCGCCACAACGCGCACCAAGCCTGGGTTTGCAGGGCGATGGTGCGCAGCGGCGTGGGGGCTTCGCCGGCCACAGCCAGCATCAGCTCGGCATGGCGCTCCAGCAGGGCGGTGATTCCGGGTAGACCGGGCAGGCGCAGTGGCGGCGTGCTCTGGTACCAGAGCTCGATGCGGTCGGCCCGCTGCAGGCTGTCGAGCATGCGCGCCAGCAGCGGAGCCACGGCGTCGAAGCGGCAGTCCTCAATAGCGGCCCAGACCTCGGCGTTCTGCACGATCACCTGGCAGGCGGGCGCCTGGGCCTGCAGGCCGGCCAGGCGGGCGCGGCCCTCATCGGGCCGGCCCATGGCGATCAGCGCGGTGGCCTCGTAGGCTTGCGCCAGCTCGGCGGCCTCGCCCTGGCCCTGGCCGGCGAAGCCGGCGGCGGCGCGCTCCATTTGCTGACGCAGCAGCGGGAAGTCCCAGCGCTGCGCCCAGCCCGCCAGGCCGCGCACGAAGGCCAGCTCCGGCCGCTGTTCGCGCGCGGCGGGCGGGAACTGCTCGATCAGGTGCAGCGCCGTGGGCGCGCCGGCAGTGACGATGCTGCCCGGCAGATGCTCGAAGGCCAGCGCGGCAGCCTCGGCCACGGCGCCGTCTTCCAGGCGCAGCTGCAGGCGGCGCAGCGGGTCGGGCTCGGTGCGCGCGGCCAGCTCACGCAGGGCCTGCCAGCGTTCGGGCTGTTCGCGGCGCAGGCGCAGCTGCAGGGCCTCGCGGAACAGATCGTGCAGGCGCAGGCTGCGGCCGCCGGCGGCGTCTTCCAGCAGTTCCACGAACAGGCCCAGATGCTCCACCTCAGCCAGACGATCGGCGGCGCAGGCGTCGCCGGTGAGCGCGGCACAGCGCGGTGCCTGCAGCTCGGGCAGCACGCTCACGGCCTGCAGGAAGTCGGCCAGCGCAGGCGGCAGCTGCTGCAACACCTCGGTAAGCAGGAAGTCGAACCACGAGCGCTCGCTGGCGCGCAGCAGGCGCTCTGCGCTGCCGGGCCCCACCCCTTGCAGCACGCCCAGTGCCATGCGCAGGCCGGCAGGCCAGCCCTGGGTGCGCGCCAGCAGGCGCGCCTCCAGCTCGGGCGCCAGCGCGGTGGCGCCCAGCAGCGCGCGCGCCTCGGCTTGCGCAAAGCGCAGCTGCGGCTGGCGGAACTCGGCCAGCTCACCGGCCGCGCGCCAGCGGGCCAGCGCCAGCGGCGGTTCGCTACGGCTGCTCAGGGCCAGCGTCCACTTCGAACTCAGGCGCTCCAGCAGCTCGTCCAGGAAGGCGAAGAAGGCCGGGTCGGCGACACGGTGCAGGTCGTCGAACACGATCAAGCCATGGACCTGATCGCACAGGTCCAGCGCATTGATCAGTTCAGCCAGCTTGGCACGGCGCGCCTCGGGCTCACCGCTGGCCAAGCCCTTGAGGATGGACTCGGGCGCACTGCGCCAGGGGGGGTCAAAGGGCTCCAGCGCGGCCAGCATGCATTCGAGCAGGCGCTGCAGGTCGTCGCCTGCGTCGGCGGAGACCCAGGCCAGCGCCAGGCCCGGTGCCGCCGCGGCCGTCCGCGCCAGCAACGCCGTCTTGCCAAAGCCGGCCGGCGCACACAGCAGCACCAGGCGCTGCTGCTGCAGGGCCTGAAGCAAGCGCGCCTGCAGCGGCCCCCGGTCCACGAGGGCGGCGCGCAGGCGCGGGGCTTGGATCTTGGTGCGGGCGAAGCTCACGGCGGCGGCAGTATCCCGCCGCCTGCTTCAGCTGTACTTCACCGAGCAGCCGTAAGGCGTGGTGGCCGGCTTGCTGATCGGCTGACCGGCCTTCAGCTCGCCCAGCGCCTGGGTGACGAAGTTGGTGGCCTTGGGGATGTCGGCCGGGTTGGCGCTGGGGATCGAATCGATCGCACCGGCGTACACCAGCACGCCGGCCGGGTTGACGATGTACATGTGCGGCGTGGTCTTGGCGCCCCAGGCCCTGCCGGCCGTGCCGGAGTCGTCCATCAGCAGCGCGCTGGGCGTGGCGCCCTGGGCCTGCAGCCAGGCGCTCAGCTCGGCGGGCTTCTGGTAGTCGCTGCTGCTCGGGGCGGTGGAGCTGATGCTCAGCCACACCGCGCCCTGCGCCAGCGCCGCCTTCTGGGTGCCCTGCATGTTCTGCGCGCCGTAGTGTTTGCGCACGAAGGGGCAACCGGGGTTCACCCATTCCAGCACCACCGTCTTGCCCTTGAAGTCCGCCAGGCTGACGGTCTTGCCCTGCGCATCTTTGACCTGCAGGGCCGGGGCGGGCTGGCCCAGCTGGGCATTGGCCTGGGCGCCGGTGACGGCGGCCAGCAGGGCGGTGATCAGAAAGCTGCGTTTCAACATCACGGGTACTCCTGGTTCAGCGGGGGAGCGATTGAAGGCGCGCACGCAGCGCGTCCACCGAAAGAATCTCGGGCATCAGCTCGGGCTCGGCGCGGCCCGGGGTGTAGAGCGCGTACACCGGCACGCCGCTGCGGCCCAGGCGGCGCAGCTCGGCGGTGATGGCGGCGTCGCGCAGCGTCCAGTCGGCGCGCAGGCGCTGCACGCCGGCGGCGGCGAAGTCGGCCTGCACGCCGGCATCGGCCAGGGCGTTGCGCTTGTTGTACTGGCAGGTGATGCACCAGGCGGCAGTGAAGTCCACGAACAGGGGCTTGCCGCTGGCGATGGCGGCCTGCTGGGCCTCGGGGCTCCAGGCCCCCCAGCCAGCGGCCGGCACGGCAGCCGCGGCCGGCGCGCCGGCGGGCTGGTGCAGCGAGGGCGCGGCCCACAGCCCGCCCAGCGCCAGCACCACGGCGGCACTGAGGCGCCAGCCCCAGCCGCGCAGCGCCCAGGCCCACAGCGCATAGGCCAGCGCCAGCAACAGCACCAGCAAGGCCACGGCGGCGTCCAGCCCGGCCTGCTGGCCCAGCACCCACACCAGCCACAGCACGGTGGCCAGCATCGGGAAGCCGAGCAGGTGGCGCAGGCGTTCCATCCAGGCACCCGGGCGCGGCAGGCGCGCGCCCAGGGCGGGCACCAGCGCGAAGGTCACGTACGGCGCGGCCATGCCCAGGCCGAGCGAGGCAAACACCGCCAGCGCCTGCACCGGCGGCAGGGTCAGCGCCGCGCCCAGCGCGGCCCCCATGAAGGGCGCGGTGCAGGGCGAAGCCACGGCCACCGAGAGCACGCCGGTAGCGGCCTGGTCCAGCCAGGGGCGCTGCGCGCGCCAACCCGCCACGCCCGAGGGCAGCCAGTTGCCGAACTCGAACAGGCCGAACAGGTTCATCGCAATCAGCGTGAACAGCCCCGCCAGCCCCGCCACCACGGCGGGCGATTGCAGCTGGAAGCCCCAGCCGATCTGATCGCCCGCGGCGCGCAGGCCCAGCAGCAGGGCGGCCAGCAGCACGAAGCTCAGCACCACGCCGGCCGTGTAGGCGGCCGCGCCCACATGGCGCTCGTGCGGGGCCTCGCGCACCAGCGCCAGGGCCTTCAGCGAGAGCACCGGGAACACGCAGGGCATCAGGTTCAAGATCAGCCCGCCCACGAAGGCCAGGGCCAGCGCGGCCAGCAGGCCCACGTCGCCCCCCGCAGCTTGCGCCGGGGGGCTGGCGGGTGCGCCGCCGCCCAGGTGCTGCACCGGCGCGGCCGCGGCCTCGGGCGCGTTCGCCTGCCAACCGCCTTGCAGCGCAAAGCGCAGGCTGCCGGTCTGCTCGCCCGCGCGCAGCACCACTTCCAGCTCGGCCGGCGATTCACCGCGCTGCGGCGAGAGCGGCAGCGCCAGGCTCAGGCGCTCGCCCTGCCAGCTCGCCTGCTCGGGGCGGGCGTGGTCGTACACGCCGGCATCGGCGCCGAAGGCCTCGATGCCCTGGCCGCGCCAGCCCGCGGGCAGGCCCTCGATCTCCAGCTGCAGGGCCTCGGCCCCTTGGCGCGCCTGCACCTTCACGCCTGGCAGGGCCTGCGGCTCGGCCGCCAGCGCTGCCTTGAAGGCGGCGGCATGGTCAGTGAGCGCCTGGCCCTGCGGCAGCTCCACGCTGAACTCGCCGCGCTCGGGGATGCAGACCTCCTTGCACACCAGCCACTCGGCCAGCACGCCCAGCTTCACCGCGCCGGCGGGCAGCTCGGCCGGCAGCTTCAGCGCCACGGGCAGCAGCAGCTCGCCCTCGAAGCCGTAATTCATCAAGGGGCCCAGCGGCATCTTGTGCGGCGCCGGCCAGTGGATGGCGCCGGCCTGCGCGCCGGCTGGCAGCGTCCAGTTCAGGCGCGTGGGCAGGCCGGAATCGCCGGGGTTGCGCCAGTAGGTGTGCCAGCCCGGCTCGTGCTGCATCTGCACGCCGGCCCAGATCGTCTTGCCCGCGCCCACGCCGTCGGGGGCATGCACCAGCAGACGCGCGGTGGCCTGTTCGCTGCGCACGCTCGCGCTGGCCTGCTGGGCCTGCGCCGCGCCCACGCCCAGCACTCCGAGCAGCAACCCGATCCCGATTCCTCGCCAGCCCCGCATGCGCGCTCTCCGCCGTCGTCAAAACCCGCCACTGTAGGAGCCTGGGCGGGCTTTGCCGGGGGTCAGGGTCTTGCGAGACTCACTTCGGACGGCCAGGCGCTTCGGTTCAACCGGTACAGCACCTGGCGGCGCAGCGGCGAGCCCGCGGGCACGCGTGGGTGGTCAAAGTCCTGGCCGCTGTTCTGCAGGCCGATGCGCTCCATCACCGCACGCGAGCGCAGGTTGCCCACCGCCGTGAAGGAGACGATGGCCTCCAGCCCCAGCTGCGCAAAGCCAAAGCCCAGCGCGGCCCGCGCCGCCTCGCTGGCATAACCCTGCCCCCAGGCCGAACGCGCCAGCCGCCAGCCGATTTCGGTGGCGGGCATGAAGGACGCTTCAAAGCCCGGCACGGCCAGGCCCACGAAGCCGATGAAGGCCGGCCCGCCCTTGACCTCCACCGCCCACAGGCCCCAGCCCTGTGCGTCCAGCTTCGCCCGGATGCGCGCGGCCTGGGCGGCGCTTTCCTCGCGGCTCAGCAAGGCAGGAAAGTGGCGCATCACCTCCGGGTCGGCGTTCAGCGCGGCGTAGGGGGCGAGGTCGGAGTCGCGCCAGGGGCGCAGCAGCAGGCGGGGGGTTTGGAGGGAGTTGTTCAGCAAGACTCAAACCTCCGGGTTATTGAATGGGGCCGCCCTGCTCATGCGCTGAAGACTGGTTCTGGTCGAAACACCGACCCCTTGAATGCAACATTAAGAGCAGGCAACCAGAACCGCTTTGAATGGAATACCCAACTAGCGCTTGGCCAGAGGGGGAGTCCCTGTAGAAGGCTTGGATGGAATCGCTGGCAATCTAATTAGCCTCGGGATTCCGGTAGTACTGACATTTCTTACAGTAGTAGAGCCCAGGCCCTTGCACTTTTCGCTGATTGAACCGGTGGCTCGCCCTGTAAACCAGTAGGGCACCAGCAACTGCAAAACCTACCACCAAATAGCTGTGGTCCGAAAAGCTCACGACTGCGATAGCGGTCAATCCAACTATTGCCCAGTGCGTAAGCTCTCGGCTCAGCCATCCCAATAGTGGTGTGTGTTTAAGGGGAGGCTGAAATTCCATATCGCCCGCGCACTTCGGGCAGATTGGTGAGGGCGAAATCACTCTGCCGGCCAACGTGGAGTTGAGGGGGCTGCGCGGCTTTTAGCGCAGCTCCCCTCGAACGTAGGGTTCGCCATTGAACGCAATACGCTAGAGAGCCCCAAAATTAATGTAATCGCAGTCTCCACGCATGACAGATGCTTTGGTGATAAGGACACCATCACCAGCGCGACTAAGAGTATGGATGTATTCCAGCTTTCCTGAGTTGGTCTTGAGGAACGTATAGACCTCAGCTGTTTTGCCCGGATAGACGACCAAGACTGAAACCACATTTTTCCCGCGGTTGAGAAGTAGGACTTGGCCACCATCCTGGCGCGCGGAAATGATTTCCTTCCGAGTATCGACAAACAAAATGTCGTATTCGTTGTCGCCTCGCTTTGAAAGCTTGGTTATGCCGCCAGTAATCTTCTCTTCGTTCCACCCACTGTCTTTGGCTGTGACGAAACCTGTCTCGGGAAAGTAACCTTTCCCGCTTGGGTTGGAGCACGAAGCAATGTCGGCGGCAAACAGAGGCAGACTTAGCAGAGCTAGGATTACGGACGCTACATGCTTCATGGTTGTGTCCTTCAATGGCCAACGTCGGAGTTCAGCGGGCGCCGAAGGCGTCCGCTGCAATGACCGGTTAGCGATCATCGCGCCTCCTCGCGGTCTGGCCTTCGAATCCGCAGGACGCGCCGCCATAGGAAGCGCATTCATGCGAGCTCACCTTAACTTGCTTCCAGCTGCGATCAAACTCGAAATTCACTTTGCAAGCTTCGCCGCCGGGGACTTTGACGTAAGGCTCAATGCTCAGAACCCGAGACCGAATTTGACCCACCCCGGAAACCGAAGCGGAGCACGTGCCGACGACAACCACGGCACTGGCTGCGGCTACGCCCTTTTCCGGATCAAGCAGCACCACGCGCACGGTAGTAAGAGGCGACGTGAACGTGCCCTCCGAGCGCGCGAACTGTGCGTGAACAGCATTCACACCAAGGATGGCTGCAATCGCCAAGCAAACACGACTCTTCATCTTGATTGCTAACGTGAAGATGAGCGGAGGCCGCAGGCGGTCCGCTCCAATGGCAGGTTATGCAATTTGCTCATTGCTCCAGCGCCTCACGGGCAACATCGCAAACTTCCTCGGCGCGCTCGGAAGGAGTGGGGAAAAACGCAATGCGCTCAAGCTCTGGGCGAAGGGCAGAAATCAGTTCCTGGGATTGAGCTACGACCGTTCCGATGAGGTGGTACTTCCACGTTTCGTCTTCGCCCGCCAGCACTCGACGGACATAAGGCGCAAGCGGCGCACCAACAGTAGCCAGTGCAGGAGCGAGGACTTGCGCAACAGGCCAATTGGCATCCTGAACCCACTGCAGGAGTCGATCTGCGCTAGGTTTGATCGCAGGCCACCCTGCCTCGACTGCAGCGTTCGCGGCGGCAAGATCGAACTTGTCGCTTGGCACGACCGAAGTTTCAGGATGCATAACGTTGGAGTTCAGCGGCCAAGCCAGCGAAGCTGGCGCAGATCCGCTGCAACGGAAGGTTAAACATCATTCTTCGTCAACAGATGGCCATATATTTCTAACGCAAACTCTAAGTCATTTGCGATTCGATCGATTGCGGTGAGATGCGCGCTTGATCTGTCACCCATCGGTACGATGCAGAAAAAATCAATCTGCCAGAGCAGTGACGTCCCGAGTTGGATCAATTCGCCTGCTTGAGGAGGCAAAGCAAACGGCCTGAGCTGGATGGGCACTCCTCCCCGTGATTGGTCACGGACAAACCAGGCCAAGAACTCGATTGTGTTGGGATAGCGCGCAAGAGGTTCAACGCGGAATTCGGTTTGAACAAGTGCCTCTCCATCCAGACCGCCGAGAGTTCTACGGATGGCGCCAAGCGGAAGCCGAGCAAATTCGAGTGAGCCAAGTTGCTCCGATTCCAAACCTTGGAGACCGAAAATGTTGCTTGAAATCTCAACCAGACCTGGCAATGAACTCAGGACTGTGTGCAAGTGCTCGATCTCTGCCGGATACATGAGGTTTAACTTGGATTTAGAGCGCACGCGCTCCGTTTAACACTCGCACCGCGGTGTAACACCGGCCGAGCGGCACACAAAATTTCTTTGCCAGTCATCAACTTAGCTCCATTGGTCGAAGCACGCCCGGGCAAATAAAAATCTGCAATCTACCGCGGCACCTTGCTCTGTGCGCGGAGCCTGCGCTGGAAACTGGGTCGAACCAGTATCTCGCCGGCTCGTGCCGTTTGAATCCGCCAAGAAGGGGGATGCGGCCAAGGGCGAGGGCTCGGTGCGCCGCTGGCCAAGGGCGCTGCGGCGCCCCCGCCCAGCGCCGCTCACTGTCCCTCCGGCGGCTGCCACAGCTCCAGCTTGTTGCCCTCGGGGTCGATCACCCAGCCGAACTTGCCGTATTCGGATTCGTCGACCTTGTCCTCCACCTGCACCCCTTCGGCGCGCAGCTGGGCCAGCAGGGCGTGCAGATCGGCCACGCGGTAATTGACCATGAAGGGGGCGGTGCTGGGGGCGAAGTAAGCGGTGTCGGCCGCGAAGGGGCTCCACACCGTGCTGCCCACGCCCTGCGGGTTGTCGGGGCCGTTCCAGCTGAAGGCGGCGCCGCCCCAGGGTTGGACGTCGATGCCCAGGTGCTTCTGGTACCAGGCGGCCAGGGCCTTGGGGTCTTGGGCCTTGAAGAAGATGCCGCCGATGCCGGTAACGCGTTTCATGCGGGCTCGCTTTCGGGTTGGGTTGCAAGGGGCGGCCAAGCTTAGGCCAGGGCCCGGCGGCGCCTCACTGGGCGCACATCTCAGAACCCGAAGTTGACCGCCGTGTTCCCCACCACCAGCAGCCTTTGGCTCCTTGCCCCAGGCCGTGGCCACACCGGTGGTGCTGGAGGCGGTCTGCACCGGCGCCACGGATGGCGCTGGCCCCTGTGTCCTATGGCCTCACTGCTCCGGATCCCCATCCACCACCCGCACCGCCGCAGCCCCCAGCTGCGCCACATCACCCGCGCGCAGCTTGCAGTATTGGGTCAGGCCTCAATACTGTTCGGTTAGGTGATTTTCGCCCACAATGAGCGCCACCTACTCTGTGGAGCTCGGCATGGCGCGAACCAAGGCGGTACTGGGTGCGGGAGCACGACTGGCTGACTACCTGAGCGCCAGCC
>NZ_JAYRMO010000036.1:0-53599 GCF_041912635.1 Inhella sp.
GAAACCGCTGTTGCACACCGCCAGGCGCACGCGCCAGGTGTCTTCGCCCAGCGCCTGTGCGCGTGCCTGCAGCAGCTCCAGGCGCGGCAGCGAAAGCGCCAGCTGGTTCATCCACAGCGGGAACTGCTTGACCTCCTGCTCGCGCAGTTGCGGCGGCGGGTTGCGCCAGAAGTTCATCAGGTCCCAGCCGCCGATTTCCACCTCCCCCAGCTGCGGGTGCTGGAAGGGCTTCCAGTTGACGAAGGCGGTGTCGGGTCCGAGCGAATCGCTCCAGCGGATCAGCTTCAGGTCATGCTCGGCGGGGTGCTCGCGGTACCAGTCGATCCACTTGTAGTCGGTGATGCCGGCGGCCTTGTTCGGGCTCCACAGCTCCACCACCCAGAACAGTGCGCCCAGGTGCTCGTAGAACCACTGCTGGGTGCCGGTGATGACTTCCTTGGGGTGGTACTTGAACTCGTGCCAGGTGCTGATGGCCGGGTAGCCGGTGTGCTGCGTGCCCAGCTCGCTGAAGCGTTTGATGGACCAGAGGTCCTCGGGAATCATGTCGTCGTCGCTGCGCGTGCCGCAGCAGCGCAGGATCACGCCCGAGTGCGTGTGGTAGCTGATGGCCGCGCCGATGTTGGGGTGCTTGACGGCGAAATCCACCACGGCGCGCACCTCGGGCTCGCTGGTGGGGTAAGGGCCGGCACCCACCTGCTCGAACTCCTGGCGCCACTCGCTCGGGAAGTTGCGGTTCAGATCCAGGCCCTCGACATCCTTGTTGACGCGCACCTGGATGCCGTCGAAGCCCTGCACGAAGCCCTCGGGCATGACGCGGTAATAGGTGCCGCCGAACTCGCCCGGCGCGCGCGGGATCAGCACGCGCGGGTCGTCGGGGTGCTGGCGCCAGCCGCCGTTGGCGTCCTTGATGCGCATGCTCAGGATGCGACCGTCGCCATCGATGTCCTCGGGCGTCAGGCCATCCACCGGCGCTTCGTCATAGGGGTAGCGGCGCGTGCCCGAGCGCACATGGCGCGGGCGCTCGGCCAGGGCCAGCTCGGCGCCGTCCGGGCACAGGCGCGGAACCAGATAGATGGTGCGCGTGTCCAGCAGCCGGGTGATGGCGGCGTCGCTGCCATAGCCATTCAGCAGCTGGTGCAGGTAGTAAAGGCAGGCGGTGGAGGCCAGCAGCTCGGCGGCGTGGATGTTGCCGTCCACCCAGAGCGCCGGCTTGTCGGCGTGCGCGCCGGTGTCGTAGTTGGTCAGGGCCAGCAGCCAGATGTCGCGGCCCTCCTGGCTCTTGCCGATGGAGAACTTTTCCACCAGCCGCGGCCGCGCCGCCGCGTAGGCGTCCAGCAGCTCGCCCAGCTCGGCATGGTTGTAGAAGCGTTCGAAGCGTGGTTGCGGCAAGGGCGGCATGGCGGGAAGGGGAAACGCAAAGCGGGCGATTGTTGCGGCCCGGCGCGGTCGCGCCGAAGCGGCACAGCCCTGACGGGCGTGCAAAACGCCCGGCGCGACGCCCTCCAAGGGACTTTGCCAATGGCGTTCCCCCGGGCTTGGACAGGCCGGCACTCTGGCCTATAAGCTGGACTGGCCAGCAGCTGCGGCATCCCGCCGCCGCCCCGACCCGGGGAACATCGCCGCATGAACGCCGTGGACACACCGAACGAAGACGACTGGCTGATCGACGACAGCGACACCAGCAGCACCCAGACGCTGCCGCCCTGGCGCGTGCTCGTCGTGGACGACGAACCTGACGTGCACTCGGCCACCCGCCTGGCCCTGTCCAACGTGGTCTACAAGGAGCGCTCGGTACAGGTGCTCTCGGCCTACTCCGGCACCGAAGGCTTGATGATGCTGCGCCGCGAGGCCGACATCGCCCTGGTGCTGCTGGACGTGGTGATGGAGACCGAGGACGCCGGCCTGCGCCTGGCGCGCCAGATCCGCGAGGAGCTCAACAACCATCTGGTGCGCGTGGTGCTGCGCACCGGCCAGCCCGGCCAGGCGCCCGAGCGCGAGGTCGTGCTGCAGTACGACATCAACGACTACAAGAACAAGACCGAGCTGAGCAGCCAGAAGCTCTTCACCACCGTCATCAGCTCGCTGCGTGCCTACGAAGGCCTGAACATGATCGAGCGCAACCGCGCCGGTCTGGAACGCATCCTCGAAGCCTCGACCGATTTGTACCACGTGCGCTCGCTGCGCGAGTTCGCCTCCGGCGTGCTGAACCAGGTCAGCGCCATCCTGGACGTGGGCGCCGACGGCGTGCTGTGCGTGCTGCACGAAGCCGACCAGCCCAGCCCCAGCACCCCGGTGGTGGTGGCCGCCACCGGCGCCTATGCGCACATGGCCGACTCGCATACGCCCGAACTGGCTGCCCAGCCCTTCTGGAGCGCCGTGCAGCAAGCGTTTCGCGAGCGCCGCAGCAGCATCGATTCCCGCAGCGCCGCACTCTATGTGGGCACCCCCGAGCAGCACGAGTTCGTCGTGCTGGTCACTCCGCCCTTGCCGCTGGCCGAGCTGCAGCGCGAACTGCTGGAGACCTTCTGCGACAAGATCGGCTGGGCCTTTGACAACCTGCACGCGCTGGACGCCATGCGCCAGGCGCAGGGGCGCTTCGTGCAGGGCATTGCCGAGCTGTTCCAGGCGCTGCAAGGCGGAGATGCACGGCAACTGCCCGCCCGACTGGAGCCCTTGCTCGACCATCTGGCCCAGCAGGGCCTGGGCAGCATCGACGCCGCGCAGCTGCGCCAGCGCCTGCTGAAGGCCTGCGGCTAGCCCACCCTACTATCATTCCGCCCCTTTCTTCATTCACACCGTTTGGTGGAGCTCGTCATGGCCTCGGTCAACAAAGTCATCGTTCTCGGCAATCTGGGGCGCGACCCCGAACTGCGCTACACGCCCTCGGGCGCCGCCGTCTGCAATGTGTCCATCGCCACCACGCGCAACTGGAAGAGCAAGGACAGCGGCGAACGCCAGGAAGAGACCGAATGGCACCGCGTGGTCTTTTATGACCGTTTGGCCGAAATTGCCGGCGAATACCTGAAGAAGGGCCGCCCGGTGTATGTGGAAGGCCGCTTGAAGACCCGCAAGTGGCAGGACAAGGACGGCCGCGACAACTACACCACTGAGATCATTGCCGAGCAGATGCAACTGCTGGGCGGCCGTGAGGACGGCGGTGGTGGCGGCGGCGGTGGCTATGCCCGCGGCGGTGGCGACGACTATGGCCACGAGGCTCCGGCCGAGCGCCCGCAGCGGCCTGCCGCCCGCCCGGCGCCGCCTCAGCGCCCTGCGCCGGCACCTAAGCCCGCGAGCGGCTTCGACGACATGGACGACGACATTCCCTTCTGATGTTCCCCCGCAGTGCCGCCGCGCTTGCGGCCTGCGTGCTGGCGGCGGCCTGCAGCAGTTCAAGCCAGCGGGCCATTGAACCGGCCCGCCCGGTTGCCGCCGTGGCGGCCCAGTCGCCTGTGGCCCCCCACGCCCACCTCGCCCCACTCACCCCTCTGACGCCCCGGCCCGCCGCCAGCGCCACCGCAGTGCAGTTGGCGCCCCCCCGTTTTGAGGCCCAGGGCCACCAGCCGCGCTGGAGCCTGCGCCTGCAGGGGCAGGACGAGATCGTGTTCGAGGCCGAGGACGGCCTGCGCTTCCGCACCCAGACCCTGTTCACCCCGGACACCAGCCCAGGCGCGGCGGCCCTGGGCATTGAGGTGCAAGGGCACCCTGCCCTGCTGTCCGCGGAGCGGCGCCTGTGCCGCGACGCGCGGAGCGCCCAACCCCATCCCTGGCAGGTCAGCGTGACCTACCGGGGCAAGGTGTACCTGGGCTGCGGTGGTCGGCCGGCCACCTTGCTGGAAGGCGCAGCCTGGCAAGCCGATGCCCTGGATGGCGCGCCCTCGCTCAGCCCCAGGTTGAGCAGCCTCCAGTTCGAGCCCGACGGCCGCGTCAGCGGACGCACACCGTGCAACCGCTTTTCGGCGCGCTTTGACACCCGGGACGGCGGCCTGAGCCTGAGCGCACCGGCCAGTACGCGCATGGCCTGCCAGGAGCCGGCGCGCCAAGCCGAGGAGGCCGCCCTGCTGGCTTTCCTGCCGCAGGTGGCGCGCTTCGACTTCGAGCCCGGCGGCGACCTGCTGCTGCGCGCCGCCGACGGGCGGCGGCTGCGCCTGTCGCGCGCGGCGCGCTAGGAGTCTGCGCGGAAGAAGAGATCGAAGCGAAAGACCCGAGGCGAGCGGGCAATGGGTGTACGGATTCGAGGCGCGTACCCGTAGGTACGCAACGAGAAGCCGCACCCCAGTGCACGGTCGTTTCGGGGCTTGCAGCCGATTTCGTTCTGCCGCGCAGACTCCTAGATCTCGTCTTTCCCGCCTGCCGTCTCGCAGCGCTGGGTGGCCGGCACGCAGCGCGCACCCGGGTCCATCAGGGCGATGCAGGTGCCCAGCCGGCCGCTGGCCTGGTTCTCGGCCCGGCGCGCGGCGCGGTGCGCCTCGGCCAGTTGCTCCAGGCGCTCGGGCTTGGCGGTCAGCGTCGAATAGGGCAGGTACTGCTCCGGTCCGCCACAGGCGCGGCTGCCCACAGCCAGGGTGCGGCACTGCGCCGTTTCGGTGCAGCGTGGCACGCCGATCTCGCGCTCGATCTGGGCGCGCAGTTCCGCCGCCGTGGGGCTGACCGCTCCGGCCAGCACGATGAGATAAGCAGCCAGCGTCATCAGTGCAAACGCTCCACTTCGAAACCCTGGGCCTTGAGCAGGCCGGGCAGGGCTTGCGGTCCGCTCATGTGCAGCAGGCCCACGGCCGCCAGCACCGGCTTGCCCTTGCCATGCTCCTCCGCAATGCGGCGCGCCAGATGCGGGTTGCGGTCGTCGTTGAGCATCTTGTGGAAGGCGCGCTCCTCTTCACTGGGCTTGCACTGGCACAGGGTTTCGATGTCCCCCAGCAGCGCCAGGTCGCCCTCGACCCAGGCCTTGCCCAGGCGCTCCAGGGTGCGTGGGCTCTCGCCCTTCTCCAGGCCTTCCAGCGTCATGTGCAGCATGCGGCGGGCTTTGCTTTCTTCCTTGGGCAGCAGCACCGACATCTGCAGGCCGATGGTTTCCAGCGCCACGATGGGGCGCTGCAGGCTGCGGGCGGCACCCAGCAGGGCCATCTCCTGGCCGAAGGCCGGATCCAACCCGGCACGGCGGCCGGACAGCGCCACATAGGTCACCGCCTGCATCACCGGGTGCAGATGGGCCAGCGCCTGCGTGGGCACGCAGGCGGCCTTGGCCTGGGTGTCCAGGCGCTGCTGCTCTTCCGTGCTGAGCGGCAGCGGGGCGGCGCTGCGCTGGGCCTCGGCCATCTCGCGCTGGGTGTCGGGCGCGGTCACGTCCACCTCCACCGCCAGGACCTCGGTTTCGCGCAGGGCCTGGCGCAGGTTCGGGCCGGGGAATATCCAGTCCAGCTGGCCGACATGGGCCGTGCCGTACAGGTAGGAGGTGCGGCCGTCCTTCTTCAGCCTCCACAGCGCGCCGCGGTCGCGCGCCTTGGCCTGGCCCTGCTGCAGTTGATCGGGCGTGGGCGGGGCCGCCACCGGGGGGCAATCCTGGGCCAGGGCCTGCAGGGGGGGCACCCACAGCGCCAGCAGGGCGCACAGGGTGGACGCAAACAGTCGAACGCTCATCACATACCTCGGCAGGAACTGGGCGCAAGCCCGCAGGGGCCGAATCTTGCCTCGATAAACTGCCGCCCCATGCCTCCCAACCCGATTGCAACCGCGCGCGAAGCCCTGCGCATCGAGGCTCAGGCCCTGACGGCCCTGATTGACCGCATCGACGAGTCGATGGCGCGCGCCGTGCAGATCGTGCTGGCCAGCCGCGGCCGCGTCATCGTCATGGGCATGGGCAAGAGCGGGCATGTGGGGCGCAAGATCGCCGCCACCCTGGCCAGCACCGGCACGCCGGCCTTCTTCGTGCACCCGGCCGAAGCCAGCCATGGCGACCTGGGTATGGTGACCGCGCAGGACCTGGTGCTGGCCCTCTCCAACAGCGGCGAAAGCGATGAGCTGGCCGTCATCCTGCCCGTCATCAAGCGCCTGGGCGTGCAGCTGATCGCCATCACCGGCAACGCCCAGTCCACGCTGGCCCGCCATGCCGACTGCGTGCTCGACAGCCGCGTCGAGCAGGAGGCCTGCCCGCTGAACCTGGCCCCCACCGCCAGCACCACCGCGCAGATGGCGCTGGGCGACGCTCTGGCCGTGGCCCTGCTGGATGCGCGCGGCTTCCGCCCCGAGGACTTCGCGCGCTCCCACCCCGGCGGGGCGCTGGGGCGCAAGCTGCTCACGCACGTGAAGGACCTGATGCGCCAGGGCGAGGCCCTGCCCACCGTGGCGCCGGACACGCCCTTCACCGACATGATGAAGACCATGTCCGCCAAGACCCTGGGCTGCGCCGTGGTGGTGGATGGCAGCGGCGTCCTGCAGGGCATCTTCACGGACGGCGACCTGCGCCGCCTGATCGAGCGCGGCACCGACCTGCGCCCGCTGCGCGCGGCCGACGTGATGCACGCCCGGCCGCGGACCCTCCGCGCCGAGGCCCTGGCGGTGGATGCCGCCGACCTGATGGAGGAGGCGCGCATCACCGTGGTGCTGGTGGTCGATGAAGCCGGACGCCTGGTCGGCGCCATCAGCAGTAACGACCTGCTGCGCGCCAAGGTGATCTGAGTGAAACCCGTTCTTTCCTTTCCGCCCGAGCTGCTGCTCCTTGCCCAAGGCGAGGGCCCCGGCATGAAGGCCATGATCTTTGATGTGGACGGTGTGCTCACCGATGGCCGCATCTACATCGGCGAGCAGGGCGAGTCCTTCAAGGCCTTCAACACGCTCGACGGCCACGGCCTGAAGTCGCTGCAGCACGCCGGCATCGAGCCCATCGTCATCACCGGTCGCGACGCCCCTGGCGTGCGTCGGCGCATGGCCGATCTGGGCATCCGCCACGCGCTCTACGGCATCAAGGACAAGCTCGCTGCCGCGGAAGGCCTGCTGGCCGAGCTGGGCATCGCCTGGAGCGAAGTGGCCGCGATGGGCGACGACTGGCCCGACCTGCCGCTGCTGCTGCGCGCCGGCCTGGCCATCGCCCCACCCGGGGCGCATGCCGAGGTGCTGGCGGTGGCGCAGCACGTCACGCGTGCGGCGGCCGGCTACGGCGCGGCGCGGGAAGCCTGCGATTTGCTGTTGGTGGCCGCGGGGCAGTACGGCCGCATCTTTGCCGCGCATTGCCAGACGCTGGACGGGAAATGACCAGTCCGGCGCTGGCTCCCCTGGGCGCGGGCACACCGCGCCGCGCCCGCCAGTCCTGGGTCTGGCGCATCCAGACCTGGCTGTTCAACTACCTGCCCCTGGCCGTGCTGGCCCTGGGCGCACTGTTCACCACCTGGCTGGTGCGTCAGACCCCGCTGCCGCAGGGCCCCACCGAGGCCGTGCCGCTGCGCCATGTGCCCGACTACGAGATGCGCCAGTTCGAGCTGCTGCGCTACCTGCCCGACGGCCGCCAGCAGGCCTGGCTGCGCGGCGAACGCCTGCGCCATTACCCCGATGACGACCAGATCGAGGTCGACCAGCTGGAGCTGCGCATGCAGGACGAGCTGGGCCGCACCCTGCTGGTGACCGCCGCGCGCGGCCAGGGCCCCTCCAAAGGCGAGCGCCTGGTGCTCAGCGGCGCCGTACAAGTACGCCGCTTCGCGGTGGGCGCCGACCCGGGCAGCGCCGCCCCCGAGCTGGAACTGCGCACCGAAAAACTCACCGCCCTGGTGCCCGAGCGCCGCCTGCAAAGCGACGTGGCGGTGGATGCGCGCGCCCCGCGCCTGCAGCTGCAGGCCCAGGGCTTCGACTACCAGCATGCCAGCGGCCTGCTGCAGTTCCGCGGCCCCAGCCGCACCGTGATGCAGACCCTGCCCCGCCCATGACCCAGCGACTCGTCTTCATCACCGGCGCCTCCAGCGGCATCGGCCAGGCCCTGGCCCTGCACTACTACCGCGCCGGCTGGCGCCTGGCCCTGCAGGCCCGCCGCGTCGAGGTGGTGCAAGCCTGGGCGCAGGAACAGCAGCTCGACCCGTCGCGCTGGGCCGTCTATGGTGCCGATGTGGTCGATGCCGCCGCCTTCCAGCGCGCCGCCCAAGACTGCATCGCCCGCCAGGGCCTGCCCGACACAGTGATTGCCAGCGCGGGCGTCAGCATCGGCGTGGACACCGCCCTGGCCGAAGACCTGCCGGTGTTCAAGCAGGTGCTCGACACCAATGTCTACGGCACGGCGGTGAGCTTCCAGCCCTTCATCGAGCCCATGCGCCAGCGCGGCAGCGGCCGCCTGGTCGGCGTGGCCAGCGTGGCTGCCATCCGCGGTCTGGCGGGCCATGGCGCCTACTGCGCCAGCAAGGCCGGCGTGGTCAGCTACTGCGAGGCCCTGCGCATCGAATGCCGCGGCAGTGGCGTGCAGGTCGTCACCCTGGTGCCCGGCTACGTGGACACGCCGCTGACGCGCGTGAACAGCTACGCCATGCCCTTCCTGATGCCGGCCGATGCCTTTGCGGCCAAGGCCTTCCGCGCCATCGAGGCCGGTGTGAGCTACCGCGTCATCCCCTGGCAGATGGGCGTGGTGGCCAAGCTGATGCGCCTGCTGCCCAATGCCCTGTTCGACAAGCTGCTGAGCGGGCGCGGCCGCAAGCCGCGGGCCGAAGGTTGAGACAGATCAAGTCGCGCTAGGCCATCGGCCCGGCGGGACGGGCACACTCGGTTCCCGATCGGAGGGTCGCTAACCGGAGCGCGCGTGGCCATCAAGCGTCGGCACATCCTGCAGGGTCTGGGGTCGCTGGTCAGTCTGGCGGCCTGCGCACCCCCGCAGCGCCCGCTGCGGTTGGGCAGCATCGTCTTCCCCGGCTATGAGCCGCTGTTCCTGGCGCGCGAGCTGGGCTGGCTGGCGCCGGAGCGGGTGCGGCTGGTGGAGCTGATGTCCAACACCGACACCCTGCGGGCCCTGGCGGTCGGCCACCTGGACGCCGCCCAGCTCACGCTCGACGAGTTCCTGACCGCCGTGCACGACGGCGTGGAAATGCGCATTGTCAATGTGCTCGATCTCTCCGAGGGCGCAGACGCCGTGATGGCCCATCCGCAGCTGCCGGTGGGCGCCCCACTGGCCGGCAAGCGCATCGCCGTGGAAGAGAGCGCGGCCGGCGCGGTGATGCTGGCGAGCTTCCTGCATGCCCAGCAACTGCAGCCCGAGCAGCTGAAGCGTGTGCCCAGCACCCTGGTGGAATCCGTCGACCTGCTGCGCCGCGGCGAAGTGGATCTGGTGGTGAGCGCCGAGCCCTGGATCACCCAGCTCGAAGCCCAGGGCGCGCGGCGCCTGTTCGACAGCCGCGCCATCCCCTGGCGCATCGTGGATGTGCTGGCTGTGCGCAGCGATGCCCTGCCCCAGCACGCCGGCCATCTGGCTGCGGCCCTGAAGGCGCACTTCGACGCCCTGGCCCACTGGCAGCGCCAGCCCGAGGATGCCGCGCGGCGCACGGCGGCGCGCCTGCAGCTGGCCCCCGAGCAGGTGCCGCACGCCCTGCGCGGCCTGCGCCAGCCCGACGCGGCCACCGCACGCCGCTGGCTCAGCCCCGGCAGCCCGCTGCTGGAGCGCGCCCTGGCCCTGCAGGCCGTGATGCTCAAGGCCGGCCTGCTGCAACAGCCGCGCGAGTTGGCCGATCTGTTTGACACCCGCTTCCTGCCCACATGAGATTTCGGCTGCGCACCGTCATCCCCGTCCTGCTGCTGCTGGCCGTGGCCGCCGTGGTGCTGCAGTCCTATCTGCGGGCGGTGTCGGATGGCCGTACGGTGCTGCAGCAGCAGGCCGAGCGCGACGCCGGCGCCCTGGCCGACCGCCTGAGCCGCCTGGCCGAACGTCACGTTCCGGGCAATCTGCCCGAGATGGAGGCCGAGCTGACCCTCAGCGCCACCGATCTGCGCGCCGAGCGGGTGGTGCTGACGGACATGAAGCAGACCGTCATCGCCGCCAACCGCCTGGCCTGGCGGGGGCGGTCCCTGCGGGAGGTGTGGCCGGAGCTCGGCGCCGAGCGACTGGCCCGCCAGGAGCTCAACCACCAGCCCGATGTGCAGCTCTCGCCCGACGGCCTGAACCTGAGCGTGCTGATGCCCTACACCCCCCGGGCCACCGGCGCGGCGCTGCGCAACCAGCAGCACGGCCTGGTGGCGCTGAGCTTCGACCTGCGCCAGGAGGAAGCCGAGCTGCGCTACCTGAGCCAGCGCCGCGTGCTGACGCTTGGGGGGGCCACGGCGCTGGTGGTGGGTTTGCTGGCCTGGGCCCTGCGCCGCTATGTGAGCCAGCCGCTGGACCAGATGCGCGCCGCCAGCACCCACTTCATGGCCAACGAGGACCGCGTGCACCGCGTGCCCGAGCACGGTGCGGAGGAGTTGGCCACGCTGGCCCAGACGCTGAACCGGCTGCAGGAGAGCGTGCAGCGCTCGCGCGCGCAGCTGCGCGAAGGCGTGGCGCACTTCCAGGCGCTGGCCGATGCCGGCCGGCTGCTGGTCTGGCAGATCGACGCCAACCAACAGCTTGAGTACGCCAATGCCGTGCTGCGTCGCCTCAAGGGCTGGAGCGGCACCGAACTGCCGCCCGCCCCGCACTGGACCGAGGCCCTGGGGGTCTTGCCGGACCCCACCGTGCAGCAGCGGCTGGCCCAGCTGTGGGCGCAGCACAGCCCCTTCAGCATCGAGCTGCAGATGCTGGGCGCCAATGGCCAGCTCTGCTGGGTCCTGTGCGACGCCAGCCCGCGCCTGGACGACAGCGGGCGCTGTACCGGCTACCTGATGCAGGGGCTGGACAAGACCGAGCGCAAGCAAAAGGAGCTGGCGCTGATCCAGAGCGAGCAGCGCATGGCCTCGCTGATCGACGGCGCCATGGACGCCATCGTCTCGGCCGACGATCAACAGCGCATCCTGCTCTTCAACCCGGCGGCCGAGCGCATGTTCGGCTACCGCGCCACCGAGCTGCTGGGCCAGCCGCTGACGCTCCTGATGCCCGAGCGCACCCGCGCTCAGCACGGCGAGCGCATGCGCGGTCTGCCCCTGTCCTCCGGCCTGAGCGCCGCGCAGCGCGTGGCCGACAAGCGCCTGCGCGGCCTGCGTCGCGACGGCACCGAATTCCCCATCGAAGCCTCGCTTTCGCACATGGAAGTGGGCGGGCAGCACCTCTTCACCGCCATCCTGCGCGACGTGAGCGAGCGCGAACGCATGCAGGCCGAGCTGCATTCGCGCGAGGGCATCTTCACCGTCATTGCGGACCAGGCGCGCGAGTCCATCGTGCTGGTGGAACCGGACACCGGCCGCTTCCTGGAGTTCAACCGCTCCGCGCACCAGAACCTGGGCTACAGCGCGGCCGAGTTCGCCCAGATGGGCGTGGGCGACATCGTGCCCGAGGACCAGGCCGAGGCCCGCCTGGCGCGCCTGCCGCGCCTGGCCGGCAGCCAACCCACGGTGTTCGATGTGCAGCACCGGCACCGGGACGGCACGCTGCGCGACGTGCGCATCAGTGCACAGGGCGTGCAGGTGCGTGGCCGCCTGCTGCTGGCCGCCATCTGGACCGATGTGACCGAGGAGCGCGCGCAGGCCCGTGAGCTGGAGGCCTACCGCACACGCTTGCAGGCCCTGGTGGAAGAACGCACCGCCCAGCTGCAGGAGGCCACCGCGGGCCTGCAGCTCAGCAACGAGCAGCTCGCCACCCTGTTCGACGCCGCGCCGGTGGGCATCGTGCTGCTGCAGGAGCGCGTGGTGATGCGCTGCAACCGCCGGCTGGAGCAACTGCTCGGCGTGGCGCCGGGCGCCCTGCTGGGCCAGACCACACGGGTCTGGTACGCCGACGAAGCGGCCGATGCTGCGGGCGGCGAACCCGTGTACGCCGTGCTGCGCCGGGGCGAGCGGCACAGCCGCGAGCAGCAGCTGAAGCGACAGGACGGCACGTTGTTCTGGGCCCGCCTGACCGGCCAGTTCCTGGACGCCGAGCACCCCGAGAAGGGCGCCCTCTTCATCATCGAAGACATCGAGCAGGAGCACGCCGCCGCCGAGGCCCTGCAGCAGGCCAAGGACATCGCCGAGTCAGCCGCGCGCATGAAGTCGGAGTTCCTGGCCAACATGAGCCACGAGATCCGCACGCCGCTGAATGCCGTGCTCGGCATGGCCCACCTGGCGCTGCGCACCTCGCTAACGCCCAAGCAACGCGGCTACCTGGGCAGCATCCAGAGCGCTGGCCAGCACCTGCTGGGCCTGCTGAACGACATCCTCGACCTGAGCAAGATCGAGGCCGGCAAGCTGGAGCTGGAGCAGCGCCCCTTTGCCCTGGATGAGGTGCTGGGCAACCTGCGCAACCTGATCGCCGGGCGCGCCAGTGCCAAGGGCCTGAGCCTGCTGTTCGACGTCGACCCCGAGGTGCCGGCCTACCTGATGGGCGACGCGCTGCGCCTGGGCCAGGTGCTCATCAACTACGGCAACAACGCCGTCAAGTTCACCGAGCACGGCGAGATTGCCGTGCGCGTGCGCTGCCAGGCCCGCGAGCCCGGGCGCGTGCGCCTGCACTTTGCGGTGCAGGACACCGGCATCGGCCTGAGCCCGGAGCAGCGCGGCCAGCTCTTCCAGGCCTTCCAGCAGGCCGACACCTCGACCACCCGCAAGTACGGCGGCACGGGTCTGGGCCTGTCCATCGCCAAACGCCTGGCCGACCTGATGGACGGCGAGGTGGGCGTGGACAGCCAGCCGGGGGCCGGCAGCACCTTCTGGTTCAGCGCCTGGTTCGCCGAGGCCCATGGGCCGGCTGGCCGCACCCGGCCCGAGCTGCAAGGCCTGCGCGCACTGGTGGCGGTGGACAACGCGGCGCTGCGCAGCGCGCTGTGCCGGCAGCTGCACAACTGGGGCCTGCTGGCCTTGCCCGCGGCCACTGCGGACGAGCTGCTGAACCTGGCGCGCCAGGCCCCCGCACCGCGCTGGGTGCTGCTGGACCGGCAGTTGCAAGGCCGCAGCGGCGCCGAGCTGGCCACCGCCGTGCGGGCGCTGGACCTGCACCCGGCCCCGCAGCTGGTGCTGCTGATGGACCCGGACGCCGACCCGCAGGACACGGGCAGCTTGCCGGCGGGCTGCGCCGAGCTGATCAAGCCGCCCACGCCGTCCGACCTGCTCGACCTGCTGGTCTCCAGCCTGGGCGCGGCCCCGTCCGTGGCGCCCGCGCCCGCCAGCGGCCGCTGGGCCGAGGGGCGCCGCGTGCTGCTGGTGGAAGACAACGCCATCAACCGCCAGGTGGCGCAGGAGATGCTGGAAGACATCGGCTGCACCGTGGTGGGGGCCGAGCAGGGCGAGCAGGCGCTGCAGCTGCTGGCCAGCCAGCCCGCCTTCGACCTGGTGTTCATGGACATGCAGATGCCGGTGATGGATGGCCTGGAGGCCACGCGGCGCCTGCGCCAGAACCCCCAGTGGCGCGAGCTGCCGGTGCTGGCCATGACCGCCAACGCCCTCGCCCAGGACCGCGACGCCTGCCTGGCCGCCGGCATGAACGGTTTCCTCACCAAGCCCATCGATCCGGCGGCGCTCTACCAGGCGCTGCGGCGCTGGTTGCCGGCGGCGGTGGATGCACTCGCAGTGCAGGAGCGCACCGGAGAGGACCCCACTCCAGCAGTCAGCGAGGAACGCGGCGAACCCGCTGCCCTCAGCGATGTGCCGCTCGACCGTGCGCGCGGCCTGCGGGCCTGCCTGGGGCGCAGCGCGCTCTACACGCAGTTGCTGGAGCAGTTCGCCGCCCAGCAGCAGGGTGCGGCCGAGCGCCTGCAGCAGGCCTGGCAGGCCGGCCGGCGGGACGAATCCGTGCGCGGCGCCCACAGCCTCAAGGGCATGGCAGCACAGCTGGGGGCGGCCCCGCTGGCACGCGCGGCCGGCGCACTGGAGCAGTTGCTGCAGGCCGACGCCCCCTCGGACGCAATCGCACCGTGGCCCGCGGAAGCCGGCGACTCCCTGCGTGAGCGCCTGGCCGAGGTGCTGCAGGCCATCGGCACGCCCCACGCTGCAGTGGCCGCCACGGCCGACACGGCAGGCAGCCCCGTGCCGGCCGAGCAGATCGCCCCCGCGCTGGCCGGCCTGCGCGAACGCCTGGAGCAGGGCGACCCCGACGCCCTGGATTGGCTGGACCACCACAGCGCCGCGCTGCAGGCCGGCCTGGGCAGCCGCTTCGAGGCCGTGCGGGCCGCCTGCCAGGAATTCGATTTCGACCGGGCCCTGCGCCAGTGGCCCGCCCCAGGAGACCTTGCATGACGCCCAGCCCAGAAGCCCTCAGCCGCCGCCCCGCCGTGCTGGTGGTGGACGACACACCGCAGAACCTCGCCTTGATGAGCGAGCTGCTGCGGCCGCACTACCGCGTCAGCGTGGCCAACCATGGTGAACGCGCCCTGCACCTGCTGCAACACGGCGCGCTGCCCGATCTGATCCTGCTCGACATCATGATGCCGGGCATCGATGGCTACGAGGTGCTGCGCCGCCTGCGTGCCGACGCGCGCACCCGCCACATCCCGGTGATCTTCCTGACCGCCAAGGCCGAGGTGGAGGACGAGGCCGAGGGCCTGGCGCTGGGCGCGCAGGACTACATCACCAAGCCCATCTGCGCCCCCATCGTGCTGGCGCGCGTGCGCACCCAGCTGGAGCTCAAGGCCGCCGCCGACTTCCTGCGCGACCAGGCTGACTACCTGCAGGCCGAGGTGGCGCGGCGCACCCACCGCATCGAGGCGATCCAGGACATCACCGTGCTGGCGATGGCCTCGATGGCCGAGACGCGCGACAACGAAACCGGCAACCACATCCTGCGCACGCAGCGCTATGTGCGCTGCCTGGCCGAGCGCCTGGCGCAGAACGAGCGCTTTGCCGCCGCGCTCACGCCCGAGGCCATCCAGCTGCTGTTCAAGTCCGCCCCGCTGCACGACATCGGCAAGGTTGGCATCCCCGACCCCATCCTGCTCAAGCCCGGCAAGCTCACGCCCGAGGAGTTCGAGATCATGAAGACCCACACGACGATCGGCTACGAATCGATCGTGCGGGCCGAGCGGGCGCTGGGCGAGGACCTCGACTTCCTGGCCTTTGCGAAGGAGATCGCCCTCTCGCACCAGGAGAAGTGGGACGGCAGCGGCTACCCGCAGGGCCTGGCGGGCACGGCCATTCCGCTCTCGGCGCGGCTGATGGCGGTGGCCGATGTGTACGACGCGCTGATCAGCAAGCGCGTCTACAAGCCCGCCTTCAGCCACGAGGAGGCCCTGGACGTGCTGCGCAAAGGGCGCGGCACGCACTTCGACCCCGATGTGCTGGACGCCTTCCTGGACGTGGCCGAACAGTTCCGCGCCATCGCCGCGAGCTTCTCGGACGACTGAGCACGAGCCCCTGCTGCAGTGGCTGAGCGCTTGGCCAAAAGTCAGCTTGGCAGCGCGAATCGACCTCACTACACTGCGCGCCTTCCTCAAACCGGGCCACCCCCGCAAGGCCCATGGAGGGTGAGATGAAGGTGCTGCATCCCTGCTAACTGAAGCCGAAGACCGCCGCCCTGGTGGGCTCTTCGGTTCTCGCTGCCGCGCGCCGCGCTTGCGCCCGGCCACCTGCATCCATTGGCCCCTTGCGGGCCCCGCCCTCATGCGATTTCTTGCCCTGGCTGCGCTGCTGTCGTGCAGCGCCATGGCCGCCCCTGCCCTGCCCCATTTGCCCACCCACGCGCTGGGCCCTGCCACCCCGCCGCGCATCGACGGCCGCCTCGACGACGCCGTCTGGCAGACGGCCCCCACCTTCGAGGCCTTCCAGCGCTTCCGCCCCGACAGCGCCCCCGATGCCGGCCCCTACCGCACCGCCGTGCAGATCCTGGTCACGCCCGATGCGCTGATCTTTGCCCTCCGCGCCTGGGACCCGGAGCCCGCGCAGATCCGCGCCCCGCTGGCGCGGCGCGACCAGATCTACCCGGATCAGGACGCCATCACGCTCTGGATCGACCCGAACGGCCGCCAGCAGGTGGCGCAGTTCGTGCGCGTCAATGCCAGCGGATCGCTGGCCGATGGCCTCTACAGCGCCGCCGCTGACGAAGAGGACGCCGCGCCCGATTACCTGGATGTGGAGGCCGCGGCGCAGCGCCTGCCCGATGGCTACAGCATCGAGATCCGCTGGCCGCTGGCCTCGCTGCGCTACCCGCTGGATGGCCAGTTGCCCTGGCGCCTGATGGTGAGCCGGCGCGTGCCGCGCGACACCATGCTGACCTTCACCAGCGTGCCGCTGACGCGCGATCACCCGCACTTGCTGGCCCTGCTGCAGACCCTGGACCGCCCGGAGGCCCTGCAGCAAGGCTTGGCCCAGGCCCAGCACCGCGTGCTGCGCAGCGAGCTGACCGTGCGCCATGGCGAGCCGCAGCGCGCCAGCCCGCGCGCCAACCTGGGGCTGGAGGCGCAATGGCGCCCGCGCGCCGACTGGGTGCTGGACGCCACCGTGCGGCCGGACTTCTCGCAGGTGGACCTGGACGACCCGCAGCTGGCCGGTAACACGCGCTTCGCGCTCTTCGTGCCCGAGAAGCGTGCCTTCTTTCTGGAAAGCAGCGATGTGCTGGGCCAGGTGATGCCAGACAACTGGGGCGTGGCGCGTGGCCTGCTGGCCTTCTACTCACGCACCGTCACCAACCCGCGCTGGGGCCTGCGCGCCACCTGGCGCGGCACCGAGGCCGAGGCCACCGCCCTGGCCTTGCAGGACGCCGGCGGCGGCCTGCGCCTGCGCCCCGGGCCCTTCGGCACCGAGAGCGTGGACGAGGACCGGCGCTCGCGCCTGCTGTTCGCCCGCCACCGCAGCCAGTTGCATGAAGACTGGGCGCTGGCCGGCCTGGTGTCGCTGCGCGAGTGGGAGGACGGCGCACGCAGCAGCGTGCTGGGGCTGGACTTCCAGGGCGAGCCCGGCGAAGCCGAGCAGTGGCGCGGGCACCTGCTGTTCAGCCGCGAGCAAGAAGCTGGCCGCGCCCGCGACGGCCATGCCGGCTGGCTCTCGTGGCGGCACCGCGGCGAGGGCTGGCGCTGGCAGGCCGACTGGGAGCGCCTCTCACCGCGCTTTACCAACGACAACGGCTTCGTGCCGCAGGCGGGCATCGAGCGCCGCTCGGTTGAGTTTCTGCTGCCCCACCACCTCGACGACGGCGGCCCCATCCTGAGCTGGGAGGCGATGCTGCGCCTGCAAGACGTGCAGGCCCTGCGCGACCCGGAGCAGCAGGTGCAGCGGCGCCAGGCCATCGGCCAGGCGGTGCAACCCGGCTTCTGGCTGCTCGGACCGCTCAGCACCGAAGTTTTCGGGCATGTGAACCTGCAGCGCCAGCGCGCCCAGGCGCAGGGCCGGCTGCACCGCCCGAACAGCCTGTTGCTCGGCCTGGACAGCCACCCCGGCCCACGCTGGACCTATGTGCACCTGGAGCTGGAATGGGGCGAGCGCCTGGATGTGGAGGCCGACCGCGTGGGGCGCGGCCACATGCTCTCCAGCCAACTCACGCTGCGCGAGCGCTTGCCCGCCTGGCTGGGCGGCTGGGAGTTCGAGGCCGAGCAGCGCTGGGGCTTTGGCACCGTGCGTGCGCCGAACGGCGGACGGGCGCTACGCGAGGCACAGGCGCAGACCAAGCTGCTGCTGTACTTCAGCCCCGAGCAGGCGCTGCGCCTGCTGCACCAGCGCGGCCGCACCGTGCGCACGGCTGAACCCGGGCTGGCGGGCGGGCGCGAGGCGCACGAGGTGAGCACCCTGACCTGGCTGGCGCGCGCCGGTGCGCTGCGGGGCTGGAGCGTGGGCGCGAACTGGTCGCGCAAGGCGCAGAGCGCGCCGCGGCAGCGCGAGCTGTTCGTCAAATTCCAGCAGGGCTGGGATTTGTAAACGCAGAAAGCACAAGGCCCGCCGAGGCGGGCCTTGTGGACTCAGTTCAGTGAACCGGGTCGGGCAGGGCTTCAGTAGCCGCCGCGGTCGTTGCCGCCGCGATAGCCACCACCGCCACCACCACCACCGCCGCCCGGGCCGCGGCCGTAGGGGCTGGCGAAGCCAGCCGGACGGGCTTCACGCGGGCGTGCCACGTTCACCACGGCCGGACGGCCTTCGAGGGCCTGGCCATTCATGCCGTTGATGGCGGCTTGCGCCTCCGCGTCGGTGGCCATCTCGACAAAGCCGAAGCCCTTCGAGCGACCGGTTTCGCGATCCATCATGACCTTGGCCGAGTTCACGGTGCCAAAGCGGGCGAAGGCTTGTTGCAGGGATTCGTCGCGCACGCTGTAAGCGAGGTTACCGACGTAGAGCTTGTTGTTCATGGGGAGGCCCCTTAACCAGATACAAAGAAACAGAGAAACCGCAAGGAGCCTCAACCCATCAACACCTACCAACGAATCAATGCGTCCCAACCGGCAAAGCCATTATTCCGGCGGCTTGTGACGGGATTCGCGTGGCAACCCGAGCTTGTTGCTTTTTTATGCCCAGAGAAAACCCGCAATCCCCATGAGGGACCTGCTTTCGACCCCGGTTCGCATCGCCAGCCTGGTGCCTTCGGCCACCGAGTTGCTGTGCGCCTTGGGCCTGCGGCCCTGGCTGGTGGCGCGCACCGGCTTCTGCATCCACCCGCGTGAACAGGTGGCCGACCTGCCCAAGGTGGGCGGCACCAAGGACGTGAACCTGGCGCGCCTGCTGGCCCTGCAGCCCAGCCATGTGGTGCTGAACGTGGACGAGAACCTGCGCGAGCTGGCCGACGCCTTGCGCCAGCAGGCGCCGCAGACCGAGCTCATCGTCACCCACCCCTGCGGACCGGAGGACGTGCCGGCGCTGATCCGGCAGCTCAGCACACCCTTTGCCGCCCAGCACGGGGTGGGTGCGCGCGCCGAGGCGCTGCAGGCCGATCTAAGCCAGGCCCTGGTGGAAACGCCATCAACAGCAACCCGAAGCGTGCTTTACCTGATATGGCGCCAACCCTGGATGACGGTGGCGCGCGACACCTACATCGCCCGATTGCTGGCGCATGCGGGCTGGCGCACCGAACCGGCCGTCGAAGGCGGCGCCAGCGGTGCGGCGCGCTACCCGGAACTGGCGGCGGACGCCCCGCTGTGGCGGCTGGTGAATGAAGTCTGGCTTTCCAGCGAGCCCTATCGCTTTGGCGAAGCGCACCTGGCCGAGGTGCAGACCCTGGCGCCGCAGGCGCGCGTGCGCCTGGTGGATGGCGAGCTGTGCAGCTGGTGGGGCGCGCGCACGGCCGCGGGTCTGCGCTATCTGCGTGCCCTGCAGGCGCCTTGAGAATCGCCGCCCATGGACATCTTCAAACCCCTGGTCGCCCTGCTGGCGATGGTCAACCCGATCGGCGTGATTCCCTTCTTCATCGCCTTCACGCAGGAGTTCGACCGCACACAGCGCAAGCAGACGATCCGCATCGCGGCCTTCACCTGCTTTGCGGTGGTCAGCCTCTCGGCGCTGCTGGGCCTGCGCATCATCGAGTTCTTCAGCATCTCGATCGCCAGCTTCCAGGTCGGCGGCGGCACCCTGCTGCTGATCAACGCGCTGAGCATGCTGAACGCCAAGCCGGCCGAGGGCGGCACGGTGAGCGCCCCCGACGCCGGCGCCAACATCGCCGTCGTGCCGCTGGCGATTCCGCTGCTCACTGGCCCGGCCACCATTTCCACCATGGTCATCTACGCACAGAAGACCCAGCACTGGTGGCAGCAGGCGGTGTTCGTGGGTTACGGCCTGGTGGTGGCGGCCTTCGTGTGGCTGTGCTTCAGCGCGGCCGGGCGCATTGCCAAGGTGCTGGGCAGCACGGGCATCAACATCATGACGCGGCTGATGGGCCTGATCCTGGCCGCGCTGGCGGTGGAGCTGCTGGCCAGCGGCCTCATTGATCTGTTCCCCATCCTGGGCCTGACGAAGCTCAAATGATGCGCCCCCAGTCTCCCTGCGGTCGCCGCCCCCCGAGAGGGCACGCCGGCCCTCCGGGCGGCCGAGCGGGCCGGCCATGATCCTCCTTCTGGAAGACGACCCGGCCATCGCGCAGACCGTGCGCTTCGCGCTGGAGCGCGAAGGCCTGCAGGTGCAGCACCATGCCTGGCTGAAGGACGCCCGCGCCGCCTGGGCTTTGGCGCCGCCGCGCTGCGCGGTGCTGGACATCGGCCTGCCCGATGGCTCCGGCCTGGACTGGCTGCGCGAGCTGCGCCAGCAGGGCAGTGCCACGCCCATCCTGCTGCTGAGCGCGCGCGGCGAGGAACTCGACCGCGTGCTCGGCCTGGAGCTCGGCGCCGACGACTACCTGTGCAAGCCCTTCAGCCCGCGCGAGCTGGTGGCGCGTGTGCGCGGCCTGCTGCGCCGTGCCCCGGCCCCTGCGGCGCCGGGCCTGCGCATCGAAGGCCAGCAGGCGCGCTGGGACGGACAGGCCCTGAACCTGACGCGCCGCGAGCTGGCGCTGCTGCAGGCCCTGCTGGCGGCCCAGGGCCGAATCCTCAGCCGCGACAAGCTGCTGGACCAGGCCTGGGGCACGGCCAGCGAATCCAGCGACCGCACGGTGGACACCCACATCAAGACCCTGCGCGCCAAGCTGCGCGAAGCCGGCGCGGGCGAGGACGCGATCCGCACGCATCGCGGGCTCGGCTATTCGCTGGAACTCTGAGCCCGCATGCACCTGGGCCTGCGCGTCCTGCTCGCCTTCTTCCTGCTCTGCGGGCTGACGGCCTACGCGCTGCTGCGCGTGGTGCTGGGCGAGGTCAAGCCGGCGGTACGCGAGGTGGTCGAGGAGTCACTCGTCGAGACCGCCCACCTGGTGGCTGTGCTGAGCGCGGACGCACTTCAGCAAGGCCAATTGCAGGGCCTGGAGCAGCGCCTGCTGGAGCTGACGCAGCGCCAGCCGCAGGCGCAGATCTGGGCGCTGCACAAGAACCAGCTGGTGCTGCGCATCTACCTGACCGACGCCCAGGGCAAGGTGCTGCTGGACACCGCACGGCCCAGCGCCGTGGGGCAGGACTACTCGCAATGGAACGATGTGCTGCGCACCCTGCGCGGCCAGTACGGCGCCCGCGCAAGCCGGCAATTGCCCGATGACGAAGCCAGCCTGGTGCTGCAGGTGGCCGCGCCCATCCGCAACGCCGCGGGCGCGCTGATCGGCGTGGCCAGCGTGGGCCGACCGGTGGCCAGCCTGGAGCCGCTGATCCTGCGCACCGAGGGCCGCATCTGGTGGATCGGTGTCGGCCTGGTGGGCGCCGCGCTGCTGCTGGGCAGTCTGGTCACCGGCTGGCTGATCTGGACCCTGCGCCGATTGCGCGACCACGCGCTGCATGCGCCCGTGGGCGCCCCCGCACCGCGCCTGCAAGGCGAGCTGGGCCAGCTGGCGCGCGCCATGGACGCGATGCGCCTGCGCCTGGAAGGCCGCAGCCAGTGGGAACAGCGCGTGCGCGCCCTCACGCATGAGCTCAAGAGCCCCATTACCGCGCTGCGCGGCGCCGGCGAGCTGCTGCAGGAGGAACTGCCCGCGCCCGACCGCGAGCGCTTTGCGCAGCAGGTCGTGGAGCAGAGCGAGCGCCTGCAGGCCCTGGTGGAGCGGCTGCTGGAACTCTCCAAGCTCGAAGCCCAGAGCGAGCCGGCACGGCAGGAGCCCCTGCGCCTGGACGAGCTGCTGCGCGCCGCGGTGCGCCACGAGGCCGACCGCTGCAGCCAGCGCGGCCTGCACTGGCAGGGGCTGGAGCAGCTGCCCGCCGCCCCGCTGCGCGGCGACGCCGAGGCCCTGAGCCTGCTGCTGGCCAATCTGATCGGCAACGCGATCGACTTCGCCCCGCCCGGCAGCACGCTCGAACTGGAGCTGCAGCCCCAGGGCCGTGCCTGGCTCTTCAGCCTGCGCGACCACGGCCCCGGCGTGCCCGAGGCGGCGCTGGCGCGCCTGGGCGAGCAGTTCTTTTCCACCACCCGGCCGGATGGTCGCAAGGGCTCCGGCCTGGGCCTGGCGCTGGCCCGCCAGGTGGCAGCCCTGCACGGCGGCAGCCTGCAGTTCGAGAACGCCGCACCGGGTTTGCGCGTGCGCCTCACATTGCCTTCACAAACGCCCTAAGCCCCTCACGGCGGCTGCCGAGCATCACGACTCCAACAACAAGAGGAGCGATGAATGCGAGGCAAGCTATGGCTGGGCAAGGCCCTGGGGCTGGTGGCGGTGTGCCTGATGCTGGCGCTGGTGTTGGCGCAGATCGAGCGCCTGGTGCGCGAGCGCCTGAGCTACCAGCAGCAGGCGGGCTGGTCGGTGCGGCAATCGCTGGCCGAGGCGCAGACCGTGCTGGGCCCGGTGCTGCGCCAGCAATGCACCGAGCAGTGGGAAACCGTGGAGGAAGACAGCAAGGGCGTGGCGCGGCGCCAGGCACGCAGTGAAAGCCAGGTGCGTACCGCCCTGCCCAGCCAGCTCAGCATCAACGGCGAGCTGCAGCCCGAGGCCCGCCACCGGGGTCTCTTCAAGGTCAACACCTATGTGGGCCGGCTGGCCGTGCAGGCGGAGTGGAAAGACGCCAAGGAGCTTCAACCGGTGGCCCGGCACGGCGGCACGCTCAGCTGCGCCACGCCGCAGCTGCTGCTGTCGGTGAGCGACGCACGCGGCCTGCGCAGCGTCAGCCTCAAGCTCAATGGCGAGAGTCTGCAGCCTCGCCCGGGCAGTGGCCTGCTGCTGCGCGCGCCCACGGCGCCGGCCAGCGGCAGTGAACCCGCCGCCGCGCAAGCCGCCGACCCCGACACCCGCCAGGGCCTGCATGCCCAACTGCCGCGCCTGGACCTGAACGAACGCCAGCGCCTGGACATGCAGCTCGACCTGGTGGGCACCGAGAGCTTCGCCTGGGCGCCCGCGGCCGAAAACCTGCAGATGCAGCTGCGCTCCAGCTGGCCGCATGCCAGCTTCGGCGGGCGCTTCCTGCCGGTGCAGCGCGAGGCCAGCGACAAGGGCTTCCGGGCCGAGTGGCGTGTCAGCGCCCTGGCCACCACGGCAGGCGCAGAGCTGGCCGAGGGCCGGCCGGTGAAGGACAGCCTGGGCGTGGAGCTGATCGACCCGGTGAACCCCTACTCCCTGAGCGAGCGGGCGATGAAGTACGCCATCCTCTTCATCGCCCTGGTGTTCGTGGCCGTGGCCTTGATCGAGGTGCTGGGCGCCCTGCGCGTGCACCCGGTGCAGTACCTGCTGGTGGGGCTGGCGCTGGGCCTCTTCTTCCTGCTGCTGCTGGCGCTGTCCGAGCACCTGGCCTTTGTGATGGCCTACACGCTGGCGGCGGCGGGCTCGAGCGCGCTGCTGGCCGGCTACGCGGCCGCGCTGTTCAAGCGCTGGCGCGCCGGCGCCATGTTCGGCGCCGGGGTGGGCGGGCTGTATGCCGCCCTCTATCAGGTGCTGAACCTGGAGCAAACCGCCCTGCTGATGGGCAGTCTGCTGCTGTTCGCCGTGCTGGGCGGGGTGATGTTCGCGACGCGTCGGATCGACTGGTACGCGTTCACCACCCGGCTTCAAGCCGACTGATCAGGCCGAGTAACGGCGCTCGAGGTAATGGATCAGCGTGCGGATCGTCTGCGCCTCGCCGCCCACCGGGCGGCCGGGGCGGGACAGATTGGTCCAGGCGAACAGGTCGAGGTGCAGCCAGGCCTGCTCGGCCGGCACGAAGCGGTCCAGGAACAGCGCGGCGGTCACGGCGCCGGCCATCGGGCTGCTGCCGCTGTTGCTCACATCGGCCATTGGCGTCTCGATCAGCGCCTGGTAGGGCTGCCACAGCGGCATGTGCCAGAGCGGATCGCGCTCCTGCAGGCCCAGGTCCACCAGTTCGCGGCCCAGCGCCATGTCGCGCGTGAACAGGGCCGGCAGCTCCGGGCCCAGGGCCACGCGGGCGGCGCCGGTCAGCGTGGCCATGTCGATCAGCAGATCGGGCTTGGCTTCGCAGGCGTAGGCCATGGCATCGCACAGCACCACGCGGCCCTCGGCGTCGGTGTTGCCGATCTCGATGGTCAGGCCCTTGCGGGTGCGGAACACGTCACCGGGGCGGAAGGCATTGCCGCTGATGGCGTTTTCCACCGCCGGGATCAGCAGCTGCAGGTGCACGGGCAGCTTCAAGGCCATCACCAGCGCGGCCAGGCCCAGGGCATTGGCGGCGCCGCCCATGTCCTTCTTCATCAGGCGCATGCCGTCGGCCGGCTTGATGTCCAGGCCGCCGCTGTCAAAGCAGACGCCCTTGCCGACCAGGCTGAGCCTGGGGTGCTTGGGGTTGCCCCAGGTCAGCTCGATCAGGCGCGGCGCGCGGTCGGCTGCGGCGGCGCGGCCCACGGCGTGGATGGCCGGGAAGTTCTGCTTCAGGAGCGCGTCGCCCACGATCTCCTTGACCTTGGCGCCATGCGGCTTGCCGACCAGCTTGACGGCATTGGCCAGGTGGGCCGGGCCCATGTCCTCGGCCGGGGTGTTGACGAGGTCGCGCGTGGCGCACATGGCGGTGGCCACGGCCAGGCCGCGCTGAGCCTCGGGGCCATCGGCCAGCAGCAGTTCGGCGCCGGCGCGGCCGCGCGCCTTGTAGGCGTCGAACACGTAGTCGCCCAGGCTCCAGCTCAGCGCGGCGGCCTGCGGGTCCAGTGCCAGGCCCTCTTCGGCCAGGCGGTAGCGGCCCAGCGGCAGGGCCTGCGGCAGGGCCGCGAGGGCGTAGGGGTCATCGGCGCCGCGCACGCCGGCCAGCACCAGGGCGATGCCGCCTTTTTCATCGGCGATCAGGGTGTGCGTGTCCACCTTGCCGGCAAAGCCCACGGCCTTGGCCCAGGCGCGCTGCGCGGGGCTGAGCAGCTTGCTGTCGGCGTCCCAGCTGCTGGGGCTGGTGCAGAAGATGGGCGTGCTGGCGGGCAGCTTCTTGGTCTTGACGAGAGTGACGCTCATGGCCGGTGGGTTTGGGAATCGGAAAGCAGGGATTCTCGGTGTAGCGTGCCGACCCTGCCGCTTCGGCCCCACGCGGCCGCTTGCGGCGCATCGGCAGCAAGGAGCCGCCACATCATGAAGATCGGCGAACTGGCCAAGGCCAGCGGCACGGCGGTGGAAACCATCCGCTTTTACGAGCGCGAGGGCCTGTTGCTGCCGCCGGCGCGCAGCCCGGCCAACTACCGCCACTACCAGCCCGCGCACCTGGAGCGCCTGCGCTTCATCCGCCGCTGCCGCGCGCTGGACATGGCGCTGGACGAAGTGCGCGCCCTCTTGCAGGCGCGCGACCAGCCGCCGGCCGATTGCAGCGGCGTCAACCAGGTGCTGGACGCCCATATCGCGCATGTGGCCGCGCGGATGGCCGAGCTGCAGGGCCTGCAGCAGGAGTTGCTGACCCTGCGCCAGCGTTGCTCGGCACCCGGGCCGGACTGCGGCATCCTGGCCGGCTTGGCCGAGGCGGAGCCCGGTCGCAAGCCCTTGGGCGCCGTGCACGGGCCGCACGAAGGCGGCCGGACCGGCAAAACCAAGGGTTAACCCTTGTATTTGGGTGGCAAACTTTCTTCACCGGGCTGTCAACCAACCGGCTTCGGGCCCCGTTGCGGCTCACATCGGTCGATTCCACGACCCGCTCCGAAGAAGCAAGATGCTGCACAGCCAACCCGCCCGCCACACCCAAGCCCCGCGCCGCCTGCCTGCCGACTGGCTCGGCGATGCCCTGTTCGACAAGGGCCCCAAGCATGTGGGCTTCGACGCCCCCTCGCTGGGTGGCGGCCGCCGCGCCGTCGAACGCGCGCTGAAGCTGGACAAGAAGCGCTAAAACGCCCTGAACCCGGGGCCTGCCGCCGCCCGGCTGGCAGACTCCCCGTATGAAACTCCCTTCCCGCCGCCTGCTGCTGTTTGCACTGGCGGCGTTGTGCTTTCTGAGTCCCCTGCTCGGCCTGGCCCTGGCGCTGCAGACCGAACCCCGCCTGCCCGAGCTGCACAGTCGCCTGGGCCCTGCCGAACTGGCGCGCGGACGACAGTTGCTGCGCCAACTGGACCCGCGCCGGCTGCCGGCCGACAGCGTGAGCGAGCTGCGTCTGCGCGAGGCCGACCTCAACACCCTGCTGGCCCACTCCGGCCAGCGCGCCCAGTTGCAGCTGCGCCGTGACGGTGCGCTGCTGCAGGCCAGCCTGCCCTGGAAGCTCGGGCCCTGGCCGGTGTGGCTGAACCTGGAGCTGGAGCTCGACTCCCCCTCCTGGGTGGGCGGCGCCGTGTGGCCGCAGCCCCGCCGGCTGCGCATCGGCCGGCTGCCGCTGCCCCCGAGCTTGAGCCTGCGCCTGGCGCGCTCGGCGTTGGAGCGGCGCTTCGGCGCCGCGCCCTGGGCGGCGGTGGACATGGTCGAGGCCGTGCGGCTCGATGAGGAGGCCGTCTGGCTGCGCTGGCGCTGGCAGCCGCAGCAGGCCGCGGCCGCCCTGGCGAGCCTGTGGCCGCAGGCTGAACAGGAAGCCCTGCGCGCCCAGCACCGCCGCTGGCAGGCCCTGGTGGGGCAGTTGCAGCCGCCACGCCCCAGCGTGGAGCTGGCCCAGCTGCTGCCCGAACTGGCGCGGGAGGCCCTGGCGCGCGTGGAGGGCGGGCAGGCCGCGGCGGCCGAGCTGCGCGCCCTGTGGCTGCAGCTGGCCCTGCGCAGCGTGGGGCGCGACCCCGGCCGGCTGATCGGCGACCCCGACAACCGCCCCAGCCCCGGCCTGCGCCTGGCCGGGCGCGAGGACATGGCCCAGCACTTCCTGATCTCCGCCTGGCTGGCCGCCCAGGGAGCCGGCCAAATGGGCGACGCTCTGGGCCTGGCCAAGGAGCTCAGCGATACCCAGCGCGGCGGCAGCGGCTTCTCCTTCAACGACCTGGCGGCCGACCGCGCGGGCGAGCGCATCGGCCGCCTGGGCAGCGGCCGGCCGCTGGAGCTGCTGCGCCTGCTGGCGCAGCAGCCGCCCGAGACAGCCTTCTTTCCGAAGGTGGCCGACCTGCCGGAATTCCTGAGCCGGCAGCGCCTGCAGCAGGAATTTGGCGGGGTGGACGGCCCCGGCTACCGTGCATTGATGACGGAAATCGAGCGCCGCATCGACGCCTTGGCCGTGCATCGTGGTTTGTCCGGGGGTGCGCCCTGAACTGAGCTTTTGTCCGCGCAGGGTCGGCGCGCTTAGGCTGCGCGCCTTTCACGCCTCCGCCCCCCCCCCCCATGCGCCCTCTTCGCCCCGCGGCCCTTGCCGCCGCCCTGCTCAGCCTGAGCCTTGCCGCCCCCGCCCAAACCCAGTCCGGCCTGGACCGCGCCGGCTTCGACCCCGCCGTGCGCGCCCAGGACGATCTGTTCCGCGCGGCCAACGGCCAGTGGCTGAAGACGGTCGAGATTCCGGCCGACAAGCCCGAGTACGGCACCTTCATCCAGCTGCGCGACAAGAGCGACCGCGAGGTGCGCGCCATCGTCGAGGGCCTGGCCGCCAAGCCCCAGGCCGCCGGCAGCGTGGCCGAGAAAGTGGCGCTGTACTACGGCGCCTACACCGATCTGGCCGGCATCGACCAGGCCGGGCTCAAGCCCATCCAGCCCCTGCTGGCCAGCATCGACGCCATCAAGACGCGCAAGGAGCTCTCGCACTGGCTGGGCCGCCAGCAAGGGCTGATGAACCTGCCACTGGGCCTGGCCGTGTACCCGGACTTCAAGGAACCCGGCATCAACCGCCCGCTGACCTGGCAGGGCGGCCTGGGCCTGCCCGACCGTGACTACTACCTGAAGGCCGAGGAAGAGCGCTTTGCCAAGGCGCTCAAGGCCTATGGCGAGTACCTGACCACCTTGGCCCGCCTGGCCGGCATGAAGCACCCCGAGCAGGCCGCCCAGACCACGCTGGCGCTGGAGCGCCAGATCGCCGCGGCGCACTGGGACCGGGTCGAGAACCGCAACATGGTCAAGCTCTACAACCCGCACGCGCGCGCCGACCTGGCCAAGGCCGCACCCGGGCTGGACTGGCAGGCTTTCCTGGACGGCGCCGGCCTTGGCGCCATCGACCGCCTCTCGATCTCGCAGCCCAGCGCCACCGCGGCAATTGCCAAGCTGCTGGCCGAGGCCCCGCTGGCCGACTGGCAGACCTATCTGAAGCTGCACGCGCTGGACGGCGCCGCCGACACCCTGCCCAAGGCCTTCCGCGACGCCCGCTTTGCCTTCCGCGGCACCGCGCTGACCGGCGCCACCGAGCCCAAGCCGCGCTGGCAGCAGGGCATCGACCAGGTCAATGCCGCCATGGGCGAGGCCCTGGGCCAGCTCTACGTCGCCCAGCACTTCCCGCCCGGCCACAAGCAGCGCATGGTCACGCTGGTGAACAACCTGCTGGGCTCGTTCGGCGACAGCCTGGACGGCCTGACCTGGATGGGCCCCGAGACCAAGGGCCGCGCGCGCGCCAAGCTGCAGAGCTACGTCACCAAGATCGGCTACCCGGACACCTGGCGCAGCTACGAGGCCCTGGTGGTGAAGAAGGGCGACGCGCTGGGCAATGGCGAACGCGCCGCGCGCTTCGAGTGGGCGCGCCAGGTGGCCAAGGCCGGCAAGCCGGTGGACCGCCGCGAATGGGCGATGACGCCGCAGACCGTCAACGCCTACTACAACCCGCTGGCCAACGAGATCGTGTTCCCGGCCGCCATCCTGCAGCCGCCCTTCTTCAATGCCGCCGCCGATGACGCGGTGAACTACGGCGCCATCGGCGCGGTGATCGGCCACGAGATCAGCCATGGCTTCGACGACTCCGGCAGCCAGTTCGACGCCGACGGCGCGCTGCGCAACTGGTGGAGCGACGCCGACCGCGAAGCCTTCAAGAAGCTGGGCGACCAGCTGGTGGCGCAGTACGAACAGTACGAGCCCGTGCCCGGCAAGAAGCTCAACGGCCGCCTGACCCTGGGCGAGAACATCGCCGACCTCAGCGGCCTGCAGATCGCCTACAAGGCCTATCTGAAGAGCCTGGGCGGCAAGGAAGCGCCGGTGATCGACGGCCTGACCGGTGCGCAGCGCTTCTTCATGGGCTGGAGCCAGGCCTGGCGCGAGAAGGCCCGCGAAAGCCGCGTGCTGCAGTTGCTGACCAGCGACACCCACTCGCCCCCCGAGTTCCGCGCCAACGGTGCGGCGTTGAACCACGACGGCTTCCACGAGGCCTTCGGCGTCAAAGAGGGCGACAAGATGCACAAGGCGCGCGAGCAACGCATCCGCATCTGGTGAGCGACGGCCTTCCCCTCCTCATTCCGAATCCTCCTGCCATCGTTCCCATGAAACTGCTTTGCACTGCAGCCGCCGCGCTGACCCTGTGTTTGACATCCCATGCCGAGATCCTCTCCGGCCTGGACCGCCAGGGCGCCGACCCCACCGTGCGCGTCCAGGACGACCTGTTCCGCGCCGTCAATGGCGAGTGGCTGAAGAAGACCGAGATCCCGGCCGACAAGGCGCGCTACGGCAGCTTCATGCTGCTGCGCGACCAGAGCGACCGTGAGGTGCGCGAGATCATCCAGGCCCTGAGCACCCAGCCGCAGGCCAAGGGCAGCGTGGCCGAGAAGCTGGCGCTGTACTACGGCAGCTATGTCGATCTGGACACCATCGAGCGCGTCGGCCTGCAGCCGCTGCAGGCCGACCTGAAGCGCATCGCCGCCATCAAGGATCGCGCCGCGCTGGTGCGCTGGATCGGTGCGCGCCAGGGCCTGCAGAACCAGATCGTCAACCTGGGGGTCGAGCCCGACTCGCGCCACCCCGACGTCTACCAGGCCGTGATCGGCCAGGGCGGCCTGGGCGTGCCCAATCGCGACTACTACTTGAAGGACGGCGACGAGCGCTTCGCCAAGGCCGTCGCGGCCTACCGCAGCTACCTCGAGACCCTGGGCCGACTGGCCGGCCTGCCCGACCCGGTCAAGGCCGCCGAGCACACCATCGCCCTGGAGCGCCAGATCGCCGCCGCGCATTGGGACAAGGTGGAGATGCGCGATCCGGTCAAGCTCTACAACCCCAAGACCCGTGCCGAGCTGCAGAAGTTCGCCCCGCAGATCGACTGGAACCTGCTGCTGCAAAGCGCCCAGCTGGGCAAGGCGCAGCGCCTAATCGTGGGGCCGAGCTCGGCGGTGCAGGGCGCCGCCAAGCTGCTGGCCGAAGCCCCGCTGGCGCAATGGCAGGACTATCTGAAGCTGCACCTGCTGGACTCGCAGGCCGACAGCCTGCCCAAGGCCTTCCGCGACGCGCACTTCGCCTACCACGGCACCGCGCTGACCGGCACCACCGCCGAGCGCCCGCGCTGGCAGCAGGGGATCGAACAGACCAATGCCGCGCTGGGCGAGGCCCTGGGCCAGCTCTATGTCGGCCAGCACTTCCCGGCCGAGTCCAAGCAACGCATGGTCACGCTGGTGAACAACCTGCTCGGCAGCTTCGGCGACAGCCTCGAATCCTTGAGCTGGATGGGCGCCGAAACCAAGACCAAGGCGCGCGCCAAGCTGCAGGCCTACACGGTCAAGATCGGCTATCCGGAGCAGTGGCGCGATTACAGCGCGCTGGTCGTCAAGGCCGGTGACGCGGTCGGCAACGGCGAGCGCGCCGCGCGCTTCGAGTGGGAACGCAATGCCAAGCGGGTCGGCCAGAAGGTCGACAAGAAGGAATGGGGCATGACGCCGCAGACCGTCAATGCCTACTACAACCCGCTGGCCAACGAGATCGTGTTCCCGGCCGCCATCCTGCGTCCGCCCTTCTTCAATGCCGCCGCCGACGACGCGGTCAATTACGGCGCCATCGGCGCCGTGATCGGCCACGAGATCAGCCACGGCTTCGACGACGAGGGCAGCCAGTACGACGCCGATGGCGCGCTGCGCAACTGGTGGACCGAGGCCGACCGCAAGGCCTTCGAGCAGTTGGGCGAACGCCTGGTGGCGCAGTACTCGGCCTACGAACCCCTGCCGGGCAAGCAGGTCAACGGCCGGCTGACCCTGGGCGAGAACATCGCCGATCTTTCGGGCCTGCAGATCGCCTACAAGGCCTATCTGAAGAGCCTGGGCGGCAAGCCTGCGCCAGTGATCGACGGCTTGAGCGGCGAGCAGCGCTTCTTCATGGGCTGGAGCCAGGCCTGGCGCGACAAGAGCCGCGACAGCCGCGCGCTGCAGATGCTGGTCGTCGACCCGCATTCGCCCGCCGAGTTCCGCGCCAACGGTGCCGCCGTCAACCACGACGGCTTCCACCAGGTGTTCGGCACCAAGGCCGGCGACAAGATGTTCAAGCCCAGCGAGGAGCGCATCCGCATCTGGTGAGGCCGCGGGGCGCACGGAGAATGCCGAGATGCCGCGCGCCCTGCCTCCGCCCTCACCCGCCCGCTCCCCCTTGCACCAGGGGGCGCTGGGCTGATGGAACTGGCACTGGTGGTGCTGGCCTCGCTGGCGGCCGGATTCATTGATGCCATCGTGGGCGGCGGCGGCCTGGTGCTGGTGCCGGCCCTGTTCGCCGCCTACCCGCAGGCGGTGCCGGCCACGCTGTTCGGCACCAACAAGGGCGCAGCCATCTGGGGCACGGCGCTGGCCGCCTGGCGCTATGCCCGCCATGTGGAGCTGCGCTGGCACTCGCTACTGCCGGCCATGGGCGCCGCCCTGGCCGGCAGCGCGCTGGGCGCCTGGGGCGCCACGATGGTGGACGCGCGCGTCTGGCGCTTGGCGCTGCCCATCATCTTGCTGGCGCTGCTGATCTACACCCTGGCCAAGAAGGACCTGGGGCGCGCCCATGCCCCGCTGCACGAGGGCCGTGCCGAGGTCTGGCGCGCGGTGGCGATCGGCGGCGGCATCGGCCTGTACGACGGCTTCTTCGGACCCGGCACCGGCAGCTTCTTCGTCTTCCTGTTCGTGCGCCTGCTGGGCTACGACTTCCTGCACGCCAGCGCCAGCGCCAAACTGCTCAACACCGCCACCAATGCGGCCGCGCTGACCCTATTCGCCGCCACCGGCCATCTGTGGTGGGGCGTGGCCGCCGCGATGGCGGTGGCCAATATGGCGGGCAGCTGGATGGGTTCGCACCTGGCGATTGCACGCGGGGCCGGCTTTGTGCGGGGGGTTTTCCTGGTGGTCGTCGCGGCGCTGATCCTGAAAACCGGTTGGGACGCGGCGCTAACATGGTCCGCAGTCTTCGCCTGAAAGGCCTCGTCATGTCTGTGGATCCCGAACTGCGCTCGCTCGACATCGAAATCCCCGCCCAGCCCGAAGTGCTGGTCAAGCTCTCGGTGCTGATGGCCGAAGACGAGATCGATCTGCTGGCGGTCTCGGCCCTGGTGGAAGGTGACATGGCGCTCGCCGCCGCCGTGCTCAAGGCGGTCAACTCCTCGCTCTACGGCCTGCGCGGCCGCGTGCAGACGGTGCACCAGGCGCTCACCTACCTGGGCATGCGCGAGGTCTCGGCCATCGCCTTCGAGATGAGCCTGCGCGCGGCCTTCCCGCCCGCGGCTGAACTCGACCCGGTGTGGGACCGCGCCGCCAAGCGCGGCCTGATGATGGGCCGCATCGGCCAAATGCTGGGCATCGACCCCTGGGCTGCGCATTCCGCCGGCCTGTTCGAGGAATGCGGCAAGGCCGTGCTGTACCGCCACGCCCCCCAGCATTACCCCGCCATGCTGCGCGCCGCCGCCACCGATTCCGAGCTCTGCGGGCTGGAAACCGCCGCCTTCGGCGTCAGCCACGACGCATTGGGCGCGGCCCTGTGCGAAAGCTGGGGCCTGGCCCCGGCCGCTGTGGCCAGCGTGCGCCACCACGTGACCCTGCAAGCCACCGGCGAAATGCCCGAGGCCCTGCAGCGCCGCGGCGTGGCCGCCATCTCGGGCCTCGTCTACACCCTGATGAACGACCCGGATGCGCTGGAGTCGCAGGTCAACCTGATCGCGCCGCAGGCTCAGATCGACCCCGCCGCCGCACTGCGCGCCGCCCGCCGCGTGCAGGAGCAGCTGGAAGCCGCATGAGCGGCAGCGGCCTGATCGCCGCGCTGACCAGCGTCAGCACGCGCGAGCAGGCCGAGGCGCTGGCCCACCACCTGGTGGAGCAGGGCCTGGCGGCCTGCGTACAGCTGCAGGCCATCGAATCCGTCTACCGCTGGCAGGGCGTGGTGCAGCAGGAGCCCGAGTGGCGGCTGCTGATCAAGAGCACGACGACCCGCTGGGCCGAACTGCAGGCCGCCGTGCTGGCCCAGCACCCCTACGAGCTGCCCGCGCTGGTGGCCTGGCCGCTGCCCGAGGGCCATGCGGCCTTTCAGGATTGGGTGCGGGAGCAGACGGCTTCCTAGAATCCGACCCTTTGCCCGACGGTGCGTGCCCGCATGAGCTTTGAAGACTTCCGCACCCTGCTGCCGCAGCGCCTGCTGCCCAAACGCCTGCTGACGGAACAGCTGGGCCGCCTGGCCGCGGCCGAGGGCGGCGCCTGGACGACGCGGGTGATTGAGCGCTTCATTCGCCGCTATGGCGTGAACATGGCCGAAGCCGCCAACCCCGACCCGGCCAGCTACAAGAGCTTCAACGAGTTCTTCACCCGCGCGCTCAAGCCCGGCGCGCGCCCGCTGAGCCCCGCCACCTGGATCTGCCCCGTGGACGGCGCCATCAGCGCCTTCGGCCGCATCGAGGCCGACCAGGTCTTCCAGGCCAAGGGCCATGGCTACAGCACGCGCGAGCTGATCGGCGGCGACGCCGCCGAGGCCGCGCGCTACCAGGACGGCCACTTCGCCACGCTGTACCTGAGCCCCAAGGACTACCACCGCATCCACATGCCGGTGGCCGGCACCCTGCGCCGCATGACCTGGGTACCGGGCAGCCTGTACTCGGTGAACCCCGCCACCGCGCGCGCGCTACCGGGCCTCTTTGCCCGCAACGAGCGCGTGGTTTGCCACTTCGACACCGCGCACGGCCCCTTCGTGCTGGTGCTGGTGGGGGCCACCGTGGTGGGCAGCATGGCCACCACCTGGCATGGCGTGGTCAACCCGCCGCGCCACCCCACGGTGAAGAGCTGGGACTACGAGAGCGGCCTGCACCGCTTCGAACAAGGCCAGGAGATGGGCCGCTTCCTGCTCGGCTCCACCGTGGTGATGCTGTGGCCCAAGGGCCCGCTCGCCTTCAATCCCGACTGGGCCCCGGCCCGTTCCATCCGCCTTGGCGAAGCCATGGCAGACCTCGCATGAAGACCACCCGCGTCCTGACCGGCATCACCACCACCGGCACCCTGCATCTCGGCAACTACGTCGGCGCCATCCGCCCGGCCATTGCGGCCAGCCGTGAGCCCGGCGTCGAGAGCTTCTTCTTCATGGCCGATTACCACGGCCTCATCAAGTGCGACGACCCCGACCGCGTCGAAGCCTCGCGCCTGCAGATCGCCGCCACCTGGATCGCCGCCGGCCTGGACACCGATGTGGCCCTGCTGTACCGCCAGAGCGACGTGCCCGAGGTCTGCGAGCTGACCTGGTTGCTGACCTGCATCACCGCCAAGGGCCAGATGAACCGCGCCCATGCCTACAAGGCGGCGGTGGATGCGGCCGTGGCCGCGGGCGAGGAGCCGGACTCCAACGTGACGATGGGCCTGTACTGCTACCCCATCCTGATGGCGGCCGACATCCTGCTCTACAACGCCCACCGCATCCCGGTCGGCAAGGACCAGGTGCAGCACATCGAGATGGCGCGCGACGTCGCCCAGCGCTTCAACCACCAGTACGGGGAAGACTTCTTCGTGCTGCCCGAGGCCCAGGTGGACGCCGAGATGGAGCTGCTGCCCGGCCTGGACGGCCGCAAGATGAGCAAGAGCTACGACAACGTCGTGCCCCTGTTCGAGGGCGGGCTGGACGGACTGAAGGGCGCCATCGCGCGCGTGGTGACCGACTCGCGCCTGCCCGGCGAACCCAAAGAGCCCGAGGGCACGACCTTCATCCAGCTCTGGGACAGCTTTGCCAACCGCGAGCAACGCGCCGCGATGCGCGCCGAGCTGCGCGCCGGCCTGGGCTGGGGCGAGGCCAAGCAGCGCCTGGTGACCCTGATCGACGCCGAACTCGGCCCGATGCGCGCCCGCTATGAACACCTGATGACCCACCCGGACGAGGTCGAGGCCATCCTGCTCAAGGGGGCCGAGCGCGCCCGCGCCATCGCCCGGCCGCTGCTGGCGCGCCTGCGCGAGGCCGTGGGCCTGCGCCGCTCGCGCCTCTTGCCCGGGCGTGCCGCACCCCAGGCGCCCAAGGCGGCCGTGGTGCCGGTGGCCAAGCAATACCGCGAGGCCGACGGCCAGTTCTACGTCAAGCTGCTGCAGGGCGAGCAGGTGCTGCTGCTTTCACCCGGTTTCACCCAGGGCAAGGAAGCCGGCCAGTGGTGGGCGCGCGTGAAGGCCGAGGGCTCGGGCGCCGCCGCCGGTGCGCAGCAGCTGGACGCCGGCCTGGACGCCGTGCTGGCCCTGCTGCGCGCGGCCGAGGCGGAAAAGGCCGAGAAGGCCGGCAAGGCGGGCTGAAAAGCCGCGCCAGCGTGAAATCTTGCCTGGCGGCCCCCGCAACAGCGGGGGGCTGTCGGGCCCGCTCTCTAGAAAGCCCTGGGGAAAGCGCCCAGGGCGCAACAGGCCGGGACGGGCTAACTTCGGCGCCTCTTTCGCCGTCCTCCACTAGAAGCCGTCCATGAGCACGACCGTCGCCCCCGAACGCCTGGCCCTGCAATGCCTTTACTACTGGGAGACCGCCCATCCCGAACGCGTCACCCTGACCCAGCCGATGGGCAATGGGGTTGTAAAGGAATTCACCTGGGGACAGGTGGCCGATGAAACCCGCCGCATGGCGGCCTGGCTGAAAAGCCAGGGCTGGCCCGAGGGCAGCAAGGTCGCCATCCTTTCCAAGAACTGCGCCTGGTGGCTGATGACCGATCTGGCCATCTGGATGGCCGGTTACGTCTCGGTACCGCTGTACCCGACGCTGGCGGCCGGCACCATCACCCAGATCCTGGAGCACAGCGAATCCAAGATGTGCTTCATCGGCAAGCTCGACGGCTGGGAAGGCATGAAGCCCGGCGTCCCGGCCGGCCTGCCCTGCGTGAGCTATGCGCTCAGCCCCGATGACGCCAAGGCCAGCTACCAGAGCTGGGACGAGATCATTGCCGACACCGCCCCGCTCAAGGGCCAGCCGGTGCGCGGCGCCGATGAGCTCGCCACGCTGATCTACACCTCCGGCACCACCGGCGCGCCCAAGGGCGTGATGCACACCTTCGGCAACTTCGCCTGGGCGCTGACCGCCGGCCTGGGCCGCGTGCCGATGAACGACAAGGACCGCATGCTGTCCTACCTGCCGCTGGCCCACGTGGTGGAGCGCTGCCTGGTGGAGCACGGCTGGCTGGTGACCGGCATGCATGTGTACTTCGCCGAGTCGCTCGAAACCTTCACGCAGGACCTGCAGCGCGCCCGCCCGACGATCTTCTTCAGCGTGCCGCGCCTGTGGGTCAAGTTCCAGCAGGGCATCCTGTCCAAGATGCCGCAGGCCAAGCTGGATCGGATGCTCAGCATCCCGCTGCTGAACCTGGTGGTGAAGAAAAAGATCCGCAAGGCCCTGGGTCTGGACCAATGCCGCTTTGCCGCCGGCGGCGCCGCGCCGATGCCGGTCGAACTGCTGAAGTGGTACCGCAAACTCGGCCTGCCCATCAACGAGGGCTACGGCATGACGGAGAACCTGGCCGTCAGCCACATCACCGTGGCTGACCAAGACATGACCGGCACCGTGGGCCCGGCCTACGACGGCGTGCAGGTGCGCATCGACAAGAAGACCGGCGAGCTCCAGATGAAGAGCCCAGCGGTGATGAAGGGCTACTACAAAGAGCCCGAGATGACCAAGGAGGCCTTTACCGAGGACGGCTGGCTGCGCACCGGTGACAAGGCCGCGCACGACGACCGCAAGTGCCTGAAGATCACCGGCCGCGTCAAGGACCTGTTCAAGACCAGCAAGGGCAAGTACGTCGCCCCGGCGCCGATCGAGGACAAGCTGGTGATGCACAGCGCGGTGGAAGCCTGCGCCGTGGTGGGCGCCAACATGGGCCAGCCGATCGGTCTGGGCATGCTGGGCCCCGATGCCGCCCAGAAGCTGGCCGACCCGGCCGAGCGCCAGGCCCTGGCCGACTCGCTCGCCGAGCACCTCAAGGCCATCAACGCCAAGCTCGACCCGCACGAGCAGATGGACTGCCTGGTGCTGTTCAAGGAAGCCTGGACGGTGGACAACGGCTTCATCACGCCCACCTTCAAGGTCAAGCGCAACCGCATCGACGAGGTCTACGGCCCGAAATACGAGCAGTGGGCCGACAGCCGCCAGAAAGTGATCCTGGTGGACTGAGGGCGGCCGTCTCGCGGCCGCCGGCTGACACGCGCTCCGCCACCGGCGGTCCGGGACAGCCCTCTTCGATCAAGTGCCACCGCGGAACCGGCTCTGCCGGGCCGCTGGTGGCGCCCCCTGGGGGGAGGCGCCAAAGGCGCTTCGGGGGGACCTAAAGATCCATCCACCCAGAAGCGCGGGCGCCGTCTTTGCCGCCGCGCTTGGCCTCATACATGGCCTTGTCGGCCGCCTCGTACACCGCGTGGCGGTTGGCCTGGGTGCCGGTGGGCAGGGTGACGATACCGATCGAGGCCGTCAGCTTTCGGGTGCTGCCGTCCGGTAGCGGCAGGGGCTGCTCGTGCAAGGCGCGGCGCACCTGGGCCGCCACCTGCAGCGCGCCGGCCGCGTCGGTGCTGGGCAGCACCACCCCGAACTCCTCGCCGCCCATGCGCGCGAGCTTGTCGGTGGCGCGCAGGCGCTGGCGCAGCAACTTGACGACGTGCCGCAGCGCCGCATCGCCCACACCGTGGCCAAGCTGGTCGTTCAGGGCCTTGAAGTCGTCCAGGTCGATCAGCATGAAGCTCAGGACCGAGCCACCACGGTGCAGGCGGGCCAGTTCGGCATTCATGATCTGGTCGAGCCGGCGCCGGTTGCGGCAGCCGGTGAGCGGATCGCGCGTGGCCAGGCGGTGCAGTTCCTTGTGCGCGCGCTCGTGCGCCGCCAGCACATAGCCGAAGCCCACGCCCAGCACGGCCAGCATCAGCAGCAGCATGGACAGGCCCTGCCCGAGCGGCGCGAAGAGCTGGCCGGCCAGGTTCTGGTAGTCCTGCGGGTACATCAGCGCGTCCAGCGCGCGCCAGCACAGCACCAGTTCCAGGGCCACCAGGGCCAGGCCGATGGAGCGCAGCGCCGAGCCCACGCCCCAGCCGCGCCGCAGCACCGTCACCACCAGGGGCAGCAGGAAGGACGCCGCCGCCGCAGTGGTGAGGGCGATGCGCTTGGACTGCGGCAGGCCCAGCGACAGCAGCACCACCGCCGCGTACAGGACGAAGGCCCCGACCACGACGCGCCAGCGCGGCGCGATGTCCAGCAGCTGCAGCACCGTCCAGACCATGGCCAGCAGGCCCAGGCCCAGGATGGCATTGCTGGTCAGCACCAGCAGCCACTCGGGCAGCTGGCGGCGCAGCGCGAACAGCGCCGCCGAGGCCAGCAGGGCCGCGCAAACGCCGATCCAGCTCAGGGTCTCGCGGCGCGGCAGGCTGCGCCAGCCCGACAGCGCGATCTGCAGCACCATCAGGCCGAAGCCGCCCACCATGGCCAGCGTCAGCGTGGGCACATGGATGGCGGGCCAGTCCATCAATACCGAACTAGCCGAGTTGCAGAGGGCCGTTGACCTGGGCCAGCTTGATGCGTGCGGCCAGGGCCGCGCCCTCGAAATCGGCCTCGATGCGTGCCTGCGCCTCGTCGTCCTCGGCCTGGGCTTCGGTGATACCCACGGCGCGGTTGCGACCACGGTGCTTGGCCGCGTACAGCGCCAGGTCGGCCCAGTTGACGGCGCGCTCCCAATGCAGGCTCAGACCGGCAGGCGGCAGCGGGAAGCAGACAAAGCCGATCGAAATCGTGACGCGCAGCTGCTGCTCGGCGCCGATGGAGATCGGCGCATCGGCCACGGCGATCAGCAGGCGGTCGGCCAGCAGCTGCACATGCGCGGGCTTGAGCGAAGGCGCCATGATGAGGAACTCCTCGCCGCCCCAGCGCACCAGCAGATCGCCTTCACGCAGGGTGCGCTGCAGGCGCTTGGCGACGGCCTGGATGACCTGGTCGCCGGCGCCATGGCCATGGCTGTCGTTGATGCGTTTGAAGTGGTCGATGTCCAACATCAGCAAGCCACCGGTCAGCGGCTCGGCACCGCGCGCCTGCATGGCGGCCAGGAAGTGGCGGCGGTTGGCCAGCTGCGTCAGCGGGTCGCGCTCGCTCAGCACCTGCAGCAGTGCCTGGTTGGCGCGCAGGCGCAGATGGGCCTTGCGCATGCGCACCAGCGCCAGCACGGCGATGACGGCGCACAGCCCGAGCAGCACCGCGCCGATGCCGGTGACCTTGCGCGCCATGCTCTGGTTCGCCAGGGTCTGATCCTGCACGGCGCGCTCGCGCCGCAGCAGCTCGACCTTGGCCTTCTGCTGGTCAGCGTCGTACTTGGCGCGCAGCTCGGCCAGCACGGCCTCGCGGGCGCGCTGCTGCACGTCCAGCGTCAGCCGACGCTCGGCGTGGTAATGCGCCAGCGCCTCCTTGGCCAGGCCCACGGCGGTCCAGGCTTCGCCCAGCTCGCGCAGTTCCTCGGCGCGGCTGCGGGTGTCGTCCTCGCCCACCGGCATCTGCTCCAGCAGAGCGATCTGCGCACGCGCGGCGTCGAAGGCGCGCAGCTTGACCAGCGCCACCGCCAGGTTGTGGCGCGCCGTGCGCAGGGCACGCGGCTCGCCGAAGCGCTGCAGCAGCGGCAGCGCCGCCTCGGCGAGCTTGCGCGCCTGCTCGGGCTGGTCGGCATGCAGATAGAAGTCGGCCAGCGCGGCCTGCAGCAGCGCATGGGTGCGCGGCAGGTCGGCCTGGCGCGCCAGCGCCAGCGCCTCTTCCAGGGCCTTGCGCTGGGTCTCGCGGTCGTTGCGGCGTACCGCCAGCGCGGCTTCGTAGCTCTTCACGGCCGCCAGGGTGCGCGGCGTCTGCGCGGCCTGGCGCAGGGCATCGGTCAGCGCGCGGCGCGCCAGCTCGGGTTGCTCCAGCAGCTCGTGCAGATCGGCCGCCTCGGCAAGGTCGCGCGCGGTGGTCTCTTCGTCCTGGCCGGCCCGGCTCAGCGCCAGCGCGGCCGTGACGGCCTGCAGGGCCGGGCTGAGCTGACCGGCCCGCTTGAGGGTGCGCGCCAGCAGGCGCTGGGCGTCGTGCAGCGGGCGGAAGTCGCAGCTCAGCGGCCCTTCGGCCGGGCCTTTCCAGTCCTTGCAAGCGGGCTCCAGTTCGGCAATGACCTGGCCGGCGGCCTGCGCGGCCTCCGCATTGCGGCCCTGGCGCTCATGCACCAGCCCCTGCACGAGGCGCTGGCGCGCCTGCTGCGGGCCCTGGCGGGCCCATTGCAGCGCGGGTTCCAGCTCGCCTTGCAGCACGGCGACGCGTGCGCGCACATAGGCCGTGGCGTCCGCCTGGGCGGGCTCCAGCTGCTTGAGCTCGCTCAGCACCTGCTGCGGGTGGTCGTAGGCCCTGGCCAGCAGCTCGGCCAGGCGGCGCTCGGTGGCAGCGTCCGGCGCGGCATGGCCGGCCAGCGGCATCACCAGCAGGGTCGCGGCCAGCGCCCGCCGCAGCCCAGCCAGATCGATCCGGCAGAAGCGGCCGCTCATGGCGCACCTCCGGGCATCGGGCCTGGTGTCACCTGCAGCTCCAGGCTGCCGCGCTCACGCGCCTGATTGAGCTCACCGAGGTCTTGCATCAGTTCGGCCACGCTGGCAGCACGCGACACCGTCAGGCCCCAGGCTTGGTTGCGGCCGTGGCCCTTGGCTTGGTACATCAGGGTATCGACGACGTCAATGGCACGCTCCCAGTCGGGCGCTCCGCCACCACCGGGCAGCGGGAAGCTGGCGTAGCCCACCGAGCCGGTGATGTGCACCGACTGCCCTTGCGGCAGTGCCACCGGGGTGCCACCAAGCTCGCGCAGCATGCGCAGGGCCAGCGCGTAGGTCAGCGCGGGCTCGCGCGTGCCCACCAGCACCAGGAATTCCTCGCCCCCCCAGCGCACCACGATGTCCTGCTCGCGCACCGCGGCGCGCAGGCGCTGCGCCACCGCCACCAGCACGGCGTCGCCCCCGGCGTGTCCGTAGCTGTCGTTGATGCGCTTGAAGTGGTCGATGTCGATCAGGAACAGGCTGGCCTGCAGCTTGTCTTCGAGCTGGTGCTTGAGCACCTCACGCTGGAAGTAGCGGCGGTTGGCCAGACCGGTGAGGGGATCGCGCTCGCTGCGCACGGCAAGCTCCTCGTTGGAGCGCGCCAGCTCGCGGTTGGTCTGGCGCATGCGCTTGAAGATCATTGCCAGCAGCACCATGGCCGCCAGGCCACTGGCCATCAGCAGGCCCCATTGCAGCAGCTGCAGGTTGCGGGCCTTGATCTGCTCGCCCTGAAGCACCGTCTGCTGACCCAGCAGCTGCGCTTCGCGCTCGCGGCGCTCGGCATCGAACTGCTCCTGGGCTTCGAGCACGCGCTTGCGCTGGTCGGCACGCGAGAGCGTGTCGGCGATGCGGCGGTGCTCCTCGAAGGCCTGCATGGCGCCAGCGAAGTCGCCCGCGCGCTCCAGGTACTGACCCAGTTCCGCCCAGCCCTCGGAGACGCTGGTGGTGGCGCCCTTCTGGCGCTCGGTGGCGATGGCCTTGAGCACGTCGGCCTTGCCCTCGGCCACGCGCTTGAGGCCGATCTTGGCCAAGCCCATGTTGTGCATGGCCAGCAGCTCGGTGCTCTGGTCCTCCAGCCGCTGTGCCAGCGGCAGGCATTCCTGTGCCAGCGCCAGGGCACGGTGGAAGTCGCCCGCGCGTAGGTAGCTGTCGGCCAGATTGCCCATCAGCAGGGCCTGCAGGCTCTCGTCGCCCGCCAGACGTGCGTGGTGCAGCGACTGTTCGTACGCGCGCCGCGAGGGCATCGGGTCGGCGTCTTCCGAGAGCACCAGGCCCAGGGTCAGCTGCGCCTCGGCCTGCACGTTGTGGTCGTCCGGCACGCTCTCGGCCACCTGCTGGGATTCCTTGGCCGCCTCTACCGCCTTGTCATGCTGGCCGGCCCGGTAGTAGGTGTAGGAGAGCGAGCCCAGCGCCGACACATGGCGCCAGACCTCGGCGGACTGTGCGCCCAGGCGCACCACGTCCAGGCGCAGCAGCAGGGCCTCGTCGATGTGGCCGGTCTCTTCCAGCACATTGGCGCGGATGCTGCGCTCGCGGTAGCGCCACTTCAGCGGCAGCTCGCCCAGGGATTCGGGCTTGAGCGAGTCAATCTCCTGCTGGGCCAGCTGCAGATGGCCGGAGCGGATGTGGAACACCGTCCACGCCAGAGCCCAGGCGGTTTCGCCCAGCACCCGCTGGCGCGTCTCGGAGGAGCGGCGCCAGGGGGCGAACTCGTGCTCCAGCCCTTCGAGCGCGGCCCGCTGCTTCTCGCCGGCGTAATGGGTCGAGAGCAGGAAGAGCAGGTCGAACTGCTCGTCGCTGGTTTCACGCGCCTGGCGGCGCAGGTGCGCCACCAGTCCGGGCAGGCGCGGGCGCTGGGCCTGCGGCAGGCGTTCGAGCTTGGTGATCTCGGGCCGCAAGGCCTCCTGCGCGCACGCGGGCTGCGGCACAACGCCGAGCAGGGCCAGGGACAGCGAGCAAAGGGCGAGTACGCGCATGGGTGGCCCGCATCCTAGGGCCAGCTCTCCGCGCCGCCATTGGGGGAGAGCCGCAAAGTTCTCACACTTCGTTGCAATTCATGCGGCCGCGCGCCGCACCGCATCCACCAGCACGGGGTGCAGGGCCGCAGGCAGGTCATGGCCCCAGCCGGGGATCTCGGTCAGCTGCGCCTGCGGCAGCGCCTTGGCCAGCGCGCGGCCATGGGCGATGGGCAGCAGCGGATCGGCCAGGCCGTGCAACACCTGCACGGGGCGCTGGAGCTGGCGCAGCCAGGGGCGGCGGTCGCCGTCGGCGGCAATGGCGATGAGCTGGCGCGCCGTGGCCTGCGGGCGGAAGGAGCGCGCCAGGTTGTGCGCCACGCGGGCGCGCAGCTCGGCCGGGTCGCTCGGGTAGGCCGGGCTGCCGATGGCCTGGAAGAAGCGCTCGCCATAGGCCTGGTAGCCCGCACGGTCGGGCCGGCTGAGCAGCAGGCGCAGCACATCGCCGCGCGGCGGGGGCAGCAGGCGGCCGCCCGGGCTCGTCATCCACAGGTTCAGGCCGCGCACCCGCTGCGGGTGGCGCCGGGCCAGGTGCTGGGCCACCATGCCGCCCATGGAGATGCCCACCACCTGGGCAGCCTCCAGCCCCAGGGCGGCGATCAGACCCGCGGCATCGTCCGCCAGCTCGGCCAGCGTGTAGGGCGGCTGCAGCGGCAAATGGAAGGCGTGGCGCCAGAAGGCCTGAGCCAGCCGCGGCCGACCCAGGTGGTCGCAGCTGGAGGAAAGGCCGATGTCGCGGTGGTCGTAGCGGATGACGCGAAAGCCCGCTGCGGCCAAGCGTTCCACCAGCTCGCTGGGCCAGCTCGTCAGCTGCAGGCCCAGGCCCATGATGAGCAGCAGCGGCTCGCCCTGGGCCGGGCCGTCCAGGGCCACGGCCAGCTCCTGCGCGCCGACGCGGATGCGGCGCTCCTCGCTCACCGCGTCACTTGCTCGGGTAGAACCAACGCTTCGCCCCTTGCGGGTTGAAGGGCTGCCAGTTCATTGGCGGCTGTGCCAGGCGGTCGGCCACGGCGTACAGCGCCAGCGGGTTCATGCCCAGGCCCAGGTGGCTGGCATGCACCTCGATGTTCTCCACCTGCGGCGCGGGCTCGTTGACGCTGCAGCGCCAGCTGACCACGCCGTCGCTGCGCGAGTAGATCGAGGTGGTGGGCACCGGCGGCGCCTCCTTCAGGCCTTCCAGCACTTCCTCGTCATGGCTGTCGTGGCCACTCACCAGCTCGAAGAAGCGCCAGGCGTGCGTGGCACGCGGGTGGCCGGCGAAGGGGGTGCCCAGGGTGATGACGTTGCGCACCCACTCGGGGTGGCGCTTGGCCAGTTCGCGTGCGTAGATGCCGCCCAGGCTCCAGCCGAGCAGGCTGGCCTTGCGGCCGCTGCTCTCGAACACGCGCTGCAGATCGGCCTCGGCCTGCTCGATCACGCCCGGGCGCGGGCCGAAGTTGAAGCCCTGGCGCCAGGGGTGGGTTTCGTAGCCCAGGCTGTCCAGCCACAGGCGCAGCGGCGCGGTGCTGATGTCGTTTGCCCCGAGGCCGGGGAACACCACCACTGGGTGGCCATCGCCCTTGGGCCAGCGGCGCAGCCAAGGGCTGGCGGCGATCAGGGCCGCGAACTCCCAGGGGGCGCGGCCTTCGAGCATCAGGAGCAGGGTGTGCGGGGGTTCGTGCGCATCGGCGGGCGCAGGGGCGGCGCGCGACGGCAGGCGGCGCGGGCGCGGAATCTTGTTCAGCATGCCGCAAGCGTAAGCGGCTGTTGCCGCAGGCGGCAGCGGCCTTTCCCGATGACCCTGCCTAGCACGGCGTCAGCCTGGTGTCAGCTCGGGCTCAGGATTCCGCCGCCAGCTCGATGAACTGCTCGGCCGCCGCCGCCAGCTGGGCGGCCAGGGCGTCGATGTCGGGCAGGGCCTCGCCGCAGGCGATCACGCCAACTTCCAGGTGCTTCTCGTAGGTCTGCACCGTGATGTTGAGCGCAATGCCATGCACGACGATCGAGGCCGGCGCATTGCTGAGCATGCGCGCGCCGGCCAGGTAGAGCGGCACGCCGGGGCCGGGCACGTTGCTGATGACCAGGTTCACCAGCGGCGGCACCTTCTCGGCCACGCCACCCCAGGCCTTGGCGGCCAGCGGCAGCAGCCAGGGCAGGCCGATGGAGGGGAAGTCCAGCGGCATCAGGCTCTTCAAGGAACCCAGGCCGGCCTTCATCGAGCCACTGGCCGCCTGGATGTGCTTGAAGCGCTTGGCGGGGTCGGCAATGTGCGTGCCCAGGCTGAGCGCGCTCATCGTCACCTGGTTGTTGGCGCGCGTGTCACCACTCTCGCGCATGGACACCGGCACGGCGGCGATCAAGGGCTTGCGCGGCAGCTCGCCCTCGGCCTTGAGGAACTCGCGCAGCGCGGTGCTGCACAGCCACAGCACGGCGTCGTTCAGGCTCGCCCCCAACGCCTTGCGCGCCGCCTGCAGCGGCATCAGCGGCAGGCTCAGCGATGCAAAGCTGCGCGTGGCCGACACCGGCACATTGAAGCGCGTGCGCGGCGCCAGGTTCAACATGCCGTGGCTGCGCGGCGCCTTCTCGCCCTTCAGCCGGGCCCAGGCGCCCTTGGCGGTCTGGCCCAGCCAATCGCTGGCGGCACTGCCGGCCAGGCTGGAAAGCGTGCCGGCCTTGCCGGGCAGGCTGCGCGCCAGCTCGAACCACTGGCGCGCCTGCAAGGTCAGGGCGCTGCGCAGCAGGTCCACCTCGCCATGTGCGGCCGAGCGTTTGCCGCGCGGCGGCAGCGCCGGCAGCTCGCGCGGCTGCGGCGTCAGGTCCAACAGCACTTGCGCCAGGGCAACTGCCGCCTGGCCGTCCACCGCGGCATGGTGCAACTGGGTGTAGAGGGCGACGCGCTTGCGGCCATTGGCCGCCGGCGCCAGACCTTCGAAGACATGGAAGCGCCACAGCGGCCGGTCGCGCGGCAGCAGCTGGCAATGCAGGGCCGCCACCTGGGCGTGCAGCTCGGGCAGGTCGGCGTCCGGCCCGAGCTGGTGCTGCAGCACATGCTGGCGCAAGTCCGGTTCGGCCGGCTCCCAGATCGGGTTGCTGAAATTCAGCGGCAGCTCGGCCAGGCGGCGTCGCAGCGCGCCGGCGTACGGCAGGCGCGCCTTCAGGTGTTTGCGCAGCGCATTCACCCACTGGCCGCGAAAGCCCGCCGGCAGCTCGAACAGGTGCAGGGCGCCCACATGCATGGGCATCTCGGGAGTTTCGAGGTGCAGGAACAGGGCGTCGAGACCGGGCAGTTGGCGCATGGCGGATCCCTCAGGGTGGGCCCGCAGATCATAGGCAGCGCCCTCTGCTCGCCGACTCCGCCCAGGGCGCCGAGTTGCCCGAATGGCACAAGGGGCGCCGCAGCGCCCCTTGCTTCATCAAGCCGCCGCCTGGTAGCCCCTGGGCACCGCGCCCAGGAGCTTGCGCGTGTACTCCTGGCGCGGGTTGGCCATCAGCTCCTGCACCGGGGCCTGCTCCACCACGTCGCCGTGCTGCATCACCAGCACCTCGTCGCTGATGAACTTCACCACCGCGAGGTCGTGGCTGATGAAGATGTAGGAAAGCCCCAGCTCGTCCTGCAGGTCCTTCAGCAGGTTCAGCACCTGGGCCTGCACCGACACGTCGAGCGCCGACACGGCTTCGTCCAGCACCAGCACCTCGGGGTTGAGCGTCAGGCAGCGCGCGATGGCGATGCGCTGGCGCTGGCCGCCGGAGAACTCGTGCGGGTACTTGTGCAGAGCGGCCTCGGGCAGGCCGACCTTCTGGATCAGCGCGGTGGCGCGTGCCAGGCGCTCGGCATGGTCTTTGCCGATGCCATGGATCTCCATCGGCTCGACCAGGGTCTGGCCGATGGTGAAGCGCGGGTTCAGGCTGGCATAGGGGTTCTGGAACACCACCTGGATGCGGCGGCGCATCTTCTGCCAGTCGGGGCCACTCATCTTCAAGAGGTCCTGGCCATCGAACATCACCGAGCCGCCGGTCGGCTCGTGCAGGCGCAAGAGCGTCAGGCCCATGGTGGTCTTGCCCGAACCGGACTCGCCCACCACGCCCAGGGTGTGGCCCTTCTTCAGCTCGAAGTCCACGCCCTTGACGGCCTTGAACTCCTTCTTGCCGAACAGGCCTTCCTTGAACCAGAAGCTCTTCTTCAGGCCCTTGGCCTTCAGCACCACGGGGGCGTTCGGGTCCTTGGCCTTGCCATGCTGCTGCGCGGCCTTGCCGGCGATGTGGTCGTCGATGACCATCAGGCGCGCCGGGTTCTCCGTCAGGCTGGGGCGGCAGGCCAGCAGCGCCTTGGTGTAGCTGTCCTGCGGGTTGGAGAAGATCTGCGCCACCGGTGCCTTCTCGCGCACCTCGCCGTGGCGCATCACCACGACGTGGTCGCTGATCTCACCCACCACGCCCAGGTCGTGGCTGATGAACAGCAGGCCCATGCGGTGCTTTTCTTTGAGCTTGGCCATCAGCTCCAGCACCTGGCGCTGAATGGTCACATCGAGCGCCGTGGTGGGCTCGTCGGCAATCAGCAGCTTGGGCTCGCAGGCCAGGGCCATGGCGATCATCACGCGCTGCTGCTGGCCACCGCTCATTTCGTGCGGATAGGCCTGCAGGCGGCGCTTGGGCTCGGGAATGCCGACCTCGTGCAACAGTTCCTCGGCACGCACCCAGGCCTGGCGGGGGCTCATGCCCATGTGCTTGATCAGGGGCTCGCAGAGCTGCTGGCCGACGGTGAACACCGGGTTCAGCGAGCTCATCGGGTCCTGGAAGACGCAGGCGATCTCCTTGCCGCGGATGGCCTGAAGCTCGCGCAGGCCCATGTGCAGCAGGTCCTTGCCCAGGAACTGGATGGCGCCCGAGCGCTCGGCGTTCTCGGGCAGCAGGTTCAGGATCGACATGGCCGTGACCGACTTGCCCGAACCCGACTCGCCCACCAGGGCCACGGTGCTGTTCTCGGGCACGTCGAAGCTGATGCCCTTGACGGCGAGCTGGCGCTGCATCTCGCCGCCCTGCTTGCCCATGCGGAAGGCGACCTTGAGGTCTTGAATGCTCAACAACATGGTGCTTACTCCAGACCGCGCAGCTTCGGATCGAGCGCATCACGGAGGGCATCCGTGAACAGGGCGAACGCCGTCACAAACAGCGCCATGAAGGTCGTCACCGCCGCCAGCTGCCACCAATAGCCCAGGATCAGCTCGCTCTGCGCTTCGGAGAGCATCGTGCCCCAGCTGACCTGGTCCACCGAAACGCCCAGGCCCAGGTAGCTCAGGATCACCTCGTACTTGATGAAGCTCACCACATGCAGCGAGAGCTGCACCAGCGCGACGTGCGAGACGTTGGGCAGGATGTGCTTGAACATGCGCGAGCTGGTGCTGGCGCCGATGGCCTCGGCGGCGCGCACGTACTCGCGCTGACGATGCTTCATGAACTCGGCGCGGATCAGGCGGTAGATGCCGGTCCAGCCCGTCAGGCCCAGGATCATCACGACCGAGAGCACGCCGCGGCCGAAGATCACCGCGAAGGCGAAGATCAAGAGGATGCTGGGGATGGCCGTGAAGACGTTGTAGACCCACTCCAGCAGATCGCCCACCTTGCCGCCGAAGAAGCCGCTGAGCGCGCCCAGCAGGGTGCCGATCAGCGTGGCCAGCGTGGCGGCCAGCAGGCCCACGACGATGGACACCTCGGCGCCGCGGATCACCTTCTGCAGGATGTCGCGGCCCAGGCGATCGCCGCCCAGGATCAGGGTCTCGGCCTTGACGGTCTCGACGGTCTTGTACTTCTTGGCCACCTCTTCCCATTCCTTGTACTTGGGCGCCAGCGGATCGATGTCCGAGATGTCCACGTTCGGGCCGGTGGGCACGGCAATCGCGCCCACGGCCTCGGCGGGCTTCGGGCCGATGAAGTGCGGCGGCGCGTTGGGCACGCCCACCTCGTCCTGCCAGTTGGCGGCCACCACATTGGCCAGGGTCAGCGCCACCAGGGCCATGAAGGCGGCCACGATGTAGAGGCTGACCATGCCGACACGGTCGGCCTTCAGGCGCTTCCAGGCCGCGGCCCAGACGCCCTGCGAGCGCGCCGGGGTGGCGGGGGTCGGAGAGTTGTTGATCACGGCCGTATTCACTTCAGCACCACCCGTGGATCGACGAGCTTGTAGAGGATGTCGGTGACCAGATTCACCACCATGGTGATGACCGACAGGTAGATCGCGAAGGCCTGGATCACCGGGTAGTCGGAGCGGTTCACCGCCAGCACGATCTCGCGGCCCAGGCCGGGAATCGAGAAGAACACCTCGAGCAGGAAGGAGCCCACGAACACCCCGGGCAGCAGCACCGAGATGTTGGTCATGATGGGGATCAGCGCATTGCGCAGCACATGCTTGAAGAGGATGGTCTTCTCGTCCAGACCCTTGGCGCGCGCGGTGCGCACATAGTCGTGGCCGATCTCATCCAGGAAGAAGCTGCGGTACAGACGCGTCTGCGGCGCCAGCGCCACGAACACCGCCAGCAGCACCGGCAGCGGCGCGTAGACGGTCAGGTTGGTCCAGAACGAATCCGTCCAGCCCTGCACCGGGAACAGCCCGAGGCGGAAGGCGAACAGGTACTGGCCGACGATCACGTAGACCAGCAGCGAGATCGACACCATCACGGTGGTGACGATCATGACCGAGCGGTCGATCAGGCTGCCACGCACATAGGCCACGGCCATGGCGAAGGGCACGGCCAGCAGCACTTCCAGGAACAGCAGCGGCACCATCACCGTGAGTGTGGCCGGCATGCGGCTGGCGAACAGGCTGGAAACCGCCTCGTTGGTGGCCCAGCTCTTGCCCCAGTTGAAGGTGGCGATCTGCTTGATGAAGATCCAGAGCTGTTCCCAGACCGGCTTGTTCAAGCCCAGCTGGTCGCGGATCGCGTCGATCTGTTCTTGCGTGGCCGACAGACCCCCGAGGATTTCGGCCGGATCGCTGCCAAACCACTTGAACAGGAAGAACACCAGCAGCACGACACCCAGCAGCGTGGGGACCATTTGCCACAGGCGTCGGATCAGATAAGCCGTCATGGGGCGGCCCCTTCTTCGAACGTCTAAGCCATAAAACGAACCCCGCCGAGGGGCGGGGTGGAGGGCCGAACCCGCAGGTCCGGCCGGCGCGCAGTCTAGGCGAAGGCCCTAGGCGGGCGGGCTGGGGTAAGTCTGGGTGGCAGAGGTCATGGCTGGCGCCAACTGCATCACGATCCGGCCAGGGCGAGCCCTGTGCAGCGACAGCACAATCCCGCCCCTTTTCACCAAGGGGAGGAACCCATGAAACCCATCGCACTCAAGACAACTGCCCTGCTAGCTGCTCTGGCCCTGCAGGCCTGTAGCTCGACCGCACGCTTTGAGACTTCGCAGGCTGGCACGCAGCTCACCGTGCGCGGGCTTGAGACCGTCCAGCTGCCGCACAGCTTTGACCTTGGCGCCAAGGCCACTGGCCAACACGAGTTCCAAGCGTTGGGGCCGGACGGCAAGTCGATGTACGGCATCCTGCCGCTGCGCGTGAATGGCGGCCGCATGGCGGTCAGCATCCTGTTCTTCGCCCCCGCGCTGGCACTGGGCGGCTTCCGCGACGCCTACCCGGTCTACGAGTTGGACATCGAAAAGGGCGAGATCCGCTATCAGGCAGACGACAGCAAGCATTGGCGCGTGCACCGCATTTCACCGGCCGAGTCCGAGCGCGCCAAGGCCTTCTTCCAAGGCTGCAAGCAAGGCCCTGCCGCCGCCGACTGTCCCAAGCCTGGCGCCACGGCCAAGGCCGCCCCCCAGGGTTAATGATCTGCCGGCGCCCCCGCCGGGCTGCCTAAACTTCGCCCCTCTGCGCCGCAACCCTTGCCGGGTCTGCGGCGCATCTGCTTTGGCTTGGAGTGTGGCGTGAAAAAGGTCATGGTGGCGGCGGCATTGGTGCTGGCCGCACTCGGTGTTCAGGCGCAGGGTTCTGCGCCCGAAAAGGTGTTCCGTTATTCGTTCCGCGTCGCCGAAACCGGCTTCGACCCGGCCCAGGTCACCGACCTGTATTCGCGCACCCTCACCGCCGGCATCTTCGACGCGCCGCTGCGCTACGCCCATCTCGCGCGCCCGTTCAAGCTCGAACCCTCGGGTTGTGAGCTGCCCGAGGTGTCGGAGGACTTCAAGACCCTGACCTTCACGGTGCGCCCGGGCCTGTTCTTCGCGCCCGACCCGGCCTTCAAGGGTGTCAAGCGCGAGCTGGTGGCGGCCGACTACGTCTACTCCATCAAGCGCCACTACGACCCCAAGAACAAGAGCGGCAACCTCTACATCCTGGAGAACGCCGGCATCCTGGGGCTGGACAAGCTGCGCCAGGAGGCGCTCAAGGGCAAGCCCTTCGACTACGACCGCGAGGTCGAAGGCCTGCGGGTGCTGGACAAATACCGCTGGCAGATCCGCATGAAGGTGGGCGACCCGCGCTTCATGCACAACCTGGCCGACCCCTTCGTCGGCGCGGTGGCGCGCGAGGTCGTCGAGTTCTATGGCGACAAGATCATGGAGCACCCGGTGGGCACCGCGGCCTTCATGCTGAAGAACGACGAGTGGCGCCGCAGCAGCAAGATCGTGCTGGTGAAGAACCCGCATTTCCGCGAGGAGTTCTACAACGAGGAAGCGCCGGCCGACCGCCCCGATCTGCAGGCCATGGCCGCCAAGCTCAAGGGCCGGCGCCTGCCGATGATCGACCGCGTCGAGTTCAGCATCATTGAAGAGAACCAGCCGCGCTGGCTCGCCTTCATGAAGGCCGAGGCCGACATGGTCGAAGAAGTGCCGGCCGAGTTCGCCTCCATCGCCATGCCCAATGGCCAGCTGGCGCCGAACCTAGCCAAGCGCGGCGTGCAGATGAACCGCTACGCGCGCGCCGACGTGGCGGTGAGCTTCTTCAACATGGAGCACCCGATGGTGGGCGGCACCGAGCCGCACAAGGTGGCGCTGCGCCGCGCCATCTCGCTCGGCGTGGACCTGGACAAGGAAGTGCGGCTGGCGCGCCGCGGCCAGGCCATCCCGGCGCAGGGCCTGCTGGCGCCCAACACCTATGGCTACTCGCCCAGCTTCAAGAGCGAGATGAGCGAGTTCAACCGCGCCAAGGCCAAGGGGCTGCTGGACCTGCACGGCTATGTGGACAAGGACGGCGACGGCTGGCGCGACAACCCCGATGGCAGCCCGCTGGTGCTGGAGTACGCCACCCAGCCCGACGGCCAGAACCGCGCCCTGGCCGAGCTGTGGCAGAAGAACATGGACGCGCTCAAGATCCGCATCCAGTTCAAGCTGGCCAAGTGGCCCGAGCAGCTCAAGGCCAGCCGCGCCGGCAAGCTGATGATGTGGGGCGTGGGCTGGAGCGCCAGCGTGCCCGACGGCGACGCCTTCCTGACCCTGGGCTACGGCAAGAACAAGGGCCAGAGCAACCATGCCCGCTTCGACCTGCCCGCCTACAACGCCCTGTACGAACAGCAGCGCGCCCTGCCCGACGGCCCCGAGCGCCTGGCGGTGATGGAGAAGCTCAACCGCATGGCCGTGGCCTACATGCCTTACAAGGTGCATGTGCACCGCATCTTCACGGACATGGCGCATCCCTGGGTCAGCGGCCTGGAACGCAACATCTTCCGGCGCGACTTCTGGCAGTACCTGGACATCGACGCCGAGGCCCAGCGCAAGGCCCGCGAGCAGTGAAGCGCGTGCTGGCCACGCTGGCGGCAGCGCTGTCGCTGGCCGCCGGCGCCCAGCCGGAGAAGACCCTGCGCGGCACGCTGCGCGTGGCCGAAACCGGCTTCGACCCGGCCAAGGTCACCGACTTCTATTCGCGCAGCATCCTGGCGCACATCCTCGAAGCGCCCTACGGCTACGACCCGCTGGCCACGCCCTATCGCATCGTGCCGCTCACTGCGGCGGCCCTGCCCGAGGTCAGCGCGGATCAAAAGACCTGGACGGTGCGCCTGCGCCCCGGCATTCACTTCGCCGCCGACCCGGCATTTGGCGGCCAGCCGCGCGAGCTGGTGGCCGAGGACTACGTCTACAGCATCAAGCGCTTTGCCGACCCGGCCGTCAACAGCCCGGGTTGGAAGGATGTCGAGGCGCTCGGCCTGGTGGGCCTGAAGGCCTACCGCGCGCAGCTGCTGCAGAGCAAGGCGCGCTTCGACTACGCCCGGCCCATCGCCGGTCTGCAGGTGCTCGATCGCCACACCCTGCGCTTCCAGCTGGAGCGCCCCAACCCGCGCTTTTTGTTCGCGCTGGCCAGCGGCGACATCTTCGGCGCCGTGGCGCGCGAGGTCGTCGAGGCCCATGCCGACGACACCATGGCCCATCCGGTGGGCACCGGGCCCTTCGTGCTGAAGGAATGGAAGCGCAGCGCGCGCCTGGTGCTGGAGCGCAACCCCGGCTACCGCGAGCGCCACTACGAGGCCCAGCCGGCGGCCGAGGACGCGGCCGGCCAGGCCATCCTGGCGCAGCTGCAGGGCCGCCGCCTGCCGATGGTGGACCGCGTCGAGGTCGCCGTCATCGAGGAGACGCAGCCGCGCTGGCTGAGCTTCCTGCAGGGCGACTTCGACATCGTCTCCGTGCCGGAGGAATTCGTGCCCCTGGCCCTGCCGCACGGGCGCCTGGCACCCAATCTGGCCCGGCAGGGCATGCAACTGCACCGCAGCCTGGGCGCCGAGACCCTGCTGCTCGTCTTCAACATGGACGACCCGGTGGTGGGCGGCCTGAACCCGCAGGGCGTGGCGCTGCGCCGCGCCATCAGCCCAGGAGGCTGTCGGGCTTTGGGCATGCCCCGCGCTGGGCTGCCAGGGCCGGCCAGGCTAGACGCTGGCGAGGCGTGTGGCGGGCCCCCACAACGAGCCGGCAACGACGCATGGCCGGCCCT
>NZ_JAYRMO010000037.1:0-49550 GCF_041912635.1 Inhella sp.
GCGCAAGCCTCGCGATCTGCCCCAGTTCACCTGGGTCAACACGATCCTGGGCAACCTCAAGACCAGCTTGCATGGGGCCTATCACTCCCTGGGTTGGGCCAAGCATGCCGACACTTACCTCGCCGCCCGACTCATCGTGGATGTGGCGCGCTGTCCGCCGCATCCAATTCCGGAGATCCGTGGCGGTGCTGAGGCACATTACTAATCAGGTTCGGCGCTGCTCAGTGCCGCCGATTCCCGGTTCAGCGACTCGAGCCAGGGAAAGAAGTGCGGATAGCTTTGTTTGTCCTGATGCACGCGCACCCAGTGCAGGCGTGCCGGGCCGGTGCCCACATTGGTAATCTCGAACTTCAGCGCCTAGCGCTGCTGCTGGTCATCGAAATTGCTGGTGTTGTACGTCAGGATCGGCGTGGATTGCGCCTTCACCAGCTTCTCGTTGTGCGCCACCAGCTTGTCCATCGCCGTGCCGGTGTGCAGGGCGCCGATGGACAGCAGCAGCACGCTGATCGGCACCACGGCGTCCAGCATCAAGCGCAGCCAAGGGTGACGGTGCGGCCCCTCGTGGTGACCGTGGACATGCGGGACTTCGGGCGGTTCGATCATGGTGTGAGCGTCGTTGGCGGCGGGGGGCGCACATTGTGCGAGCAGCGCCTCCGCCCTTGCTCACTGCAGCGCCGCGCGCACCTGCGCTTCCACCAGGGTCGGGTCGTCCCACATCAGGAAGTGGTAGCCGGCCGCGCTGACCTCGATCTGCACGCCCCTGAGCCCGGCGTACTGGGCTTCATTAAGGCCGCGCACGCGCTCTGCCGTGCCGCCCATGGGCGCATAGGCGGCCCAGGAGGCCAGCACGCGCGTGGGGGCCTGCACACGCGCCAGCAGCGGGCGCAGGTCCAGGGCCCAGAGGTCGTGCATGGCCTCGGCGGTGCTGGCGGGGTCGCTGGCCTCGCCCCAGGCCACCAGGCGCTGCTGGCCTTCGGCCGTGCGGGTCATGCTCCTGGCCATGGCTTCGAGGTGCGGGCGCGGCAGCGGGCCGCGGCGCACGCCCTCGCGCATCGCCGCCGCCGTGGCCCCGGCCTCCTGCGCCGTGGCCTGCGGGTTGCGCAGCGCCATCAGGAAGGGCAGGGTGTCGACGATCACCAGGCGGGCGATCTGCTCGGGCCGCTCGGCCGCCCAGTTCAGTGCCAGGCTGCCGCCCAGGCTGTGGCCCACCACGGTCAGGTCCTTCAGGCCGGCGCGCTCGGTGTAGGCCTGCAGCTGCTGGCTGAGCTGCTGCACATAGGCCTTGGGCTCGGCCAGCGGTGCGGCGCCGGCAAAGCCGGGCAGTTGCACCAGATGGCATTGCACGCCCGGTTGCAGCGCCGCGCAGGTGCCCTCGAAGGTGCTGGCGGCGCTGTTCAGGCCATGCACGAATAGCACCGGCCGGCCGTCGCCGCGCACCTGCACCTGCAGTTCGCTGGCTGGGCTGGCGCCCGCGGACCAGCTGGCGGCCAGCAAGGCGGTGGTGGCGAAGATCTGGCTCAGCCAGTTCAGGGGGCGGTGTGGCATCGGGTGCTCCGGTGAGTGGGGTTGGAATGGGCGCATCCTGCCCAGCCGGGCCGCAGCCGGCGCCGCCCGCTCGCCGCATGGCGGGCGGGGCCGCTGAATCGACAGCCCGGCGCCCTGAACGGCGTGGTGCCGCCCCTTGAACACGGGAGCGGTAGCAAGTGCTTGCATTTGGGCCGGCCTGGCTTGTCAAGATCGCCCCTTTGCCACCGCTGCCGGAAGGTTTGCCATGCCCACATTGCTGCGCCAGGGTTCCCGGGGGTTCGATGTCGTGGTGCTGCAGGTGCAGCTCAATGCCAAGGGGGCGCAGCCGCGCCTGAAAGTGGATGGCGACTTCGGTCCGCGCACGCAGGCCGCGGTGGTGGCCTTCCAGCGCCAGAACCGCCTGTCGCCGGACGGTGTGGCTGGCCCCATCACCCAGGCCGCGCTGGCCCAGGGTCTGAACATCGCCAGCGCCAACCACAACCTCACCCACATCCCGCAGCCCACCCCCAGCACCTGCTGGGCGGCCAGCACGGCCATGCTGACGCGCAGCACGGTGCCAGCGGTGATTGCCCGTACGCCGCGCGACATGGTGTCGGCCGATGGCGGCCTCAACAACGGCTCCGCCACCGACCTCGGCGCGCCCCTGGGTGCGCGCTTCGCCGCCGCCCATGGCCTGCGCTGCAATCCGCCGATGAGCTGGAGCGTGGGTGCGCTGGTCAACACCCTCAAGCGCACGCCGCTGATCTTCAGCATGCTGTGGCGCGCGCAGGACTATGCGGCTGGGCGCGGCTCGCCAGGCCACTGGGTGGCGGTGAGCGCGATGGTGAGCGACAACCAGCCCACCGGCGAGGGCACGCACCTGCTGGTGCTCGACCCCTGGCCGCCCAACCGCGGCAAGATCAGCTGGGTGGAATACCAAGCATGGGTGATGGACGTGCCCACGCGCACCTACCGGGTGTTTGAGCGCTGAGCGCCATGCGTCGCCTTCATCTGGGCGCCGGGCTCCTCTTCGCCTGTCTGGCCCAACACAGCGGCGCCGCACCGGAAGCAGCCGTTCCGGCTTCGAGCCCCGCATCCACCCGCCCCGCCAGGGTGAGCGAACACCTCGCCGATCTGGAACGCCAGCGCCTCCCGCCGGACGGTGCGGAGGTGATGCGCCGGGCCTTGCTTTCGGTGCGCTGGCGGCCGGCAGGCCCGGGCCTGGTGCTCGATAGCCAGACCGGGCTGCTATGGACCGCGCACGATGGCGGCCGCCCCATCCCCGCCAGCGAGGCGCAGGCCCATTGCCAGGCGCTCGGGCCGGGCTGGAAGCTGCCGGGCGAGGCCGAACTCAGGGCCCTGCAGGACCCCGGCTTTGCCCAAATGCCCTGTGGCTCGCAGCTCTGCCGCGTCTCGCCCTTGTTCCAGCTCAGTGCTCGGTTCTTCTGGAGCGCGAGCCCGGATGCCTCCGGGCGCCTTTGGGCGATCGAGCTCGGCGAATGGCCCTCCAACCGCGCGAGGCGCTACACGCCGCCGAGCAGTGAAATTCGCGTCCTGTGCCTGCGTGCCCCCGAACGATGACCTGGAACCCCGCCCCCCTGCTCACCGCCCTGGACGACAGCCTGGCCGACAGCCGCCTCAGCGACGCCGAGCGGCGCGAGCTGATCGCCTCGCTGCGCGAGGCCAACCCGCCCGAGGACGGGCTGCGCCAGCTGCGCAAGCAGGCCTTTGCGCTGGCGCGGCAGCGCGTGGAGGCGGGCGAGGCCGCGGCCGATCTGCTGCCCTGGCTGGAGGGCGTGATGCGCGCGCTCGACCAGGCGCGCCTGCCCGCTGGCCTGGCACCCAGCCGCGCCCACTTCAGCCCGGGCGAGGACTGCTTGCGCGCCATCCTGGGCCGGCTGCGCGGCGCCAGCCGCAGCGTCGATCTGTGCGTCTTCACGATCTCCGACGACCGCATCACTCGCGAGATCCTGGCCGCGCACGGGCGGGGCGTGCGGCTGCGCCTGATCACCGACAACGACAAGGCCTTCGACGCCGGCAGTGACGTGCGCCAGCTGATGGCGCGCGGCGTGCCCACGCGGGTGGACCGCAGCCGTGCGCACATGCACCACAAGTTCGCGCTGTTCGATGGCGCCTGGTTGCTGAACGGCAGCTACAACTGGACGCGCAGCGCCAGCGAGCTGAATGAGGAGAACCTGGTGCTGAGCCAGGAGCCCGGCTTGCTCGCCGCCTTCGGCGAACGCTTCGAGGCGCTGTGGCGGCGCCTGGACGAGCCGGCCTGAGCGGCCGGCCCGCCGCAGGCGGGGCTCAGTAACGCGTGCTCAGGCTCAGCCCGCTGAACGCCTGGTAGGCATGCACCGTCAGGTAGTAGTAGCCCGGCTGCGCGATCGGGATCTGCAGCGTCTCGCTATTGCTGTTGCCCGCCGAGCGCAGCTGGTAGCTGCTCGGGCTGGCCCAGCCGCTGCCGCTGAAGTACAGGTCTGCGTCGCCCGCGCCACCGCTGGTCTGGATGGTCAGCGTGGTGTTGGGCTTGTCCACCTGGATGAAGTAGTACAGCAGCCCGCCCTGCGCGGCACTCAGCCCGCTGCGCACGCAGCCATTGCCCATCGCATCGCTGCGGCTCGGGCAGGGGCTGGCGGTGATGCGCACGCTGCCGTCGGTGCGTGCGCCCAGGCGGCCGTCGTCCCAGACTTCCAGCGTCACCGGGTAGTCACCCGCGGCAGCGTAGGTCTTGCTCGGGTTGGGCAGCGTGGACTGAGTGCCGTCATGGAAAGTCCAGCGCCAGGTGGTGACGCGGCCATCGGCATCCGTCGAGGTGTCGCGGAAGCTGGCGGACAGGCCATTCACCGTGCTCTCGAAGCGCGCCACCGGCGGCTGGTTGACGACCGGGTTGGCACAGTTCACCCCGGTGGCCGAAACCCCCTGCAGCCAAGTGCGGAACTCGGCGTCGTAGCGGCTGCCGATGGTGGTCTTGAGCAGCGTGCGCGCGGCCGCCCATTCGCCCTTGCGGTAATGCCCCAGCAGCGTCGTCACGTCGGCACGGTGGCGCTCCATCATGAAGCTGACTGCCAGGTAGCCCCATTGGTAGACGCGCGTGCTGCCACCGTTGTAGTCGGTGTCGAACAGCTGATTCAGCGTGTAGCTGAGCTTGGGGGCCTCGGTGAAGGCGCGGTCGTAGCGCTGGTTCAGGTAGCAGTAGGAGACATGCTCGGCCAGGCCCTCGACCCACCACACCGTGGGCGTGGTCTGGCCGGCCGAGAAATCGCCCGCCATGTTGAAGCGGCCGTCCAGGTAATGCGTGTACTCGTGGTTGAGGTTCCAGACCTGGAAGTTGGGCAGCAGCCACTCGGCCTCGTAGGCGATGAAGCGCGCCTGGTTGCCCGGGGTGGCGGGGTTGCCCTCCAGGTACATGCCGCCGTTGTTGGTGTCGATGCCGAACAGCGCGCCGGCGTAGGTCTCGTAGTCGGCACTGCTGTTGAAGACCACCAGCTCCAGCGCGCTGTTCAGGTCATTGGCCACCGGCTGCTTGTTGGTCTGCAGCTTGGCGTGGAAATAGCTTTCCTGATTGATCACCGAGGCGCAGGTGGCATTGCGCTCGGCCGCGCTCATGGACTGCGTGCGCAGGGTCAGCGTGGGGCTGCAGACCTGGCGCTGCGGCAGCGCTGCGGCCTCGGCGCGGGCGCGCCAGTCGCACAGGCCGTAGTCGGTGCAGCGGCCGGGGTCGTGGTAGTCCACCATGTCGGCCAGGCCGATCCACACCGGCGCGGTGACGCCGCTGACGCTGCTGCGTTGCACCAGGGTCTGCACCAGCGGGCGCACCACGGGCTTCAGCGTGCCGTACTGCAGGAAGCGGGCGAGCTCGCGCGCGGCGTTCGTCACCAGATAGCCCTCGGCGCCGCCAAGCTGGCCCCAGTTGCGGTTGGCGAAGTTGGAGAGTGCCTGCAGCACGCTGGTGTCGCTTTGCACCACGGCCTGGAAATCGTCGTTCTGATGGCCGCGGAACAGCACCGTGAAGGCGTTGTTGACGGCGTTCTTCATGCCCCAGTAGGCATTCCAGTCGGCGCCGTAGCCGTCCAGCAGCTGACGCACCACCCACAGGTAGCGCGCGTTCTCGGTGGCCGAGTCGATCAGGGTCACGGCCTCGGCCAGCACGCCGCCGTTGGCGTCGTTGACCTGCCGGATCGCGGCATTGCCGAACAGTGCGTCCAGCGCGCCGCGCAGCGCCGTCTTCAGGCCGCTGCCATAGCTGCCCACCACCTCAGGGGCGTAGTACTGCACGAAGTAGCCGGCACGCAGGTAGAGGATCAGCTGCTGGATGGCGCCGTTGTTGTTGCCGGCGTAGCTCAGCGCCTGCAGGCGCAGGCCCTCGGCCACGCTGCGCATCTGCGTTTCGTTGAAGGCCTTCTGCGCGTCCGCGCCGCTCAGGGTGAAGAGCTGGTTGATGCAGTCAGTGCTGCTGGCGCGGATGGCCTCCACCAGCGCAGTGCCGCTGCGCGTGGTGTAGAGGTTCACGTCACAGGCCGCGGCGGCCGCGCGTGCGGCGAGGCGGCGCTTGAGGGTCTGGCCGGCGTCGTCGCGCAAATGTTCTCGCGTGCTGGGCAGCGGGGCGCGGTCCTTGGGGCTGACGGCCTGGTGGCTGTGCGGGCGCGGCAGGGTGTCGCTGGGGCGGGGGGCGGCATGGACCAGGCTCAGGCAGCAAGCCAGGGCCAGGCCCAGCCCGGAAAGGGCAGGGGTACGCATCGGGGTGTCTCCGTCGGTCTGTTTGGGGGAACACCGGGGTCAGGGTGTCGCTCTGCTGCCCCGGCGCTGCCGCCCCACCGTCGCGAAGCGGAGGGGCCGCACACCAGCAGTCCTACGCACCGCGCCTGTGCATCTGCTGGAGCCGATATATTGGATCCAATATGCGATATGGACTATCGGGCTTGCCCGGGGGTGGGCGGTAAGACTTTGCGAACGCGGGTGAGGATTGGTTGTTCAGCGTGGCCGGAGCGACAAAGACGTCACGTCTTGTTTCGCAAGGCTGGCCAGCACCGGCCAGCAGGCCGCGGCCGCGGCCAGGTGCTTTAGCGTGTGGCCGCTGACCCATTCCGCGCTGGCGGCAAAGATCGCCGCATCCAGGCCTTCGAAGAGTTTGGCCAGGGCATAGCCCAGCAGCACCCAGGCCAGGCCTAAGCGCAGCGCGCCTGCAGGCTGCGGCAGCAGGCACAGGCCCAGCAGCCACAGCACGCCCCCGTACTGCGCCACCGCCCAGGGCCAGACCGTGCCGCCCAGGCCCGGCAGCGCCGCGGCCAGCAGTGCCAGCGGCAGGTACACCGGCAGCAGCCAGCGGCCGGCAGCCTCGCCCAGGCGCGCCGTGCTGGCCAGGCCCAGCAGGCCGGCAAAGGCCACCGCCATGCCCAGGCGGTCCAGCACCAGGCTGCCGGCGCTGGGCGCCAGGTGAAAGGCCGCCGAGCCCAGGCCGGTGAGCAGCAGGCCGGCGCAGAACACCCAGGCGGCGCGGCGGCCGATGCCCTGCAGCGGGTGACGGCGCAGGCGCCCGGCACCCAGCAGGGCCAGCAGCACGAAGGGCAGGTTGCTGAGCGTGTCGGCCGCGAAGGGCAGGCCGAGCCAGCTGCGCGTGTCGGCATAGGGGTGGCCGTGCGCCGCACTGCCGGTGTGGGCCGCCTGGCCCAGGGCCTGCAGGCCGGGCAACTCGCCCAGGCCCAGGGCCAGCAGGTAGAGCAGCAGCCAGGCTGCGAGGGCCAGCGGCCAGTGGCGGGCGGGGTGGGCTGGCGCGGGGCGCGGGGCGGCGATGGGCGTGTTCATGCCCGGCATGCTGCGCCGCAGGCCCCCCGGCTGCCAAGCGCGCGCTAGCTCGGGTGCGCCTCAGCGGCCCGCCGGGCTCATGCCACGCTACCGCCCTGCCCCAGCCACCACAGCAGTGCGGCGCCCAGCGCGACGCCGGCCACGGTGAGCGCGATCTTCCAGGCCGACCAGGGCCGCTCGCCCGCCACGGTGCCGTTGTGTCCGTTCACCACCACCTGCCAGACCTTGCCCTGGAAGCGGTAGCTGTAAATCCAGGCCGGCAGCAGGATGAGGCAGAAGCGGATGGCATCGAACTGGCTGTGCAGGCTGTGGATGCGCTGCTCGTCGCCGCCGATCTCGCGCTCCACCGCGCTGCGGATGCGTGCCTCGAAGTGCGCCTGAGCCTGCGCGAAGGCGGGCTCCAGGCCCAGGGCGTAGGCCTCGGTCTGGAAGCCGGCCTGGTAGTCGGCATCGACCACGCGCAGCGCGGCCAGCGCCGGCATGGCCAGGGCCGGCGCGCCGGCCGCGGGCAGGCTGGCGCTGGCGGGGATGAGTTCGTCGTCGAACTGCAGGTCCAACTCGCCCGCCACCGGGGTCCAGTCGGTCACGGTGCGGGTGACGGTCTCGCTCTGGCCCTGGGCGTTCTGGCGCGTCTCGCGCAGCTGGCGGTGGGTGCCGCGCTCGCCGCGGTACTCGGAATGGCTGTGCGCGTCGATCGTCCAGGCCGGCAGGTAGACGCCGCGCCCGCCATCGGGCGAGCGCACCAGGGCCTTCAGCGCATTCGGTGCGAACCAGCGGCTGCCCACCCAGCGTGCAAAGGCCTGGCGGGCGCCGCCATCGTCCAGCTGAAAGGGCAGCAGCGCGTGCGGGCGGATCTGCCGCTGCGCGTGGGCCTGCGTGGCCTGCAGCGGCGCGGCGCAGAAGGCGCAGGGCATGGCCACCACCATGGGCGGGAACTCGCAGCGCGCCCCGCATTGCGGGCAGTCCACGGCCTGCGCGGCCAGGGCCGGTTCCTGGCCGGCGCGCAGGGCCAGGTAGTGCGCGTAGTCCTGCTCGGCCAGGGCCTGGGCCAGTGCGGCGGCGCCGGGGTCGTCCAGCACCTGCTCGCCGCGGCAGGCGCCGCAGCGCAGGCGCTGGCTGCCGGGCTCGAAACGCATCAGGCCGCCGCAGGCGGCGCAAAGCTGCGGGGCGGCTTCAGTCATCGCGCGGGATGCGCAGGTTCAGCAGGGCGTCCTCGCGCAACTCGGCGCGCGCCACGATGCCGTTGTCGGCTTGCAGCAGGGTCTGTGTCCATTGGTCCTGGCGGCGCCGCAGCACGCGCACGGTGTGCACGGGGGGCTCGGCCTGCAGGCCCGCGTACAGCGCCTGCAGGGGTTTGCAGGCCCAGGTGTTGCAGGTATCCGAGCGCCACTCGCGCGGCAGCGCGCAGCCTTGCCGGGTCTGGTTGACGCAGGAGTTCACGCAGGCCTGTGCCGGGATGTGGCGCAGGTAGAACTGCACGATCTGCTCGGGCTGCAGGCTGGGATCCTGGAAGCGCAGACGCTGGATGCTGGCGGGGATCAGGTAGGCGTGCTCCTTGCCGGCGGTGCAGCAGCCGCCGCCGCAGGCCGTGCACAGGCGCTCGGGCAGGCGCGAGCCCAGTTCCGGTGTGGCCGGCGGCGCGGGGGGGGGCGCATCTGGCGGCGGTTCTGTGAAGGCCTCGGCCACGATGGCGCGCAGATGCGCCTCATAGGCCGCGCGCCGCCGCGCGGACACCGGCCGCGTGCGCCGCGGCCCGCTGGGCAGCACGGCCTCGAGCACGCCCGGCCCTGTGCCGCGCTGGGCGCGCAGGGCCTCAAAGGCGCGTTCGCTCTCGGCGGCTTCAGCGGCGGCGCGTGCCGCCACGGCGCGCGCCTCCTCGGCGCGTTCGCGCGCGCGGGCGCGGCCCTGGGCCACCTGATGCTGGAACAGAAACTCGCCCATCTGGCCGCGCTGTGCCAGCAGGAGCTTGCAGGCCGGATCGCCACAGCAGGGCGCCATGCCCGCGCTCTGCCAGAGCGGCAGGCTCTTGTCGCACACGATGCATTGCGTCGGCGTCAGCGGTCCCATGCGGGTCTCCCGGGGCGTGGTCGAGCGCCGCACTATGCCCAAACAAGGTCTCAGGGGTTCAACAGCACCGCCAGCGCCGCAAAGGGCACCACCACGCCATCGGTGATGCTCAGGTAACCCAGCTGTTGGGCCAGGTTCCCGGCCGGTGCCAGGAAGTGGAAGTCATCGATATAGCCCTCGGCGCGGTCGTCCAGCGGCTCGCCGTTCGGCCACAGAAACACCAGGCCACGTGCCTGGGCGATGGGCTCCCAGTCCTCGAACTCCACGGTGCCGGCCGCCCCGCTGAGTGCGCCATCGGCGTAGAGCAGCTTCTTCGGCCCGACGAAGGGCAGGCCCGAGCCCTGCAGGCGCCCGGTGCTGACGGAGGGGTCGCCGAAGTAGAGCTTGTAGCGCGCGCCGCCCAGGTGCATGGGCACGGCGGCCTGCATGCTCTTGAAGAGCTTGGGGCAGCCAGCGGCCTCGTACTGCACCTGGAAGCGGCTGCCGTCCCACACCGCATAGCCGTGGTTGTGGCTGGCGGTACTGCAGCCGCTCAGGGCATCGACCGTGAAGACCATGAAGCTGCCGGCCTCGCCGCGCCAGCGCCAGTCGTCCTGCGTGGGCCAGGCCAGCTTGTGCTGGCGGGCCGCGCGCAGCTTGGGGTTGGCCAGGGCGCCATCGCCTTCCACGCCGATCACCAGCGTGGCCGCACAGGGGCCGCCGGCGGCGTAGTCGGCCGGGCTGCTGCACTGCGTGGCGGCGCCGCTGTGGAAATCGCGCCCGGCGTAGCCGTCCACGCTGTCCACCGAGTAGATGCGCGTGCGGCCATCGGCGTCGTTCGATTCGAAGAACAGCCGCACCTTGGCGCCCAGCGCGCCGCCCAGGGGCACGCCCTGGCCAGTCATGATGCTCTGGATGGGGTTGCCCGCGCTGCCGGGCGAACGCACCCCACTGCTGGCGGCCAGGCTGGTGAAGCTCTGGTAGCTGCCCGCCGCGCTGCTGGCCACCGCAAGCCCGCTGAAGCCGCGCGGGCCGTAATAGAACTGCACGGTGTTCGCGCTGACCCCGGCCTCGGGCCCGAAGCGCGTGGCCGAGAGCCGGGCATTGCCGTCGCTCACCGGTTGCAGCAGGCCGGCCACCGTGTTGCCGCTGCCCTGCAGCTGCCAGAACTCGGTGGGCGTGCTCGCGCTGGCGCTGGCACTGCGCGAACGGCTGCAGGCCGCATCGGCACAGGCGCGCAGCGTCACTTGGTAGGCCGTGGCGGCCTTCAGTCCGCTCAGCAGGGCCTGGGTGGCCACGGCGCCGGCCTGGAAGCGCAGCACGCTGCCGCTGGCATCGAGCGCCTCGATCGCGTACTGCGCCGGCAAGGCCCCGGGTGCCTGCCAGCTCAGCAGCAGCTGGGTGGAGCTGCCGAAGCGCTGGGCCCCGACGGTCTGCATGCCCTGCTCGCTCAGTTGCAGGCCGCTGGGTGCGGCGGGGTACAGACCGAGCTCAGCCACGCTCGCAGCCTCCACCTGGAAGCGGGCCAGGTCGGGGCTCTGGAGCGTGGCACGGAAGGCACGCGTCTGGCCGTCCAGCGTGAACTCCAGATAGGGCAGCTGCAGCCGGTAGGCCCCGGGCCCGCCCTCCAGGCGCGCCGCACTGCTGCCGCTGCCTTGCAAGGCCTGCTGCGCCACCGAGCCGGCCTCGACCTCGAAAACGGCCAGATCGCCGGACTGCAGGCGTGCCTTCCAGGCCGTGCGCGCGCTGCCGCTGCCCAGGTCCAGATAGGGCAGCTCCAGCGCGTAGCGGCCGCCCGTCAGGCTCAGCGTGGGGATGGGCTGGGCCAGCACCCAGGCCGGCAGCAGCAGGGCTGCAAGAGGGATTTGTTTCATCGCCGCGCCTTCCATGCGCCGACGGCCAGGCCGATGCCGATCAGGCCGAAGACCGAGATCACCAGCTTGGCCACCCAGGACGCGTCGCCGTCGCTCCACACCAGCGCCACCATGGGCAGGCACAGGCCGCACCAGAAGAAGGCGAACAGGCCGAGCGCCGCCGCGCCGCCGCCGCGTGTGTCCAACTTGCGCTGGATTTCAGGCTGCGCCGGCTGGCCGCGGCAGATGCGGATGAAGGCCCAGCCCGCGCCCAGGCCCACGCCGGTGAATACGAGCGCGAAGGGCAGCCGGAAGAACAGCATCGGCCAGCGGATGTGCGGCTCCAGCACCGCGCGTGCCGAGTTGGCCGGGTCCACATAGGCCAGCACCTTCAGGTTCTGCGCCTGCGAGGTCTGCAGCCGGTCGGCCCAGCGCTGGTGCCAGTCGCCGATGTTGTCGCTGCCGCTGGACTCATCCAGCCCGATGCGCTCGCTCTCGTGCGCCTGGTCGTCGATGACGTAGCGGTAGCGCGCTTCCACCCGGTAGGTGGTGCTGCCCTTGCTGCCGCGGTGCTCGTGCAACTGCGCATGCAACACCTCGGCCGGCACGGCCTGCCAGCCTTGCACCGTCCAGGCCATGGCCAGGGTTTCGATCGTGGGCTTGATGCCGAAGAAGATGCCCACAAGACCGAAAGCGAGCATGAACACGCCGCTGAACAAGAGGCCGGGCAGGCGCATCAGCCAGGATTGCATGGGGGTCTCCTTGGCGGGCAGTGTGCCGGCAGGCTCCGTGGCAGCTCAAGGGCGGCCGCCCTGGCCCCTCAGGCGGGGGCCTGCGGGTTGGCTTGGCCGGCCAGCCAGGCCAGCAGCTGCGGCCCGAACACGCGCCGTCGCGCGGTCTCGACCTGCCGCTGCTTGTAGGCCTCGTGGCTGGCCGCGCCCTGCTGGCTTTGCGCCAAACTGGCGGCGTCCAGCAGCTGGATCTCGTAGGCGAAGAAGAAGCGGCAGCCGGCCTCGCTGCCGGCCTCGGGCGGCAGCTGGATCATCTTGCGCACCGTGAGTTGCAGGCTGTGGAACTCGGCCGCGCTGTGCGGGTTGTCGCGCCGCTGCGGCTGCGGCGCCAGCGCGGCCAGTTCTTCATCCATGCGCTGCAGCAGGGCCTGCGGGTAACCAGGGCTGCGCTCCAGCAAGGCCCGCCAGCGCGTGAAGACCTGCTTGGCGGCGTCCAGGTCCACCAGGGTGTTGCGCGTGCGGCTCACTTCCAGATTGCTGGCTGAGACCAGATGTGCGCGGCGCAGCAGCTCCAGCGCCAGCAGGCATTCCACGCGGGTCTGCAGGGTCAGGCGCAGGCCCAGGTGGTCGTGGATGTCGGCGGCCACGTACTCGGGCTTTTGCAGCAGCTTGAGCAGGATGCTGTGGCGGCCCTTGTTGCGCTTGCGCTCCACATGCACGAGCGGCAGCTCCAGCAGGCCGTCGCGCAGATAGCTGCGGCCCTCTCGTTCGACCAGCACCTCGTCCAGGCCGGCAAAGACCTGCTGGCGGATGGTCTCGAAATGGCGCAGCTTGAGGTTGTTGTCGATGTAGAAGAGGCCGTGCATCACCTTCAACAGGGTGCAGGCCCACAGACGCTGCGGGTCCACGCGGTGGGTGCTGTGCGAGGCCAGCAGCAGCAGCTCCAGCGGGTCCCCGGGCGCGGCCACCTCGGGCGGGATCAGGCCCTGTTGCTCGGGCTTCAGAAACTGGCTGCGCACGAAGCCCAGGGCTTCTTGCTGGATGGCGCGCAGGTAGTCGGTGACGCCGGGCTGGTCGACGTCGTAGCCGTACTCGCGTGCGTACTGGCGCGCGTCGGCCAGATTGCGCAGCGCCAGGCCCTGCAGGTCGATGGGCGACACGCCTTGCGCGATGTCGCTCAGATAGGTCCAGTTCAGCGCGAAGCGCCGGCTGGTTTTGGCGAGGGGCCAGTCCATGCGGGCAGCTTAGTCCCGCCGGAGCCCAAACGAACAGGGGCGCCTTGCGGCGCCCCTGTGCGGTATTGCCTGCCCCTGGCGGGGCATCGGTCTCAGACGCGCGGACGCGCCTCGTTGACCTTCAGCGCGCGGCCGGCGACCTGCACGCCGTCCAGGCCGGCGATGGCCTGGCGGGCCTGCTCGGCGTCACCCATCTCGACGAAGCCGAAGCCCTTCGAACGGCCGGTGTCGCGGTCCATCATGACGCGGGCCGAAGCCACGGCGCCGAAATGCGCAAACTGGTCGCGCAGCTCGGCGTCCAGCACGGAGTAAGGCAGATTGCCGACGTAGATCTTGGTGCTCATGGTGTTTCCAATCAAAAGGATTTAGCGCGGACGGAAGGCCGGACGCGGCGCGGCGCCGCCCGCGCGGGCTTCGATGTGCCGGAAGGTGATGCGGCCCTTGCTCAGGTCATAGGGCGACATCTCAAGGCTGACGTTGTCGCCCGCCAGGATGCGGATACGGTGCTTGCGCATCTTGCCGGCGGTGTAGGCCACCAGTTGGTGACCGCTGTCCAGCGTCACGCGGAAGCGCGAGTCGGGCAGCACTTCATCGACCTTGCCGCGCATCTCAATCAGTTCTTCTTTGGCCATGGGGGGACTCCGGTTGGGGCGCGCGTCATCGCGCCGGGGACACAACCCAGGCCCGCCCTTGTTCCGCGGCATAGCTGCACGCGCTCTCGAGGCTGGAGAACTGGGGAAGGAAACGGAACACGCGGTCGTGGCTCGCGCGGCCGCGGCCGCTGCGGATCGACACCGAGGCGTGGTAGACGCCCGGCGCGCTCATGCGCGCCAGCGGCGAGATCAGGTATTTGCCCAGCGCGAAGCTGGAAGGACTTTTTTGTTCTTGTAGGACTTGATTCATGGAATGGGCGCGTGAGCGCCGACCGGCCCGGACCCTGCGTTGGGCCATGGACCGAAACCCGGAGACCGTGCGCCGGGCATTGGAAAAACAGGGAGGGCGAACGCAGCGCCGCTGGAGGGTGGCCGGGGAGCGGTCCGACCGGGTGGCTCGTCGCTTGGCGTGGTCGACGGCTGGAGCGACCCCGTGAGCAGGGCGGCTGGCAGATTGGGCGGCGGGCAAAGTGAGCGGCCGCGCGGTGTCAGACGACAGATGCCACGTGCGAGAGCAAGGCGTGGCAAGCGGAGCGATTCTAAGCGGGATCCCATACCCAAGGAAACAAAATTTCCTTGGTTGATCCCCTAAAGAAAGCGGCTTGCGTGACTTTGGCCCAACAGGAAAGCTCAGCGCAGCAGCTTCACCACGCCCAGCTGCCCACCTGGCCAGCGCTCCTGCCAGCGGCGCAGCTCCTTGAAGCCAGCCTGGCGGTAGAAGGCCAACGCGGCGGCGTTGGCCTGCGCGGTCTGCACCGTGAGCCGGGCGTGGCCGCCCACGCTGGCCATGAGCGCATGCAGCAGGCAGGTGGCCAGGCCTTGGCGCTGCCGGTCCGGCCGCACCACCAGGGCACCGATGCGCGTCACGGCCTCATCGTCCTCGTCGGGGTAGAAGCCCAGCACGGCCAGCAGTTCGCCCTGCTCGGCCGCCGCGATCCAGCACTCGCCGCTGCCCTGCAGCGCATGCGCCGTGCGCAGCAGCGGCGGGTAGTCGGCTCCCAAGCCGAGCTGCTCCGCCTCCTGCCGGTAGAAGGTCTGCAGCAGCGCGTGCAGGCGGCGGGCCTGGTCGGCCTCGCTCGGGTCCAGGGGCAGGAATTCGGGAGCAGAAATGCGCATGCCCCGCATTGGACTCCCGGCCGGCGGCTTGACAGCAGACCCTGGCCTGGGTCTCAATCCGGCCCAGGGAGGCCGACCGACGCAGGAGCTGCGCATGCAGTTGCTCAAGCTGGTGGCCAGCCAGATCAAAGTGGGCGCGCCCCTGCCCTTCAATGTGCGGGACGAGCACGGCCATCTGCTGCTGGCCGCGGCCCAGGTCATCCGCAGCGAACGCCAGCTCGAAGCCCTGCTGGCGCGCGGCATCCATGCCGATGTCGAGGAGATCAAGGCCCTGGCCGCGGGCCGCAAGGTCGAGCCGCAGCCGCCCACCTTGTTTGCGCGCTGGGGGCGCTGCTACTGGGGCCTGGATGCGCTGGCGCGCGATCCGCTGCCGCCGGAGGACTTCCGCGCCGCCTGCAGCGAGCTGGGGGACGCGCTGCAGTCCCTGGTCGAGCAGCAGCCCGATGTGGCGCTCTATCTGATGCTGCGCCAGGAGTCCCACCACCTGCGCATGTACGGCCTGACTCACGCCGTCTACACCGCGGCCCTGGCCTGGCTGCTGGCGCGGCGCCTGCAGTGGGCGCCCGAGCAGCAGCACACCCTGCTGATGGCCGCGCTGACGATGAATCTGGCCTGCCTGGACCTGCAGGGCCGCTTCGCCATCTACGGCCGCCTGACGGCCGAGCAGCGCGACGAGCTGCGCGCCCACCCCGATGTCGCGGTGGCCCGGCTGCGCGCCGCCGGCATCGAGGACGAGACCTGGCTGCGCGCCGTGGTCGAGCATCACGAACATGCCGACGGCCTGGGCTACCCGCGCGGCTTGCGCGAGGTCTGCGAGCCCGCCCAGCTGCTGCGCCTGGCCGATGTGTTCCTGGCCAAGATCAGCCGGCGCGAATCCCGTCCCGCGCTGGACCTGCGCGAGGCCGAGCGCCAGGCCTATGCCGAGTACCCCAGCAGCCCGATGGTGGCGGCGCTGATCCGCGAGTTCGGGCCCCTGCCGCCCGGCGAGGTGGTGAGCCTGGCCAATGGCGAGCGCGGCGTCGTCATCCGCCGCGGCGCCACGCCGCAGACCCCGCTGGTGGCCACCTTGACCGACAAGCGCGGCATGCCCTGCCAGGCCTCCCTCAAGCGCGACACCAGCCAGCCCGAATTTGCCTTCAAGGCGCTGGAGCCCGACCGGCAACTGGTGGCCCGGCTGCCGCCCGAGCGGGTCTACGGCCTGCTGCACTGAGCCCGCCAAAATCTCGCCCCTGCTGAACATCGAAGGGATTGGCCACCGTGCCGGATTGCCAGACTTGCGGCGCCTGCTGCGCCACCTACCGGGTGTCCTTCTACTGGGCCGAGGCCGACGACGCTCCCGGCGGCCAGGTGCCGGCCGCACTGACGCAGGCGCTGCGGCCGCTGGAGCGCTGCATGCAGGGCACCGCCAGCCTGCCGCCGCGCTGCGTGGCCCTGCAGGGCGAGGTGGGCCGCTCCGTGGCCTGCGGCATCTATGCGCAGCGCCCCTCGCCCTGCCGGGCCGTGGAGCCGGGTGACGCGCAATGCCGCAAGGCGCGCGCGCACTGGGGGCTGGAATCGGCCGGCGCCTGATCGGCGCGGCCGGCACTGCGCTTCAGCCGCTCAGCGCATCACCACCACCTGCACGCGCCGGTTCAGGCTGCGGCCCTCGGCGCTGCGGTTGTCGGCCATTGGCGCGCTTTCGCCGTAGGAGATGGTGGCCATGCGGTGCAGCGGCACGCCGGCGCGCGCCAGGTGCTGGCGCACGGCCTCGGCGCGCTCCAGGCCCAGGCGCTGGTTGTATTCGCTGCTGCCGCTGCTGTCGGTATGGCCCTGGATCTCCAGCACCACCGGTTGGTTGTCGGCCTTGAGCTGGGCCACCAGCTGGTCGAGCTGCGTGCCCGCTTCGGGGCTCAGCTGGGCGTGGCCGAGCTTGAACTTGAAGCGGTCGTCGGTCAGCACCGTGCTCATCAGGAAGCCGGGCTGCTTGATCTTGCCGGCCGCCGCGGCGCGGGCCTGGGCCTCCAGCTCCAGCGCCTTGATGCGCTCGCCCTGGCCCATCAGCCGGCCGTCCAACGCCTTCAGGCCTTCGTCCTGCGCCTGCGCTCGCTGCTGCAGGCCCTGTACATCCGCACGCACCGGCGCCACGGTTTCGTTGACGTATTCCTTGGTTGCACAACCCGCCAGGGTCAGCGCACCCAGCGCCACCAGGATCCCGCTTGTTCTCATTCGTTGCTCCATCGGTTTGGACGTACTGGCCGGCAGGGCCGGCTGGCAAGGAACGCGGATTCTGGCGATCCGGCTGACAGGCTTTGTGAGCAAACGCAGCGCAGCGGTCCGCGCAGCCCGCGCCCAGTCCGTGGCAATGCGCAGCCTGTCGCGTCGTGCTGGGTCCGCCCGCCGGGTGCCAATGATGCTGCGCGCCTTTGCAACCCAGGAACCTCGCATGCCGCACCGCCTCAAGCCCCTGCTCACTGCCTTGCTGACCGCCCTGCTGGGCAGCGCCCACGCCGCCGAGCCCGTGCTCGACCCGGCGCGCATCGATGCCCTGTTTGCCGAGTTCGGTGCGCAGAGCCCGGGCTGTGCGCTCGGCGTGTACCGCGCCGGCGAGATCCTCTACGCCAAGGGCTATGGCCTGGCCGATCTGAACCCTGGCGTGCCCATCCGGCCCGACACCGTGTTCGACATCGGCTCCAGCTCCAAGCAGTTCACCGCCGTAGCCGTGCTGCTGCTGGTGCAGGACGGCAAGCTGGGCCTGGATGACGCCGTGCAGCACCACCTGCCCTGCAGTTCAGGCCCGGCAGCCGGCACAGCTACAGCAACAGCGGCTACTTCCTGGCCGCGCAGCTGGTCGAGCGCGTCAGCGGCCAAAAGCTCGACGCCCTGCTGCAGGCGCGCCTGTTCCAGCCCCTGGGCATGAAGGCCACCCATGTGCGCACCGATCACACCCAGATCGTGCCGGGCCCGCCGAAAAGGGCTTCGGGATCGAGATGTCGAACTGGAACCAGGCCGGCGACGGCGCGGTGCAGCGCACGGTGCAGGACCTGGCGCGCTGAGACGGCGAGCTGGCCAATCCCAAGGTGCTGAAGCCCGACCTGATCGAGACCCTGCGTACCCCCGGCCGCCTGAACGACGGCACGCTGCTGGGCTATGGCATGGGCCTGATGATCGATACCGACCGCGGCCTGGCGCGCACCCAGCATGGCGGCGCCTGGGCGGGCTACCGCGCCGTCACCGTGCAGTACCCGCAGCAGCGCCCCGGTTTCGTGCCGCTGGAGCAGCGCGATGCCAAGGGCCGTGTGCAGGGCCTTGAGTACAGCAGCGAGCGCGTCAAAGGCCTGCGCTACGTGCGCGGTTAGGAGGCGTGCGCCGGCTCCTTGAGCTCGATCGTGTTGCCATCGGGGTCGGTGCAGTAGAGCGAGGGGCCGTCGCCCTCGGCCCCGAAGTTGTCCGTCACCGGCCCCAGCGGCTGCAGGCCGAAGCGCGCCAGGTGGGCGACCAGGCTCGCGGCGTCGAAGGGCTCGATGCGCAGGCACAGGTGGTCGACGTTGCGGCCCTCGGCGCCCGGGCCGGCGCCACCGCGCTGGCCCAGCGGGCCGTTCAGTGCCACCAGATCCAGCATCGAGCTGCCGGCGCGCAGGTGCAGCAGGCCCAGGTCGTCGCGGCGGCGCACCAGTTGGCAGCCCAGTACCTGCTCATAGAAAGCCAGGCTGCGCGCCAGATCGCTGACGCGCAGCACCAGGTGGTCGATGCGTTGAACGGCAAAAGGGGGCATGGCGTGCTGAGGCAGAAGCGTGGAGGGCCAGCCTAGCGCGCCCGGGTCGGCCGGCATACTGCCGCGCCATGAGCCTTCTCACCAGCCTGCAGCTCATCCTGTACGCCCTGGTGTGGGGCCTGGGCTGTGCCGTGCACAAGGAAGAACGCCCGGCCCTGCTGCACTGGCTGGGCTTTGCCCTGCTGGCGGCGCTGCAGGCAGCGCTGGTGGCCTGGCGCCCCGAGGGGCCGGTGTGGCTGACGCATACCGGCAGCAATGTGGCCACCGTGTTCAGCCTGGCCTTTGCCGGCCGCGGCGTGCTGGTGTTCCTGCGCCTGCGCCCGCCCGATGCGCTCTGGTTCGGCCTGCCGCTGCTGGCCCTGGGCGTGCTGCTGCTCGTCGGGCCGGCGGCCACGTCGACGCGCGTGGGTGCGATGGCCTTCTTCAATGCGCTGCTGCTGGGCGCCGTGTTCATGCAGGCGCGCCCAGCCTTTCTGGCCGAGTTCGGCCGCCGCATGGCCTGGATCGCCACCCTGCCGGTGCTGGCCCAGCTGGCGCTGAACCTGTTCTTTGTCGGCTGGGGCCTGCTGCAGCTGCCGCTCGACATCACCGGCGCGCAGGCGGTGCCCACCGCCACCTGGGCGGTGGCCCTGGTCAGCGCAGGCACCTTCAACTTCCTGTTCATCTTCCTGGTGGCGCTGCGCCTGCTGAACCGTCTGCGCGAGCAGGCCAGCCGCGACGCGCTGACCGGCGTGGCCAACCGTCGCGCCATGCAGGAGCGCCTGCACCTGGAGTGGGAGCGCGCGCGCCGCTACGGCAGGCCGCTGGTGGCCATCGCCGTGGACGTGGACCACTTCAAGCGCATCAACGACCTGCACGGCCACGCCATCGGCGACCGCGCGCTGCAGGCCGTGGCCCAGGCCCTGCAGGCGCAAGTGCGCGAGACCGACCAGCTCAGCCGCCTGGGTGGCGAAGAGTTCCTGGTGCTGATGCCGCAGGCGCAGGTGGCGCAGGAAGGGCAGCGCCTGGCCGAGCGCCTGCGTGCGGCCGTGGCGGCGCTGGAGCTCCGCGGCGCCGCCGGCACACCCATCACGCTGACGGCGAGCTTCGGGCTCAGCGAATCGCAGCCCGATGACACGGACCGCGAGGCCCTGCTGCGGCGCGCGGATCAGGCCCTGTATGCGGCCAAGCGGCGCGGCCGCAATGCGGCGGTGCGGTGGTCCGCCGAGCTGGCGGGCGCGGCGGACTGAGAGTCGTTCAGCGGCTCAGCCGAAGTGGCCGAGCGTGCCGATGTCGAAATCGCGCAGTTGCGGCAGCAGCACGCCGATCAGGTCGACGGCCTCGTCGGACGGCGGGCCGGGCACATGGTCGTCGTGGTCGAGCTGGCCGTCCTGGTTGCGGTCGAGCGAGGCCACGGCGGCCTGCATCTCGGCGCGGCTCATGCTGCCGTTGTGGTCGGTGTCCACTGCCGTCACGAGGTCGTTCATCGCGGCCTCCAGCTTGCTGTGCTGGCCCTTGGGGTCCAGCACCTTCAGCAGTTCGGCCAGGGTGATCGAGGCGTCCTGGTTGCCGTCAAAGCGCGTGAGCAGCGCATCCACCACCTGCGTCACGGTGGGGGCCTGGCGGGCCGGGGGCAGCGGCGGGTGCGGCAGCGGGCTCGGCATCCGGCTTTGCATCAGCGCGGCCAGCACCGGGGCGAGGCCGGCGTCGGCATGCAGGCCGGCCAAGTCCGCCGGGCTCAGCTGCCCATCGCGGTTCACATCCAGGCGCAGCAGGGCGGTGTCCAGCTCGCTGCCCACCACGCGGGCATCCCGGTTGGTGTCCATCAGGTCCACCAGCTTCTGCACCACCGGGTTCAGGGCGTCCGCATGCTGGCCGCTCGGGTCGGCCACCGCCACGATCTCGGCGCGCGTGATGGCGCCGTCGTGGTTGCCGTCAAAGCCGTCCAGCAGCTCCTGACGGGCCTGGGCCAGCGTGGGCCAGGTGAAGGCTAGAGACAGCGGATGGGAGGTGTCGGGCTTGGCCATGGGGGTCTCCGGGACGATTGCTGCGATTTTGCGCTGGGGTGAGCGCTTAGCGCGCCACCCGGTTCAGGAGGGTCCAGAAGGACACCGGGGTGAGCATCAGCGCCGCGCTGCCGGCCTCGTTCTTGACTGGCAGCGGCACCGGCCAGTCGGGGTTGGCGCTGGCACCCTGGCCGAGGGCGCCCTTGGCGCCATTGCCCCAGGCCAGCACGCTGCCATCGCGCAGCAGCGCGACCGAGCCGTCATAGCCGGCGGCCAGCGCGGCCACCGAGCCCAGGCTCAGCGTGCCGCTCACATCCACCACCGGGGCCGGCAGGTTGCGGCCGTTGCCGGCCAGGCGGTTGGCGCCATCGCCCAACTGCCCGCTGGTGGCGAAGCCCCAGCTGTACACGCGGCCGCTCTGGTCCAAGGCCAGGCTGTGGTTGCCCCCGGCCGCCACCATGGCGACGTTGGTCAGGCTGGGCCCGCCGTCGGGCGCCTTCACCAGGCTGGCGAAGGTGGGCGAGGAGGTGTTCACGCCACCGCCCAACTGCCCCGAGGAGCCCTTGCCCCAGGCCCAGGCGCGGCCGCTGCTGTCCAGGGCCAGCGCGTGCTGGTAGCCGGCCGAGAGCGCGACGATGTCGCTCACGGGCGTGCCGTTGGCGGCCGTCACCACCAGGCCGGGCAGGTAGGGTGCCGTGCTGCCCGGCCGGCCGAGATTGCCCTCGCTGTTGCTGGAGTAGCCCCAGGTGGCGACGCGGCCGTCGGCCAGCAGGACGGCGTTCCAGCTCCAGCCCGCCGAGATCGCCACTGCGGGCCCGAAGCGGCCGTTGCCTTCCAGACCGATGGGAATGCCGGGCACCTTGCGCGCGCTCGCGGAGTCGTCATGCCCGGCGTAGCCGCCCCAGCTGAAGACGGTGCCGTCATCGCGCAGAGCGATGGCGTTGCTGGCGCCGATGGAGACCGACACGATGTGGCTGAGCGTGCCACTGCCCGTGGGGCCCTGCACCTTGCCGGGCAAGGCCGCGTAGCTGGCGCTCGCGGGGGTCAGGCTGCGGCCCAGCTTGGAGCTGCCGTTGTCGCCCCAGGAATAGACCTCGCCGTCCTCGCTCAGTGCCAGCGCCGCGCCTTCGCCGGCCGACACCGCCACGATGCCGCTCAGGCTGCCCGTGCCATCCGGGCTCTTGACCGGCGTGGGCAGGCCCAGGGCCGGCAGCTCGCCTGGCGACTTGCCCTGCCCCAGCTCGCCATCGGCATTGCTGCCCCAGGCCAGCACGCGGCCGTCCACGGTCACCACCATCTGCACGGCGGTGGCGGCGCCCTGCTGGCCCAGCGGCTGCGCCACCGGGATCACCTTGACCATCACCTTGGCGCTGGTGCTGCCGTTGCTCACGGTGACCGGGTGCAGGCCCAGACGCTGGCCGGTGAGCGAGGAGCAGTCCGCCGCCACCACCAGTGCCTGCGGCGCGTCGCTGCTGCAGCTCAGCGTGCCGGCCACCAGGGTGCCAGCGCCGTCGCGCAGCTCGAACTGCGCCGGCGTGCGCACGCGCCAGGGCGTCTTGCCGGTGCTGGGTGTCGTCACGCTCGCGCTGCCGCCGGGCACCGGGCTGTAGAACGCCGTGATCGGGCCGACTTCCAGGAGCGCGGGGCCGAAGCTGGTGCCGCTCACGAACACCTGGCCATTCGCCACGGCGAGGTAGTTGCCGCTCTCCGCGTAGTAGCGGTACAGATAGGGACCGAAGGTCTGCGTGCTGGCGTGGCCCGGGAACCAGGCCGGGAACATTTGCTCACCAAAATTCATCAGCTGGCGGGCGGCCTCGGCGGGCGGGACGCTGCTGTCGGCGGCCGCGGCTGCGCTGCGGCTCAGGCCGCTGCTCTGGATGCGGGGCGAGGCCTCGGCGGGGGTTTCGTCACCGCCGCCGCAGGCGCTCAGGGCCAGGCTGACGGCCAGTGCCAACCCGGCCCGGGCATGGGTGCGTTCGAACATCGTGGGGGCTCCCTCTTCTTGGCGTGCGGATGGCCTCCCCGCCGTGCCGGCTGGGGAATGGCAGGGCGCGCATGCTAGGCAAGGCCCGCGCTGCACCCGGGCCCAGACCCCCTCCGTCTCGGGGGCGGGAGTGTGTCCAGTTGTGAGCAGGGTGAAGGCGCGGCCGTGCCGGCCTTCACTCGATCTGCGGCCCGCCCTTGGCGCGTGCGTCGTAGAACGCGTCCATCGCTGCCTGCTGGGCCTGCCGCACGGACGACGGCAGCCAGCGCAGATAGGCCTCGCGAAAGCCCGGCGCGGTGGACGCCTGGCGGATCGCGCGGTCGATGGCGGTGATGGCCTCCAGCCCCCAGGGGGTGCGCGGGCAGACGATGTAGCCCGGCTCCCAGTCCCCCGCCTCCTTCAGCGGCAGCGAGCTCAGCTCGCTCTTCAGCCGGCCGCTGCGGCGCAGATGCTCGACGACGAAGGCGTACTCCAGCGTGTAGTCGTAGCGGCCGGCCGCCACGAACTCCAGGGTCTGACCCACGCGTGCGGTGGTTTCGCGCGGCAAGGGGTTGGGGCCCTGCACCGCGGCGTCGAGCGCGGCGCCGTAGCTGCGCGCCGCCTCCAGCCGCCCGCGCAGATCCGGGCGGGCGCGCAGCTCAGTGATCGAGGCGCGACCGTTGCCGCCCAGCACCGCTTCGGACTGGGCCGTGCGCACCACCAGGCTCACCGGTGCCAAGCGCACCGCCGGGGTGAGGTAGGCCAGCTGCAGGCGCTCCGGGCTTTTGCGCAAGGGCCCGGCGCACAGGGTCTGGCCCTCGCCGATGGAATGCCAGAGCCGCGCCGAATTCACCAGCTGGGGGCGGTGCGTGAACTCCGGCAGGCGCTGCGCAATTTCCTGGAAGAGCCGGTCGAACTGACCATCCCCGAGGTCCTCGATGCGCGCGGGCTGCTTGTCCGGCGTCAGCACAAAGGCCGGCGGCCAATCCACCACCGCCCAGCGGATTTCCGGCTGCGCCTGGGCGCTGCCCAGGCTGGCCGCGGTGAGGGCGAACGCCAGCCAAGGCCGAAACCGGGTGCGAGGAAAAGCGGAGTGACCTGAACGGCGCAAGGCGGGTCTCCAGCGGGGGGCTGGAAATGATGATGCCATTGCGGTGCTGGCCGCGTGGATGCGGGGTCAACGCCGAACCTTCCGAACCGATCAGCTGCGCTGCGAGGCAGGCGTGTCTGCAGAGGTCAGCCGAGGCCTCAGTGCTTCCGACTGTGTGCGGTCGCCTCTTACGGCGCCCCCAGCTCCCCCAACCCCCGCTCCGCCATCTCCCGCAGCGGATGCCCCTCCGGCGCCACCTTCAGCAGCTGCTCCCAGCGCACCCGCGCCTGCGTCTTGTCCCCGGCGCGCAGCGCGCGGGTGCCGGCCAGGGCCAGGGCTTTCACCGAATCCGGGTTGATCTGCAGCGCCCGCGCCAGCAGCTCGGCGGGCTCGCCTTCCAGCGAGCCGCCCTGGCCCGTGGCGCGCACGTCGGCGAAGTCCGCCAGCAACTCCGCATTGCGGCCGTCCTGTTCCACCGCCTTGCGGTAGGCGGCCACGGCCTCGTCCATGCGGCCGAGCACGGCGTAAGAGCGGCCCAGCATGGCCCAGCCGGCGGGGTCCTGCGGCTGCTGCTGCAGGCGCGTGGCCAGGCGTTGCACCATTTCCTCGGTACGGTCTGGCGCCTGCATGGGGATGAGTGAGGCCGGGCTGCCCTTCCAGGCGTAGCCGGCGGCGGCCAGCAGCAGGGCGGCGCCCAGGCAGGCGGCGAGCAGGCGGCCGGGTGCGCGCGCCGGTGCCGGTGCCAGCACCAGCTCGACGATGCGGCGCTCCAGCTCGGCCTGTTGCTCGGCCGGGGCGCAGGCGGCGCGCAGCGCCAGGCCTTGGGCGCGCAGGGCTTCGAGTTCGGGGCGGTTCATCGCAGGTCCTCCCCGTCCTCGGGGTCGGGTTCGAAGGCGGCGGCGGGTTGCTGGGCGCGGCGGCGCAGCGTCCAGGCCAGGCCGGCCAGTGCGCCCAGACCCAGCAGGGCCGGGCCGGCCCAGAGCAACCAGGTCGTCGGCTTGACGGGCGGGTTGTAGAGCACGAAGTCGCCGTACTTGGCGGTCAGGTCGTCGATCACCTGGGCCTCGGTCTTGCCGGCAGCGAGCTGGTCGCGCACGCGGTTCTTCAGGTCCAGGGCCAGCGGGGCGTGGGAGTCGGCGATGGTCTGGTTCTGGCACACCAGGCAGCGCAGCTGCTGGGCCAGCGCATGGGTGCGGGCGTCAAGCTGGGCGTCGTCCGCCCGGGCCGCGCCGGCCAGCAACAGCAAGGTGAGGAGCAGGGCTTTCATAGCTGCTTGAGCAGGGGTTCGATGCGCTCGCGCATCAGCTCGGCCGTCAGCGGGCCGACATGCTTGAAGCGGATGCGGCCCTGACGGTCGATGACGAAGGTCTCGGGCACACCGTAGACGCCGAACTCGATGCCGAGCTGGCCACGCTCGTCGAAGCCGATGGCGTGGTACGGGTCGCCCAGGCGGCGCAGCCAGGTTTGCGCGGCCTCGCGCTGGTCCTTGTAGTTCAGGCCGATCAGCTGCACGCCGGGCTGGCGCTTGGCGAAGTCGACCAGCAGCGGGTGTTCCTGCTGGCAGGGTGTGCACCAGCTGGCCCACACGTTGAGCAGGCTCACGCGTCCTTGCAGATCCGCGCTCTTCAGCGCGGGCTTACCTTCGTGCAACGCGGCCAGCTCGAAGGCGGGCGCGGGCTTGTCGATCAGGGGCGAGGGGATCTCGCGCGGGTTCAGCTGCAGGCCGCGCGCCAGCAGCAGGGCCAGCAGGCCGAAGGCGAGCAGGGGCAGCAGGGTCTTGAGCTTCATGGCGTGGCGCCTTCCAGCGGCCGCTCCGGAACGGGCTCGGGCGGCGAGGGCACGGCGGGGGCCTGCGCCACGCGGGTCGTCAAGCGGTAGCGGCGGTCACGCCAAGCCAGCAGGCCGCCGGCGGCCATCAGCAGGGCGCCGCCCCAGATCCAGTCGATGAAGGGCTTGACGTAGACGCGCACGATCCAGGCGTTGCTGCCCGAAGCATCTTGAATAGGTTCGCCGAGCGACACATACAAATCGCGCAGCAACCCGGCGCGGATGGCGGCCTCGGTCATCGGCATCTCGGAGCTGCGGTAGACGCGCTTTTCCGGCCGCAGCTCGGCCACGAATTCGCCGTCGCGGCTGACGCGCACCAGGCCCTGCACGCCGCCGTAGTTCGGCCCTTCGACGCGCTGCAGGCGCTCCAGCTGGAAGCGGAAGCCTGCCACCTCCACGCCCTGGCCGGGCGCCAGCGGCACGTCGCGTTCCACCTGCAGGCTGTTGACGAGGGTGACGCCGACGATGAACACGCCCACGCCCGCATGGGCGAGCTGCATGGCCAGCACCGAACGCGGCAGCGCCTGCCAGCGCGCGATAAAGCCCTGGCCGTTCCGAGGCCACAGGCGCTCGGCCAGATCGGCGGCGCAGCAGGCCAGCACCCAGCCCGCCAGCGCCAGGCCGAACCAGGCCGCGGCGCTGAGCGGGCCACCGCCCACGGCCCAGCCGAAGGCGCCGGCGGCCACGGCGGCCAGCAGCGCGGCCCCGCGCAGGCGACGTGCCAGCGCGGGCCCTTCGTCCTGCTTCCAGCGCAGCAGCGGGCCCACGCCCATCAGCACGATGACCGGCACCATCAGCGGCACGAACACCGATTCAAAGTAAGGCGGGCCGACCGAGATCTTCTGCCCGGCCAGGGCATCGAGCGCCAGCGGGTAGAGCGTGCCCAGCAGCACGGCGCCACAGGTGGCCAGCAGCATCACGTTGTTGCCCAGCAAGGTGGTCTCGCGGCTCAGCAGGCCGAAGCGCGCGCCCAGGCCCATGCGCGCGGCGCGCGCGGCAAAGAGGCTGAGCGAGCCGCCCACCACCACCACCAGGAAGCCGAGGATGAAGAGGCCGCGCTTGGGGTCGGTGGCAAAGGCGTGCACCGAAGAGAGCACACCCGAGCGGACCAGGAAGGTGCCGAGCAGCGAGAGCGAGAAGGCCAGGATGGCGAGCAGCAGGGTCCAGCTGCGGAAGGCGCCGCGCTTCTCCGTCACCGCCAGCGAGTGCAGCAGCGCGGTGCCGGCCAGCCAGGGCATGAAGCTGGCGTTCTCCACCGGGTCCCAGAACCACCAGCCGCCCCAGCCCAGTTCGTAGTACGCCCACCAGCTGCCCAGGGCGATGCCCACCGTCAGGCTGGCCCAGGCGGCGGCCGTCCAGGGCCGGGCCCAGCGCAACCAGCGCTGCAGGTCGTCCTCGGGCGCCAGCAGCGCGGCAATGGCGAAGGCAAAGGCCACCGCAAAGCCCACGTAACCCATGTAGAGCATGGGCGGGTGCAGCACCATGCCGGGGTCTTGCAGCAGGGGGTTGAGGTCGGCGCCCTCCTCGGGCCCGGGCAGCAGGCGTTCGAAGGGGTTGGAGGTGCTGAGCATGAAGAGCAGGAAGCCGAAGGCCAGCGCGCCCATCACGCCGAGCACGCGCGCCATCAGCGCCGGCGGCAGGTTGCCGGCCTTGCGCCGCAGGGCCGTCATCCAGCCCACCAGCAGCAGCGCCCAGAGCAGCAACGAGCCCTCGTGCCCGCCCCACACGGCGGCCAGGCGGTAAGGCAGCGGCAGCTCGGAATTGCTGTGCTGCGCCACGTAGGCGACCGAGAAGTCGTGCTGCACGAAAGCCCAGCTCAGGCACAGATAGGCCAGCAGCACGGCCAGCGCCAGGCCGCGGCTGAGCGGGGTGGCCAGCGCCATCCAGTCGGCACGGTCGCGCTGGGCGCCGAGCGGTGGCAGCACGGCCAGCAGGGCGGCCAGGCCCAGGCCGAACCAGAGGGCGAAATGGCCGAGCTCGGGGATCACTTGGGCGCTCCCATGCTGCGCTGCGCGCGCTCGCGCGCCTGCTCGGCCTGGTGCAGCGCATCGGCCGCCTCGGGCGGCATGTAGTTCTCGTCGTGCTTGGCCAGCACCTCGCGCGCGGTGAACTGGCCATCGGCCCCGAGCTGGCCCTGCGCGACGACGCCCTTGCCCTCCTTGAAGAGGTCGGGCAGCACGCCTTCAAAGCGCACGGGGATCTGGTGCATGTTGTCGGTGACCTTGAAGCTCACCTGCACGCCCTGGCGTTGCACGCTGCCGGGTTCGACGAGGCCGCCGAGGCGGAAGCTTCGTCCTTTCGGGGCTTCATTTGCGGCGACCTGGGTGGGTGAGTAGAAGAACACCAGATTGCTTTGGAAGGCGTTCAGGACCAGTGCGGTGATGGCGGCGATGGCCAGGGCGATCAGGCCGATGAGGGCGAGGCGGCGGTGGCGGGGCTTTAGGGTGTTGCTCATGTTTCGTTCCTACTGCGTGAGAGCCCTCGGGGGCTTCACCCCCGAACCCCGACCCGCATTTCTTTGTCTTGCCAAAGAAACGCGGGGCAAAGAAAGGCGCTTGAATGCACGCACGCCGCCTAGGGCGGCGCGCGACTGCACGGCTGGTTCACATGGCTCCCACAGCCCTCCTGGGACTGCGAAAACCTGCCCGCTAAGCTGGCCGGAGTACCGGCCGACTAGACCACTGCAGACCATCGCGGGCTCTCTGCGATGAATGGACCCCCAACGAGCGTCCTTGCAGGTATTGCGCTGGTTGGGGTTCTGTTCTTCGGAGCGCCGAGGGTGATGGTCTGCGGTGCCCGGGACGACCGGTACTCCGGGCGCCTTCGTTGTCCTGCCCATGGAAGTCAGATGAGGGCTCGTGTCAGTGTGAGCCCAAGTACCGCCATCACAGTTCGCCCCTAGGGCGACTGTGTGGGTTGGCGCCTTTCTTTGCCCCGCGTTTCTTTGGCGCAGCAAAGAAATGCGGGTCGGGGTGCAGGGGTTGAAGACCCCTGCGGGCTGCAACGAACAACGCGCAGTCATTCGCCCAGCTCCTCATCCCCCACCAAAGCCCGCCGATGCCGCGCCCGCGCAAACAAAGGTTCAACAACAAACACCAGCAAAGCCATCCCATACGAGCCCCAAACATAGAGCCCATACCCACCCATCGCAAAGAACTCCGACACCGAACCCCAGTTCATGACGCACTCCCGCGCAAGGCAGCCACCCAACCGGCATCCCGCTCCCGCTCCAACACGATCGCCCGCGCCCGCATGAACACCACCGCAAACGCATAGGCCCAGCAGGCCAGCGTGGTGAGCAGCATGGCCTGCAGCATGGTCTCGGCCATCTTGGGCGCGGCCGTCAGGCTGATGGTGGCGCCCTGGTGCAGGGTGTTCCACCAGCGCACCGAGAAGTAAATGATGGGCACGTTCACCGCACCCACCAGGGCCAAGAGGGCGCCGGCCGGGTCGGCCCGCTGCGGGTCCTCGATGGCGTTGACGAGTGCGATGTAGCCCAGGAACAGGAAGAGCAGGATCAGCTCGGAGGTCAGGCGCGCGTCCCACACCCACCAGGTGCCCCAGGTCGGCTGGCCCCAGAGCGCGCCGGTGACCAGCGCGAGCAAGGTGAACAGCGCGCCGGTGGGCGCGATGGCACGCGCCAGCATCGAGGCCATGCGCGCCTTGAAGGCCCAGCCGATGGCCGCCCAGAAGGCCATGGCCAGGTAGAGCAGCATCGACAGCCAGGCCGCGGGCACGTGGATGAAGATGATGCGGTAGGCCTCGCCCTGCGTGGCGTCCGTGGGGGCGACGAAGAAGCCCATGTACAGCCCGGCCGCACCCAGCAGCGCGGCCGCAAGCCACAGCCAGGGCAGCAGGGCGCCGGTGAGCGCGTAGAAGCGCACCGGGGCGGCGAAGGTGTAGAAGCGAGTCATACGTTCAAGCGACGGCAATGCGCAAGGCCGCGCCGGTGGCCGGCGGCGCGCCCAACAGGGTGGCCAGCAGCAGCGCGCCGAGCAGCGAGTAATGGCCGCCCACCGGCAGGCCGGCTTCAAAAGCGCCCACGGCGCCGCTGCCGAAGATCAGCGCCGGCATGGCCAGGGGCAGCACGATCAGCAAGTTCAGCAGGCCCCCGGCGCGCAGGCCGAGGGTCAGCGCGGCGCCAAAGGCACCGAGCAGGCTGAGCACCGGCGTGCCCAGCAGCAGGCCCAGCCACAGCAGGCCCAGGGGCGCGGCGGGCAGGCCGAACATCAGGCCCAGCAGGGGCGCGGCCAGCAGCAGGGGCAGGCCGTGCGTGAGCCAATGGCCGGCGGCCTTGGCCAGGGCCAGCAGCCAGGCCGGCTGGCCGGCCAGCAGCAACTGGTCCAGGCTGCCGTCCTGCCAGTCTGCCCCCCACAGCAGGTTCAGCGAGAGCAGGGTGGCCAGCAGGGCGCCCACCCACAACACGCCCGGGGCGATGTGGCGCAGGGTTGCGGGCTCCGGTCCGATGCCGAGCGGAAAGAGGCTGGCGGCGACGACGAAGAACACCACCGGCAGCAGGGCCTCGAGCGGCCGGCGCAGCGCCAGGCGCAGTTCGCGCCGCAGGATCAGCCAGAAGAAGGCACTCATGGCGCCGCTTCCAGCTGCACGTCGCGCGTGGCCAGCCCGGGCAGTTCCTGGTGGCTGGTGAAGAGCAGCGCGCTGCCCGCGGTCAGCAGGCTCTGCAGCAGGCCGCGCAAGGTGGCCAGGCCTTCCTGGTCCAACGCGTCGAAGGGTTCGTCCAGCAGCCACAACGCCGGGGCCGAGGGCAGGGCCAGGCGGGCCAGGGCCGTGCGGCGGCGCTGGCCCTGGCTGAGCTGGCGGGCCGGTCGGCGCGCCAGGCCGCCCAGGCCCAGGGCCTGCAGCGCGGCTTTGAGTTCGGCGGCGCCGCAGGGCTGGCCTTGCAGTGCCGCGGCCAGGCGCAGGTTCTCGGCCACCGTCAGCTCGTCCTTCAGGCCGTTGGCATGGCCCAGGTAGCGCGGCGGGCGCGGGCAGTGGAAGCTGCCCGCAAAGGGTTGGCCCAGGCCGGCCAGGGTGCGCAGCAGGGTGGTCTTGCCGCTGCCATTGGCGCCGCGCAGCCACACCGCCTCGCCGGCCCGCAAGGCCAGGCCCAGCGGCGCAAACAGCGCGCGCTCGGCGCGTGCGCACACCAGGGCGTCGGTGCGCAGCAGCTCGGGGGTGGGGGCGTTGGTCTCCATGCTCGGGCCGCAGTGTGCGATGGCAGGCCCCGGGGCGTGATTGAACTGGGTCAACCCGGCCTGGGGATTGCCCTAGTTCGGCCCTGTGCAAAGCGGGCGGCTTTGACCTGGAACAAGACCACGGATGATGCCGCCCATGCTGAGCCCCGCCCTCGAATCCGACCTCACCCGCCTGGCCGGCCAGGCCCTGGTGCGCCCGGCCGACACCCTGGCCGAGCTGCAGACCCTGGAAGCCACCCTGCCCGCGGCCGAGCAGCAGGCCGCCGCGCTGCAACTGGCGCGCGTGCGTGGCCTGGCCGAGGTCTGCCACGGTGAGCTGACCGGGCTGCAGCGCCTGCTGGCCGCGCAGCGCGCCAGCGCGGCCGCCCCGGCCCGCCTGCGTTTCGACCTGGCGCGCACCTTGGCTATTGCCTACGCCCACACCGGCCTGCACGACGACTCGCTCGAATGGGCGCGCCATGCGCTCGATCTGGCCCGCCAGGCCCAGGACCCGCAGGCGCAGGCGGAGGCCTTGCTCTCCTGCGGCGTGGCGATCTCGCGCGGTGGCGACGCCGAGCAGGGCCTGGCCCTCTACGCTCAGGCGCTTGAAGGCTTCGAGGCCCTGGGCCTGCCGCGCATGCAGCTGGCGGTGCGCAACAACATGGGCATCAACCTCAAGAACCTGGGTCGGCCGGCCGAGGCCCTGGCCCAGTTCGAGCAGGCCCTGGCGCTGGCCGAGGCCCATGGCCTGCACGATTCCGCCGCCCTTCTGCGCACCAATCTGGCCGAGCCCCTGGCCCAGCTGGGCCGCCTGAACGAGGCGCGCGCCGTGGGCGAGCAGGCCGCCGCGGAACACGCCGGCCGCAGCCACCCGGCCGGCGAGACCACCGCGCGCATCGGCCTGGGCCTGGTGCTGCTGGAATGCGGCGAGCAGGAGCGCGCCGCCGCCCAGTTCGAGCGCGCCCTGGCCCTGTGCGCCCAAACCGGCGACCGCCTGACCCTGCAGCGCGCGCACTGGCAGCTCAGCCAGCTGCACAAGCGTGCCGGCCGCCACCAGGAGGCCCTGGCGCATTTGGAGGCCGCGCACGAGGCCGAGCGCGCCCAGTTCAACGAGGACTCCGACCGCCGCCGCCGCGCCCTGCAGGTGCAGGCCGAACTGCTGGCCGCGCAGACCGACGCCGACCAGCAGCGCCTGCGCCGCCTGGAGCTGGAGCGCGCCCACGCCGAGCTGCGCAGCCTGCACGAGCGCCTGCAGGCCGCCGACCGCGAGAAAACCCGCCTGCTGGCCCGCCTGGCCGAGGAAAGCCGCACCGACGCCCTGACCGGCCTGCCCAACCGCCGCCAGTTCGACGAACGCCTGGCGCTGGAGTGGCCGCGCAGCCCCGGCCTGCAGCTGGCCCTGATCGACGTCGACCACTTCAAGCAGGTCAACGACCGCTTCGGCCATGCTCTGGGCGACGCGGTGCTGCAGGCCCTGGCCCAGCCGCTGCGCGAGGCCCGCGCCGACCTCGCCCTGCGCCTGGGCGGCGAGGAGTTCGGCCTGCTCTTCCTGCACGGCGACCGCGAACGCGCCCTGCAAGCCTGCGAGGCCCTGTGCGAGCGCCTGCGCCGCCAGGACTGGGCCGCCCTGCACCCCGAGCTGCGCATCACCGTGTCCATCGGCCTGGCCGGCCGCGCCGAGATGGCCGCCGCCCCCGACCTGCCCGCCGCGCTCTATGCACGCGCCGACGCGCGCCTGTATGCGGCCAAGCGGGCGGGGCGGGATCGGGTGGTGGGGTCGGAACCCAGGCCATGAAGGACTGGCTCAACCTCGGCCCCAAGAGCCGCGCCTGGCTGGGCGACATCGGCATCGAAACCCCGGCCCAGCTGCAGGCCGCCGATGCCTTCGCGCTCTACGCCCGCCTCAAGGCCAAGGACCCCGGCGTGAGCCTGAACCTGCTCTACGCGCTGCTCGGCGCCCAGGAGGGCCGGCACTGGCTGGACGTGAAGCGCGAGCGCCGCACCGAGATCCTGCTGCGCCTGGATGACATGGGCTTGGCGCCGCGCTGAGTCCATTACCCGAGGAAGGAAAGCCCATGCTGCAAGGTGAGTGCAACTGCGGCGCCGTCCGCTTCGAGATCGATGGCGACCCGGGCGGCATCTATGTGTGCCACTGCTCGATCTGCCGGCGCGCCACCGGCGCCAATGGCATCGCCGTGCTGGTGGTGCCCAAGCAGCGCCTGCGCTGGCTGCAGGGCCAGGAGGCGATTGCGCAGTGGAGCAAGCCGGGGGCTGACTGGCACACCTGGTTCTGCCGCCATTGCGGCGCGCGGGTGCCGGGCGAGAACGATGCCAACACGCTGTTCGTGCCGGCGGGAACGATCAGCGCGGGCGCTGAGGGCCTGCGCGTGCGGCATCACCTGTTCGTCGGTTCCAAGGCGGCTTGGGAGATGCTGCCCGAGGACGGGGCCGAGCGGCATGTCGAGGGCCTGCGCAGCCCGCCCCCCTGAGGCACCAGCCTCAACGCCGCCCGTCACGCAGCGGCCGCAGCAGATCCTTGAGCCCGTTGATGTCGATCGTGTGCATCAGCGCCAGCAGCCGCCCCAGCTCGCCCTTGGGAAAGCCTTCGCGGGCGAACCAGGCCAGGTAGTTGCTTGGGAGATCGGCCAGCACCATGCCCTGGTGCTTGCCGAAGGGCATGGTCTGGGTGACGAGTTTGAGCAGGTCGTCGGGGTTCATGGGGCACCGGCTCCCACGCTGGCCACCCGGTTGCGGCCGGCCGCCTTGGCCGCGTACAGCCCCTGGTCGGCGGCTTCGATCAGCGCGTCCAGTGGGTCCGCGCCCGAGCCGGCGCTGACGCCGGCCGACACCGTGACCTGCAGCGCGGGTGCCAGCTCGGCCCAGGCGGTGCGTTCGATCTGCAGGCGCAGCTTGTCGGCGATGCGCAGGGCCTGCTCCGGCTGGCAGTGCGGCAGCAGCACGCAGAACTCCTCGCCGCCCAGCCGGGCCAGCACATCGCCCTCGCGGATGACGCCCTGCATACGCTCGGTCGCGCGGCGCAGCACCTCGTCGCCGAGCGCATGGCCGAAGCTGTCATTGATGCGCTTGAAGTGGTCCAGATCCAGCATCAGCACGGCCACGGCGCTATCGGGCTGCAGCAGGGCCTGGGCGGCGGCCTGCAGCCCGCGGCGATTCAGGGTGCCGCACAGCGGGTCGCGCAGCGCTTCGTCCTGCCAGAAGCGCAACTGCTGCTGGTTGCGTTCGCGCTCCAGCTGGCGTTCCTGATCGATGCGCTGGAACAGCTCAAGATGCCGGCGCACGGTTTCGAGCTGGCGCTGGTGGCGTGCCTCCAGGCGCGCCATGCGCAGTGCCGCCCAATGCAGGGCGGCATCGGACTGGCCGCACTGGATCTCCAGGCGCATGAAGCATTCCTGCAGTTCATCGACGCTGGGGTCGAGCAGGGCTTCGACGTCGAGCTGGAGGGCGCCCTGCAGTTGCACGCGCGCTTCGTTGTGGCGCCCATCGGCGCACAGGAGCTGGGCCAAATGCACCGCCAGGGTCAGGGCCACGCGCTGGTGCCCCAGCGCCAGCGGCTGAGCCTCGCGCAGCACAGCCTCGGCTTCGGCCAAGCGGCCCAGCAGGGTGAGCGCCGCGCCGTGGTGACTGAGCACCCAGGCACGGCGCCAGGGGGGCTGGGCTTTCAGGGCCTCCAGGGCTTGCAGCAGGGGCAGAGCGGCCTCCGTATGCATTAGGGCCGCGCCGGCCAGTTCGCTCCGCACGGCGGGCTCGGCGCGCCGCGCGAGCAGCAGCTGGCAGTAGGCGATGTTGTTGTGCAACTGGAAGCGCTCATTCAGGCCCTCGGGGCCTTCCGGGCTCTGGGCCAGCGCCTGCTCGTAGACCTGGATGGCCAGCTGGCGCTGGCCGGCCACCGCCAAGGCGGCGCCCTTGTTGCCCAGGCGCGCCCGGTAGGCCTTGTCGTCGCCTTGGCGGCGCGCATCCGCCAGACCCCGCTCGATGTAGCGCAGCGCCGCCTCCAGGTCGCCCGCCAGGGCGAGGGAAAAGCCGAGCGCGCCAAAGCACCAGTGCAGCTGCTCGCCCCAGCCGACGGCCTCCAGGCGCTCCAGCGCCTCGACGGCCGCGCTGAGTCCTTCGGCGTTGCGCCCGCCCTGCACGGCGGCGCCCCAGTTCACGAAGTTCAGCGCCTGCCGGTAGGCCGCGGCCCGCACCGGATCGGCCTGCGTCAGACCCTGCTGCAGGGTCTGACGCGCCTGCTCGAATTGCGCCAGGCGGGCGTGCTCCCGGGCTTGAGGGAGGACGGGGTCGGAACGGGGCATCGGCAGGGCAGGGGCGAGGCCTTTCATGATGGCAGAAGGCCCTGCGCTTGATGCGCTTCAAGGCTCGCCGGACGCCGCGGGTTCATGCTCGTGCCCGATGGAAAAGGACACGCTGCCCCTCGTCTACTCCTGCTCGGGCTGCTCCAGCGCCGCCCAGCTGGCCAACCACCTGGCCGTGCGCCTGGACCGCGAAGGCCTGGCCGAGATGTCCTGCATCGCCGGCCTGGGCGGCGATGTGAAGCCGCTGGTGCGGCTGGCCCAGCGTGCCGCAGAGAGCGGCCGCACGGTGCTGGCCATCGACGGTTGCGCACTGGAATGCGTGCGCCACAGCCTGGCGCGCCATGGGCTGGCACCCACGCTGCAAGTGCGCCTGCACGAGCTGGGCGTGCGCAAGGTGCAGCATGGGGAGTTTGAGCCCGAGCAGGCGATCGAACTGCTGACGCATTGCCGGGAGCTGCTCAGCACCTGAGCATGGGTACGAATCGCGTCCTGCGGAAGGATGAGCGCAGCGTCGTCGCGCGCCTCTGGCGTTCTGGTGGAATGAGTGACCTCACTCCGATCCAGCTCTCAAGTCATGAACTCCATGCTCGTCCTTGTGGCCACTTTGTTGTGGAGTGCCACTGCGCTGGCGCAGGGCCTGCCGCCCCCCTCGCGCACGGCCTACCGCTGCGAGTTGGACGGCAAGATCGTGTATTCCGATTCGCCCTGCCTGGGCGCTGAGAAGCTTGAGCTGCAACCCACGCGCGGACTCAATAAGTCCAGCGGGCGGGTGCAAGTCGGCGCCGATGTGCAGCGCGAACACAGCCGCGAGGCCTTTGCCGAGGCTGTGCGCCCGCTGACCGGCCTGGATGCGCGGCAATTGGATCAGGCGGGGCGGCGTACGCGCCTGAGCCCCGAGTTGCAGCAGCGCTGCCAGCGGCTGGACAGGGAACTGCCGCTGGCCGAGCGGCAGGAGCGTCAGGCCACGACCAGCCTGGCGCGCCAGGAGGCACAAAGGCAGCTTTGGCGCCAGCGCAAGGCCTACCGTGACGGTGGGTGCGAATAGCCGGAGTGGCCTGATCCTGGGACAGAGGCCTGACTTTGGGGCCACGAGCGCCTTGCCCTACCGCCATGCCCGGAAGAAGCGCGGGATTCACGACACGCTTCTCGAAGGTTCGACTGACACCCTCGATCACGGTGTCGGTGGAGCTGGATTCACGGGCTGAAACCTCAACCCAACCGGCCGGCCCAAGCGATCGGTTCTGAACGAAATGGGCCGGCCGCGCCGTCCGGTGCTACCGGCCCGGACCGCTCAGTACTTCACCGTCGCCGTCACATACCACTGCCGCCCCAGCGGGCTGGCGTAGCGCGGGTCGAAGCCGGCCTGGTTGCCGCCGCCGGACGTGCGGATGGACAGCGGTGGGTCGCGGTCGAGCAGGTTCTTGGCGCCCAGGCTCAGGCTCAGGTGCTTGTTCCAGTCGAGGCGGGTCTGCCAGTCCAGGGTGCTGAAGGCGGCCACATCGCGCACCACGGTGGCGTAGTCACCCAGGCTGCCGTCGGCATTCACCACCTTGATCGAGCCGTCGTCGGCGGTCTGCACGGCGTCGTGGTAGCCCGAGCGCCAGTTCCAGGCCAGGGTGTGGCTGAACATCGCGTTCTGCTTCAGCGTGGCGGCCAGGCGCTGCACGATGCGGGCGGTGACGTTGTTGTAGCCGTCGAAGCGGCCCACGCTGCTCTCTACCTCACCGCCGATCTCGACCTCGGAGCGCAGCATGTAGGTGCCGTTCCACTCGATCTTCAGCTTGCCGATGCCCAGGTCGCTGCTGCTGCTGAGCTCCCAGTCGATGCCGCTGTAGCGCGAACGGCCGAGGTTGAAGTTGGGCAGCAGGGTGGCCAGCTTGTTGGCGCCCAGGCCGGCGTCGAACACGGTGCGGAACAGGCCGTCGTAGCCGGCCGGGTTCTTGAACGGGAAGGTCTCGGGCAGGGCGACGATCTGGTTCTTCATCTTGACCCACCAGGCGTCCATCCCGAAGCTCAGGCTGCGCGTCGGCTCCAGGCGGAAGCCGATGGTGCGGTTCTGGCTCTCTTCGGGCTTCAGGCCCAGCGCGCCGCTCAAGGGGTTGCCGCCGGTCAGCAGGTCGTACTGGGTGGTGCCGCGGCAGTCCACCGCGCGCGGGTCGGGGGCCTTCACCGGGCAGGGGTACTTGCCGCTGGTGACACCGAAGTCCTGCAGCGGTTGGGTGATCTCGTCCAGGTTCGGGGCCTTGAAGCCGCTGCCCAGCGAGCCGCGCAGCAGCCACTCGCGGGTGGGCGCCACGCGCAGCGCCAGCTTGTAGGTGGACTTGCTGTTCGCGTTGCCCTGGCTGCCCGGGGCGTCCAGCGTGCCGTCGCTCTTGAACAGGTAGCGGTTGCGGGCCTTGGCGTAGTCGTCCCAGCGCACCGCGGCGGTCAGGTCCACGCCCTTGTAGAGCGGCATCAGCAGCTCGCCGAAGGCGCCCCAGTTGTTGCGCGTGGCGCCCACCGGCAGCGCGCCGGGCGAGGAGCCGAACACCGTGTCGTTGGCGCCGCCGATCTTGTTGGGGCCCTGGTTGATGGGGCTGGGCAGGGAGTCGTACTGCTGGCGCGCCAGGTCCACGCCCACGCCCAGTTGGGCGCCGCCGGCCGGCAGGCTGAACAGCTCGCCCGAGCCACGCAGGCTCAGCACGTCCAGCGCGGTCTCGGTGCGGGTGGCGCGCTCGTGCAGCACGCAGGGGCCGAACAAGGCGGCGTTGCCACCGGCCGCGGCAAAGGGGTTGACCTTGCCGGCGCTCACCAGGCCGGCGTAGCAGTTGCGGCTCATGTAGCCGCCGTCGTAGTCGTTGTCCTGCTGGCTGGTGGAGTGCACCAGGCTGGCGCTGTAGTCGAACTCGCGCCACTGGCCCTCGATGCCGAAGGCCAGGTGCTGGGCGCGCGTCTGGTACAGATTGGCGCGGCCGCCGGCATCGACGAAGCGGTTGTTGGTGGTGGCGCGGCTGACGTTGGCTGGGTCCACGCCCATCGTGGCCAGGTGCGGCAGCACGTACTCCTTGTAGAGCGGGTCGGCCAGCGAGAGCGCGATGCCCTGCGCCGCCGGCGCGTAGCGGGCGCGCTGGTCGAACTGCGAGAGCACCACCTCACCGAACAGGGTGGTGTTCTTGTCCAGCTTGAACTGGCCGGCGCTGAAGAAGCTGTCGCGCGTCGAGTCCGGGATCAGCTGCACGGTGGCGGCGAAGTCGAAGTAGCAGGCCTTGTCGGGGCCCACCGTGGTCAGCGCGGTGTTGGGCGCGCACTGGCCGTTCTTCAGGTAGTTGGGCGAGAAGGTCACGGCGCTATAGGGCTCGCCGTCCTTGACGATGGGGTTCTTCAAGCCGAGCGTGACGGAGGCCGGCGTGGTGTTCACCGCCAGCTGGTACAGCGCATAGCGCTGGCCGCCGTGGCTGAACTCGCGGATGCCCGAGGCGCCGAAGGGGCGGTCGGCGGCGTTGAGCTCCTTCTGCTCGTCGTGCGCATAGGTCATCAGCAGGCTGAAGCGGTCCTGGTCCAGGTCGCCGAAGCCCTTGGAGAGCGAGAAGCTGCTGCTGGCGCCGCCCTTCTGCTCGGGCTGGTTGTGGCTGAGGTTCAGCACCCAGTCCGTCTGGCCGCGGCGCAGGATGAAGTTGACGACGCCGGCCACGGCGTCCGAGCCGTACAGGGCCGAGGCGCCGTCGGTCAGCACCTCCACGCGCTCCACCGCGGCCAGCGGGATGCTGGCCAGGTTCACCGCCGAGCCGGCGTTGTAGGCGGCCAGGCGGCGGCCGTTCAGCAGCACCAGGGTGTAGCGCGCGCCCAAGCTGTGCAGCGAGGCGTTCTGCACCCCGCCGCCGCTGCCGTTCACGGATTCGGCCGCCACCGTGAAGCCCTGCATCGAAGGCAGAGCCTGGATCAGGTCTTCGGCACTCTTGGCGCCGCTGCGTTCGATGTCGATGCGGCTGATCACTTGCACCGGCAACGCGCCCTGGTCGGCCAGGCGCTTGATGGAGGAACCGGTGATCTCGACGCGTTCGAGCTGCGTCTGTGGCTCTTGCTGGGCCTGGGCGCCGGTGGCGGCCAGCGCGGCGCACACCGCCAGGAACAGGCGGGACTTCTTCGCTTGCATGGGAACTCCGAAAAGGGGAGGCGCGCGGCGGCCACAGCGGCAGCGGCGGGCAGGGGGGAGGTAGAAAACGGGAACGGAACGGCCGCGGCCCGGGCCTTGTGGGCCGGGGTGCAACGGGGCGTGACTGTGCGGAGCGCGGGCGCTTCTGGCTTGAGGCGGCTCGGCGCGCGCGGGCCCGAAATCGGCACAGTGGCCGAACGGCGAAGTCAGGCCGTCTTCAAGCCGCGGCGAACTTGCGCCACAGGCCTTGCCGATCGCTCACCTGCAGGCGCTGGTAGAGCGAGCGGCTCAGGGTCTTGAGCGTCGATTCGGCCACGCCCAATTGGCGCGCGATGGCTTCTACGCTTGCACTGCCCAGCAGCGCCTGGGCCACCTGCAGCTCGCGCCGGCTCAGGCCCGCCTGGCGCGCCAGCGTCAGCAGCTTCAGATCGGGGTGGCTCAGGCGGTCCCACTCCACCGCCACCCAAGGGCGGGTGGTGCCCAGGGCACCGAGTGGGCGCAGGCGCAGGCGGTAGCGGCCCTCGCGCAAGCTGAAGTCGAACTCGGCGGCATCGGCCGCTGGTTCCAGCCGGCCCAGGGCCTGCTGCAGGCGGGCCTGGAAATCTGCGCCCGCCGGGCTGGCCTCCAGCAAGGCCAGCAGGCGGCGGCCGCGCGCACAGGCCTGCAGCAGCCGGCCGTCGGCGTCCAGCACCATCAGTGCGGCACCGGGCTGCACCAGGGCCGGCGTGGGCGGGCCCGGTTCGCGTGCCAGCAGCCCGCCCAGCGCGCCGTGCAGGCGTTCGGCCTGGCGCAGGTCGGCCGGCGCGAAGCGCCCCTTGTGCGGGCCACTGGCGCTGCGCACGCAGCTGACGATGGCGCGCAGCCCCGGCTGCCAGTAGGGCAGGCTCAGCACCGCGCCCAGGCCCAGCGGGCGCACCACGGTGTCGTACACCTCGCGGCCGCGCAGCGCCTGCTCATCTAGGCTGTAGACCTGGCGCGTCCGCAGGCGCTGCAGCGCGATACGGCGGTGCACCGCCTGGGCGTGCCGGTTGTCGGCCACATAGGCCTCGATGGCCTCGGCATTCCAGCCCGGGTCGGCATAGAACTCGTTCATGCCGGCCTGCTCGTCGTACCAATGCACCACCAGCGAATCCAGGCCGATGCAGCGGTCCAGATGCTGCTGCAGCTCTCGCATCAGGTCGGGCAGGGGCAACTGCAACGCATCCAGGCGCTGGAATTCCAGAAGGGGACGGGCGGCTTGGACCACCCGCCGATTATGGAAAGCCCCCGCCCGCGGCGGCGCTGCACTCCTCCCTAGGGGGGAGGCAACTGCGGCCGCCGCGGCATAGTCTGTGGCCATGTCTACCCAATCCCGCAAGCCGCCGCGCGGCACCGCCCTCCTGGCCTGTGTGCTCGTCTGCACCGGCCTGAGCCTGCTTGGCCTGCCCGATGCGGCACGCGCCCAGAACCCCTACGACCCGGCCGTGCGCCAGGCCGCGCAGCGCCAGGCCCTGAGCGCGCTCGCCGGCTTCGAGGGCGAGTGGCGCGGCACCGCCCGCACCCTGATGCCCAACGGCCAGTGGCTGGAGCTGACGCAGACCGAACGCTTCGGCCCGATGCTCGACGGCAGCTTGCGCGTGGTGGAAGGCCGCGGCTACGACGCCGAGGGCAAGCTGCGCTTCAACGCCTTCGGCACCATTTCCTGGCGCCCGCAGACGCAGAGCTACGGCTTCTATTCCTACGCCATGGGCTTCGAGGGCGACCACCCCTTCGAGGTGCGGCCCGATGGCTTTGTGTGGAGCACGGCTGCCGGCCCGAACGCGCGCCTGCGCTACACCGCCACGCTGAAGGACGGAGTGTGGACGGAGATCGGTGAGCGCATCGCCGAAGGCCAGGAGCCGCGCAAGGTCTACGAGATGACAGTTCGCCGCATCGGCCCCAGCAGCTGGCCGGCCGGCGGGGCGGTGGCGCCGCAATAGGCGCGTGGGCGAACGCACAGCTTGAACTGCATCAAAGACCCGCGCCGGCAGAAACCCTAGGCTCGCGGTCCGCTTGTTTCCGGACCTGAGCCATGACTGCCTTTGCCTCCTTGGACCTGGCGCGCGCGCGCGCCGGTCTGCGCGCCCTCAGCCTGGCCGGGCGTGAGCTCCTGCCCATCGTGCAGGGCGGCATGGGGGTGGGCGTCTCGGCCCACCGCCTGGCCGGCGCCGTGGCCGCGCAGGGCGGCGTGGGCACCATCTCCTCGGTGGACTTGCGCCGCCACCACCCCGACCTGATGGCGCGCAGCGAAGGCCTGCCGGAGAACGAAACCAAGAAGGCCGTCATCCAGGCCGCCAACCAGGAAGCGCTGGCGCGCGAGATCCAGGCCGCGCGTGAAATTGCCAAGGGCGCTGGCCTGGTGGCCGTGAACGTGATGCGCGCCGTCAGCGACTACGCCGCCTCGATCAAGACCGCGCTGGAAAACGGCATCGACGCCGTGGTGGTGGGCGCCGGCCTGCCGCTCGATCTGCCCGGCCTGGCCAAGGAGCACCCCAAGACCGCGCTCATTCCGATCTTGAGCGACGCCCGCGGCGTGGCCCTGGTGCTGAAGAAGTGGGAGCGCCAGCAGCGCCTGCCTGATGCCATCGTCATCGAGCACCCCGGCCATGCCGCCGGCCACCTGGGCGCCGCCAAGATCGCCGACGTCAACGACGCCCGCTTCGAGTTCGAAACCGTGCTGCCGGCCGTGCGCCAGCTGCTGCGCGATGCCGGCGTCGAAGGCCGTGTGCCCTTGATCGCCGCCGGCGGCATCCGCCGCTGCGAAGACATCCAGCGCGTGCAGGCCCTGGGCGCCGACGCCGCCCAACTCGGCACCGCCTTCGTCGCCACCGAGGAGTGCGATGCCGACATCGAGTTCAAGCGCGTGCTGGCCGGCGCGCGTGAAGAAGACCTGGTCGAGATCACCAGCGTGGCCGGCCTGCCGGCGCGCGCCGTGCTCACCCCCTGGCTGAAGAAGTACCTCGGCGCCGAGGCCCGTCTGCAGGCCGTGGCCCAGGTCAAGAGCCGCTGCACCCTGGCCTTTGACTGCCTGCAGCAATGCGGCCTGCGCGACGGCATGAAGGGCTGGGGCCAGTTCTGTATTGACCAACGCCTGGCCGCCGCGCTGCGCGGCGACACCCGCGGCGGCCTGTTCTTCCGCGGCCGCGGCGGCATGCCCTTTGGCGAGCACATCACCAGCGTGCGCCAGCTGATGGAGCGCCTGCTCACCCCCGGCATCGCTTTGGGCACCGCCCCCGGAGCCTGAGAGGCTGAGCCCGCCACCGTGGCCACTTTCCCCCTGCACATGCAGGCCCCGCCGCCGATGCCGCCCGCCCCACCGCAGAGCGGCGGCTGGCGCCTGGCGCGCCTGCTCACTGCACCGCACCGCCTCGGCTTCTTCAGCGCCGCGGTGTGGCTGGCGCTGAGCGCCCTGTGGTGGGGCGCGGTGCTGCTGGCACGCGCCTGCGGGCTCGAGCCGCCCTGGGCGGTGGCGCCGGCGCAGGCGCATGGCCTGCTGCTGGCCTTGAGCTTCATGCCGCTCTTCATCGTCGGCTTTCTGTTCACCGCCGGCCCGCGCTGGCTGGCCCAGCCCGAGGTGGACGCACGCGGTCTGCTGCCCGGCGTGCTGGCGCTCGCAGGCGGCTGGCTGCTCGCCCTGCCGGGCTTCCATTTCAGCGCCGCCCTGGCCGCCGCCGGCGTGGCCCTGGCGGCCAGCGGCTGGGCGCTGCTGCTGCGCCGCTACCTGCACATCCTGCGCGCCAGCCAGGTGGCCGACCGCCTGCATGCGCAGATCGTGGCCGGCGCCGCGGCCTACGGCCTGCTGGCCATGGCCCTGGCCGCCTTCGCACTCTGGCAGGGCCAGGCCGCGCTGCTGGGCGCAGCCATTCAGCTGGCGCTGTGGGGCTTTCTGGCGCCGGTGTTCACCGCCGTCTCGCACCGCATGCTGCCCTTCTTCACCCAGGCCGTGCTGCCGGCGCTGGAAGCCTGGCGGCCCGAGTGGCTGCTGGTGGCCATGCTGAGCGCGCTGGGCGCCACCGCGCTGGCCGGCTTTGCCGCGGCGCTGTGGGGCCCGCTGCCCGCCCTGCTGCTGGCTGCATTGGCGATGCTGCAGGCTGCCGCCGCCGCGCTGCTGCTGTGGCTGGCCGTGCGCTGGGGCCTGCTGCACAGCCTGCGCGGCAAAGGCCTGCGCCTGCTGGCCATGCTGCATGGCGGCTTTGTGTGGCTGGGCCTGGCCTTTGCACTGGCGGCCGCTTCGAACGCGCTGCAGGCCCTGGGCCATGCGGGCCTGGGCCTGGCCCCGCTGCATGCGCTCACCATGGGCTATCTGGGCTGCACGCTGATCGCCATGATCACCCGCGTCAGCGCCGGCCACAGCGGCCGTCCGCTGGCGGTGGATGGCCCGGCCTGGGCGCTCTACCTGCTGCTGCAGGCGGCGGTGCTGGCCCGTGTGCTGGCGGCCCTGTGGCCCGCGCAGGCCACGCCGCTCACGCTGGCGGCCATTGGCGGCTGGGCGCTGGCCTGTGTGGGCTGGGCGCTGCGCTATGGCAGTTGGCTCGGCCGCCCGCGGGCGGATGGGCGAGAAGGCTGAGACCGGACCGAGGACCGTCCTGAGAGCTGACCGACGCCCGCTGAGGAAGCGCCGCCCCCTCCCAGCATCAGGCCGGTGGAGCGCCAGCCTGTCCTACTTGCAAGCCGCCGCCCCCCGCCACCCCACCAGCCCCAGCGCCACCACGCAGAACGCCGCCCCGGCATGGAAGGTCGCCCCCGGCCCCAGCCGGTCCCACAGCAGCCCGGCCAGCGCGCTGGCCAGCAGCAGGGCCACCCCGCTCACCAGGTTGAAGAAGCCAAACGCCGTGCCGCGCAAGTCGGCCGGGGCCTCGCCCGCCACCATGGCGGCCAGCAGGCCCTGCGTCATGCCCATGTGCACGCCCCACAGCACCACGCCGGCCAGCACGCCCAGCCAGTGGCTGGCCGTGGCCAGCACCAGGTCCGCCGCCATCAGCACCAGCAGGCCGGCGGCCAGCAGCCCGCGGTGGCTCACCCGGTCCGACAGCCGCCCGAACGGGTAGGCCGAGGCCGCGTACACCAGGTTCATCGCCACCATCACCAGCGGCACCAGGGCCAGGGCGATGCCGCTCTGCTCGGCCTTCAGCACCAGAAAGGCCTCGCTGAATCGCGCCAGCGTGAACACCGCACCCAAAGCCACCACCCACCAGTAGCCGCTTCCGAGCTGGCGCAGGCGCTCGCGGCGAATCGGGTTGACACGCGGCGCGCCCGCCTGCCGTGTGGGCTCGCGGATGCCGAACAGCAGCAGCGCCACCGCCAGCAGGCCCGGAATCACCGCCACCCAGAACACGGCGCGGAAGTCGTTGGCCCACAGCAGCATCAGGCCCACCGCCAGCAGCGGTCCCAGAAAGGCCCCCACCGTGTCCAGCGCCTGCCGCAGCCCGAAGGCCGCGCCGCGCAGCGCGGGCGGTGCCAGGTCGGCCACCAGGGCGTCGCGCGGGGCACCACGCACGCCCTTGCCGATGCGGTCGAGCAGGCGCGCCGTCAGCACCCAAGCCATGCCGGGCGCCAACGCGAACAGCGGCTTCGTCAACGCACCCAACGCATAGCCGAACAGGGCCAGGCCCTTGCGCCGGCCCAGGTAGTCGCTCAGGGCGCCGGAGAACACCTTGACGATCAAGGCCGTGGCCTCGGCCAGGCCTTCGATCAGCCCCACCACCAGCGCGCTGGCGCCCAGCGAGCCCACCAGGAAGAGCGGCAGCAGGCTGTGGATCATCTCGGAGGAGATGTCCATCAGCAGGCTGACGAAGCCGAGGACCCAGATGGCGGTGGGGAGGCGCGGGGGGTGCGGAGGGGCGGGGCCGGGTGCGGGGGCGGTGGGGGGTGAGGCCATCAGGCGAGCGTAGGGGCTGGCGTGGGTTCGACGTGCTGCGGCACGTGCCAATACCTTGAGTGCGTCAATTTCCTTCTGCAGATCGAGGTGCCAGCCAAGACAGCGAGGCTATGAGCCGCATTGCCGCGCCATGGTGGGGGGATCGATCACGGCGCCGCTGTTGTCCTTGTTTGTGGTGCCAGCGGCTGCCATGTTGACAAAGAGGCGAGGGGTGCGGGAGTAAGGAGGGGTGCTTTAAATTGTTGGCAAACCTTATCGGCTAAGGAAAATGGCTGCAAACAAGATGCGTTGATGCCGGCACTCGGTGCGCGCACCACCAGAAGACAAATAGGGAGGGAGAAGACATGTCAATTTCAGAAGGCTCGGCGGACCTTGCCGGCTCTACGGCAACCAATGGCTGGTTAAACCTCAGCGGGCTGGCCTACGGCCGCATAGAGTCCCCGTTCGACTCGGATTGGTTTGTGACCTATTTGGTGGCGGGTTACCGCTACCAGTTCGGGATGTTGGGCTCCTCGATGGATGCCTACCTTGCCCTTCGTAACTCGACTGGCCAGTTGGTTGCATCGGCGGACTCGTGGGGCGTCAATGGCAGCGAGTGGGTGACGTTCACACCAACCGTCAGCGGCGTCTACTACGTGGATGCCCAATCCAGTTGGCGAGCCTTCGGCAGCGCCGCAGTTGGCGCCTACTCGGTGCTGATGATTTCCAACGGCACTGACGACTACGAAGCCACAACATCGACTACCAGCACGCTTGTAGTTGGCGGGTCGAAGGGCGGAACGCTTGAATTACCCGCTGACGCCGACTTCCACGGAGCCAATCTCGTGGAGGGGAAGGCATACCGAGTGCAACTTTCCGGTCCACTGGCCAATGGGTACCTTGCGGTTTATGACCAGTACGGCACCCGCATTGGGTCAGGCGGCGTCGGCCAGTTGGAGTTCACGCCAGGCTGGTCCGGCAAGTTCTTTTTCGAGGTCTCTGGCAATCGATTGGCCGATTGGGGTGCCTACACACTGTCCTTGCGGGAACTGCCCAACCTCAGCGCTGAGTCGATGTACGTCATCGAAGGTGCTGCCGGGGCCACCACGAGCTTGAAGTTCAGCTTTCGCCTGTCCCAGCCCAGCAGCGATGCCGTCACCTTCACCTTTGCGACGAAGGACGGGACTGCGGTGGCGGGGTTTGACTATCAGGCCGTATCCCGCAGTGTGACGATTCCCGCAGGCGCTTCCTCGGCGGAAGTTCAGGTACCCGTCTTTGGGAATGCCTACTTTGAGCCCAGCCGCGTGTTCGACGTGCAGGTCAGCGCTGTGACTGGGGCGGCGTACCAAGGCAGGTTGTTCGGTGAGATCCGCGACGACGACACGCCTGAGGGCATCAGCCTGCCTATTGACCCCTACGCAGCCTGGCAGTGGCACCTGTACACAGTGCGTGCCCATTGGGCATGGCAGCTGGCCACGGGCAAGGGCGTCAAGATCGGGGTGCTCGACCAAGGTGTTGACCGCGCCAACCCGGATCTGGCGCGTAACACAAGCTTGGCACTGGGTGTGAACGCCAGCAACCTCAGTGCAGGCGGCGCGCCGCTCGCCAGCACCGATAACCACGGCACGAGCGTGGCTGGAGTGATTGGGGCTGCCCGGGATGGCAATGGTGTGGTTGGCGTGGCCTACGACTCCACGATCGTTCCCATTTACTCGCCGCTGCGGTTCGGCCAGCAGTACATCACGGAGATCACGAACGCCTTTAGGTACGCCCAAAGCTTGGACGTGCTGAACAACTCGTGGGGCTTCGGTAATTTGCTGCAAACGGACACCAATTGGGCCTTCCTGGACGATGCAAAGTCTCCAACGTTTGCCCCGGCCTTCGCAGCTCTGAAGGACCTGGCCACCGTTGGCCGAAAGGGCCTCGGAACGGTGGTGGTGCAGTCGGCGGGGAATTCGTTCAGCGTGGGTGACGACACCAATCTGCACAACTTCCAGAACAGCCGCTATGTGGTCACTGTCGGGGCTACGGATGCGTTTGGCCGAGCCTCGAGTTTTTCGACGACAGGTGCCTCGGTTTTGGTCTCGGCGCCGGGTGGTGCGGGCAATCAAAGCTGGGGCAGCATCTTGACGACTGATCGCTCAAACTCGGCGGGTTACAGCAATACCGACCTGGCCTGGATTGACGGCACATCGTTCTCGGCGCCCATCGTTTCCGGCATCGTCGGGATGATGCTCGAGGTGAACCCAGGTCTTGGGTATCGGGACGTGCAGCAGATCCTGGCCATGACTGCGCGCCAGACCAACGTAGGCGTGGGCGAATGGAAGTCAAACGGAGCTACCAACTGGAACGGCGGGGGCATGCACTTCAACGCCCTAACGCACGCGACTGGCTTCGGACAGGTCGACGCACTGGCCGCCGTGCGCCTGGCCGCGGCCTGGGATCAGCCGGCACAGACCAGCGCCAATGTCAAGGAGGTCAGTGCTCGCAAGGATGTGCGCGAAGCCATCCCTGACGGCACAGGCCTGAGTTACAGCCAATTGCAGATCAGTGAGCAGATGCTGGTGGAGCGCGTGGACGTGACAGTGAACATCCAACACAGCTTCATCGGCGACTTGGCGATCATCCTGACCTCTCCGGCCGGGACGAGCAGCTTCCTCATGTACCGTCCCTCACAGGGCGCGCTGGGTGCTTACGGCTCTTCCCAAGACGACGTTCGTTTTACCTTCGACACGGTGCTGAACTGGGGCGAGTCGTCGGTAGGAAGCTGGAGCATTGGGGTCTTCGACATAGAACGGGGTGAGGTCGGCACCTTCCTCGACTGGGGCATCACGCTGATCGGCCGGCCTGACACGACCAACGATGTCTACGTCTACACGAACGAATATCCGGATGTCGTGGCTCGCGATCCTGCGCGAGGAGTCCTGCGGGACAGCGATGGCGGCTTGGAAACGATCAACTTTGGTGCGCTCGGGTTGGACAGCCGAGTCGACCTTTCTGGCCGTACCGCTTCGAACCTCAATGGCGCACCCTTTGCGGTCTCGGCCGGCGTTCGCGTCGGGACGGTTATCGCAGGCACTGGAGACGACGCGCTGATCGCGGGCACCCTTCCGGTCACCTTCAGGGGCGGTCTGGGTGATGACTATCTCGGAGGAGGTCCAGGTGGCGATGTGCTGGTGGGCGGCGATGGTGCCGACCTGATGACGGGTGGAAGCGGTGACGATTGGCTCGAACCCGGTCGGGGCAACGACGTTCTCCAAGGAAACGATGGACTCGATCGGATCCGGTTTGAAGGCCTGAAGGGCTCCTATCGCCTGGTGAAGCAGCCGAACCGCCCTGCGACGGAGTACTCGATCACGGCGCCAGATGGGTCAGTCGACGTTTTTTCGACTGTCGAGCGATTGGTGTTCTCAGATTTGTCTGTAGCCCTCGATCTGCAGGGTGCAGCAGGTGGTGCGGCCCGGCTTATCGGCGCGCTGTTCGGCCCTGAACAACTCGCAGCGGAGCGGGTCGTAGGCAAATGGCTGGCCCTACTGGACGGCGGCGCTAGCCTGAGCCAGGCGGTCGCGCAGGCCGTGGCGAGTGCAGAGTTCCTGGCCGCAGCGGGCTCAACCTCGAACCGCGACTTCGTCAACCTTGTCTACCGGAATGTGGTGGGCGTGTTGCCTGGGCCGGGTGAACTTGCTCACTTCGTGGGGTTGCTCGACCGCGGCGAGTACACGCAGGCTTCTCTGGCCCTGATGGCGGTCGAACTGGATCTGACTGCTCAGCGAGTTGACTTGGTTGGACTGACGGGTACTGGATTGGAGTACGTCGCTGGATAGGTGTGGAGCGCGTCAGCGCGGGTCTGAAGGTGGGGAGCGCTTCCTCGCGCTTCAGGCCTTAGACATGGCGCCCCTCTTCCCAACCTCCCTCACCCCCTCCGCCAACCGCCTCACCCCCACCTCAATCCGCTCCGGCTCCAGCAAGGCGTACCCCATCACCAAGCCCGCCGGCCGCTCCCGCGCCGCCGCTGGGCTGTCCGGGTGGAAGTAAGGCCCCAGCGGGTACACGCGCACGCCGCGCGCCAGCGCGGCGGCCGCCAGGGCTGGCTCTTGGCGGGCCTGCAGGCCGTTCAGCCACAGCACCAGATGCAGGCCGCTGGCGGTGCCTTGCAGTTCCGCCTGGTCGCCCAGATGCCGCTGCAGCGCCTCCACCAGCGCGCGCTGGCGGGCCTGCTGCAGGCGCCGCAGGCGGCGCACGTGGCGGCTGTAGCTGCCGTCCTCCAGCAGGCGCGCCAGGGCGCGCTGCGCGCCGGTGGCGGCATGGCGGTCGCTCAGGCGCTTGGCGTGGGCGAAGGGCTGCACCAGCGCGGGCGGCAGCACCAGATAGTCGACCCTGAAAAACCCATCTCCGGCCTCGTTCTCATAGGAGCGCAGATGCCGTGAGCGGGCCAATGCCGATGGCGCGGGTTGCAAGAAATCAATCCAATGGACTTTGATTTCTTGCAAATTCG
>NZ_JAYRMO010000038.1:0-49504 GCF_041912635.1 Inhella sp.
TGCGCGGCCTCGTCGCCCGACTCATCGTGAATGTGGCGCGCTGTCCGCCGCATCCAATTCCGGAGATCCGTGGCGGTGCTGAGGCACATTACTAATCAGGAGCCGAGTTGGCGCGCCAGCTCTGACATAGAGATGTCCGATTCAATCTGAGCGGCACGCAGCGCAGCCCCCGCACTGAAGCACCACCGTGCATCAGGCAGCCACCGGCCAATCGATCAGGAAGCGCGTGCCCTCGCCCGGCGCGCTGTGCACCTGCAGCTGGCCGCGCAACCGGGTGTTCACCAGCACCTGGGCGCTGAACAGGCCCAGGCCGCTGCGGCCCTGGCCGAACTGGGTGGAGACGTAGGGGTCGAAGATGCGCGGCAGCAGGCCGCTGGGGATGCCGCGGCCGGCGTCGGCCAGCTCCAGGTGGTGGCGGCCCTCGGCTGTCCAGGCGCGCACCTGCACGCGGCCGGCGTGGCCAGCCGGGTAGGCGTGGCGCTGCACGTTGTGCAGCAGCTCCACCAGCACGGCCTGCAGGCTGTCGGCGCAGACCTGGGCGGTCACATCGGCCTGCAGTTCCAGCTGCAGCGGCGTGTCGACCGGCACGGCACGCTGCCAGGCCTGCAGCACCAGCTCGGCCAGGCGCGTGCTGCGCGGGCGCGCGGCCAGCAGCTCGGGGTTCAGTTCCTGATAGCCACTGAGCAGCTGCAGCACGCGCTGCAGATTGCGCTGCGCCAGCTCGCTGCCTTCCAGCGCGGCCAGCAGATCGCCCTGCAGCGCGCGCCGGCCCAGAGCGCCCAGCTCGAACAGGCGCTGCGTCTGGCGCAGGCGCTCCTGCGTGGTGCTGACGGCCGTGAGCGCATTGCCCAGCGGGGTGTTCAGTTCATGCGCCAGACCGGCCAGCATGGCGCCCAGCGCGGCCTGGCGGCCGCTTTGCACCAGCTGGTCGAGCAGCTCACGCTGCACGCGCAGGGCCTCGCCCAGCGCGGCATTGGCCTGCTGCAGCTGCTGGGCCTGCTGCTCGGCGCCCTGCTGGGCCTGGCGCGCCTGCTCGCGCTCCAGGCGTTCGGTCTTCAGGGCCAGCTCTTCGGCCTGGGCGGCGCGCAGGGCGCCCAGCTCCAGCTCGTGCGCTTCCTGCAGGCTGGCCAGGGCGGCTTCAGGCTGGCCGGCCTGCAGCTGCCAGGGCGCCAGCTCGCGCAGGCGGCGCTGGGTCTGCGCGCGCGTGCTGCTGGCGCGCTTCAGCTCGATCACCTGCTGCAGCTGCTGCACCGCCTGCGGCCAGCGGCCCTGTGCGGCGGCCAGATGGGCGCCGGCGGCCAGCACCTCGGCCTCCAGCTGGGCGCGCCGGGCCGGCACGCGCGCCAGCAGGGCCTCGGCCTGCTGCAGCGTGGCCTGGGCGGCTGCGTGCTCGCCGGCGCGGGTCAGGTCCTCCACCACGCCGGTCAGGGCATTGCAGGCGGCGGCATGGTCGCGCTGGGCCAGCGCATGGTCCACGCACTGCTGCAGCGCCGCGCGGTACTGCGGCCATTGAGCCAGGGCATGGTGGCTGGCGGCGCGGCGCAGCCACAGCAGGGGCAGCTGGCGCGGCAGGCCGGCGGCGGGCAGCAGGGGCAGGGCGTCGGCCAGGCAGACCAGCGCCCGTTCGTGCTCGCCCTGGCCCTGCAGCACGCGGGCCAGGGCCAGCGCATGCAGGGCGCGTAAGGCCGGCTCGGGGCGCGCCTGGGCCAACGCGGCCAGCGGGCCCAGGGCAGTCAGCGCCAGGCCCAGGCGGCCCTTGCGCACGTCCTGGTTGACCTGCAGCAGGGCCGCGCGGGCCTGCAGCAGCGCGTCGGGCTGGGCCTGCGCGGCCTCGTGCAGCGCGGGCAGCAGCTGCTCCAGTTCGTCAAAGCGCCACAGGCGTAGCTGCAGCTCGGCCAGGTGCAGGCCCAGCTGGGTGCGCCAGCCGGGGTCTTCCGCCGGCGCGGGCCAGCGCGGCCAGGCGGCCTCGAACTGCGCCAGCGCGTCGTCCGGCTCGGCCAGGGCGCGCGCCTGTTCGGCCTGCAGCCAGGGCCAGTCTGCGTCCGTCATGGGGCCACGCTCCCTTTTGTTTGGGCGGCATTCTGGACCTGTGGCCGAGCGGGGCCTCTGGCCCCTCGTGATGTAGTTGGCTACATTGCGCCCATGCTGCTGGACGCCCTGGGCTCCGACCCCCTGCTTCTGAGCCTGCGCGTGGCCGCGCTGGCCACTCTGTGCGCGCTGCTGCTGGGCGTGGCGCTGGCCTGGCTGGTGGCGCGCACCCGCCTGCCCGGGCGCGGCCTGCTGGAGGCGCTGTGCATGCTGCCCCTGGTGCTGCCGCCCACGGTGCTGGGCTACGGCATCCTGCTGCTGATGGGCCGCAAGGGGCCGATCGGCGCCTGGCTGCGCGAGCACTTCGACTACTCGCTGATCTTTCACTGGCACGGCGCGGTGTTGGCGTCCACGCTCGTCGCGCTGCCGCTGGTGTTAAAGGCCGCCAGCACGGCCCTGGCTCAGGTGGACCCCGAGCTGGAGGCCGCCGCGCGCACGCTGCGGCAGTCGCGCCTGGGGGTATTCCTGCGCGTCACGCTGCCGCTGGCCTGGTCGGGCATCCTGGCCGGCACCCTGCTGGCCTTTGCGCGCGCGCTGGGCGAGTTCGGCGCCTCGCTGATGGTGGCCGGCTCGATCCCCGGCCAGACCCAGACCGCCGCCATGGCCATCTACGACCATGTGCAGGCCGGCCAGGACGAGGCCGCGCTGGCGCTCTCGCTGGCGGTCTCGGCGCTCTCGGTGCTGGTGCTGCTGGCCTCGAACCGCTTTCTGCAGTCCAGACCCCCAAGGAGATTCGACTGATGTTGCGCCGTGCCCTGTTGCTATTGCTGCTGCCCCTGTCCGTCCAGGCGCAGGAACTGACCGTCTCGGCCGCGGCCAGCCTGGCCGATGCCTTCAAGGCCCTGGCGCCGGGCTTCGAGGCCGCCCACCCCGGCGCGAAGCTGCGCTTCAATTTCGCCGCCTCGGGCCAGCTGCTGCAGCAGATCGCGCAAGGAGCCCCCGTGGATGTCTTCGCCAGCGCCGACGAGGCCACGATGGACCGCGCCGCCGAACAGAAGCTGATCGCCGCGCCAAGCCGTCGCACCTTCGCCCGCAACGAGCTGGTGCTGGTGACGCCGCCGGACGGCACCCTGGCCAGCCTGGCCGATCTGAGCCAGCCGGGCGTGAAGCGCATTGCCGTCGGCAAGCCCGCCACCGTGCCGGTGGGCCGCTACACCCAGCAGGCGCTGGAGAGCGTGCGCCTGTGGCAGGCGCTGCAGCCCAAGCTCGTGCCCGCCGACAACGTGCGCCAGGTGCTGGACTATGTGGCGCGCGCCGAGGTCGAGGCCGGCTTCGTCTACCGCAGCGATGCGCAGCTCGCCAAAGACCGGGTGCGCGTGGTGATGACGCTGGGCGGCCACGAGCCGGTGCGCTACCCGGTGGCGGTGGTGAGCGACAGCCGCCAGCCCGCGCTGGCCCAGGCCTTCATCGACTACCTGCTCGGCAAGCCGGCTCAGGCCCTGCTGCAGCAGCAGGGCTTCGGCGCCCCATGATTGAACTGGCCCTGCACACCGCGCTGCGCGAGGGCGCGCGCCAGTTCCAGCTCGACGTGGAGCTGGCCAGCTCGGCGGCGGTGCTGGGCTTCTACGGCCCCTCGGGCGCGGGCAAATCGCTCAGCCTGCAGGCGGTGGCCGGGCTGCTGCCGCTGCAGCGCGGCCGCATCGTCGTGCAGGGCGAGTGCTGGTTCGACAGCGCCCGCGGCATCCGGCGCGCGGTGCCCGAGCGTCGCGTCGGCTACCTGTTCCAGCACTACGCGCTGTTCCCCCACCTGAGCGTGCGCGCCAATGTGGGCTTTGGCCTGACGCGCTGGTACCAGCGCCTGAGCCGCGCCGATGGCGAGCGCGTGGACGAGCTGCTGGCCGCCTTCGGCCTGAGCGAACTGGCCCATGCGCGACCGGACCGGCTCTCGGGCGGCCAGCGCCAGCGCGTGGCCCTGGCCCGCGCCCTGGCGGCGCGGCCCAGCCTGCTGCTGTTGGACGAACCCTTCGCCGCACTGAACCCGATGCTGCGCGCCCAGCTGCGCGCCGAGCTCAAGCGCGTGCGCGCGCAGTTCGGCGTACCGGCCCTGCTCGTCACCCACGATGTGGACGACCTGCTGGCCCTGGCCGACGAGGCCTATCTGTTCGACGAGGGCCGGGTACAGCGCCGCGTGGACCTGCGCGCCGCCAGCGCCGAGGACCGCGAAGCCGCCGGCCTGGCCCCGCCACCCGACGACCCCGAGACGGCACGCAAACGAAAGCTGCTGCACGCATGAGCCTGCTGCAAGCCGATCTGCGCCTGGCCGGCCGCCTGGACGCGCGCTTCTTTGCACTGCTGCAAGCCCTGCAGCAAACCGGCTCGCTGCAGCGCGCCGCCCGCGCCGCCGGCTACAGCTACAAGGGCGCCTGGCTGCTGCTCGACCAAGCCACCAATCTGGCCCAGACCCCGCTGGTGCAAGCCCAGCAGGGCGGGCGCGGCGGCGGCGGCTCGCAGCTCACCCCTGCCGCGCAGGCGCTGCTGCAGGCTTGGCAGCAGCTGCAGCAGCGCCAGGCCGAGTTCCTGCGCGCGCAGCAAGCCTGGCTGCTCGACCAGTTTCACGATCAACCCGAACTTGCCGCCCTGCTGCGGCGCCGTGCCATGAAGACCACCGCCCGCAACCAGTTCGTCGGCCGCATCGCCGCCCTCACCCACGGCCCCAGCACCGTGCAGGTGCGGCTGGAACTGCCCGGCGGCCTGCCGCTGCGCGCCGCCATCAATGCCGAGGCCGCCGCCGCGCTGGATTTGCAGATCGGCCAGGAGGCGCTGGCGATGGTCAAGGCCAGCGAGGTGGTGCTGGTGCAGGACTTCGCCGGCTACAAGCTCTCGGCCAGCAACCAGCTCGCCGGCACCATCTCGCGCCTGGAAAAAGGCGCCACCGGCGCCCTGGTGGGCCTGACCCTGCCCGGCGGCATGCAGCTCACCGCCAGCGTCACCCACGACGCCGTGGAGGCCCTGGACCTGCGCGTCGGTCAGCCGGCGACGGCTTGCTTCAAGGCCTATGCGGTGATGGTGGCGGTGGCGGGGTAGGCGAACACCAGCTGCTCGTCCGGCTGGCGTACGTGGTCGGCCGATGACCAGTAGCCACGCAGCCACAGCACGCCTTCGATGCGCCGCAGATAGAAGCCCTTGGGCACCTCATCGTCCTCGCACAGCGGCGCCGAGACCACCCTGATCGCACCCGGTGGCGACTGGTGCCGGGTGGGCGCAAAGCCCAGTGCGCCTTCGGCCTGATCCAACAGCAGCAGCCTCAGATGCGGCGCGAGCTCCAACGGGCAGGGCTGCAAGCCGCACCCTGCGGCCGCCGCCAGGATCTGCGCCATGACACCCCCGTCCGGCAAGCCAAGGTCGGCCACGCTGATCTGCTGCACCTGGATCTGCTGAGGCGCAGTCGCGGTGCTGAAGCGCTCATCGGCAAACAGCTGCTGCGCGGCTGCGTTGAGCTGAACTTCTGCGGCGGCCAGGCGCTGCAGAAGTTCGGCTTTGCCGACGCCGCCGATCTGGACGGTTCGCGCTGCAGCAAGGGCTTGGGCAAAGGGCATCGCGACCGAGTGTGCCCGGCCAGCAGGCACGGGAACCTCGGTCAACGCAAGCAGCGCCTGACCTTTGACATCCCTTACCTGGATGGGTCGATGACAATTTGTCATAGGGTTTTCACGGAGTCTGAGGCATGATGCGCCCCGCAACTAAGGAGAAACCCGAATGAACACCACCGCCACCCTGCACACCGACCGTCACATCTACATCGCCGTCCAGGCCATCGCCCTGGTCAGCACCCTGATCCTGACGATCGCCACCGCCGTTCAGCTGCTGGCCTGATCAGCGCCTGGGCCACAGGGCCCAGACCAGAAGCACGGCCGCCAGCTGGGCGGCCACAAAGCCCGGCGCGCTGGCTGGGGCAATGCCGGCAAAACTGTCGCTGAGCATGCGCCCGAGCACAGCGGCCGGGTTGGCAAAGAAGGTCGAGGCCGTGGCCCAGTAGCCCGCCCCGACCGTGGCGGCCACCAGGGCCGGCGCCTTGCCCACCGGGGCACGCAACACCACCGCCAACAGGCACAGCGTGGCCAAGCCTTCCGACAGCCACTGCGCCGCGCCCTCACGCGGCTTGACCGAGAGCTGCAGCAGCGGCAACTCGAACATGGCGTGCACCGCCAGCACCCCCAGCGCCGCGCCCAGCAACTGGGCGGCGATGTAACCCGTCACCGGGCCGTCAAAGCGGCGCAGCGCCTTCAGCGCCAGCGTCACCGCCGGATTGAAGTGGGCGCCGCTGAGCGGTCCCAGCAGCTCGATCAGCACCCACAGGCCCAGTACCGTGGCGCCCGTGTTGGCCAGCAGGGCCACGGCGACATTGCCGCCGGCCAGGCGCTCGGCCATCACCCCCGAACCCACCACCACCGCCAGCAGACCGGCCGTGCCCAGGCCCTCGGCCAGCAGCCGGGTGCGTGTGGATGCGCCGTTCATCGCGCCGCGATCTCGATCAGTGCTGCGCGGCGTTGCGGCGCGTCCAGCCGCTCCCAGGGCAGATCCAGCAGCTGCAGCATCCGGTAGCCCAGGGCCTGGCGCGTCAGCTCGAAGGCCTGCTCGCGCTGGCCTTCAGGCGCGTTCGACGGGTCCGGGTAGCCCCAGTGCACCTGCACCGGCGCGCCGGGCCAGATCGGGCAGGTCTCGGCGGCAGCGCTGTCGCAGACGGTGATCACCGCATCCAAGCGTGGCGCATCGGGACGCGCAAATTCATCCCAACTCTTGCTGCGCAGGCCTCTCACATCGACGCCAGCGCGCTGCAGCACGCTCAGCGCGTGCGGATTGGTGCGGCCGCTCGGGGCGCTGCCGGCGCTATGAGCCTGGATCGGCCGAGCCAGGCGCAGGGCCCAGTGGTTCAGCATGGCCTCGGCCAACGCGCTGCGCGCGGAGTTGTGGGTGCAGAGGATCAGGACGTGATGCGCCATGGCTCAGCAGCAGGCGCCGGCCGGCTTGGCCTCGCGCGCAGGGCAGCAGGCCGCTTCGCTGGCGCCCTGGCCAAAGACGGGGATGTCCGCCAGGGTGTGGAAATGCTCCCAGGCGATGCCCTGCGGGTCTTCGATCCAATGCTTTTCGCTGCGCGCGTAGCAGCAGCTGGTCAGGCCTTCGTCGGCGGTGGCCAGTTCGGCGGCCCGTGCGCGCTCGCGCAGCTCGGCCAGTTCTTCGGCGTTGTCGGTCTGGATGCCGAGGTGGTCCACTCCCGGCTTGCCGCCGCGGGTGGAGATGGCGAAGTTGATGCGCGGGTCGTCCAGCATCCATTTGGCGTAATCGGCCTCGACGCGCGTGGGCGCGGCGCCGAACAGCTTGGCGTAGAAGGCGATGCTGGCCTGCAGGTCTTGCACATGGGCGTGCACATGGAAGCGTTTCATGGGGTCTCCTGGGTTGGAACGGGGCAGCAGGGGGTGGGGGCGCAGCTGCCGCTGCCCTGGCAGCAGTTGGCGGTCAGGTAGCCGAGCAGGGCGTTCATCTGCGCAAACTCGGCGCGGTAGATCAGGCTGCGGCCCTCGCGCTCGCTGGCGATCAGGCCGGCGGCGCTGAGTTCCTTCAGATGGAAGGAGAGCGTGGCCGGCGGCACGCCCAGGCCTTCCTGCATCACGCTGGGGATCAGGCCCTGCGGGCCGGCCACCACCAAGGCGCGGAAGACCGTGAGACGGACCGGATGGGCCAGGGCGCCCAGGGCCTTGATGACATGCTCTTCGTTCATTCTTCGATGTTTCCAGCATTATCGAATTATTGCAAGCACCAAGGTATGGCATGGCGGGCCTTGCGGCCCGTCCGGATCACCGAGTCATCGGTTCAAACCTCGCCCAGGTAATCCGGCTTGCCCAGCGGCACGCCGTTGTGACGCAGGATGGCGTAGGCCATGCTGCTGTGGAAATGGAAGTTGGGCCAGGCCCAGCCCATCAGGTACTGGCTGCCCACGAAGGTGAGTTCCTTGCCGGCCACCTTGAGGTGGATGCCGCGGCTCTCGCTGCCGTCCAGGGCCTGCAGGGGCACGGACTCGATGTAGGCGATGGTCTTCTTGATGCGCGCCTGCAGGTCGTCGAAGCTCTGCTCGCTGTCCTCGTGCTTGGGTGGTTCCTGGCCGGCCAGGCGGGCCACCGCGCCCTTGGCCTGGTCGCAGGCGATCTGCACCTGGCGCGTCAGCGGGAACATGTCCGGGTAGAGACGCGCTTGCAGCAGCGCGTTGGGGTCGATCTTGTGGGCGGCCGCATGCTCGGCCGCCTTCTTCAGGATGTTGCTGAGATTGAGCAGCCCGTTGATGAAGCGCGGGCTGGTGGCTTGGCACATGGAAATCGACATCGGAACTCTCCTCCCAGCGGGGGCTGGCGCGTTGATTCCAGCACGTCACCCCATACCCCTGTCCTGGCATTTCCTCGGGGCCCGCTGGCAAAATGTACAAAACATCGTTTTTGTACAAAACCATGCACACCCTGCCCCTCAGCGAATTCCGCGCCCATGTGGCGGCCGCGCTGGATCTGGTCGAGCAAGGCCAGACCGTGCGCATCCTGCGCCATGGCAAGCCGGTGGCCGACTTGGTGCCGGTACGGCCCGAGGCGCGCGATGCCGTGCCAGCCTGGAAGCAGGCAATCGAACCGGCCCAGCTGGCGCCAGCCGATGGCCGCACGGTCAGCCAGCATCTGGTGGACGCACCGTGAAGATCCTGCTCGACCCCTCGGCCCTGGTGAAGCGCTACCTGGCCGAACCGGGCCGCGACGCCGTGCAGGCCGCGCTGGCCCAGGCGCATCAGGTGGCGGTGGCGGCGCATTGCCGCAGCGAGCTGGTCTCGGCCCTGGCCGCGCACCGCGAAGCCCTGCCCGAGCCCGAGCTGCAGCGCCTGCTCGGCCTGCTGCAGGCGGACTTTGAAGACTTCGAGCGCGTCGATCTGGACCGCCGCGTCGAGGCCCTGACCCAGACCCTGCTGCTGCGCCACGGCCGCCTGCCCGCCAGCGACGCCCTGCATGTGGCCGCCGCCCAGGCCTGCGGCGCCGACCGCTTCATCACCGCCGACCGCCGCCAGGCCGAAGCCGCCCGGGCCGAAGGCCTGGCCACCCAACTCATCGAAGCCTGACCCCATGCTGTATCCCACCGAATTCGACGTCATCGTGGTTGGCGGCGGACACGCCGGCACCGAGGCCGCGCTGGCCGCGGCCCGCATGGGCGTGAACACCCTGCTGCTGACGCACAACATCGAGACCCTGGGCCAGATGAGCTGCAACCCTTCCATCGGCGGCATCGGCAAGGGCCATCTGGTGAAGGAAGTGGACGCCCTGGGCGGCGCGATGGCGCTGGCCACCGACGAGGGCGGCATCCAGTTCCGCATCCTCAACGGCAGCAAGGGCCCGGCCGTGCGCGCCACCCGCGCGCAGGCGGATCGCATCCTCTACAAGGCCGCCATCCGCCGCATGCTGGAGAACCAGCCGAACCTGACGCTGTTCCAGCAGGCGGTGGACGACCTGATGGTGGAAGGCGACCGCGTGGTGGGCGCCGTCACGCAAAGCGGCATCCGCTTTCGCAGCCGCGCCGTGGTGCTGACGGCCGGCACCTTCCTGGACGGGCGCATCCACATCGGCCTGCAGAACTACCCGGCCGGCCGCGCGGGGGATCCGCCCGCGGTGTCGCTCTCCAGCCGGCTGAAGGAACTGAAGTTGCCGCAGGGCCGACTGAAGACCGGCACGCCGCCGCGCATCGATGGCAAGACGATCGATTTTTCCAGGTGTGAGGAGCAACCCGGCGACCTGGACCCGGTGCCGGTGTTCAGCTTCATGGGCTCGGCGGCGATGCATCCGAAACAGCTGCCCTGCTGGATCACCCACACCAACGAGCGCACCCACGAGATCATCCGCAGCGGCTTTGACCGCAGCCCGATGTTCACCGGCGTCATCGAAGGCGTGGGCCCGCGCTACTGCCCGAGCATCGAGGACAAGATCAACCGCTTTGCCGGCAAGGACAGCCACCAGATCTTTCTGGAGCCCGAGGGCCTGACGACGCACGAGTTCTATCCGAACGGCATTTCCACCTCCCTGCCCTTCGACATCCAGCTCGCCGCGGTGCGCTCGATGGTCGGCCTGGAACACGCCCACATCCTGCGCCCCGGCTACGCCATCGAGTACGACTACTTCGACCCACGCGCGCTGAAGAGCAGCTTCGAGACCAGGGCCATCCAGGGCCTGTTCTTCGCCGGCCAGATCAATGGCACCACCGGCTACGAGGAAGCCGCCGCCCAGGGCCTGTTCGCCGGCGCCAACGCCGCGCTGCAGGTCAAGGGTCAGGAGCCCTGGGTGCCCGAGCGCCACCAGGCCTATCTGGGTGTGCTGGTGGACGACCTGATCACTAAGGGCGTGACCGAGCCCTACCGCATGTTCACCAGCCGCGCCGAGTTCCGCCTGCAACTGCGCGAGGACAACGCCGACTTGCGCCTGACCGAAACCGGCCGCCAGCTCGGCCTGGTGGACGACGCGCGCTGGGACGCCTTCTGCCGCAAGCGCGACGCGCTGGCGCGCGAGGCCGAACGCTTCAAGAGCAGCTGGGTCAATCCGAACAGCCTGCCGGCGGCCGAGGCCGAGCGCCTGGTGGGCAAGGCGCTGGAGCGCGAATACCGGTTGACGGACCTGCTGCGCCGCCCGGGCGTGAGCTTTGACGCGGTGGCCGAGGCGGGCAGGATTGGCAAACCGGGCTTCGATGTTTCACGTGAAACATTGCGGGCCGAGCTGGGTGCGGAGCTGGCCGCCGCCGTCATCGAACAGCTGGAGATCGCCACCAAGTACGCCGGCTACATCGACAAGCAGCAGGACGACGTGGCCCGCGCCGCCGCCTTCGAGCACCTGAAGCTGCCGGCCGAACTGGACTACGCCCAGGTCACCGCCCTCTCCATCGAGGCGCGTCAGAAGCTCTCCAAGCACCGCCCCGAAACCTTGGGCCAGGCCTCGCGCATCTCGGGCATCACGCCGGCTGCCATCTCGCTGCTGCTGATCCATTTGCGCAAAGGCAGGTTCAAGGGCTTCGCGGACAACGACACTGCAAGCTCCCTCGCACAACAGGACGCCGCATGACCCGTGCCCTCTTGCTCATCGATCTGCAGCGCGGTGCCTTTGACGGCGAACGCTGCGACCCCATGCCGGACGGCGACCCGCTGGTGGCCGCCTGCCTGCGCCTGCTCGAAGCCGCACGCCGCCGTGGCGAGCCGGTGATCTGGATTCAGCACGCCGAGGACGAACCCGAAGCCCCGCTGCACCCGCAATGCCCGGGCTTCGAGATCGACCCGCGCCTGGACCCCGCACCGCATGAACCCCGCATCGTCAAGTCCGCCCCCAGCGCCTTCAGCAACCCCTTGCTGACCGAGACGCTGACCCGTCTGGGCGTGACACAGCTGGTGCTGGCCGGGCTGCAGAGCGAGCTCTGCGTGCAGGCCACCGCGGCGGGCGCCCTGCAGCGCGGCCTGCCCACCAGCCTGATCCGCGACGCCCATCACACCTGGCCCCGCGCCGGCCACAGCGCCACCGAGGTGCGCAAGCAGGTCAACGAAGAGCTGGAAGACGCCGGCGTCACTCTGCTGAGCACCGCCCAATACTGCACCGAATGAATCTGTCCGACACCCTGGATCAAGGCCTGCAGGCCTTGAACCTGCCCCTCGCTGCCACCGGCCGGCAGCAGCTGCTCGACTACCTGGCCCTGCTGGCCAAGTGGAACAAGGTCTACAACCTGACCGCCGTGCGCGAGCCGGAAAGCATGCTGCGCCTGCACCTGCTGGACAGCCTGGCCGCCCTGACCCCGCTGCTGCGCCACACCCAGGGCCAGCCCACGCGCGTCCTCGATGTGGGGAGTGGGGGCGGCCTGCCCGGCGTGGCCTGGGCCATCGCGGCCCCCGACAGCTTGCGCATCAGCTGCGTCGACACGGTGGCCAAGAAGGCCCGCTTCATCGCCCAGGTGGGCGCCGAGCTGGGCCTGAAGAACCTCATCGCCGAGCATGCCCGCGTGGAAGCCCTGGACCGCCCGCCCTTCCCCGTCATCACCAGCCGCGCCTTTGCCTCGCTGGCGGACTTCGTCCAGCTGACGCGCAGCCTGCTGGCACCCGGTGGCGTGTGGATGGCCCTGAAGGGCCAGCATCCGGCCGATGAGATCGCCGCCCTGCCCGCCGACGTGGAGGTGTTTCACGTGGAACAACTGCAGGTTCCCGGCCTGGACGCCCAGCGCTGCATCGTCTGGATGCGCCCCCGCGGTTAATCTCGCGCCCTCTCCGCAGCACACACAACATGGCCAAGATCTTCTGCATCGCCAACCAGAAAGGCGGCGTCGGCAAGACCACCACCTGCGTCAACCTGGCCGCCGGCCTGGCCAAGATCGGCCAGCGCGCACTGCTGGTGGACCTGGACCCTCAGGGCAATGCCACCATGGGCTCGGGCGTGGACAAGCGCAGCCTCGACCCCTCCGTGTATGACGTGCTGCTGGGCAACGCCAGCGTGGCCGAGACCCGCAAGCGCAGCGAACTCGGTGGCTACGACGTGCTGGGTGCCAACCGCGAACTGGCCGGCGCCGAGGTGGAATTGGTGGGCATGCAAGCACGCGAGCGTCGGCTCAAGGACGCGCTGGCCCTGGTGGATGCCGACTACGACGTCGTGCTGATCGACTGCCCGCCCAGCTTGAGCATGCTGACGCTCAACGGCCTGTGCAGCGCCCACGGCGTGCTGGTGCCCATGCAGTGCGAGTACTACGCGCTCGAAGGCCTGACCGATCTGGTCAACACCATCAAGCAGGTGCACGGCAATCTGAACGCCGACCTCAAGGTCATCGGCCTGCTGCGCGTCATGTTCGACCCCCGCATCACCCTGCAGAACCAGGTGGCCGAACAACTCAAGGGCCACTTCGGCGACAAGGTCTTCGACACCATCATCCCGCGCAATGTGCGCCTGGCCGAGGCCCCCAGCTACGGCCAGCCGGGGGTGGTGTTCGACCCCAGCTCCAAGGGCGCGCAGGCCTACGTGGACTGCGCACGCGAGATGGTGGCGAGGGTGCAGCAGCTCTGATTCAATTCAGCCCATGTCCCGCCGCCCTTCCGAAGCCCTGCAGCAACACCGCGATGCCATCTACCGCATCGTCAGCGCGCACCGTGCGCGCAATCCACGGGTGTTCGGTTCGGTGCTGCGCGATGAGGACAGGGCCGACAGTGACCTCGATCTGCTGATCGACCCGGATCCCGGCATGTCGTTGTTTGACCTGGGTGCCATCCTGGTGGAGTTGCAGGAACTGATGGGGATCGAGGTGGATGTGGTGACTCCGCGCGCTTTGCCGGCACGCTGGCGCGATGCCATCGTCGCTGAAGCGCGTCCGGTCTGAGCCATGGCGGCCGCGCACTCGGTTCGCGAAGTGCTCGGGCACATCGTCGAAGCAGCCGAAGACATCGCCGCCTTCACGCAGGGGCTCGACAGCGCCTCCTTTGCAGCCGACCGCAAAACGCGCAATGCCGTGGTGCGCTCACTGGAGGTCATCGGTGAAGCGGCGCGCAATCTGCAGCGCCACCACCCGGAGTTCGTACTGGCCCACCCCGAACTGCCTCTGCGTGCCGCCACCGGCATGCGCAATGCGCTGATTCACGGCTATTTCGAAGTGGACTGGCCGCAGGTCTGGGAGACCGTGGGACGCGACATCCCCGCTCTTCAAAGCCTGCTGCGCCCCCTGCTGGAGGATGGGCACTGATGCCCCTGCGCCCGCGCGACGCCCCTCCCACCGCGACGCTGGCGCGCCGCATCGAAGACGCCGGCCTGAACGCCAGCGCGCCGCCGCAGCAGGCCTTCGTGGATGGCTGGCTGCTGCGGCTCTCGCCCGGCAAGGCCAAGCGCTCGCGCTGCATCAATGCCCTGCAGCGCGGCCACCTGCCGCTGGACATCATGCTGTCGCGCTGCCGCGCCGCCTTCAGCTCGGCCGGCCTGCCGCTGATCGTGCGCATCACCCCCTTCACGCAGCCGCCGGATCTGGACGCCGAGCTGGCCGCGCGCGGCTGGCGGCGCTTCGACGAAACCCTGGTGCTGGCCAAGCTGGACCTGCAGGCCCAGACCCTGCAGCTGCCGGCCCGCAGCCGCCTGCAGCCGGTTGGGCCTGCGCAGTACGCCGAGGTGGTGGGCCAGCTGCGCGGCAGCCCGCCCGACCAGATTGCGGCCCACTTTGAACGCCTGGCCGCCAGCCGCGTGCCCTACCAGGGCCATCTGCTGCTGAGCCCCGGTGACGAGCTGCTGGCCTGCGGGCAGCTTGCGCTGGAAGATGGCCTGGCCGGCCTGTACGACATCTTCACCCCCGAAGCCCAGCGCGGCCGCGGCCACGCCCTCGCGCTCTGCCAGGCCCTGCTGCAGCGCGCGCTGGAACAGGGCAGCCGCCACGCCTATCTGCAGGTGGACGAGGCGAACGCCCCGGCGCTGAAGCTCTACCAGGGCCTGGGCTTCGTGCCCGCCTACCGCTACCACTACCGCTCCGAAGAGGCCGATGCCCACTGACGAAACAACCCGGCGCGACTTCGTGGCCCGCACCAGCAGCTACGCGCTGGCCGGCCTGCCCATCACCGCCAGCGCCATCAACACCCCGGCCACGGGCCTGAGCACGGCCGAGTTCACGATCGCCCGCCCGGACGGGCATGCGCTGCCGGTCTACCGCGCCCAGCCCGCCCAGGCCAAGGGCAAGCTGCCGGTGGTGCTGCTGGTCAGCGAGATCTTCGGCGTGCACCAGCACATTGCCGATGTGGCGCGGCGCTTTGCCCAAGCCGGCTACCTCTGCCTCGCGCCCGAGCTGTTCGAACGCCAGGGCGACGCCCACCAGCAGCCCGACACGCAGACCCTGATCCGCGAGGTCATCTCCAAGGTGCCCGACGCCCAGGTGCTGGGCGATCTGGACGCCTGCCTGGACTGGGCGGTGGCAAACGGCGGCGACCCCAGGCGCGTGGCCGTGACGGGCTTTTGCTACGGTGGGCGCATCACTTGGCTGTACGCCGCCCACCAGCCCCGCGTGAAGGCGGGCGTGGCCTGGTATGGCCGCCTGGTGGGGCAGCCGAGCCCATTGCAGCCCGCCCACCCGATCGAACGCGCGGCCAGCCTGCTCGCGCCGGTACTCGGCCTGTATGGCGGCCAAGACACCGGCATCCCCGTGGCCAGCGTGGCGCGCATGCAAGAGGCCCTGCGGGCCGGCAACCGTGCCGCCCAGGCCAGCGAGTTCGTGCTTTACCGCGACGCCCCCCACGCCTTCCATGCCGACTACCGGCCCAGCTACCGGGCGGCCGACGCCCAGGACGCCTGGGCCCGCTGCCTGGCTTGGTTCAAGCGCCATGGCGTGTAGGGCGCTGGCCGCCCTGGCCCCGCTGCTGCTCACGGCCTGCGCCACGCTGCACCCCCAGGACCTGGCGCCATTCCGCACGGATGGCTGCAGCCTCTACCCTGACCGCAACGCCCAATCTGATTGGTGCGACTGCTGCGTGGCCCATGACCTGGCCTACTGGCGCGGCGGCGATGCGGCCGCGCGCCTGCAGGCCGACGAAGCCCTGCGCGCCTGCGTGCTGCACACGACGGGCAACGCCCAACAGGCGGCCCAGATGTTCAGCGGGGTGCGGGCCGGCGGCGGTCCGTGGTGGCCCACCTCCTACCGCTGGGCCTATGGCTGGCCCTATGGGCGCGGCCATGCGCCGCTGGACAGCGCCGAGCGCGAGCGTGCGGACACCCTGCAGCGGCAAGCCGAGCAGCAGGGAGCGCTGGCCTGCCCCTCGCGCTTGCCTCAGCGCTGATCGCCGACCTTGACCTCGGGGTCAAAGCGCAACACCCGCGGGCGCGCGTTCGGGCCCTGGCCTTGGAGGGTGACGTTGACGATCAGCGCCAGCTCCCAGGTGCCCTGATTGCCCCCACTGCCGCTGCCCACCACCGGCAGCGGGCTGTTGAGCGTGAAGACGTTCTGCCAGCCCTGCGCCTGCGGCCGCGTCACAGTGAACGAGGAGCCGGGCAGTTGCAGCACCGAGTAGGGGCTGCTGGCCACCAGCGAGGGCTCCAGGGTGTCGCCGCGCGGCAGAGTGATGAGCGCCACATTGCCCAGCGTGGCGCCGGTGGTCTGGGTGCCCTTCTCGGCCGTGGCGGTCACGACGAGGCTGAGCTGCGAGCCTGGCGCCAGCAGCAGATTGCCGGTGTCCGGGCCCTTCTTCTGCAGGGCGTTGTTGCCCTGGTTGTCGACCAGGTCCCACAAGGGGCTGTTGCCGGTCTGGTCGGCATCGAACTGGACTTTCAGGGTGTAGGTCTTGGCTTGGGTCATGGGGCGCTTGTCGGGGCCGTGTCGGCCTGGCTGAGAAGGTCGTGGTAGCGGCGGTCGCGCCGCAGCGCCTGGAGCTCGGGCTCGGCTTCCACCAGGTGGCGGGGCTGGCCCAGGCGCAGGGCCAAGGCAAGGGACTGCAAGGCGGCCTCGCGCTGGCCCAGGGCCTCCTGCACCAGCACCGCGCGGTAGGCCATGGCGGATGAATCCGGCTGCTGCGCCAGCGCCTGGCTCATCCACGCGCTGGCGCGCGGGTCGCGCAGGCGGGCGGCGTACAAGGCCATGCGGCTGAGGTCGGTGGCGTCCGGGTGGGCCTTGCCCTCCAGCAGCTGCAGGGCGCGGCGGTAGGCTCGGGCGGCGGCCTCGTCCTGCCCCGGCACCCAGCGCAGCGCGTCGGCCCAGTTGGCCCAGTTCAGGGCTTCGTTGGGCTTGCCGCCCGGGCCGCTGATGGCGCGCTCAAACGCCTGAGCGGACTCCGCGTAGCGCGCCTGCTCGTACAGCAGCACGCCGAGGTTGGTGTAGAGCCGGTCGTTGGGCTGCACCTGCAGGCCGCGTTGCAGCACGGCCAGCGCGTCGTCGGCGCGGTCGCGCTGGCGCAGCACCGCGGCCAGGTTGGCATAGGCCGAGGCGCCGGCCGGGTGCTGGGCGATGTTCTGGCGGAACAGGCGCTCGGCCTCGTCCAGGCGGTTGGCCTGCCAATGCAGGCTGCCCAGGCGGTTGACCAGCTGGCGGTCCTGCGGATAGCGCTGCAGCGCCGCCTCAAAGGCCTGCTGCGCGGCCTCGCGCTGGCCGCGCGCCTTCAGCACCTGGCCGCGCAGGCTCAGCGCCTCGTAGTCGGCCGGGTCCAGGCGCAGGGCGCGGTTCAGCGCGGTCTCGGCATCGTCCAGCCGGCCCTGCTGGTAGCGCAGGCGGGCGAGCACGGCATGGGCCAGCGCGAGGTGTTCGTCCGCCTGCAGGGCGCGCTGCACGCTGCTTTCGGCGCGCTGCAGCCAGCCGAGGTCGGGGTCGTCCGCGGCGTAGGAAATGCTGTGCGCCAGGGCCAGCAGCGCCGCCGCACGCGCGTGCTCGGGTGCGCGGCGCAGCACGGCCTCGAGCTGGGCCACGGCCTGCTCGCGCACCGAGGCCTCGTCGTAGCGCTGGCGCAGCCAGTCTTCCACCTCGTCCAGCTCGGTCGTCAGCGTGGCCGGGTTGGGCGGCAGCGCGGCTCCCCACACGGCGGAGCCGCCCAGCAGCGAACCCTGCTGGCGCCACAGCACCAGCCCCCCCACGAGCAGGCCGGACGCGAGCAGGCTCGCGACCCAGAACCGGCCGTGTCCGCTGCTGCGCGGGCGCGCCAGCGCCGTTGGCGGCAGCGGCTGCACACGCAGGGCCTCGATGGCGCGCAGGGCCGCCAGCACCAGGCCGAGCTCCGCCGGGCGCTCCTCGGGTTCGCTGGAGGACATCTGCCGCCCCAGCAGCTCCAGTTCGGCGCGGCCGGGCTCGTCCGCCGGCACCAGGCGCAGCAGCATGCCCAGCAGCAGGCCCAGGGCGTAGATGTCCGCGCGCGGCGTGGGCAGCCCGCCGCGCAGCACCTCGGGGGCCATGAAGCGCAGGGTGCCGCCGCTGGGCAGGTCGAGGTTGTAGAGCGAGCGGTCGGGGTCGATGCAGCGTGCCATGCCGAAGTCCAGCACACGCAGCCGGCCGCCGGCCTCCACCATCAGATTGGTGGCCTTCAGGTCCCCGTGCACCACGCCGGCACGGTGCAGTTCGGCCACCGCCTCGCAGGTCTGGCGCAGCAGGTCGATCAGCTCGGGCAGGCCCATGCGCTGGCGCAGCACGCGCTCGTCCAGCGTCATGCCCTGCACCCGCTCCATCACCAGCACGCTGTGGCCGTCTTCCTCCCAGGCTTCGTACACATGCACGAAGGCGGGGTGGCGCCAGCGCGCGCCCATGCGCGCCTCCTGCAGATGCCGCCGCTGCGCCGAGCGCGTGCTGTGCGCGCACTTGATGGCGACCTCGCGCTTGAGGCGCCGGTCCCAGGCCAGATAGACCTTGCCCTCGCCCCCGCCGCCTAGCAGCGTCTGGAGCGTGTAGTGGCGCAGGTCACGCGGCAGGCATTCGGCGTGGGGGAGCGCCGAATCCGCAAACTCAGAGACCAAGGCCCTCGTCCACACCCAGGTGTACGTTCATGCTCTGCACCGCCGCGCCGCTGGCGCCCTTGCCCAGGTTGTCCAGGCGGGCCATCACCATCGCGTGGCGTTCGCTGGCGAAGACAAAGAGATCGACGCGGTTGGTGTCATTACAGCCCTGAACGTCGAAGAAGCCGTCCTTCAGCGTGTCAGCGTCACGCAGCGGCAGCACGCGCACGAAGGGCTCGCCGCTGTAACGGGCGGCCAGAACGGCGTGGATCTGCTCGGGCGTGGTGCCCGGCTTCAGATCGGCCAGGTGCAGGGGCAGGCTCACCGCCAGGCCCTTGTAGAAGGGGCCGACGATGGGCTGGAACAGCGGCGGGTGGGCCAGGCCGGTGTGCGCGGCCATCTCGGGCTGGTGCTTGTGCGTCAGCGTCAGCGCATAGGGGCGCGGGCTCATGAGCTTGGTATCGCCGCCCGCCTCGTACTGGGCAATCATGGATTTGCCGCCACCCGAATAGCCGGTGATGGAGTTGGCCGTCACGCGCGCATCGGCCGGCAGCAGGCCGGCATCCACCAGCGGGCGCGCCGCCAGGATGAAGGCCGAGGCATGGCAGCCCGGGTTGGCGATGCGCTTGGACTGGCGCAGCTTGGCGCGCTGGTCGGCCGCCAGCTCGGGCAGGCCGAAGGCCCAGCCCGGCTGGGTGCGGTGCGCGGTGCTGGCGTCGATGACGCAGGTGTTCGGGTTATCGATCAGCGCCACGGCCTCCTTGGCGGCGGCGTCGGGCAGGCAGAGGAAGGCCACGTCGGCGGCATTCAGCAGACGGGCGCGCTCTTGCACGTCTTTGCGCTTGTCGCTGTCGATCACCAGCAACTCGATGTCGGCGCGGGCGGCCAGATACTCATGAATGCGAAGGCCGGTGGTGCCTTCATGACCGTCCACAAAAACGCGCGTTGCCATGGCTGTACTTCCTCATCCGGGGGTCGCGGATTCTCCGTCCCCCAACGCCCCTTCCGTGCTGCTGCTGCCCGGTTGGCTGAATTCGGGCGAAGGACATTGGCAGACGCTCTGGGAGTCTTACTTCGGCGACCTGCGCGTGCAACAGCACGACTGGAACACACCGCGCCGCGGCGACTGGATGGCGCGCCTGGACGAGGTGCTGCTCGACCAGCCCCGCCCCGTGCTGCTGGCCGCCCACAGCCTGGGCTGTCATCTGGTGGCCGCCTGGGCCGCGCACAGCCGGCACACCGCCAAGGTGGCCGGCGCCCTGCTGGTGGCCCCGCCCGACCCGGCCCAGGACGACTGGCCCGCCGCCCTGCGCCCGAGCTGGAACGAACCGGTGCTGCAGCCCCTGCCCTTCTCGGCCCTGCTGCTGCACAGCAGCGACGACCCCTTCGACCGCGCCGGCCGTGCGCCCGCGCTGGCCCAGGCCTGGGGGGCGCGCTGCATCAGCCTGGGTGCTTGCGGGCACGTCAATGCCGACAGCGACCTGGGCCTGTGGCCGCAAGGGCGCTCGTACCTGCGCGGGCTGCTGGGAACCGCGCCATGAAGTACGACGCGGACAACGATCCGCTGTGGCTGCAACGGCCCCGCACCGAGCGCGCCATCCGGATCGGTTTCTACCTGGTCGTGCTGCTGCTCTTCTGCCTCCTGATGGGCCCGATCGGCGTCCTGCCCTGGCTGTTCCTTGTGATGACGGCCGGCAAATTGATGGAGCGCTTGCTGTCGGCCCTGTGGCGCGAGGGCACTCGCCTGCCCATGCGGCACCGCCAGGGCAAGCACTACGCCTTCGCCGGCCATGCGCTGGACGTGCACGACGACGGCCGCGACTGCTGGGTCGACGAAACCTCGGTGCGCCGCCTGCTCGGCCTGCAGAAGGATCCCGCGTTCAAGGCCCGCTTCCCCAATCAATGGCGCGAAGCCCATGAACTCGGACTCAAGGGCCAACTGCTGTGGATCAAGGTCAGCGCCCTGCACCAGCACTTGGGCGAGGCTGCCGAGCGCATGGACCCCAAACGCCTGAAGCTGCGCGCCTACCTGGACCGCGAGATCCTGCAGCCGGCGGCGCGCCGCCGCGAACGTTCGCTCTAGCGCGGTCTAATCCGCCCCCATGGCGACCAAACGACCCAAAGGCCTCGGCCTCGGCCTGGATGCATTGCTCGGCCCCAAGGTGAGCGACAGCCCAGCCCCCGCTGGCCAACCCAGCACCCTGCGCGTCAACCAGCTGCAAGCCGGCAAGTACCAGCCGCGCACGCGCATGGACGAGGGTTCGCTTTACGAACTGGCCGAGAGCATCAAGAGCCAGGGCGTGATGCAACCGATCCTGGTGCGGCCAGTAGGCCCGAACCGCTACGAGATCATTGCCGGCGAACGGCGCTTTCGCGCCAGCCAGCTCGCCGGCCTGACCGAGGTGCCGGTGCTCGTCAAGGAAGTGCCGGACGAATCGGCCGCCGTGATGGCGCTGATCGAGAACATCCAGCGCGAGGATCTGAACCCGCTGGAAGAAGCCCAGGGCCTGAAGCGGCTGGTCGACGAGTTCCAGCTCACGCACGAGCAGGCCGCCCAGGCCGTGGGCCGCTCGCGCACCGCCGCCACCAATCTGCTGCGCCTGCTGCAATTGGCCGAGCCGGTGCAGAACCTCTTGATGGCCGGCGACCTGGACATGGGCCACGCCCGCGCCTTGCTGGCGCTGGACGGCGCGCATCAGATCACCACCGCGCACGAGGTGGTGGCCAAGAAGCTCAGCGTGCGCGACACCGAAAAGCTCGTCGCCCGCCAGGCCGCCGGACGGCAAAAACCCCTGCTGCGCGTCAAGCACGAGAAGCCGCGCGACCTGCTGCGGCTGGAGGAAGAGCTGTCCGATCTGCTCGCCAGCCAGGTCGAGATCCGCGTGCTCAAGAGCGGCCGGCGCGGGCAGTCGGGCGAGTTGGCGATTGCGTTTGGTTCGCTGGATGCGCTGCAGGGCGTGATCGAGCGGCTGCGGGCTGGCTCCGCTTGAAGCGCTAGTCACTCCCCCGGCCCGAAGTCGCGCTTCGCCAAACCGCAGTCAACGCGGCAGGGCGCGCGTCGGGAGACACGCGCCCCATCCATCGCTCCTCCGCACACCCTGGTCGGGTGTCATCGCCGGCACAAGCGCGCCGCGCCCATTTGATGCATGATGGGCTCAACGGTTTTGCTTGGACGCCGCATGGGCTGTGTGCCCGGTTTCAGCTCACACCCCATGCCGCCTGGACACAGGAGGATGCGATGGATGTGATCAGCCACTTCGCGGCGCGCTATGAGCGCACCAAGGTCGAGGAACTCACGATCGAGGAGTACCTGGCCGAATGCAAACGCAACCCGCTGGCCTACGCCACGGCGCCCGAGCGCATGCTCAAGGCGATCGGCGAGCCACAGATGATCGACACGCGCAACGACCCGCGCCTGTCGCGCATCTTTCAAAACAAGCTCATCAAGATCTATCCGGCCTTTGCCGAGTTCTACGGTCTTGAGGATGCGATCGAGCAAGTGGTCGCTTACTTCCGCCACGCCGCGCAAGGCCTGGAAGAGAAGAAGCAGATCCTCTACCTGCTGGGCCCGGTGGGCGGGGGCAAGAGCTCGATTGCCGAGCGGCTCAAGCAGCTGATGGAGCAGGTGCCCTTCTACGCCATCAAGGGCTCGCCGGTGAACGAATCGCCGCTCGGCCTGTTCGATGCCGTCGAGGACGGCCCGGTGCTGGAAAAGGAATACGGCATTCCGCGCCGCTACCTGAATCGGATCATGAGCCCCTGGGCCGTCAAGCGGCTGGAAGAGTTCGGTGGCGACATCCGCCAGTTCCGCGTCGTCAAGCGCTACCCCTCGGTGCTCAAGCAGATCGGCGTGGCCAAGACCGAGCCAGGTGACGAGAACAACCAGGACATCTCCAGCCTGGTCGGCAAGGTCGACATCCGCAAGCTCGAAACCTTCGCCCAGGACGACCCCGACGCCTACAGCTTCAGCGGTGGCCTGTGCCTGGCCAACCAGGGCCTGCTGGAATTCGTGGAAATGTTCAAGGCGCCGATCAAGGTGCTGCACCCGCTGCTGACCGCCACCCAGGAAGGCAACTTCAAGGGCACCGAGGGCTTCGGTGCGATCCCCTTCGACGGCATCATCCTGGCGCACTCGAACGAAAGCGAGTGGAAGAGCTTCCGCAACAACAAGAACAACGAAGCCTTCCTGGACCGCATCTACATCGTCAAGGTGCCCTACTGCCTGCGCATCACCGAAGAGATCAAGATCTACGAGAAGCTGATCCGCAACTCCTCGCTCGCCGCCGCGCCTTGCGCGCCCGGCACGCTGAAGATGATGGCGCAGTTCGCCGTGCTCACGCGCCTGAAGGAGCCCGAGAACAGCTCGCTCTACAGCAAGGCCCTGATCTACGACGGCGACAACCTCAAGGACACCGACCCCAAGGCCAAGTCCCTGCAGGAGTACCGCGACTACGCCGGTGTGGACGAAGGCATGGCCGGCATCAGCACCCGCTTCGCCTACAAGATCCTCTCCAAGGTCTTCAACTTCGACAGCCAGGAGGTAGCCGCCAACCCGGTGCACCTGATGTACGTGCTGGAGCAGCAGATCGAGCGCGAGCAGTTCCCGAAGGAGGTCGAGGAGAAGTACGTCGGCTTCATCAAGGAGGTGCTGGCGCCGCGCTATGCCGAGTTCATCGGCAAGGAAATCCAGACCGCCTACCTGGAGAGCTACAGCGAGTACGGCCAGAACCTGTTCGACCGCTACGTGACCTACGCGGACTACTGGATCCAGGACAGCGAGTACCGCGACACCGACACCGGCGAGGTGTTCGACCGCGCCGCGCTGAACGCCGAGCTGGAAAAGATGGAGAAACCCGCCGGCATCGCCAACCCGAAAGACTTCCGCAACGAGATCGTCAACTTCGTGCTGCGCGCGCGCGCCAACAACCAGGGCAAGAACCCCAGTTGGACCAGCTACGAGAAGCTGCGCGCCGTCATCGAAAAGAAGATGTTCAGCAACACCGAGGACCTGCTGCCGGTCATCAGCTTCAACGCCAAGGCCAGCGCCGAAGACGCGAAGAAGCACGAGAACTTCGTGCAGCGCATGGTGGACAAGGGCTACACGGCCAAGCAGGTGCGGTTGCTGTGCGAGTGGTACCTGCGCGTGAGGAAGTCCAGCTGAGGAGAAGGCCTTGCTGCAGTCCATCATCGATCGGCGCCTGTCAGGCAAGAACAAGTCCATCGGCAACCGCGAGCGCTTTCTGCGCCGCGTGAAGGAGCAGGTCAAGGACGCCGTGCGCCGCGCCATCGATGGCCGTTCGATCAAGGACATCGAGAAGGGCGAGGACATCCGCATCCCGAAGAAGGACCTGAGCGAGCCGACCTTTCACCATGGCGAGGGCGGCACGCGCGAAATGGTGCGGCCGGGCAACAAGGAATTCGTCAAGGGCGACCGCAGCCCCAAGCCGCAGGGCGGCCAAGGGCAGGGCGGCGGCTCGCAGGCCAGCGACAGCGGTGAGGGCGAGGACGACTTCGTCTTCCACCTCAGCCGCGAGGAATTCATGGAGGTCTTCTTCGAGGACCTGGCCCTGCCCCACCTGGTGCGCACCGAGCTGACCGAACAGCCCGAGTGGAAGACCCACCGTGCCGGCTTTGTGAGCGACGGCTCGCCCACCAACTTGCATGTGGTGCGCAGCATGCGCGGGGCGCTGAGCCGGCGCATTGCGCTGGGCATGGACAAGCGCCGCCGCCTGCAGGAGCTGGAGGAGGAGCTGGAGCGAGCGATGGAGCCGCGCCGCACCGAGGTGCTGGCCGAGATCGCCGAGCTCAAGCGCCGGCTTGAAGCCATTCCCTATCTGGACCCGATCGACCTGCGCTTTCGCAACCGCGTGCGCGTGCCGGTGCCCAGCACCAATGCGGTGATGTTCTGCCTGATGGACGTCAGCGGCAGCATGGACGAAGGCCGCAAGGACCTGGCCAAGCGCTTCTTCATCCTGCTCTACCTGTTCCTGACCAAGCATTACGAGAAGGTCGAGCTGGTCTTCATCCGCCACCACACCCAGGCGGCCGAGGTGGACGAGCAGAACTTCTTCCACGCCACCGAAACCGGCGGCACCGTGGTCAGCAGCGCGCTGGTGCTGATGGATGAAATCCAGAAGGCGCGCTACCCGGCGAGTCAATGGAACATCTATGGTGCGCAGGCCAGCGATGGCGACAACTGGCACCACGACAGCAGCCGTTGCAAGGAGATCCTGCAGACCCAGATCCTGCCCATGTGCCGCTACTTCGCCTACGTGCAGGTGGCCGAGCCCGAGCAGAACCTGTGGGATGAGTACAGCCAGCTGGCCGACGAGGTGCCGCACTTCGCGATGCGCAAGGCCACCGCGGTGAACCAGATCTACCCCGTGTTCCGCGACCTGTTCCGCAAGGAAGGGCGTGCCGCGGCATGACGACGGAGCTCAACGCCATGGGTTCGCTGGAAAACCGCCGCCACCTGAGCACCGGAGCAGACCGCCACGAATGGGGCGGCCGGCGCGTGCCGCCCCCCCTGCAGGAAATGAAGCCCCTGAGCCAGCGCCCCACCCAACCCCTGCCCAGCCCGAGCGACTGGAGCTTCGAGCTGATCGAGCAGTACCACGAGGTCATCCGCGCCACCGCCGAGCGCTACGGCCTGGACACCTACGCCAATCAGCTGGAGATCATCAGCGCCGAGCAGATGATGGACGCGTATGCGAGCGTGGGCATGCCGGTGAACTACCGGCACTGGAGCTATGGCAAGGAGTTCATCGCCACCGAGCGCAACTACAAGCGCGGCCAGATGGGCCTGGCCTACGAAATCGTCATCAACTCCGACCCCTGCATTTCCTACCTGATGGAGGAGAACACCCTGGCCATGCAGGCCCTGGTGATAGCCCATGCGGCCTATGGCCACAACAGCTTCTTCAAGGGCAACTATCTGTTCCGCATGTGGACGGATGCCTCCAGCATCATCGACTACCTCGTCTACGCGAAGAAGTACGTGGCGCAGTGCGAGGAGCGACATGGCGTGGATGCCGTGGAGCAGGTGCTGGACAGCTGCCACGCGCTGATGAGCCATGGCGTGGACCGCTACCGCCGCCCGGCCAAGCTCTCGCTGGCGCAGGAACGCGCCAAGCTGGAAGAGCGCGAGAACTACATGCAGCGCCAGATCAACGACCTCTGGCGCACGCTGCCCCGCCGGGCCGAGGAAGAAGAGAAGGAAGTGCGCCGCTTCCCGGCCGAGCCGCAGGAAAACATCCTCTACTTCATCGAGAAGAACGCCCCGCTGCTGGAGCCCTGGCAGCGCGAGATCGTGCGCATCGTGCGCAAGGTGGCGCAGTACTTCTACCCACAGCGCCAGACGCAGGTGATGAACGAGGGCTGGGCCACCTTCTGGCACCACCGCCTGCTCAACCAGATGTATGACGACGGCTACCTGGCGGACGGCATGATGATCGAGTGGCTCAGTTCGCACACCAATGTGGTGATGCAGCGCCCCATGCAGCCGCTCAACCCCTACGCGCTGGGCTTTGCGATGTACACCGACATCAAGCGCATCTGCGAGGCCCCGACGGCCGAGGACCGGGAATGGTTCCCCGACATGGCCGGCGCGCCCTGGCTGCCCACGCTGCAGCACGCCATGCGCAACTTCAAGGACGAAAGCTTCGTGGCCCAGTACCTGAGCCCGAAGCTGATGCGCGACTTCCGCCTCTTCTCGGTGCTCGACGATGAGACCGAGAAAGACTACCTGATCAGCGCCATCCACGACCCCGAGGGCTACCGCCATGTGCGGCAGGTGCTGGCCTCCAACTACGACCTCGGCACGCGCGAACCCAATATCCAGGTCTGGAACGTCAACCTGCGCGGCGACCGCGGCCTGACCCTGCGCCACACCCAGCACCAGAACCGCCCGCTGGACAAGAGCGCGCTGGAAGTGCTCAAGCATGTGGCGCGGCTCTGGGGCTTTGGCGTGCAGCTGGAATCGGTGAACGGCAAGGACGAGGTGGTGCAGCACTTCAGCGTGCCCGGACCGGCGGCCTGAAGAGCCTGATCGGGCCCTTCAGCCCTGGCGGTTGAAGATCTTGCCGGGGTTCATCACCCCATGCGGGTCGAGCGCCGCCTTGATGGCACGCATGGCCGCCACCGCCGGCGCGCCCGCTTCCTGCAGCAGAAAACCCTGCTTGTGCAGGCCCACGCCATGCTCGCCGCTGCTGGTGCCTTCCAGCGCCAGCGCGCAGGCCACCAGCTCGGCCGCCAGGGCCTCGGCGCGGGCCAGTTCCTCGGGGCGCTGCGGGTCGATCAGGTAGCCGATGTGGAAATTGCCGTCGCCCACATGGCCGACGATGAAATGGGGCTGGCCCGCGGCCTCAGCGGCTGCCACCGCGGTCTCCACCGCTTCAGCCAGGCGCGAGATCGGCACGCAGACATCGGTGGTCAGGCAGCGGCAGCCGGGGCGGCTTTGCAGCGCGCTCCAGTAGGCGTGGTGGCGGGCGCGCCAGAGCTTGCTGCGCGCCTCGGGCGTTTCGGCCCATTCGAACTGCAACCCACCCTGCTCGGCCGCGCAGGCCTGAACGGTCTCGATCTGCTCGCGCACGCCGCTGGCGCTGCCGTGGAACTCCAGCAGCAGCAGCGGCGCTTCGGCCAAGCCCAGCCCATCGTGCGCATTGACGGCGCGCACCGCGTGCACGTCCAGCAACTCGCAGCGGGCAATGGGCACACCGCACTGCACCAAGGCGATGGTGGTGCGCACGGCGGCGGCGACGCTGGGGAACTGCACCGTCGCGGCTGCCACCTGCTCGGGCAGCGGGTGCAGCTTCAAGGTCAGCTCGGTGATGACGCCCAGCGTGCCCTCGCTGCCCACCAGCAGGCGCGCCAGGTCGTAGCCGGCACTGCTCTTCTTGGCACGGCTGCCGGCCTTGACCAACTGCCCCGGCGGCAGCACCGCGTGCAGGCCCAGCACGTTCTCGCGCAGGGTGCCGTAGCGCACCGCATTCGTGCCGCTGGCGCGCGTGGCCGCCATGCCACCCAGGCTCGCGTTGGCGCCGGGGTCGATGGGGAAGAACAGGCCCTGGTCGCGCAAGGCCGCATTGAGCTGCTCGCGCGTCACGCCTGGTTCCACTGAACAGGTCAAGTCCTCGGCATCGATGCGCAGGATGCGGTTCAGGCGCATCAGGTCCAGGCTCACGCCACCGTGCACCGCCAGCACGTGCCCTTCCAGCGAGGTGCCCGCACCAAAGGGAATCAACGGCACCCGCTCTTGATGGCACCAGGCCACCAGGGCGATGACGTCCTCGACCGACTCGGCAAACAGCACCGCCTCGGGTTCGGCCGGGGCGTAGAAGGATTCGTCGCGGCCATGGCTGGCGCGGTCGGCTGCACGCTGGCTCAGGCGCTCGCCAAACAGGGTTTGCAGAGCGGTCTGCTGTGCGGGGCTGAGGCGGTTCATGGCCGCGATTCTTGCGGCCAACGCCTAAAGCGGCTCAAAGCCGTGACCAGCCCGGCGCAGCGCAGAGCGGATCAGCTCCATCCAGGTCCGGTTGGGGCTCCAGACACGCGACAAGTCGGCCCAGGCGGCCTCCGCGGGCTCCTGCCGCCCCAGCACCCGGTGTAGGAACACCAGGCTGCTGCCACGGAAGTTGACCTGGCAGTGCACCAGCACCTTGCGCTTGTTGCCGCGCCAGCCGGACAGAATGCCCAGCACCTCGTCCACCTGCTCCAAGGTCGGGCGCTCCCAGACCATGGGCACATTGACGAACTCAATGCCCTGGCTGCGCAGCCACTCGGGTTCCTGCGGCACGGCATCGCCGACCGTGGGCGGCGCCAGGTAGATCACCGCGTCAAAGCCCAGCGCTCCCAGGCGCTGCAGGCTCGCCGGCTTGGGCTGGCCGGAGCACACCAGATCGGGGGCCACCTGCAGCACGTTCGGGGCCTCCAGCCCGGGCTCGGCCCGCACCGGCGCAAGGGCCAGGCTGGGCAGCACCGCCAGCAGCCGGCGCCGTCCCAGGCTCACCGCTTGTCCTTCTTGCTGCGCGCTGCCTCGGCCTTCGTTGGCGCCTCCGGCTTGGCCGGCGCCTGATCGCCGATGACGGACTTCAGCGGACAGACGGAAAAGACTGGGCACTTGCGGCACCCAGCCACCACCGCGATCGGACAGACTTTCATGGCCAGGCTCCAATTCAGGATGAAAGCGGCCATTCTGCGGCCGGCTTGCCAGCCCGGGCGCACGGTGCCAGCATGGCGGCGTCAATCCATGGAGCAGGGCGCATGACTTCGGAACTGCCTTCTGGCATTTGGTTACTGGGTCTGGCCATCGGGCTGGCACTCTTGTGGGCGCTGTGGACGGCCTGGTCCGGCGGTTGGCTCAAGCGCTGGCTGGGCGATTGGTCGCTGCAGGCCAGCCGCAAATTCAGCCAGCCCAGCGCCCAGGTAGAGCCGCCCGAAGTGCACCGCGCCCATGAGGTGGCGGGCGACGCGCACAAACCCACCAGCGGCAAGCCCACCGCACCCGCACGCCACCGCAGCGGGCAGCGGCACAGCTGAATCACTGCGGATCGAACAGGTCTTCGCGCAGGCCCTTGTAGGGCGCGTAGAAGGCGCGCAGGCGCGCCACGTCGCCTTCCAGATCGCCGCTGGGCCACAGCACAGGTCCCAGACCGATGCGCTTGCCGCCGAAGTCCAGGTAAGTTGGCAGGATGGGTAGGCCGGCGCCTTCGGCGATCCGGTAGAAGCCTGTCTTCCACTCGCGCACCCGGCTGCGTGTGCCCTCGGGGGCGATCAGCAGTTGCAGGCTGCCCTCGGCCTGCTGCAGCGCCGTCACGCTGGCCGCCACCAGGTTGCCGCGCTGTTCGCGCTGCACGGCGATACCACCCAGCCAGCGCATCAGCGGCCCCCAGGGCCAGCGAAAGATGCTGGCCTTGCCCATCCAGCGCACATTGAGGCCGAAGGCAAAGCCCGACATCAGCATGTACGGCATGTCCCAGTTGCTGGTGTGCGGCGCCGCGATCAGCACGCAGCGCTGAGCTTCGGGAGGCAGGCTGCCTTCCAGGCGCCAGCCCTTGAGCCGCAAAAAGCCGCGTGAAAAGGCCCGCATCAGGGGTTGGATCACCGGGGTGGTGAAGATGGTGCGCTGAAGCTGCATCCCCCGCAGTGTCGCCGCGCTGGCAAGATGCTGGCCCCCTTTCGCGCTTCCAAGACCATGGGCAACCGCCTGACGCAAATCGCCACCCGCACCGGAGACGACGGCAGCACCGGCCTCGGCGACGGCCGCCGCGTGGCCAAGAACCACCTGCGCATTGCCGCGCTGGGCGATGTGGACGAACTCAACTCCCAGCTCGGCGTGCTGCTCTGCGAGCCCTTGCCCGAGGCCGTGCGGGAACTGCTCATCGTCATCCAACACGAGCTCTTCAACCTGGGTGGCGAGCTTTCCATGCCGGGCTACAGCCTGCTCAAGCCCGAGGCCGTGCTGCGCCTTGATCAGGCGCTGGAAGACCACAACGCCACCCTGCCACGCCTGAAGGAATTCATCCTGCCCGCCGGCACCCGCAGCGCCGCGCTGGCCCATGTGGCCCGCACCGTGGCGCGGCGCGCCGAGCGCGCGGTGGTGGCCCTGACCGCGGCCGAGGAAGCTGGCCAGGTCAACGACGCCCCACGCCAGTACCTGAACCGCCTCTCCGACCTGCTGTTCGTGCTGGCACGGGTGCTGAACCGCGCCAATCTGGATGGTCTGGGCGGCGACGACGTGTACTGGAAGAGCGAGCGCCTGGCCCGCTCCGAGGCAGAAGACGCTTGAGCACCTTTGCCGAACTGGGCCTGCAGCCCGCACTGGTGCACGCTGCCCGCCAAGCGGGGCTGGACGAGCCCACCCCGGTGCAGGCTGCCGCCATTCCTGCCGTGCTGGCCGGGCGCGACCTGCTGGCCCTGGCCGAGACGGGCTCGGGCAAGACCGCCGCCTACGCCCTGCCTCTGCTGCAGCGCCTGCTGCAAAGCGAAGCAGGCCGCGACCCCCGCGCCCTGGTGCTGGCCCCCACGCGCGAGCTGGCGGTGCAGATTGCCGAGACCCTGCGCGAGTTGGCCGGCACGCTGCCGCAGCGCATCCGGGTGGCGCTGCTGCATGGCGGCGTTTCCATCAACCCGCAGCTGATGGGCCTGCGCGGCGGCACCGACTGCGTCGTGGCCACACCCGGGCGCTTGCTGGATGTCATCGACCACAACGGCTTGGGCCTGGACGCGGTGCAGATGCTGGTGCTGGACGAAGCCGACCGCCTGATGGCCAGCGGCTTTGAGGACGAGTGGCAGGCCACCGAAGCCCTGCTGCCGCGCCGGCGCCAGAACCTGCTGGTCAGCGCCACCCTGCCAGCACCGCTGCAAGCCATTGCCGAGGCCTTGCTGCAAGATCCCCTGCGCGTGGACCTGGCCGCCCTGCCCACGCTCTTGAGCCAGCGCACCATCCAGGTCGATGCCGCGCAGCGCGGCCCGCTGCTGCGCCACTTGCTGAAGAGCGAGGACTGGTCGCGCGCCATGGTCTTCGTGGCCAGCCGCCATGCGGCCGAGCATGTGGCCGACAAGCTGACGCACCACGGCGTACAGGCCGCCGCCCTGCACGGCGAGCTCAGCCAAGGGGCCCGGCGCGACCTGTTGGCCGCGCTGAAGAGCAACCAACTGCGCGTGTTGGTCTGCACCGACCTGGCCGCCCGCGGCCTGCATGTGCCGGGCTTGAGCGCCGTCATCAACTTCGACCTGCCCCGTGCCGCGGCCGACTACACCCACCGCATCGGCCGCGCCGGCCGCATGGGCCAGGCCGGCGTGGCCTTCAGCTTCATCTGCGCCGACAGTCCGACCAATGCCGAGTCGCACTTCCGCCTGATCGAAAAGCGCCAGGGCCAACGCGTGGCGCGCGAACAGATCGCCGGCTTTGAACCCGAGGTCCTGGCCAGCGAGGCCACCGCGACCGGGGGCATCAAGGGCAAGCGCCCGAGCAAGAAGGACAAACTGCGCGCGGCCGGCCTGCGCTGAGACTGGACACAAACTGGACACAAGCAGGCCCGGCGCGGCCTGCAAGGCTAAAGCTGAGCCACCGCCGCGCGCAGGCGCTCTGCAAAGGCGCGCGCCAGCCCGGCCGGTGCCAGCACCTGCACCTGGCCGGCGTGGCGCAGCAAATCCATCAGCAGTTCCGTCTTGTCCACATAGGGCAGGCGCAGCAGCAGGCTGCCGTCGGCCGCGCGTTCAGCCTGCTGCTTGGGGTGCCATTCCTCCTGCGCCACCCAGGCCGCGGCCTCAGGGCTGAAACGCAGCTCGGCCCACTGCTCGGTGCCACCGGCAAAGATGCCGTAGCCACGGTCCAACTCGGCCTCCAGGGTCTTGAGCGGCAGGCGCTGGGCCTTGGCCTCGAGCAAGCGGGCTGATTCCATCGCATCCAGCGCAAAGCGGCGCAGGCCGGCGCTGCGGTGGCACCAGGCATCCAAATACCAGGCATGGCGGTAATGCACCAGGCGCTGGGGTGAGAGTTCGCGCATGTCGGGCGGGCCGCCCTGGGTACCGCCGCTGCGCTTGCGGTAGCCGATCTCCAACCGCAGGCCCTTCAGCACCGCGCTGCACACCAGCTCGAAGTGCGCCGACTTGCTGCGCCGCCGGGCGGTGCTGATGAGCTTGACGCGGCGCTGCAGCTCGCGTGCACCGGCTTCGTCCAGCCCCAGCATGGCGTGGATGCGCTCAAACATCGGTGCCAGGTGGCGGCCCAGCAGTTCGCCCTCGTCCAGGCCGGCCAGCATCTGGTGCAAGGTCAGCAGCGCATGCAGCTCGTGTTCGCTGAGCCACACGCCCGGCAGCTCGTGCTTGGTGCCGCGCCAGCTTTCCTGCCCGAAACGGTAGCCATTGGACTGGGCGTCGTACTCGATCGGAGCATTCAAGCGCTCACGCAGGTATTGCAGATCGCGCTTCAAGGTGGCGCGCGAAACCTCCAGTTCGGCCAGCAGCGTGTCAATGTGCACGCAGCCGCGCGAACGAATCAGCATCTCGATCTTGTAAAAGCGCTCGCTGCGGTCCATTGTTCAGGGTAAGTGCTGATCTGGAATTTTTTCCAGTATCGCAGGTGGCTCACGTCATGAGCCACCTGGTTGGCAGACTGTTCGACATCAACCCTTGTTGGAGACCGTCATGCACAAGCCCAATGCCCTGCGCCGTGTCCTGCCCGCCGAGCCGCAAACCGATCTCCTGTTTGAAGACAGCGCGCTGCCGGTGCTGCCGCTGCCACGCAGTGCCGAGGCGGTTTCCGACCCCGCCGGCTGGCAACTGGGTTACGACCATGCACTCCACCATGTGGCCCTGCCGGCCGCGCACCTGCACCCGGCCTCGCCGCTGTTCCAGGGCTTCCATGCCGCGCTGCAGACCGGCACCTCGCCGCGCCAGCGTGAAGTGGCCGCCGGCACCCGCAGCTGGCTGGCCCTGCGCCTGCAGGCCTGGCAGGAAGGCCTGCCCTTCGAAGACCAGCTCCTCACCCCCCATTACCTGCGCCAGCTGCGCCGCAGCCACTGCCCGGTCACCCGCGCTGCGCTGCACGATGAGCTGAACCATCCGCAACAGCGCACCTGGGCCCGCCTGCGCCAGGACCTGGGCTATGCCGCCGGCCACCTGGTGCAGTTGGGCCGCACGGCCGCGCTGGCCCTGGCTGGCCGCACCGCACACCAATTGCAGGCCACGGCGGAGCGCCTGGCGCAGCAGGGCGGCAGCGAAGCCGGCCTGGACGACGCCGCCTGGGCCCGCCTGGCCGCGCTGGTGCGCCTGGTGACGCCGCAAGACGGCCGCCTGGACCCCCTGCCCGTGCTGCCGCCCAACCGCCTGCGCCTGTTGAACCCGCAGCAGGCCCTGCAAGCCTGGGTGGGCCGCCAGCTCGCCCTGAGCGGCTGGGCCGCGCGCGGCACCGCCTTGCACGACGCCCTGCCCAGCGTGCCCGCCCGCCAGGCCGCCCATGCCCTCTGGGCGGCGCTGGCGCCCCACGCGCTGCGTCTGCCCCAGCATGACGGCGTTGAGCTGCTGTGGCGGCTGGAGGACCTGTGGTGCGAGGCACGCGTGCAGCGCCGCTGGGTGGAACTGTTGCAAACCCTGCGCGGCGTGGACCTGGAAGCCCTGCTGCTGAAGCTGCCGGCACCGGCGGGCTGCCATGTGGAGCACCATGCCGAAGAAGGTGCCACCGAAGGTTGGGTGGAACTGCACTGAAGCTAAGGGCTTCAGCCAGCCGGGTCAGCCGGGAAGCCCCCCACTGAGGCGCTCAATGCGCCCGTCCTGGGACTGCAGTCCGATGTGGTAACCCTGCCGCATGTAGAACTGCGCCCAGCTTTCCGCCGCGGCGCGGTTGGGCAGCCAGGGGGCGGACTTGTCCACCACCATGCGCATGCCTTTGCGCTCATAGAAGACCAGTTTCCACATCCCATCGGGACGGGCGGTGCCAAGACGGTTTCCCATAGCCGTGCAGTAATCAGGGCCCGCAATCTATCAAAACGTAACCGTCCCGGTGCCCCGCTGGGTCTTGCTGCTCATAACAAGCATTCGCCCAATACCAAAGACTTGGCATGGGCGCGCGCGGCCCGGGGCCACTGCGCGAAGGGCAGGGCCTGCAGGCGGTCCGCGAGCGCGAAGTTCACGGGGGCACCGCCCAGCTCGGACCCAAGGTGGTGCACGATGTCCTGGCGCATTTGCAGCCACAGCAGGGCCGTCGTCATGGCATCGGCCAGCGCCCGGTGGGCACGCCCCTGGGGCTGCAGCCCATGGAAGCTGGCCAGCGTGCCCAGCTTGCAATTGGCGGCCTGCGGGTACAGCCGGCGTGCCAGCTTGACGGTGCACAGGCGCGGCGGCTCGGCATGGGCGGCGCAATCGGCGCGCAGCATTTCGTCGCGCCAGAACTGGGCGTCAAAGCCGGCGTTGTGTGCCACCAGCGGGCAGGGTGGTTGACGCTCCGCCAGCTCCCGCATCACCGTGGCGGCCGGGTTGGCCGCCTCTAGCATCCGGTTGCTGATGCCGGTCAGGCGCTCGATGAAAGGCGGAATCGGCACGCCGGTGTGCATCAGGCTGCTGTACTGGTCCACCACGTCATCGCCGCGCACCCAGACGACCGCGACCTCGGTGGCGCGGGCACCTTGCTTGGGGGCCATGCCGGTGGTCTCGAAGTCCACCACGGCCAGCAGTTCACTGTCCTTCCAAGTCATGGCGCCGGGTACTTCTGGGCGTTGCGCTGGATCTTGGCTTCGCAGGCGGCTTCCAGGTCGATGCCGGTTTCTCTCGCCAAGTGCAGCAAATACATCAGCACATCGGCCATTTCATCGGCCACCTGGGTGCGGCCGGGCTCGTCATGCGTCAACCGGCGGGATTGGTCGGGGTCCAGCCACTGGTAGCACTCCACCAGCTCGGCCACTTCGACGCTGAGCGCCATCGCCAGGTTCTTGGGGTTCAGGTAGGGGGGCCAGTCGCGTGCGGCCGCGAAGGCGAGCAAGCGCTGCTGCCAGGCGGAAAGGTCCATGTTTTTTGCGGGCAAAGGGGTGGGAAGTTCGGTCTTGCTATTCACATTGACTTTTAGATTCTTAAATTAGTGTTCGTAGTAGAGGCTGCCAGAAACTGTGGACAAGTCAAAAAACCGAATCCTGACAAGCAGTTGATGCCTGTTTGAGGCTGTGGGCGGAGGGCCTGTGCCGCTGCACCCAAAACGACAACAACTTCAAAAAACGGCCCCGGCCTGTGGATAAGCCCTTGCTTGTTCTTCAGCCATCCACAGGCTTGTCCCGGCCGGCGGCTTCCAGCTTGGGGGCGACTTCGAAATCAGGCAGCGGCGGTCGGTTGGGCTCGGCCTCAGGCAGGGGTTGCACCTCGCGCAGCGATTCCAGGCAGCGCTTCGTCAGTTGTTGATAAGTGGCCGTGCCGGCGGCCTTCCAGGCCATTTCCTCCGCCCGCAGCGGGCGCAACACCTTGGCCGGGCTGCCAACGATGAGGTGCTCGGCCGGCAGTTGCTGGCCGGCGGCCACAAAGGCATGTGCCGCCACGATGGCGCGCGCGCCCAGCACCACCTCGTCCATCAGCACCGCGTTCATGCCCACCAGCGCGCCCTCGCCCACCCGGCAGCCGTGCAGGATGGCGCCGTGGCCGACATGGCCGTCGCGCTCCACCACGCAGAGCTTGCGCGGGAAGCCGTGCAGCACGCAGCAGTCCTGCACATTGGCGCCTTGGTGGATCTCGATGCGACCGAAGTCGCCGCGCAGGCTGGCGTTTGGGCCGATGTAGGCCTCGGGCCCGATGTGCACGTCGCCAATCAGCACGGCGGTTGGGTGCACATGGGCGGTGGGGTGGACGACGGGGATCACACCGTCGATGGCATAGCAGGGCATGGGGTTTCCTGATGGCGGTCAAACAAGCTCGCCGTATGATCGACCGACCGGTCGGTCAGGCGTTTGGAACAGATCCAAGCATCGCACCGTCCACCGCCTGTCCCCAGCCCATCCACCTGTTGTCCCGCCCGTGCACAGAGGCTTTGCACAGCCTTGTCCACAGGCCTTCGGAGCCCCGCCCATGGCCGACCCGCAGATCCTGATCGAGCGCGAAGAGAACATCGCCATCCTGCGCCTGAACCGCCCGCAGGCGCTGAACGCCTTCACCGCCGACATGCTGGTGCAGATCCGCGAAGCGCTCGACCGCCTGGGTGCCGATGTGGGCGTGCGCGCCATCCTGATCACCGGCGAGGGCCGCGGCTTTTGCGCCGGGCAAGACCTCTCCGACCCCTTCGTGGCGCCCAACCCTGGCGGCAAGCCCAAGGACATCGGGCACCTGATCGACCACTACTACATCCCCATGGCCCTGTCGCTGCGCGACTGCCGCGTGCCCACGGTCTGTGCGGTGAACGGCGTGGCCGCCGGTGCGGGCATGAGCCTCGCGATGGGCTGCGACCTGGTCTACGCCAGCGATGCCGCCGTCTTCGTGCTCGGCTTCAACAAGATCGGTCTGATCCCGGACTGCGGTGCCACTTGGCTGCTGCCACGCCTGGTGGGCCGCGCCAAAGCGATGGAAATGGCGCTGCTGGGCGACAAGCTCAGCGCCACCGACGCCGAACTGCTGGGCCTGGTGGCCCGCACCGTGCAGGCGGACCAGCTCTTCGGCGCTGCCAAGGCCGCTGCCCTGCGCCTGGCCAGCCTGCCCACCCGCGCCCTGGTGGAAACGCGCCGCCTGTTCGACGCCGCCCAGCGCAGCGAGTTCGAGCCCGCGCTGCGCGCCGAAAGCCGCGCCCAAAGCCAGCTCGGTTTTGCGCACGATTACTCCGAAGGTGTGGCCGCCTTCATGCAAAAGCGGCCCCCCCAGTTCGATGACCGCTGAGCAGTTGGCCCAAGCCGTGGCCGAAGCCATGTGGGCGCAAGACCGCGCCTCGCAGGCGCTGGGCATGCAGCTCGAAGCCGTAGCCCCCGGCACGGCGCGGCTTTCCATGCCTATCCGCGCCGACATGCTGAACGGCTTCGCGCTCTGCCATGGCGGTCTGATCGGCACCCTGGCCGATTCCGCTTTTGCCTTTGCCTGCAACAGCGGCAACCAGCTCACCGTGGCCTCGGGCTACAGCATCGACATCGTGGCCGGCGCGCGCGAAGGCGATGTGCTCACAGCCAAAGCCCAGCGCAAGGCGGCCACCGGCCGCACCGGCTTGTACGACGTGCAGGTGCACAACCAGCGTGGCGAGTTGATCGCCGAGTTCCGCGGCCGTGCCTATCGCTTGAAGGACCGCCGCGTGGTCCCCGAACTTCCCGTGTCAGGAGACTGATCCATGTACACCCAATCCCTGAGCCTGGAACAGGAAGCCAAGCTGGCTGCCGCCACGGCCGAAGACCAGGCGCGCGAGGCCGCTTTTGAAGCCCGCATCGACGCCGGCGATTACATCGAGCCCAAGGACTGGATGCCGGCGCACTACCGCAAGACCCTGGTGCGCCAGATCAGCCAGCACGCGCATTCCGAAATCGTCGGCATGCTGCCCGAGGGCAACTGGATCAGCCGCGCGCCGACGCTCAAGCGCAAGGCGATTCTTCTTGCCAAGGTGCAGGACGAGGGTGGCCACGGGCTGTACCTCTACGCCGCAGCCGAAACCCTGGGCACCAGCCGAGACCAGATGCTGGACGCCCTGCACAGTGGCAAGGCCAAGTACAGCTCGATCTTCAATTACCCCACCGTCACCTGGGCGGATGTGGGCGTCATCGGCTGGCTGGTGGATGGCGCGGCCATCATGAACCAGGTGCCGCTGTGCCGCTGCTCCTACGGCCCCTACGCCCGCGCCATGATCCGTGTCTGCCGCGAGGAAAGCTTCCACCAGCGCCAAGGCTACGAGAGCCTGCTGGTGATGATGGAGAAAGGCACCGAGGCCCAGAAGGCCATGGTGCAGGACGCCGTCAACCGCTGGTGGTGGCCGTCTCTGATGATGTTCGGCCCGCCTGACAGCGAGAGCCTGCACAGCGAGCAGAGCATGCGTTGGGGCATCAAGCGCAACAGCAACGACGACCTGCGCCAGAAGTTCGTCGACGCCACCGTTGACCAGGCCAAGCTGCTCGGCATCACCCTGCCCGACCCCGACCTCAAGTGGAACGAAGCACGCGGCCACTGGGATTTCGGCACCATCGACTGGCACGAGTTCTGGCGCGTGGTGGGCGGCGACGGCCCCTGCAACCGCGAACGCCTGGCCACACGGGTGCGCGCCTGGGACGAAGGCCAGTGGGTGCGTGATGCCGCCCTGGCCCATGCCCGCAAGCAAGCCGATCAACACAAGGAAGCAGCATGAGCACCAATGAATGGCCCCTGTGGGAAGTCTTTGTGCGCGCCAAGAGCGGCCTGGACCACAAGCACTGCGGCAGCCTGCATGCACCCGATGCCGCGATGGCCGTGCAGATGGCGCGCGAGGTCTACACGCGCCGCCAGGAAGGCGTGTCGATCTGGGTGGTGAAGAGCGAGCACATCGTGGCCAGCGACCCCGGTGAGAAGGGCCAGCTCTTCGACCCGGCGGATGACAAGGTCTACCGCCACCCGACCTTCTACAAGCTGCCCGCTTCCGTGGACCACATGTGATGAAGCTCAGCAATTCCCTGCAACAGCGCTACCTGCTGCGCATCGCCGACGCCGCGCTGATCCTCAGCCAGCGCAACAGCGAGTGGTGCGGCCATGGCCCCATCCTGGAAGAGGATCTGGCCCAGGCCAATATGGCGCTGGACCTGCTGGGCCAGGCGCGCGCCCTGCTCACGCATGCCGGCGCGGCGGATGGCCTGGACGAAGACCAGCTCGCCATGCTGCGCCTGGAGCACCAGTTCCTGAACCCCGTGCTGTTCGAACTGCCGCACGCGGTGGATAGCCGCCGCCCCGGCGACTTCGCCTTCACCGTGGTGCGCAACTTCCTCACCGCGGCCTGGTTCAACTTGCTATGGACCCAGCTGCTGGACAGCCGCGACACCGAGCTGGCCGCCATCGCCGAGAAGTCGCTCAAGGAAGCCCGCTACCACCTGCAGCACAGCGCCGACTGGTGCGTGCGCCTGGGCGACGGCAGCGCCGAATCGCAGGCCCGCATGCAGGCCGCGCTGGAGCGCATCTGGCCCTATCTGGGCGAGCTGTTTGAAAGCGACGAGGTCGATGCGGCCGCAGAGGCACAGAAGCTGGGCCCGGCCTGGGCCAGCCTGCAGGCCGAATGGCGCGCCCTGGTCGAGCCCGTGCTGGCCCGCGCCACGCTCAAGCTCCCCAAGGACCGCCCGAACGCCCACCGCGGCCGCCACGGCGCGCACAGCGAACACCTCGGCCACCTGCTGAGCGACATGCAATACCTGCAGCGCGCCTACCCGGGCGGCACCTGGTGATGAACCTCGTGCAGTCGCGCCGCGATGCCGCCTGGGCCGTCCTGCAGACCGTGCTGGACCCCGAGGTGCCGGCGCTCTCGCTGGTCGAGCTCGGCATCGTGCGCGAGCTGCGCGAGGACGAAGACGGCGGCTTCACCGTGGTGCTGACGCCCACCTACAGCGGCTGCCCGGCCACCGAGCTGATCGAGGCCGACGTGCGTGCCGCGCTGAAAGACTTTCAGCCCCTGCGCATCGAGCAGCGCCGCAGCCCGGCCTGGACCACCGACTGGATCAGCGAGGCCGCGCGCGAGAAGCTGCGCCAGTACGGCATCGCCCCGCCCAGCGGTACGGCGGCCGTCACCCAGCCCCTGCGCCTGCACGAGTCCATCCCCTGCCCGCGCTGCGGTTCGCCCAAGAGCGAACGCCTCTCGGCCTTCGGCTCCACCGCCTGCAAGGCGCTCTACCGCTGCACGGCCTGCCGCGAACCCTTTGAATATTTCAAGCCCCTATGAGCCTCCATTTCCATGAGCTGAAGGTCGCCGCGGTCGAGCCCGATACCGAAGAGGCGGTGATCGTCCGCTTCGACGTCCCCGCCGAGTTGCGCGAGGTGTTCGCCTTCACCCAAGGCCAGTACCTGACCCTGAGAGCGATGGTGGACGGCGAAGACCTGCGCCGCAGCTACTCCATCTGCGCCGGCATCGACGACGGCCTGCTGCGCGTGGGTGTGCGCAAGGTGGCGGGCGGCAGGTTCTCGAACTGGGTCAACAAGCAACTCAAGGCCGGCGACACCCTGCAGGTCTTCCCGCCCCAGGGCCGCTTCTTCGTGCCGCTGGCGCCGGCCGAGGCGCGGCACTACCTGGGCATCGCCGGGGGCTCGGGCATCACGCCCATCCTGTCCATCATGAAGACCGTGCTGGCGCGCGAACCCAAGAGCCGCTTCACGCTGCTGTATGGCAACCGCCGCGTCAACTCGACCATGTTCAAGGACGAGATCGAGGACCTGAAGAACCAGCACATGGGCCGCCTGGCCATCCACGCCGTGTTCAGTGACGAGGCGGTCGAGTCCGACCTCTTTGCCGGCGTGATGAACCGCGACAAGGTCGCCGCCTTCCTCAACACCCTGGTGCCGCCGGCCAGCATCTCGCACGCCTTCATTTGCGGCCCCTACCAGATGAACGATGAGGCCGAGGCCGCGCTGCGCGCCGCAGGCGTGGCCGAGGAGCGCATCCACATCGAGCGCTTCGGCACGCCCGAGATGCAGCAGGGCAAGCCCGCCCCGCACGAGATCAAGGCCGGCGATGTGGCCCAGGCCCAGGTCACCGTCATCCGCGACGGCTTCACCCGCGTCATCGAGGTGCTGGCCTCCGACCCCAGCCTGCTCGACGCCGCCGCCCGCGCCGGCATGGACGTGCCTTATTCCTGCAAGAGCGGCGTGTGCTCCACCTGCCGCTGCAAGGTGCTGGAGGGCGAGGTGCGCATGGACCGCAACTTCGCGCTGGAGAAGCATGAGCTGGCGGCTGGGTTTGTGTTGGCGTGCCAGGCGCATGCGTTGACGCCGACCGTCACCCTCAGTTTTGACGAACGGTGAATACACCCAACCCCCGCGAGCAAGACATCCTCGCCGTCTCCGCCCGGCTGTTCGCCCAGAACGGCTACCCCGGTACCGCGATGAGCCAGGTCGCCCAGGCCTGCGGCCTGAGCAAGCCCGCGCTCTACCACTACGTGCCCGACAAGGCCGAGCTGCTGGCGCGCATCTGCGAGGCGCATATCGAGAAGCTTGCCGCCCTGGTGCGCGAGGTGCGCGCGCAGCACCTGGAGCCCGAGGCGCAGCTGCGAGCGCTGGTGGCGCGCTTCCTGGCCGTCTACACCGCGGCGCGCCACGAGCACCGCGTGCTCACCGAAGACCTGAAGTTCCTGCCCGAACCGCGCCAGCAGCGCGTGCGCGAGCTGGAGCGCGAGGTGGTGAACGGCTTTGCCGCCGCGCTGGCCGCGCTGCGCCCGGGCCTGGAAACCGCCGGCCTGGCCAAGCCGGTCACCATGCTGCTGTTCGGCATGATCAACTGGACCTACACCTGGCACCGTCCCGAGGGTCCGGTGAGCGACGCGCAGCTGGCCGAGGTGGTGGCCCAGCTGCTGCTCGGCGGCCTGCCCGCCGTCTCCGCCTGAAGCCACCCCAACTCACACACAGGGAGAAGACCATGCTCGACCACATGACCTTTCGCGTCGCCGACCTGGCGCGCAGTACCGCCTTCTACGCCGCCGCACTCACGCCGCTGGGCTACACGCAGGGCCCGAGCTTCGAGTTCGACGGCCAGTCTATGCAGGGCTTCATCCACGACGGCAAGCTCGACACCTGGCTGATCCAGGGCCCCTCGCCCTTTGGCGGCGCGCCCTTCACCACCGCCTGCCACCTGGCCTGGCGCGCGGCCACCCGGGCGCAGGTGGATGCCTTCCACGCTGCCGCGCTGGCGGCCGGTGGGCGCTGCAACGGCGCGCCGGGCCTGCGCCCGCACTACCACCCGAACTACTACGGCGCCTTTGTCATCGACCCCGACGGCAACAACATCGAAGCCGTCTGCCACGAGCCCGCATGACCGCGACCACCCTGGTGCGCCGCCTCGGCGCCGACGATGCCCCCGCCTACCGGGCTCTGAGCCTGCGCGCCTACGCCGAGCACCCGGACGCCTTTACCGCCACGGTGAGCGAACGCGCCGCCCAGCCCATGAGCTTCTGGCTGGCCCGCGCCAGCGAAGCCCCCGATGCCCCGGAGTGCGTGTTTGGCGCCTTTGCCGATGGCGTGCTGGTGGGCAGCGCCGGCCTGGAGTTCGAGAACCGGCCCAAGACCTGCCACAAGGCCCTGCTGTTCGGCATGTACGTCGCCCCCGAGGCGCGCGGGCTGGGGCTGGGGGCGGATCTGGTGCATGCGGTGCTGGCGGCGGCGCGTGAGCGGGAGTGGGTGCGGGTGGTGAGGCTCACCGTGACCGAGGGCAATGCGGCCGCTGAGTCTCTGTATGCCCGCTGTGGCTTCAAGCGCTTTGGTGTGGAGCCGATGGCGATGCGGGATGTGGAGACGGGGCAGTTCTTTGGGAAGGTGCATATGGCTTGCGTGCTCGGAGGCTTGGCTTGAGCGTTCTTGCGTTGCAGCCCGCAGGGGCTTCACCCCTGCACCCGACCCGCATTTCTTTGCTGCGCCAAAGAAACGCGGGGCAAAGAAAGGCGCTCAAGAACACAGTCGCCCTAGGGGCGAACTGTGACGGCGGTGCTTGGGCTCACACTGACACGAGCCCCCATCTGACTTCGACGGTCAGGACAACGAAGGCGCCCGGGGTACCGGTCGTCCCTGGCACCCAGGACCATGACCGCCAAGCTCCGAAGAACAGACCCCCAACCAGCGCAAGAGCTCGCCGGAGCATGCGTTGGGGGTCCATTCATCGCAGAGAGCCCGTGATGGTTTGCGGTGGTCTAGTCGGCCGGTACTCCGGCCAGCTTAGCGGGCAGGTTTTCGCAGTCCCAGGAGGGGTGTGGGAGCCATGTGAGCCAGCCGTGCCATCGCGGCCGACCCGAGGTCGGCTGCGTGCATTGAGCGCCTTTCTTTGGTCACTTTCTTTGGCGCAGCAAAGAAAGTGACCCGCCTGCCGGGGCGGAATCCCGGCGGGCTCTCACGGCATGGACACCAGCAGCGAACAAGCGAACAGCAAAGCAAGCAACCAGGACGGAACAGCATGAGCACCACTCTCCAAAGCTTTATCGCCGGCCGCTGGGTCGGCCAAGGCCCCAAGCAGGCCCTGCGCTCCGCCATCAACGGCAAGGTCGTCGCCCACACCCACGAAGAACAACTGAACTTCGAGGAGATGGTGGCCTACGCAAGAACCACCGGCCTGCGTACCCTGCTGAACACCCACTTCCAGGACCGCGCCCGAACCCTCAAGGCCCTGGCCGCCTACCTGATGGAGCGCAAGGAAGAGCTGTATGCCATCAGCGCCCACACCGGCGCCACGCGCAGCGATTCCTGGATCGACGTCGAAGGCGGCATCGGCACCCTGTTCGCGTACTCGTCCATCGGCGGCAAGGACCTGCCCAGCAGCAACGTGCTGCACGAAGGCCCGCCGATGCGCTTAGGGCAAGAGAACCACTTCATCGGCAGCCATGTGCTGGTGCCGAGAAGAGGCATCGCCCTGCACATCAATGCCTTCAACTTCCCGATCTGGGGCATGTTGGAGAAGTTCGCGCCCAGTTACCTGGCCGGCATGCCCTGCCTCGTCAAGCCCGCCAGCGCCACCAGCTACGTGGCCGAAAAGGCCGTGCGCGTGATGATGGATTCCGGCCTGCTGCCGGCCGGCTGCCTGCAGCTCATCGTCGGTGGCACGGGGGATCTGTTTGATCGCCTCGAAGAGCCTGATGTCGTCACCTTCACCGGCAGCGCCGACACGGCGATGCAGCTCCGCAGCCACCCCAATCTGCTGCGCCGCTCCATTCCCTTCAACGCCGAGGCCGACAGCCTGAACTGCGCGCTGCTGGCGCCCGACGTGACGCCCGACGACCCCGAGTTCGAGCTCTTCGTCAAGGAAGTGGCGCGCGAGATGAGCGCCAAGGCCGGCCAGAAGTGCACCGCCATCCGCCGCGCCATCGTGCCGCGCCATCTGATGGACGCCGTGGGCGCGGCGCTGACCGCGCGCCTGAAGAAGATCGTCGTCGGCGACCCTGCCATCGAGGGCGTGCGCATGGGCGCGCTGGCCAGCCACGCGCAGCAGGCCGATGTGATGGACAAGCTGGCCCTGCTGGCCGAGGGCAACGAGATCCTGCTCAGCGGCCGCGACGGCTTCACGCCCAAGGGCGAGGGCACCGAGAACGGCGCCTTCTTTGCCCCCACCCTGCTGCGCTGCGACCGCCCGCTGCAGCAGACCCAGGTGCACAACGTCGAGGCCTTCGGCCCCGTCAGCACCCTGATGGCCTACGACGACTACGAGGAAGGCCTGCACCTGGCCACCCTGGGCCGTGGCAGCCTGGTGGGCAGCCTGGTCACCAAGACACCCGCGCTGGCCGCCCAGGCCGTGCCCACCTTCGCCGCCTGGCACGGCCGCCTGCTGGTGCTGGACCGCGAGGCCGCGCTGGAAAGCACCGGCCACGGCAGCCCGCTGCCCAAACTCAAGCACGGCGGCCCCGGCCGCGCCGGCGGTGGCGAAGAACTGGGCGGCCTGCGCGCCGTCAAGCATTACCTGCAGCGCTGCGCCGTGCAGGGCTCACCCACCATGCTGACGGCCGTTACCGGCGAGTACCAGCGCGGGGGCGCGGTGCAGGAGTCGGAGATCCACCCCTTCCGCCGCTACTTCGAAGATGTGGAAGTGGGCCAGAGCCTGCTGACCCACCGCCGCACCGTCGGTGAGGCCGACATCGTGGCCTTCGGTGGCCTGAGTGGCGACTACTTCTACATGCACTTCGACGACGTGGCCGCCAAGCAGAGCCAGTTCGGCCAGCGCATCGCGCACGGCTACTTCGTGCTCAGCGCGGCGGCCGGCCTGTTCGTCAGCCCGGCCCCTGGCCCGGTGCTGGCCAACTACGGCCTGGAGACGCTGCGCTTCGTCACCCCGGTCGCGATCGGCGACACCATCCAGGCGCGCCTGACCGCCAAGCGCAAGATCGACCGCCCGCTGCGCGAAGGCCAGGCCAATGCCGGCGTGGTGGCCTGGGATGTGGCGGTGACGAACCAGCGGGGTGAGCTGTGTGCGAGTTATGAGATCTTGACGCTGGTGGCGAAGAAGGGCGAGCCCTCCTGATACAGCGATGCTGGCGCTCTACATCGCCGAGGGCGCCAACTGCTGCGAGCGCGTGCCCATCCTGGAGTGGAAGAGGCAGGCCCTGTCCGAATCGATGGCGATGCTGGATCTGATCGAAGACCTGCAGCCCGAGCCGCCGCTGACCTACACCGACCCCTGGCTGCGCGCCCGCGTACGAGCAGCACTGGCGGCATCTGATGGCACAGCCGGCCGTGGCGGCCGCTTGCCCATTGCGGATTTGACGCTCGCACCTCACTCGATGCGCGGCCCACCCCGGCTGCGCTCGTCAAAGAAGCGCTGCACCTCCGCCCGCTTGGCTTGCAGCAGCGCAGGCGGCGTCCAGGCCATCACGGCGGAGCGGTAGGCACGGCCGGCGGAGGCTTCGCGAATGGCGCGGTCGATGTCCTGGATGACCTTCTGGCCCCAGGCATTGCGCGTGCAGGCCACGTAGCTTTCGCTCCAGCTGCCCGCCTCCTGGATGTCGATCAGGTCCAGCGCGTCCGGAATCTGGCCGTGCTGCACCATGTAGTGCAGGGTCTGCGGGTACTCGATGGTGAAGCTGAAGTGACCGCGTGCCAGCGGCTTCAACAGGGCCCCGGTGTTGGGCACGGACTCCGACGCCAAGGGCCTGGCCGCCAGCAGCGCATCCAGCTCGGGGCCGTAGCTGCGGCCCTTCTCGACCCGCCCCTCGGCACCTGCGCGGGCCACCAACTCGGCCAGGCTGACGCGGGTGGCGCTGCCCACCAGAGCCTGGCGCCGCGCCTTGCGCACCAGCACCGCCTGGGGTGGCACCAGCCGGGCCGGCGTGAAGGTGGCGACCGCCAGACGCGCCGGGGTCTTCAGCGCCGCGAAATAGCAGAGGTTGCGGCCGCGCTCCATGTCCAGCCAGATCCTGGCGACATTGCTGAGCGTGAACTCGTGGCGGTACTGCGGCAGGCGGCGGATCACCGCGGCCAGGCCTTGATCGGCACTGCCGGCGCCCAGTTCCGCCGCGCTGGCCGGCACCCGGCCTTCCTGCAGGATCATCACCGGCGCTCGGTCCACCACGACCCAGGTGATTGAATCCGCCTGGGCCTGGCCACTGAAGACCCAGCCGCTGGCCACCACGGGCAGCGCCAGCGCTGCCAGCCCGCGCGCAAGGCGGTGCAAGCACTGGCGTACCGCCCTAGGTAACACCGGCATGGACATTCCTTTGCTGCAACCTGCCGTTCTGGACGGACAGGCCCACGCTACCAAAGCGCTTCCAGGAGAGGCACCCGGACGAGCCCGATGAAAGCTGCCGCGTGCAAACGTGGGCGCCTGGCTCACCCAGACGTATTGGGCTCTGCCAGTCGCTGCCGGCTCTGGAATCGGCGCTCGCATCCGTTCAGCGGATCCACGAACGCCAACGAGCGCGCCAGCAGCATCAACGGCCGCCCGTAGTCATCCGGCCCCTCGGGCTGCAGCACCGGGTAAATGCGGTCATTGACGATCGGCAGCCCCAGCGCCGCCAGCTGCGCGCGCAGCTGGTGCTTGCGGCCGGTGTGCGGCGTCAGCCGGTACAGGGCCAGGCGCTGGCCCGCGGCGGCGCCGGGCACGGTCGCCGGGTCCAGCTCTTGCACGCGCTCGACCAGGGTCTCGGCATTGGGCTCGCCCGCCACCACCTGCAGCTGGTGGAAGCGCGCGTCCTTCGGTTCCACCAGGCGATGGCGGGCGGTGAAGGGCAGGGGCAGATCTTCGCGCCAGGGCGCGATGGCCTCGTAGACCTTGCACACCCGGCGCTCGCGCCACAGCGCCTGGTAGGCGTCGCGGTGCGCGGGCTGCACGCAGAAGGCCAGCACGCCGGCGGTGTCACGGTCCAGGCGGTGCAGCGGCGTCAGGTCCTGCAGGCCAAGCTGCTGCTGCAGGCGCACCAGCACCGTTTCCTGCACATGCCGGCCCACCGGGCTGACGGCCAGGAAGGGTGGCTTGTCCACCACCACCAGGCGCTCGCAGCGGTGCAGCAGGGTCAGCTCAAAGGGCACGGGCGCTTCGGGTTGCGACGGCCGGCGCCAGTACCAGAGCAGGGTGCCGGGCGGGCAGGCGGTGTCGGGGCCCACGGGGTGGCCCAGGGCGTCGAGTACATCGCCCGCGCACAGGCGTTCGCGCCAGCCCTGGATGTGCGGAAACCGCGCGTGCAGAAAGCCCAGCACATGGGCGTACCCGGTGTCGGCGCGCACGCGGCTGGCGTTCAGGCCGGCGCGTGGCGGTGGGCGCCAGGGCTCAGGCTTCATCCAGGCGCTGGGCGCGGTTCAGGCGCCAGGCTTCATCGGGGTGCGCGGGGTCGAACACGGCCTCGGCCGCAGTGTCGGTTTCCTGCAGCCGGGCATCCAGGGCAATCCGGTTGTCGAACACGAAGCACTCGCCCTCCCAGTCGCGCTCGGCCGCCCCTTCCTCGTTCTGCAGGGCGTGGAAGAAATTCATGATGCCGCCGTCCAACTGGAACACCTGCAGGCCCAGGCTGCGCATCCAGGGCGCGGTTTTGTCACAGCGCACGCCGCCGGTGCAGTACATGGCCACCGGGCGCCGAGCTTCGCGCCAGGCCGGCGCGTGCGCTTCCACGTAGGCCACGAAGTCGCGGAAGTGGTGCACGCCGGGGTCCACCGCGCCGCGAAAGCGGCCCAGGCGCCATTCGAAGTGGTTGCGGTTGTCCAGCAGCACGGCCTTGCCGCTTGCCAGCAGCTCGCGCCAGGCCTGGGGCGAAAGGTGCGAGTCGTCGTGTTCATCGGGCGCTGGAAGCGCCTGCGCCTGCGGCAGGCCCAGGGCCACGATCTCCGGCTTGACGCTGACCTTGAGCCGCCCGAACGGCGGCGTGCGGCAGGGGCTGTGCTTGAACACCAGCGGCCGCGGCCCGAACAGGCCGCTGGCCTGCAGCGCCGCTTCGAAGGCCGTTACATCGGCCGGCACGCCGGCCACTGCGCCGCTGATGCCCTCCGCCGCCAGCACGATGGGCCCGCGCAGGCCCTGCGCCAGCCCGCGCACCCGCTCGGCCGCGGCGGCCGGGTCGGCCACGGGGTGAAAGCGGTAGAAGCTGCTGTGCAGCAGGGTGGCTGATTCAGTGCGGGGCATGGCGGGATTGTCCAAGCCCGGCCGCAGCCGGGCCCGGATACTGCGCCCATGAACCCCGACACCTTCCCCCTGCGCGGCGAGCACATCACCCTCGAAGCCCTGATCAAGGCCGCCGATCTGAACGGCCAGCGCGAACTGGCACGCGCCGTGATTGCCGATGGGCTGGTCAAGGTCAACGGCGAGGTTGAGACCCGGCGTGGGCGCAAGCTGCGCGCGGGTGATGTGGCGCAGCTGGGGGCTGCGGCGGTGCGGGTGGTGGATGGGGATCCGGAGCAGTGAAGCCATGAGCGGTCGTGGCCTGCCCTATCGGTGGCGCTGTTTGTCCTGTGAGACGGTCAATGCCGGACCTGCCATCACCTGCGGTGAATGCGGGTTTCCTTCTCGCCCGAAGACCAAGGACATTCAGACACTCCAGGCACCTCAGCCTGGGCATCGGACGGGGACCAAGATGGCCACCAAGGGCGGACTTGAAGCCCTCGCAGAATGGTTTGCGCCGCTGTCGGTACCTCGCAAGCTGCTGGCCTGTCTGGGACTGTTCCTGATGATCGCTGGTGTGATCTGGTTCAAGGCCACACTGAATTGGGCGGATATGGGTTGGAGCGCCCTTGCCGTCATGCTGGGACTGGGCTTGGTTGGCTTGGCTGACAGGGCACGGGCGCCGACGGACTCCTGAATGCCGAGCCACTGAGCGAGTCCGGCGGGTAGACCAGAGTCTTTGTCTCACACCACTGCGCGCCCCAGACCAACAACCCTGCAGGCCCGCGCGTCCTGAGCTAGACGCAACCCTGCCTAGCGCCATGAAGCACCATCGCCAGCGCCGGCCCCGAGCTGCGCCGGTCCAACCCGCCTACGGCTCGCCGGCGTGGCCACGGCCGGAAGCCAGGAGCTGCCGCTCCTGGGGTATGCAGTGGTCGGTGTGGGTTCTGGGCGCGCGCCGGGGCTAGGGCGCCGCCGGGCCCTGGCCTAAGCTTGGCCGCCCCTTGCAACCCAACCCGAAAGCGAGCCCGCATGAAACGCGTTACCGGCATCGGCGGCATCTTCTTCAAGGCCCAAGACCCCAAGGCCCTGGCCGCCTGGTACCAGAAGCACCTGGGCATCGACGTCCAACCCTGGGGCGGCGCCGCCTTCAGCTGGAACGGCCCCGACAACCCGCAGGGCGTGGGCAGCACGGTGTGGAGCCCCTTCGCGGCCGACACCGCTTACTTCGTCGGCCCTGAACAACTCAGTTCGCGCCGACTGGCACCATTGGGTCGGGCGCTAATCGCGAGCTGAGCAGGCACTCGGCCAGTGTCACGACGCCGAACAAGGCCAGCAAAAGCACCCGCAGGTGCGC